>JBNONK010000004.1:0-427175 GCA_050311775.1 Erwinia amylovora | reverse complement strand
TGTCCGAGCTGCGCGACTACCGTGGCAAGGTACTGATGGTGCTSATWGCCGGGCCAGCCCAGCCGGTAGCGGCCTGCCAGTAGCAGCAGCAGGGCAAACAGCAGCGAAGTACCGGAACAGAGCAGGATAATGGTCGGTAGTCCAATGCTGCCGGACAGGGCGCTGACTACCGCGCCGCCAATCGGAATTGACAGCAGGTTGAGCATGCCGACCATGCCGATAACCCGGGTCAGAATATTTTTGGGGATCAGCGAGCTGCGCATAGTGCGAATATAAACGCTGAACGCTCCGTCAAAGCCAATTACCAGAGCATAGAACAGCAGGTAAAGATAAAAGCCGCCGCTGACTCCCAACAGTAATCCACCCGCCAGAATAACGAAGAACGAGACCTTACCGACCAGCCCGATCCCCAGTCGCGCAGAGACTTTTGGCACCAGGTAAAACAGCAGCACCGAAAACAGCGCCGCGGTAGTCTGCATGATACCGTATGCGTTTTCACTTTCGTGAAACAGCTTGATCACCACGGCTGGCGTGATCGACAGGATTACGCCATACACAATATTCACCACCCAGGTCATGGCGCTGAGAAACAGTATTTTCCGGTCCTGCACCAGATACTCAATGGCCGACAGATTATCTTTCAGTACGCTGAATCCGCGCTTTTTAGCCGTAGCCTGCGCCGAGTGAATGCGGATGCCGAGCATATTGAACAGTGACAGCAGAAACAGACAGGCGCAGGCCAGCAGAATACCCCTGATGCTGGCGGCAGAGAAAATCAGGATCGCGATGCCGGGGCCGATCACCTGCGACAGCTGCTCGACGGTCTGCACCCATGAGTGCGCATGCGCATATTTTTCTGGGGCAATGTTATTCGGGATCACCGACTCAATCGAAACGAAGTTGATGACGTAGCAGACAGACATGACCGCCATCAGCGCGGTCAGCGAGTAAAATGGCCCGAACAGACTGAGGGTCAGCAGCGTGGCCAGCAGTAGCACGATGCGTAACGCATCCAGCGCCAGAAAGGTTCGCCTGAGATCCCGCCCATCCAGCAGGGAGCCAGCAACAGGAAAAAAAATCACCCGCGGGATCCATTCAATCACGAAAGAGAGCGCGGAGAGACTGGTAGAACCGGTGAATTTCAGAATCGTCAGGGGAACGGCAAACATCAGGAACTGATCGCACAGCGCGCCGGTTCCCCTGCTGATCATGAACCGGCGAAAGCTAAAGGTGGATGACTGGGACATAGTCTAGCTGGCATTTTCCATAACAAAAGTCGCTTCGGCCAGCTGCTGAGCCAGCTCCAGATGGCGGGTAAAATGCGCCTCGCCTTGCTGCCGTTGCGGCCAGTAGAACTGGATAATGCCTTCGCGGTTTTTCCACGATTCCAGCGGATACACGCGCTGACCTTTCGTCGCCATGACGTTGAAAAATACCACCTCCGGCGGAAACGTCTGCGGCGGGTTCACTTCTGCAATGACGCCGTTGCGTGCTTTCATAAAGCCGATGGCCGCCAGTCCTGCCGGGTGCTCCAGCCGCGAGGTAAAGCTCATCTGCGGATCCAGATAGCTGGCAACGTGCAACTGATACGGGTTATAGCCGTAAACCTGCTCAACCAGACTCATGATGCAGTCGCCGCCGGTGCGGGCCGCCACCTCAATGATTTTCACGTCGCCCTGCGCGCTGACCTTCGCCTCAAAGTGCGCGATGCCATAGCGAATGCCCAGGCAGCGACAGGTTTGCTCAGCCAGCGTCAGCAGCGTCTGGTTTTGCGAAAAACGTGAAGGCACCACGTGGCCCAGCTCAACAAAATAAGGAGGCTGCCCCAGATATTTATCGGTTATTGCCACCACCTTGCTGAACGCGGGCGTATTCAGTACCTCAACGCTGACTTCGTATTCATAGTCGATAAACTCTTCGACGATGAACAGCGTTTCATCAGCGTGTGATTCGCCGCGAATACTGTGCACATCCGCCATGCTTTTCTCAAACGCTGCGGCCAGCTCGCGCTCGCTGTTGACCTTGAGCACGCCCAGGCTGCCGGCCATCTGGCGCGGCTTGATAATTGCCGGCCAGCTGAGCTGGCGCGCGGCGGCAGCCAGCTGTTCTGGCGTCGCCACCGGAAAATAGCGCGGTACCGGCAGTCCGGCCTGCTGCATGCACTCGCGCATGGCGTATTTATCGCGGCAGCGCTGTACTACCTCAGGCGCGTTATGCGCCAGGCCGTAGTGGCGAGCCACGTGCGCAGCGCTGACCACGGTGAAATCGTTGGTCGGGATCACCGCCAGCGGCCTGCGTCCGGAGGTGTGCTCATAGGCCTGTACCGCCTGCAGCACCTGCTCGTGATCGGAAATTTTAGCGCACAGATAGCCATCAAAATATTTCAGCGTCGGCGACAGGATATTATTGCTGACGGTAAATACATCACGACCTTTAGCGGCGCGCAGCGCGCCGGCATAAGCACGTTCGCGGAAGGGAACTTCTGCGCCAATCAGTAGTACGTAATCTTCGTTCTGCATCGTGCTTATTCTCACAGGCTTTGTGGGTTTATTTACTCAGCAGATCCTGCCGATAGCGGGCCAGCGCGCGGGCAATCCGCTGAGCGGCCTTACCGGCATTACTGGCTGACAGCATAGAGTAGGAGAGCCGCAGAGAATTTCGCTCAGGATCCTGCGCGAAAAATACCTCTCCCGGCACGAAAACCACTTTTTCTTCAACGCAATAGTTCAGCAGCTCGGCCGCGTTGACGTCGTCGGCCAGATGACACCACAGGAACATGCCGCCCTCCGGGCGGTTATAGGTAATAGCATCGCCAAGATGTTCATCCAGCGCGGCGATCAGCAGATCGCGTCGCTCTTTATAGGTCGCCTTGAGCAGTGCCAGACGGGTATTCAGGCGGCCTGACTGAATATAGTGCGCAGCAATGTGCTGGTTGAGCGTTGAGGTATGCAGATCGAGCGCCTGCTTGGCAACCACTACCGCCATCAGGAACGGCTGCGGAATAGCGATCCAGCCCAGGCGCAGACCGGGCGAAAAGATTTTCGAGAAGCTGGACATATAGCACACGTGATGATCGCTGCCGTACAGCTCCTGGGCGATGGTATACAGCGGCTTGATCGATTCGCCGCTGAAGCGCAGGTGGCCGTAGGGATCGTCTTCGATCACGACCACCTGATACTGGTGGGTCAGCTTAACGATCGTGGTGCGATCGGCTTCACTGATGCTGGTGCCGGTAGGGTTCGCAAAGCACGGCGTCAGGTAAAGCATTTTAATGCCGCCGGCGGCCAGCGTCTGCTCCAGCGCGGCCAGGTCAATTTTACCGTCCTGATAGGACATTTCGGCGACGGTCGCATCGGTATAGCCAAAAAGCTGCAGCGCGGCCAGATAGGTCGGCCGTTCGACCAGAACGGTATCGCCTTTTTCCAGGAATACGCGATTCAGCAGATCGATAGCCTGCTGTGAGCCGTTGGTAATAATAATATTATCGGCACTGGTTTCGAACTGAAATGATTTATTCCAGTTAGCAATTTCGTTTCTGAGATTTTCTTCGCCTTCAGTCACGCTGTACTGAAATACGTGGCGATGCTCGCCGGAGGTAATTTTCTGAATGCTGGCATCGATACCTTCAATATCGATCAGATCCGTAGCCGGAATGCCGCCCGCGAGAGAAATAAACTCTGCATCTTTAGCGAATTTGAGCAGTTCGCGTACTGCTGATGATTTGATACCGGCTGATTTTCTGGAAAGCATTTCTCTGGTTTCTTATGATAGTTACTGTCGTGTTAATTTTTAGTTATAACTCAGACCGATGCACATTTCAACCGAAAAGAAAGCGCCACGCTGATAAGAAAGTTTTTAATTTTCAGGCATCTGAGTGGCGCCAGGAAGATTTTTAGTTGAATAAGCGTCAATTTATTTTTGTGTGAAAATAAGGTTCTTCGAGGTCAGAAACTGCCGATACACTTTTGCCTTCTCTGCGCTGAGCGGCGTGAAGCTGACGATCAGCGTCTCTTCCTTAATTCTGGTCAGCATGCCCTCAAGGCCCAGAACCAGCCGATCCCATTGGTCCTCGCTGACCGCGATGACTAACCTGTCGCTGTCGGCTACCGCCGCGTGCAGATCCGGATAGTCTTCGCGTAGAAACGGGCAGTTTTCGCCAGAGGAAAAAAAGCCCATTATGCCGCAGGCGTTGTCCAGATATTCAGCTGGAATGGTTCGCAGATTATTTTCACTGTCGCTGATAATTACGGTTTTCATCTTTACCAGGTCACTCCCAGATAAATTTTTTCCGGTTCGGCCGCGTGGTGACGCGCCATATTAGTACTGCCGTACAGTCGCACCATCCAGCGATCCAGACCGTTATAGCGGGCGACGAACTTCTGTCGCGAGTGCAGCGTGCGCTGGTTTTTAAATAACAGCATATCGCCCGGCGGTAATTGCAGACGATGATAGTGCTGCACGGTTTTAGTCGCTTCCATAAAGCTATTCAGTGCGACCAGCGAGGGATAATTGACCGGAATAACGGTGTCCATATCGGTGCGGTTATAATAAACGCCATCTTTGATCGCTAATATGGCAAACGGGCCTTTTAATTCGTCGCCGTTAAAGGAAGAGGGCATACGGAAATAAAAGTCTGGCTCACACAGCTTATCAATAGTGCTCTGATCCAGCTGTTGCAGTACCTCATCCAGCTCGACCACTTCGGTAAAGACATCCGGATCGGGACGTACGCCGTAAAATGCCAGCACCTCCGGTGAACCGGAGACCCCCTGGGTCTCTTCGGGAATAATCGGCAGAATCGGATTCGACACGTGCATATCCAGCGTCAGCGCGCTGCCGTGCGAGCTGACGCGTTTGGCGCGTTTTTTTGTCGGAACGACGTGTCGGAACAGCAGCCCGCGATTTTCCCGCAGATAGGAGATGGGGAAAATATCGCAGGCGGCAAAAATTGCAAACTGCACTACGCTGGCCAACGGCAGTGCGCTGTTATCGACATACCCGTCGTACGGCGTGGGCGGAACGTCATAATCAAACGGCAGTCCGTTGACGCGCAGAATGTTACCGTTGCCGGGCATAAACTGGCTAAGCTGCTGAAAAGTTTCGGCGCTCAGGCTGTTTTTCAGCGCCTGCTTCAGCGCCGGTATCGCATTAAACAGCGACTCATCGGTAAAATCAGCGAACTCTGCTGCCATCTTTTGCAGACGCCGCTGCTCTTCCCAGGAAATCCATACGGTTTCAATCATTCACTCTCTCCAGACATCATTTTTAATCAGGCTATAAGTCTTTTCCGCAGGTCCATCCGCCATCGACAACAAAGTTAGCGCCGTTGATAAATACCGAGTCCTGCGCGGCCAGCAGCCTGACGACCGAGGCGATATCCGCAGGCTGACCGGTTCGGGTGCTGTAGAGTCCGCTGTTGATTTTCTGCAGGGTCGCTTCGTCGCTGAAGTAGTGTTCCGTCATCGGCGTGCGGGTAATGGCCGGCGAGATGGCGTTACAGCGAATACCGCTGCGGCCAAATTCCACGGCAAACTGCTTGGTCAGACCGAGCAGTCCATGCTTGGAAGAGACATAGGCCGTTCTGGCCGGTTCGCCGAGCATGCCGCTCACCGAGGCAATATTCACGATGCTGCCCTGCTTACCGCTGGCAAGCAGCGTGCGGCAGAATTTTTGTGATAACACGAACGGCGCCGTCAGATTGACCTGCATCACCTCCAGCCACGTTTCGAGACTCAGTTCCAGCAACGGGGTAATTTCCCGGATGCCGGCCGCATTAATCAGCACGGAGTAGTCGCCGGGATCGAATGCATTAAAATCCATGCTCTGCAGTGCCGCCGGATCGTTTAAATCAACAGCGATAAAGCGATAGTCCGGGTGTTCCAGCCGGTTATCAGTATCGATCCCGATAACCCGCTTCTGACAGCCCAGGTAGTAGTCGACCAGTTCTCTGCCAATACCGCCGTTGCTGCCGGTAATAATAATAAGATCGGTCATGGGTCAGGCAGCCTCAGGTCGTTTCTGGAACGTCACCAGAATGATGTCGCGATGTCGCAGCGCATCCTGCGGATAGTGGTCCGGAATACTCATCGGCGTGACGGCGTGATAGCAGTTGTGGTTAACCACCAGCGTATCGAACGGCTTTTGCAGCCTGAGCACGCGGTCAATGTTCTTTGGCTGACGGGCAATAATGCTTTCGCCGCCGATCAAATCGGGAGAGACGTCGACCAGATGTAAAAACACCACGTCTTCATCATCTTTATGCAGCCATGAGGGTGAGCTGAAGGCAGGCTGGTGACCGGCGCTGTAGCGGAACAGATGTACCCCAATCATCAGCTCTTCCATCTGTGGCATATCGTCCAGCTGCCTGACGACCGCGATGTCATGCGCCACGATCGTGGTAAACAGCTGGCTGTTCAACACCACCTCGCTGATGCTTTGATAATCGCGTACGACGCCCCCGGTAATCGGGTTATAGCGTTTGGTTTGCTGGTAAGGTTCAAACCTGCCGAAGCGGATTTTGTCCTGCTGGCAGCTGACCTGAATATAATTTCTCAGGCGATTACCGGCGGAATAGGCATCCAGCGGCATATCGGGAAACTGCGCTTTAAGCTGCGTCATGTCTTCCGTGCTGTACTGGAAATTTTCACTCTCATGCAGGTTATATTTACTGTACCCGCACTGTTTTAGATGCTCAGCAATATCGTTAATCATGGGCAGGGTTCCTTCCTCAGGTCCAGTAAACGACTTTATTATCGATAAAGCCGATAAACCGGCCGGAGCTGATGCGCTCATTTTCTACTGAGCTGGTGACGCCGTGCAGATAAGAGGCATTGAGGAAATAAAGATCGCCCGGAGCCAGACGGACGCTGTAGCTGGCAAAGCGCTCTGCAAATTCCAACGGGTAAGGGTAGCCGGTATCCAGCACGTCAAACTCGCGGCGAATATGGTCGTCAGGACGGCAGTCCCAGACTTTTAATTCGCCGCCGTTTTGCGCATCGCATACGCACAGATTGGAGGAGATAACATTCTCCGCCTGAGCAATCTCATAATTATCTTTAGCCGCGAATTTCAGCTGCGCGCTATCGTCGTGTGGCCAGAGCGACATATCGCCGTTATCGAGCCATCTGCGGGTCGTGGCGAAATTAGCGGAGTGGCTTTTAAAACAGGAAGGGCGGTAAAGAATACCCCTTTGCCGGAACAGCGCTTCAAGCTCGCAATCCAGATAAAGATTACGCACCTGCAGATCGGAAAGGCCGTCATACAGGCTCAGGACATCTTCACCAGAGCTTTGCGTGGCCCGCATATATTCCTGACCGGTTTTATGAAATTGCGAGGAGCCGATTTGTTCGATTTTGACAAATTCGTCGTCCGGCCGGTGATTGCCTTTGGTCTGCATGATGGCGTAGAAATTTTGTCTGATTTTCTCGCAAAGAGTTTGCTCCACGGCATTGCGTATAATATATAAAACCCGACCTTCACTATGGCCGTCGGTAATTATTCGGGCGATTTTTTCTAAATCAACGCGCTCAACAGAATCTTCATAGTAAGCAAAAGACATACACTCTCCGCAGCAAAAATCTCAGCCATTTGTTTATAAAATCTTATAAATAACTCGCGGAATTTTTTATCACTCAGTAAAAATATCGTCAACAAAAAGTTAACATTGGTTATCTTTTTGAGTCAGGATGACGTACCTGTGCTGAGGTTAAAAAAACCACCTTTGGCTGGACATGATGTTATTTACGGGTTTTAGCGATTATATAAAGATTTATATCTCTTATTATGACTTTTTAGTGGTTTTTTGTTCTTATTGAATTCATGCATAAATGATGGGGTTTTAAGACTAACCTCATGATGCCTTATCATTGGTTGCTGTCCGCCGTACCCGCATAAAACTGTGTGAATGGCATATTGTGAAATTATTTTTATATGGAAAGGCGTGTGGAGCTCTGTTGCGAAGATCGGCTGGGAGCCCGACAGTAAAGCCAGCTTTTTCACGGGTTTCATTATCAGAGAGAACCGCTGCAGGGGCATGGGCTGTGCTGGCGGCACAGAGGATTCAGAGAGTTCAAATTTTACATTCATCCCCCCTCCATAACAGTGAATGATTCACCCTAAAAAGGGCTTATTGCTTAACGCAACAGTTTTACACGCTGAGTCCGTTTTGGCCGAAACCGAAAATCACGCACAGAGCCAGGTCCCGCCCGCACCACCAATGCTGACTCCGTCCAGCCAGGCGATGCTGAAGCAGGCTGGCAGCATGAACCTGATGATAACGGGCATGCCGGGCTAACCGGCCATTATCCTCCGCCAACACCGCTCTCCGGGCGGTGTTTTTTTTCCTTTTGGCGTCCATTCCCTTCCGTCCGGGAGGAAGTGTAATTTCCGCATTTAAAACCTAATTAATTGAATAATATCAACTTTTAAAGTTGGCATGCACCTTGCTATCTGAAAGGGAGGAAACGCCTGGCCGTCAGGGCGAGCAACTGACCACGGAGGAAGCGCAAATCAACAAGCGTCAAAGACCCCTGCAACCGCACTGTGAAAAAGTTTGCCAACAGGAAGACCATCATCAGCCAGATGAAGCAGCCGATGGGCATGTTGACAAGCAGCAGGCTGCGATGAGTGAGCAACACCACTGCATACATGAGGGGAACACCCATGTACGGAACAGGCACGATTTGGCTGAGTCCCTGGACGCCGACCTGGCGATCCGCACCGCAGCCTCCACGCCTCATCAGTTGGTGGTGATGCTGTTCACCGGCCTGCTGGATGAACTGAGCCGTGCCAAAGGCTATATCCAGGCCCGGCGCCATGAGCGTCAGGCGGGCAGTATCAATAAATGTATCGATATCCTCAATGCGCTGATCGGCGCGCTGGACTTCGACAACGGCGGTGAACTGGCCCTGCGCCTGGCCGAGCTGTATGACGGCTGCGTTTACCGGCTGTATGACGCCAGCCATCACCTCGCCATTGAACAGATTGAAGAGGTGGAAGAGATCCTGCGCGCCATCCAGCACGGCTGGGAAGGGACGGGCGCTGATGGCCTTGATGATGGTGCCACCGCCTGCAACCGCAGACGCTGAAACCCGGGTGCCGGCACCGCACCTGGTCGCCGCTCGTGAAGCACAGGGCGAAGTGAGCAGAACAACGTTTATGTGAACGTTCAGGTGTCGACCTGGAGCGGTGACAGCCGCCAACAACAGCGACACCAGTCGCAGCCAGAGACACCGGTTGCGCACAACCTTGAAGAGGGTGCGTCCCATGGTCCGCGCACCGACGGCACAATACTGACAATGGTTTACTCAATGAAAATAAAAAATTTTATGCTCGTTTTACTGTTGGTGCTGGTGGGGGCTGTTGCCACCGCTGCGCTGGTGGTGATTGGCACCACCTATATAAATCACCGCGAGAAAGGGGAGGACACTTCACCTCTGGCCTTTCTCTCAGCCAAACCGAAACCGCGTGAGTTGCAATTTGTTGAAGTCAAAAACCTGGTGATGACTTTCCGTGATGAACACGCCCGTGAGCACTACCTGTTGCTGGATCTGGCGCTGACCACCCGGGATGACCAGCACTCCCAGCAGACGGAAAACCTGCTGCCAAAAATCAAAGGCTTCACTGTCGATATTTTCAGTTCGATGAGCTATGGCGACGTGCGCAGCCTGACCGTGCCGGAGCTGCGTCAACTGATGATGGACAGCTACAAGTCGAACTTCGGCGAGATGAACATGCCGATGCCCTTTGACGATCTCACCCTTTCAAAAATGGTCTTTCAGTGATGTCACATCAGGAAATGTTTAACGATCTTCCCGCCCTGACGGCGGCGGAGGAGAGCCATTACATGCAGCAGTGGCTCCCGCTGGTCAAGCGAATTGTCCGTCAGCTGGCTCCGCAGGCCAACAGCATGATCGACCGCGATGATATTGAGCAAATTGCCCTGATGGGGCTGCTGGAAGCGCTGCGCCGATATGGCCAGCCAGACGAGCAGTTCGCCGGCTATGCCGCACAGCGCATTCGTGGTTCGGTGCTGGATCAGTTCCGTCAGCACGACTGGCGTCCCAGAGCCCTGCGGCAGAAAACGCACAAGATCAATGACGCCATCCGCGCCATGTCCCGTAGCCTGGGGCGTGAACCTTCGCCGGAAGAAGTTTGCCGGCAGACCGGCATGACTTCTGAGGAATATCAGGAATATCTGCTGCTCGACAGCGCCGGAACCATGGAGAGTTTTGACCTGCTGCTTTCTGGTGAAACCCAGGGTAATGCGTTCGCCGGTCGCAGGCTGGAGGAGGAGATTGAAACGCAGCGCACGCTGACCAGCGCCATCGACACGCTCGACGAACGCGAAAAAATCATCCTCAACCTCTACTACCAGCAGGACATGAGTCTGAAAGAGATTTCGCTGGTGCTGGGATTAACAGAAGCCCGCGTCTGCCAGCTGAATAAGCGCATTGGCGAAAAAATCAAGGCGTTCTTTTAAGCGATTCATCAGAAAAAACGACTGGGATTGATCATTGTCCCCGGCTGTGTGGTCGGGGGCTTCCTGAAGTCCGGCCGACGGCTGGCTTCTTTCTGGTCGCCTGGCGAGCGGATCATCTTTACGGTCACCACGGAGTTAACGTCGTTAAACCCGCGGCCGATCGTATCAGGTAAACCTGTCAGGGCCCCTTGAGCTGATTTTTGGCTCAGCCGGTGGGAAATCTACCCACCGGTTATTTCCTGTTTTCTCCTCTTGCGTAGCCTCTTATGACTGTACCCACTCGCCACGATGAATTTGACTTAAGTTGCGTAAAATTAATGTGTTATGTGATCAAACCCCAGCGGCAGTGATTGCATCTTTGCCAGCAGGTGCCACAATTAATTAACAAACAACCACTGTGCTTTACCACCAGACAACAGGAGAGGCCGTTATGTTGCCCCATGCTGGTAGCTTACTCACCATGATGTCTTTTGCCGCCGGGACGTTTTCCGCCGGTGCATCCTCCAACCCGCAATATATGACGTTCCAGCCCGCCAACGGAGTGCCCAATAACCCGCTGCCGCTGATTATCTATCCGATGGTCGTGACGGATGAACAGGAAGATATCGCACGTTATTTTGAGGACCTGTTTGCCCACAATCAGTGGCTGCCGCGCTGGCGCTATCCTGTCTATCCTTATACTCACTATCATCCGAACACCCACGAGCTGCTTGGTGTAGGCGCGGGATGGGCGCAGATCCTGTTTGGCGGTGAAACCGGCCGTGCAGTGACCCTGCATGCTGGCGATGCGGTATTGATCCCGGCGGGTGTAGGGCATCAGCAACTGGCTGCCAGCGATGACTTCTTTGCCGTTGGGGCATACCCCCGTGGAATGATGCCAGAAACCCGTTGTGACGAGCAGGAGACGCTGAACCAGTCTATAGTAGAAATTAAACGCGTGCCGATGCCGCAGCACGACCCAATCACCGGCGGTGAAGGGGCTGTGACTGAAATCTGGCACCCATTAGCCAGCGAATAAAGCTTGCGGCGGAACGCACTGTCATGGTGCGTTTTCCTTTCTGCGCGACCTTCAGGGACAATATTCACCCGTTCTGACGATCCCCGGGCCTGCCGTGTCGCCTGCGCGCAGTCCTGTCCTTTCTGGCAATCGTACTGGCACGTTTTGTGCAGCTCCCTGATGGGTTCACCGACAGTGGAAGGGAAATCATGAATCAAGGCTATGAATCAGCATCAAGTTTTTATGATGAAATGCTGCTGAGCGATGGCCAGTATCGCCAGCACTATCGCGACTACTGGCACTGGCTGAAGCAGGCTGACCAGCAGGCCATCGCCCGCAAGCGCGAAGAGGCTGAGCTGCTGTTTCACCGCGTCGGTATCACCTTTAACGTCTACGGCCAGGATGGCGGTGCCGAGCGCTTAATCCCTTTCGACAGCGTCCCGCGCATTATCCCCGCCCGCGAATGGGCGATGCTGGACAGGGGCATCCGTCAGCGGGTGCAGGCCCTCAACGCATTCCTTCACGATATCTACCACCAGCAGCACATTCTGAAAGCGGGGATCATTCCGGCGGAGCAGGTGCTGGTAAACGATCAGTACCAACCCTGTATGCAGGGGCTGAACCTGCACCGCAATATTTACGCGCATATTTGTGGCGTGGATATGGTGCGCAACAGCGATGGCGAATACTACGTACTGGAAGATAATCTGCGCACGCCATCCGGCGTCTCCTATATGCTGGAAAACCGCAAAATGATGATGCGGCTCTATCCGGAGCTGTTTGCACAGCAGCGCATCGCGCCGGTGGAGCGCTATCCATCACATCTGCTGCAGACGCTGCGGGAAAGCTCACCGGTGAACGATCCGGTGGTGGTTGTGCTGACACCAGGCCGCTTTAACAGCGCTTACTTTGAGCACAGCTTCCTGGCCCAGCAGATGGGCGTGGAGCTGGTGGAAAGCGCCGACCTGTTTGTGAAGGATGGGGCAGTGATGATGCGTACCACCGCCGGGCCGTGCAAAGTGGATGTTATCTACCGTCGTGTGGACGATGCTTTCCTCGATCCGCTGGCCTTCCGCGCTGATTCCATGCTCGGCGTGCCGGGCCTGTTGTCCGTTTATCGTGCCGGAAATGTGGTGCTGGCTAACGCCATAGGCACCGGCGTGGCGGACGATAAATCCATCTATCCTTACGTGCCGGATATGGTGAAGTTCTATCTCTCTGAAGAGCCGATCCTTAATAACGTGCCGACCTGGCAATGCCGTCGGCCTGACGAGCTTTCGTGGGTACTTGCTAACCTGCCGAAACTGGTGGTGAAAGAGGTTCACGGCGCAGGGGGCTACGGCATGTTGATCGGTCCGGTGGCCAGCAAGCAGCAACTGGAGGAGTTTCGTTCGCTGCTGATTACCCGGCCGCAAAACTACATTGCCCAGAACACACTCGCGCTCTCCACCTGCCCGACATTTATTGAGCAGGGGCTGGCCCCCCGACATATCGATCTGCGTCCTTTTGCCCTCAGCGGTGCGGAAATTCGCCTGGTGCCGGGCGGACTGACGCGAGTGGCGCTGACTGAAGGTTCGCTGGTGGTGAACTCATCGCAGGGCGGTGGCACTAAGGATACCTGGGTTCTGGAGGATGACGCATGCTGAGTCGCACGGCCAGTGGCCTGTACTGGATGGCCCGCTATTTAGAGCGTGCCGAAAACATCGCCCGCGTACTGGACGTAACCAACCGGCTGTCGCTGATGCCGGTGCGTAGCAGCCACGACGAGGAGCTGCGGGTACCGCTGAATCTCACCAGCACAGGCGAGCTGTTCTGGACCTTAAATGACAAACTGGCAATGCCGCAGCTGTTCACCTTCTTTGTGTTCGACGAGCGTAACCCCGGCAGTATATTCAGCTGCTGGGAGTCGGCGTGGAATAACGCTCACGCGGTGCGCGGCAGCCTCTCCTCTGAAGTGTGGGAGAGCATCAACTCCAGCTGGATAGAGCTGCGCAAACTGCGGCGCAAAGGGATCAACAGCAGCGGGGCAGACGCCTTTTTTGACTGGGTGAAAGAGCGTTCGCATCTGTTTCGCGGCGCGATGTTCGGCACCCTGATGCGCGGTGATGCGATGAGCTTTATTCGTCTTGGTACGCTACTGGAACGGGCCGACTGCACGGCGAGGCTGCTGGATGTCACACGTTACCTCACCGAGCAGGACGAAGATTCGGTGCGGGAATATTATCGCCTCGACACGGTGCTGCGATCCGTTTCCGCCCGCGAGGCCTATCACACCATCTACAGGCAGCAGCTGGCCAGTGACAGCGTGTGTGAAATGCTGATCCTGCGTGAAGAGAGCCCGCGATCGCTGCGATCCTGCATTGAAGAGATCGGCAACCAGCTGGATCTGATAGGCAGCAGCGGTGAAAACCGTCCGCGCCTGCTGCTCACCGTGCTGCATGCCGAACTGCGCTTCAGCAGCTATGACACGCTGGTCAGCAAAGGGCTGGACAGCTGGTTACAGCACTTTCTCACCGATCTGGGCGAGATTGCCGGCAGCATTCAACAGACTTACCTGGAGGCCAAATGAAACTGGAAATCGCCCATAAGACCTGCTTCAGCTACCAGAACCTGGTGAAACAAAGTACCCAGTATCTGCGCCTCACGCCGAAGGATTCAATCCATCAGAACATTCTCTCCTGGGATTTGCTGCTGCCCGCACAGGCAATCTGCACCACTGATACCTATGGCAACGTGCTGCACGTGCTGACGCTGGACACGCCGCATCAGTCGATTGAAATTGAAGCCCGTGGGGTGGTGGAGATCCTTGATGAAGAAGATAGCGCGCCTGACCCGGACAGCACGCTGTCGCCGCTGGTGTTCCTGCGCCTCACGCCGTTAACCCAGCCCGACCAGGCAATCGTTGAGTTTGCTTTACGCTACTATCGACCCGAAGCCCCGCTGGCGAGCCTCGACCGCCTGATGGGGGAGCTGCTGCTGAAAATGCCTTATCAGCCTGGCAGTACCATAGTGACGGATACCGCAGCGAAAGTCTTTGCGGCCGGAACCGGGGTTTGCCAGGATCACAGCCATGTGTTTCTGGCCTGCTGCCGTAGCCTGCACATCCCTGCTCGCTATGTGAGCGGTTATCTTTATACTGACACTGTGGAGCACGTGGCGACCCATGCCTGGGTTGAAGCCTGGGTGGATGGCAGCTGGCACAGCTTTGACATTACCAATAACACCCGCAGTACCCGTCAGCACCTGAAGCTGGCCGTCGGGGTGGATTATCTGGATGCCTGCCCGGTGAGAGGTATGCGGCTGGGCGGTGGAAGTGAAGACATGTTGGCCGTGGCTGCGGTGCAACTGGTGAATTCGCAGCAGTAAATTTTAATCGGGCAAACTATGACTTACTGTGTGGCAATGCGTTTATCGTCAGGGATGATTTTCGTTTCCGACTCCCGCACCAATGCGGGAGTTGACCATATTTCGTCGTTTCGTAAGCTGCATGTTTTTCAGCAGGAGGATGAGCGGATGCTGGTGCTGCAGAGTGCGGGCAATCTGGCGACCACCCAAAGCGTGCTGAGCCTGCTGCGGCGGGGCTGTGAAGATGCTGAAAAGCCCAATCTGATGAGTTGTACCAATATGTACGATGTGGCCCTGCTGGTGGGGGAGACGCTGCGTGAGGTGATCAAGCGCGACGGCGAAGAGTTTGGCGGCACGCTGATGCTTGGGGGGCAGATCAAAGGTGAGGAGCCCCGGCTGTTCCAGATCTATCCGCAGGGCAATTTCATTGAGGCGAGCACCGATACGCCCTATTTCCAGATAGGAGAAAGTAAATACGGTAAGCCGATTATTGACCGCGTGCTGCGCTTTGACACGCCGCTGGATCAGGCGATGCAGTGTGCACTGATTTCAATGGATTCCACCCTGGCGAGTAACATTTCGGTCGGGCTGCCGCTGGACGTGATGATGTACCACGCTGACAGTTACAGCACGGCACAGCAGTACCATCTTACTGAAAAACATCCTTATTTTTCTCAAATTCGCCAGCTCTGGAGCTCGGGTCTGCTCAGCGTCTTTGCCCAACTGCCTCCCTTGCAGCTCGACGAGTAAAGGATTCCGCAGCCGTCGGTTATTTGCACCTTTCAGGATGGTCGCGGCTTTCCGCCATGCGTAGCAGCATGCGGTGGCCGATATCGTTATCCCAGTTAAAACTGTTCTGCAGCACCACGATAGCCGTCTGGTGTTTCAGATCCATCCCGATGTAGCTGGCGAACCCGCCGATAAAACCTGACTGATACAGAATGCTCTGGCCGTTGATATTGTTGCTGAGCCACGCCAGCGCGGAAGAGTCGTTCTGCGGCTCTTTAAAGCGGAGGGTGATGGCATCGGCAAAGGCGCGATCCAGCGCCGCATCGCCGCTGGCATGCAGATGTGCATCCAGATAGGTCAGCAGATCGTTAGCGCTGGACCACAACGAGGCAGCCCCCACCATGTAGCCGGAAAAATGCCAGTCCGGCACGACTGCTCCGCGCTTCACAAACTTCGGCTGATCCCCCGCATGGCCTCTGGCCCGTAGCGCGTAACCCGGCAATTTTTCCGGCTGGTAGCCAGTGTGCTCCATGCGCAGCGGTGCGAGGATCTGCTGGCTGGCAATCGCCTGCGGTGGCTGCCCGCTGTGCTTTGTCACCACGTAATCCAGAATGGAATAGCCAAGATTTGAATAGATCACGGACCGCCGGGCCGGCCGCTCAAAATCATGCAGATAATCGAGGAAATCCCCCTTATCCAGATCGTCATAAAACGGCTGTCCGGTAAACAGGTAGTCGGTCAGCTTGCGCAGCATATGCAGGTTGGTCATCTGGCGCGGCAGGCCGGAAGTGTGAGTGGCGAGCTGTTGCAGGGTGATCCGGCTGGCGTCTTTGCTCAGCGGTACCTGCGTGCCGATCAGGCTGCTCAGTGTGCTGTTCCAGCTCAGTTTGCCCTGATCCACCAACAGCGCGGCGCTCTCTGCGGTAAATCCTTTGGTCACCGAGCCGACGGCAAACAGCGTGTCGCCGTTCACCGCGATGCGGCGATCGTTATCGGTATAACCATAGCTGAAGACCTGCCGCTGGCGGTCGGGCTGCAGAACAGCGACCACCATACCCGGCGTGTGGTACTGCGCAACCTGCGGCTCAGCAAGGGCATCAATCTGCTGCCGGATCGGGACGTGACAGGTCGCTTTCAGGCTGGCCTGAGGTGAGAGATCGATACTTTTGCTTGACAGTGAGGAACAGCCACTGAGTAGCAGACTGGAAAGGAACAGCAGTAAAAGAGGTTTCATAGCAGCATATTGTTCTGATAATTTGCGCCTGCTGCATGATATTCAACGTCACTGATTAAGCTTTGGTGCGATATTCTGCGCCTGATTTCCCCTGACACTAACGTATAACGCTTGCAGATAAGTGAAATAATGAAAGATATTAATGGGTTAAATGTGCACGGAGTATAACCCGATGTCATTACTGGCAGCAAGCAGCCATCGACGTCAGCGGCAGTCGGCGTCTGTGCTGCAGTAATCAGCGGCAGACCTGGGACGCTGGCAGTCTGGCCTGTGATTTTCAGGCCGGTGAGTTCCTGATGAAAGCCCCGCAGTAGCCGCGCTCAGCAGAGAGAGTCGATGGCGGCAATCACAGGGAAACCACCGGAAAAAGAGCATTCAGTCTGCATATCAGCTGAAATGGGTGGAAACAGCCAATACGCATGAGGTTATGCCTGCCGTTTGGCAGGGGATAAATGTGAGGCTGGTCAAAAATTCAACCTGCTGAAAAACGGCATAAAACCGCTGGTGACAGCAGAGTGCCGCTCAGCCCGGTTAAACAACCGCTCAGCTATTTTTTCTCCTGCCGGGATTAAAATTTCGCCAACATAGAGGCTGTCTGGTTCAGCTTCTTCACTCTGAAAATACTGTTTTATCGCTGACCAGGCAGGACCCGTGGATTTGTCTCCTCTCTGACATCAGGCATCGTTAAATATGACCAATAAAAAATTACTCCGGCATTTGCCCTGGGCGATCATCGGTATCGTTGGGGCTTTCTGTCTGGCTACTGTCGCCCTGCGCCGGGGGGAACACGTCAGTGCACTGTGGATCGTGGTCGCTTCCGTTTCCGTCTATCTGGTGGCCTATCGCTATTACAGCCTCTATATCGCGCAAAAAGTGATGAAACTGGATCCGACGCGCGCCACGCCCGCCGTGATCAACAATGACGGGCTGAACTACGTTCCCACCAATAAATTTGTGCTGTTTGGCCACCATTTCGCAGCGATTGCCGGAGCGGGACCGCTGGTGGGGCCGGTGCTGGCGGCGCAGATGGGCTACCTGCCCGGCGTGCTGTGGCTGCTGGCGGGGGTGGTGCTGGCCGGGGCAGTACAGGACTTTATGGTGCTGTTTATCTCTTCCCGCCGTAACGGCGCGTCGCTGGGCGAGATGATTAAACAAGAGATGGGGCCAGTGCCGGGCACGATTGCCCTGTTTGGCTGCTTTATCATTATGATCATTATCCTCGCCGTGCTGGCGTTAATCGTGGTGAAAGCGCTGGCTGAAAGCCCATGGGGTGTGTTTACCGTCTGTTCGACCGTGCCCATCGCGCTCTTTATGGGGATCTACATGCGCTTTCTCCGGCCCGGGCGGGTCGGAGAAGTCTCCGTTATCGGTATTCTCTTGCTGGTGGCTTCCATCTGGTTTGGCGGCGTCATTGCCCACGACCCGTACTGGGGGCCCGCGCTGACCTTCAAAGACACCACCATCACCTTCACGCTGATTGGCTACGCATTTGTTTCGGCACTGCTGCCGGTCTGGCTGATTCTGGCACCGCGTGACTATCTGGCAACCTTCCTGAAAATCGGGGTCATTATCGGGCTGGCGCTGGGCATTATTCTTCTCAATCCCGATCTGAAAATGCCCGCGTTGACGCAGTATATCGATGGTACCGGGCCTCTGTGGAAAGGGGCGCTGTTCCCGTTCCTGTTTATCACCATTGCCTGTGGCGCGGTCTCCGGGTTCCATGCCTTGATCGCCTCCGGGACCACGCCCAAGCTGCTGGCTTTTGAAACCGAAGCGCGGTTTATTGGCTACGGTGCAATGCTGATGGAATCTTTTGTGGCGGTGATGGCGCTGGTTGCCGCCTCTATTATTGAACCGGGCCTCTACTTTGCCATGAATACACCGCCAGCCGGGCTGGGCATCACCATGCCCAACCTGCATGAACTGGGCGGAGCCAACGCGCCGGCGATTATGGTGCAGCTGCACGAGGCCACGGCCCATGCGGCGGCTACCGTCAGTTCCTGGGGCTTTGTGATCTCTCCTGAGCAAATCCTGCAGACGGCCAAAGACATTGGCGAACCGTCGGTGCTGAACCGGGCGGGCGGCGCGCCAACCCTGGCGGTGGGCATTGCGATGGTGTTCCACAAAATCGTGCCCGTGGCGGATATGGGCTTCTGGTACCACTTCGGCATCCTGTTTGAAGCGCTGTTTATCCTGACCGCACTGGATGCGGGGACACGCTCCGGGCGGTTTATGCTGCAGGATTTGCTGGGTAACTTTATCCCGTTCCTGAAGAAGACGGACTCGCTGGTCGCTGGCGTGATCGGAACCGCAGGCTGTGTGGGGCTTTGGGGGTATCTGCTGTATCAGGGAGTGGTCGATCCACTGGGCGGAGTGAAAAGCCTGTGGCCGCTGTTTGGCATTTCGAATCAGATGCTGGCGGCTGTGGCGCTGGTGCTGGTGACCGTTATCCTGATAAAAATGAAGCGAACCCGCTATATCTGGGTAACCGTGCTGCCAGCCAGCTGGCTGCTGATTTGCACCACCTGGGCGCTGAGCATGAAGTTGTTCAGCAGCAGGCCGGAGATGGAAGGTTTCTTCTATATGGCGCGGGAATACAAGGCCCGTGTCGCTGCCGGTGGGGCGGATCTGACCGCTCAGCAGGTGGCGAATATGAATCATATTGTGATCAATAACTACACTAACGCCGGCCTGAGTATTCTCTTCCTCGTGGTGGTGTACAGTATTATTTTCTACGGCATTCGTGCCGCGATACAGTCCGGGCGTTCCACCCAGCGTACGGACAAAGAAACGCCGTACGTTGCCATCCCGGATGAGGGCGTAAAAGTCTCTTCCGGCCACTGATACTCATGCCAGCCCCGCTTCGGTGGGGCTTTTAAGTCAGGAAAACTTATGTTCGGAAATTTAGGCGAAGCCACCAAATATCTGGGCCAGGCCGCCAGGATGCTGATCGGCATCCCGGATTACGAAACCTACGTTCAGCATATGCAGACCAACCATCCGGACCAGCCGGTGATGACCTGGAACGAATTTTTTCGTGAGCGCCAGCAGGCCCGCTATGGTGGTGACGGCAAAGGCGGCATGCGCTGCTGCTGAGGCAATGGCTCAACAAGAGGACAGAACGTGGCTCAGATTGCAGTAACGGTATTGACCGGATTTTTAGGGGCAGGGAAAACCACACTGCTGCGCCATATTCTCAATGAACCGCATGGCTACCAGATAGCGGTGATTGAAAACGAATTTGGTGAAGTTTCGGTAGATGATCAATGGGTTGGCGACCGGGCCACGCAGCTCAGAACGCTGAGCAACGGCTGCATCTGTTGCACCCGCTCCAGCGAGCTGGAAGAAACGCTGCTGGATCTGCTCGACGGGCTGGATAAAGGCGAGGTCAGTTTTGACCGGCTGATCATTGAGTGCACCGGGATGGCCGATCCGGGGCCGGTGATCCAGGCTTTTTTTACCCTTGATACCCTCTGCCAGCGCTACCTGCTGGACGGCGTGATCACCCTGGTTGATGCCGTACACGCTCAGCAGCAGCTTGATAAATTCCCCATAGCCCAGTCACAGATTGGCTATGCGGACCGTCTGCTGCTGACCAAAACGGATGTCGCCCCGGACAGCGCAGAGCTGGCTGAGCGGTTGCAGCGCATCAACGCCCGGGCACCGGTTTATCCGGTGATTAACGGTAAGATTGACCTGTCGCTGCTGTTCAATACCCGTGGATTTATGCTGGAAGAAGAGGTGGTTCCCGATCGCCGGCGTTTCCATTTTATCCCGCAGCAGCAAAACCAGATTTCCTCAATTGTGGTGGAGTTTGACTACCCGGTAGTACTGGCAGAGGTCTCTGACGTAATGGAAGGGCTGCTACTGAGTTTTGCCGATACTCTGCTGCGCTACAAAGGGATGCTGTGGATTGCGGGCGAGCCGCGGCGACTGTTATTCCAGGGCGTGCAGCGTCTTTACAGCGCTGACTGGGATCGCGACTGGCAACCCGAAGAGACGCCGAAAAGCCAGCTGGTATTTATCGGCATTACGCTGCCGGAGACAGAAATCCGCCAGGCTTTTGCCGCGCTGCGGCATGAATAACCGGACTGACACCTTTTCTGACAGGCCATTCTGCCGTGATTAAAGCCCCAGGCTTTTCTTCAGCGGCTTAAGATAACGGCGGCTGACCGGTACGGTCTGGCCGCTGCGCAACAGCAGCTCCGCCTGGCCGTTATCCTCCAGACGGATTTCCTGCAGCTGGGTCATATTCACCAGGTACTGACGATGGCAGCGCAGCAGAGAGGTGCGGCTCTCCAGCGTGCGAAGCGTCAATTCGGTCAGCCCCTCTTTGCCCTCATTACTGGTGACATAAATGCCGCTCAGGCGGCTGCTGACGAAAGCCACTTCTTCCATCTGTAACAGATAAATGCGGCTGTGCCCGCTGCAGGGGATAAATTGCAGTGGCTGTGCTTCCTGCAGCACGGTAACGTCCTGAGGCGTGTGTTCCAGGCGCAGGCGGGAGAGGGTTTTCGCCAGTCGCTCAGCGCTGAGCGGTTTCAGCAAATAGTCAAAAGCATGTTCTTCAAACGCCTGCACCGCGTACTCATCAAACGCGGTCAGAAAGACGATATCAGGGCGGTGCCGATCGTCCAGCATACTCACCATTTCCAGCCCGTTGATGCGCGGCATCTGGATATCCACAAACAGCACGTCGGGTTCCAGGCGACGTACCGCACCAATGGCTTCCACAGCGTTGCCGCACTCGCCAACCACGGTAATATCGTGCTCATCCTGCAGCAGGATCCGCAGATTTTCCCGCGCCAGCGGTTCGTCATCGACAATCAGTACCTTCAGCATGGCTCCTCCAGTGGCAGGTGCAGGCTGATGCGGGTAAACCGATCCTCCTCGCAGCGGATGCTGATACCGTACCCGTTACCGAATTGCGCCCGTAAACGTTTATCCACTAAACTCATCCCCAATCCGTGGCTGTCAGGTTGCGGCTGATAGAGGCCCGCATTGTCTTCAATCGTCAGGAGCAGATGTCCTCTTTCCTGCCTTGCCTCAATCAAAATTTTCCCTTTACCGAGCAGCTGTGACGTCCCGTGCTTAATCGCATTTTCAACCAGTGGCTGCAGGCTGAAGGCGGGGAGCCGGTAATGGGCCAGCCCGGACGGGATCTGCAGCTGAACCGCCAGCTGAGTCTGAAAGCGCGCTTTTTCAATCTGCAAATAAGCATTCACATGCTCAATTTCATCGGCCAGCGTCACCACTTCCGACGGACGCTTAAGGTTTTTACGAAAGAACGTTGACAGGTACTGCACCAGCAGGCCGGCCTGTTGCTGATCGCGACGGATCACCGCCAGCAGCGTATTCAGCGCATTGAACAGGAAATGCGGGTTAACCTGAGCATGCAGCAGCTTGATTTCGGACTGGGCCAGCAGGGCTTGCTGCTGCTCATACTTACCGGCCAGTATCTGGGCGGACAGCAGCTGAGCGATCCCTTCCCCCAGCGTGCGATTGATGGAGCTGAACAGGCGGTTTTTGGCCTCGTACAGCTTGATGGTGCCAATGACCCGCTGATTTTCACCGCGCAGCGGGATCACCAGCGTGGAGCCGAGCTTGCAGCCAGCATGGATCGAACAGCAGTAGGGGACTTCGTTGCCGTCAGCGTAAACCACTTCGCCGGTTTCAATAGCGCGCAGGGTATAGGCTGAAGAAATCAGTTTACCGGGCAGATGGTGGTCATCGCCCGTGCCGGTAAAGGCCAGTAATTTTTCCCGGTCGGTGATGGCGACGGCACCGGTTTTCAGCTCGGAGTAGAGGACCTGCGCCACTTTCAGGCTGTTCTCTTCGTTGAACCCCTGCCGCAGGATCCCCTCGGTTGAAGCCGCCACCTTCAGCGCGACCGCAGAAAAAGCTGAAGTGTACTTTTCAAACATCGCGCGCTTATCCAACAGGATGCGCATAAACATTGCGGCACCCAGCGAATTGGTGACCATCATCGGCGCAGCGATGCTCTGAACCAGGTGCAGCGCATCCTGAAAGGGGCGGGCGATCAACAGGATAATGGCCATTTGCACCAGTTCGGCCACAAAGGTGATAACGCCCGCGGTCAGCGGGCTGAAGACTTTATCGCTGCGCCCCATTCTGAACAGCAGGCTGTGCACCAGCCCGCCCAGCAGCCCTTCGGTGATGGTGGAAATCATGCAGCTGAGGGCCGTCATCCCACCAAGGGAATAGCGATGCAGCCCGCCGGTCAGCCCCACCAGCGCCCCTACTACCGGACCGCCCAGCAGCCCACCAATTACCGCTCCGATAGCGCGAGTATTGGCGATGGAGTCCTCTATATGCAGGCCGAAATAAGTCCCCATAATGCAAAAAATGGAGAAGGTGATATAGCAAAGCAGCTTATGCGGCAGCCGTACCGTCACCTGCATAAGCGGAATAAACAGGCGGGTTTTGCTCATCAGCCAGGCGATGACCAGAAACACGCACATCTGCTGTAACAGCAGTAAAACCAGATTCACTTCGTACATAGCCGGGATCACGCTCGCCGAAAAGACGAAACATACGCTGAAACCGCAGTAAAGAGAGCGGATGCCGGGATTAAAATGCCAAATCGTGATCTGAGTCGTCATCGCCAGCCAGCCTGGCTCTGGTAGCGGACGTTGAGAGGCCGGTGGCGGGTTACGCTGTCATCGTCGCTGTCACCATCTTCATCCCGTAACCTGCTTGCCATGAAATCTTCATCCGGGCTCTTTACTGTCGCGATAAAACACCCGGAGAGAAGCCTGTGTTTACTATTGAAACAGTGTTAGACGACCTCTGCCCGCAACGACACACCCCTGCCTGGCAAAAATCGATTCTGAGAGTTCTGCTCCGGGAGAGAGAGTTTCAGCAGTTTAACCAGCGCCACCGCCACCTGAAAGGGCTGGATATGGTCGAGCAGGTGCTGGAGTATTTCGATATCCGCTGCGAGCTGACCGAGCGCGACCTGGAACAGATCCCCAGTCGGGGGCCGGTAGTGATAGTGGCCAACCATCCTCTCGGCACGCTGGACGGTCTGGCGCTGCTGCATGCGGTTTCCCAGGTGCGTCGCGACGTGAAAATTGTCACCAACAGTCTGCTTAATTGTCTGGCATCCCTGGCCAGCCTGATGGTTCCCGTCGATAACATGGGAAATCGCACCAATCGTCTGCAGCTGGCGGCGATGCAGGAGCAGCTGGAAAATCAGGCTGTGCTGATCTTCTTCCCGGCGGGTGAAGTCTCTCGTTTTGGCAGCAAGGGGGTGAAAGACGGCAAGTGGAGCCATGGCTTTGTCCGCCTTGCTGCCCGCTGCCGCGCGCCGGTAGTTCCCATCCACGTTGGTGGCCGTAACAGCGCGCTGTTTTACCTGACCTCCTTCGTTTACCGGCCGCTGTCGATGCTGCTGCTGGTGCGCGAAATGTTCAAAAATCGTGGTGCGCGGCTGAAGCTCAAAATTGGTGCGCGTATTCCTTACGCCAGCTGGCACGATGGCCATACTCCGGCCAAAGAGCTTGCCGCACGCTTCCGCCGTCATCTTTATCGTATCGCGCAGGGCAAATCTGCGCTGTTTCAGACCGAACCTGCAATTGCCCGCGCGGAAGATCGCGCGGTGCTGAAAAAAGCGCTGGCCGCTTGTGAAGTGCTGGGCCAGACCGCCGATGGTAAAGTGATCTACCTCTGGCGTCGCCACGGTGAAGACTACGTGCCGATCCTGCGTGAGCTGGGGCGACTGCGAGAAATCGCTTTCCGTGCCGTGGGCGAGGGCAGCGGCAGACGTCGCGATCTGGATGACTACGATGATGACTATTATCACCTGATCCTGTGGGATCAGGATGCGCTTGATATTGTCGGAGCTTATCGCTTTCTGCCCACGGCGGAGCAGCTGGATAAGAAAGGCCTGGACGGTATCTACAGCCACAGCCTGTTCCACTATGACCATCAGATGTACCCGGTGCTGGAACAGGGTATTGAACTGGGGCGCAGCTTTATCCAGCCTGCCTATTGGGGCAGGCGCGGTCTGGATTATCTGTGGCTGGGCATCGGCGCGTACCTGGCAAAGTACCCGCAATACCGCTATCTGTTCGGCCCGGTGTCGATCTCCGGGGGCCTGCCGCTGGCGGCCCGCGACCTGCTGGTGGCCTTCTATCGTCTCTATTTCTCGCCGGTACTGCCGCTGGCCACTTCCAGACGCCCCTATCCGGCTTCACTGCCTGACGTACTGGCCCAGTTTACCGGCGATGACTATCAGGAAGATCTGCAACGACTGAAGCGGATGCTCAATAATCTTGGCACTGGCATCCCTCCTCTCTATAAGCAGTATTCGGAGCTGTGTGAACCCGGTGGCGTGCAATTTATCGACTTTGGTAGCGATCCTGATTTCAACAACTGCATCGACGGGCTGGTGGTGGTTGATCTGCTGCAGCTCAAGACCAGTCGTTTTGAGCGTTATATCGCCGTTCACCAGGAAAAATGAACGCCAGAAGACTCAGTTTTGTCACAGGGTCCGCAAAAGTGAGTTCTTAAAGTATTGTTTAAAAAGGCGTTAAACAAACTATTACTCTCAGGCTAATATTTTATCAGGTTGATTAATTGATCGATTGCCTGTCCGGGCTCAGACTTCCTCCCAGACCATAACGCTATCTCACGATAGGTTTACAGGAGGTGAAAATGTTGCCTGGACAACAAACGTCCGCCCGCGTCTGGGACACTCGCAGGAGTGAAAAAAGGCGCCGCATTGATGCTCTCGGCATCACTGGGAAAGTGCTGCCAACTGACGATTTGGTCGGCATGCTGGAAAAGCTGATTGCCCCTGGCGATCGGGTGGTGATGGAAGGTAACAACCAGAAGCAGGCCGATTTTCTCTCGCGCTCGCTGGCGGAAGTGAACCCGGACATCGTTCACGATTTGCATATGATCATGCCCAGCGTCGGGCGCAGCGAACACCTGGATATTTTTGAAAAAGGTATCGCCCGCAAGCTGGACTTCTCTTTCTCCGGGCCGCAAAGCCTGCGCATCTCTCAGCTGCTTGAGGATGGCCGGTTAGAAATCGGCGCGATCCATACTTACATCGAACTCTACTCCCGTCTGTATGTTGATCTCGCGCCGAACGTGGCGCTGATTGCGGGTTTTAAAGCTGACCGCAAAGGTAATCTTTACACCGGTGCCAGTACCGAAGATACCCCGGCGCTGGTCGAGGCCGCCTCGTTCCATGACGGTATTGTCATTGCCCAGGTTAACGAACTGGTTGACGACGAAAGCGATTTGCCACGCGTTGATATTCCCGGCTCGTGGATCGATTTCGTGGTGGTGGCCGATAAACCGTTCTTTATCGAACCGCTGTTCACCCGCGATCCCCGCCTGATCAAACAGGAACATATTCTGATGGCGATGCTGGCGATCAAAGGGATCTACGCCGAGCATCAGGTGCAGTCACTGAACCACGGCATTGGTTTCAACACCGCCGCGATTGAGCTGTTGCTGCCAACCTATGGCGAACGGCTTGGCCTGAAAGGCAAAATCTGTAAGCACTGGACCCTTAACCCGCATCCAACCCTGATCCCCGCCATTGAAAGCGGTTGGGTGGAAAGCGTGCACTGCTTTGGCGGTGAGCTGGGCATGGAAAACTACGTTGCCGCCCGTCCGGACGTGTTCTTCACCGGTGCTGATGGATCAATGCGATCCAACCGCGCCTTCTGCCAGATGGCCGGGCAGTATGCGGTGGATATGTTTATCGGCTCCACCCTGCAGGTTGATGGCCTGGCGAACTCCTCCACCGTGACCCGCGGTCGTCTCTCCGGCTTCGGCGGCGCGCCCAATATGGGCCACGATCCGCACGGTCGTCGTCACGCCACCCCGGCCTGGCTGGCAATGATTAACGAGCCGGATCCTCTGGCCCGTGGCCGCAAGCTGGTGGTGCAGATGGTTGAAACTTTCCAGGCCGGGGCAAAACCGACTTTTGTCGAAAACCTCGAAGCGGTGGACGTGGCGAAAGCGTCTGGCATGCCACTGGCCCCGGTGATGATTTACGGCGATGACGTGACCCATGTGCTGACCGAAGAGGGGATTGCCTACCTCTACCGTGCTAAAAGCCTGGAAGAGCGCCGGGCAATGGTGGCGGCAGTTGCCGGAATTACGGATATCGGGCTGGGCGTGGATGCGAAGCGCGTGGCGGAACTGCGCCGTCAGGGCAAAGTGGCCTTCCCGGAAGATCTGGGCATTCGGCGCACTGAAGCCAGCCGCTCTCTGCTGGCCGCCGGCAGCGTGGCTGACCTGGTTGAATGGTCAGGCGGTCTGTACAACCCACCGGCTAAATTCCGGAGCTGGTAATGACCAGACAACCGCAACTCTCACTGAGCAGCATTGAACTCAGGGCGCGTAAGCTGGCAGATCTTGCGACGCGCTGTCTGATCGATGAGGCCCGGCTCAGCCCGAAACCGGGTCTGGTGGATGCCAGGGGAAGCGGGGCGCATCAGGATTTGACGCTGGCGCTGATGGAGCGGTCGGCTCGCAGCCTGACTCCCACTTTTCATGCACTGGCGCTGCACAGCTGGAATCGCCCGGCTGACGTGGCGCTCCGCCAGCAGGTTGGGCGGTTGGGGCGGGAGGGCGAGCAGCAGATGATGCAGGCAACGGGCGGCGTGAATACCCATCGCGGGGCCATCTGGGCAATGGGATTGCTGGTCAGCGCCAGTGCCATGCTGGTTGCGGAGGGTGATGCTCAGCAGGTTGCGCAGATCGCAGCCCGGCTGGCAAGCCTGCCGGATGACGCCGCACCGGCATCCTTCAGCAAAGGCCTGCGGGCCACGCAGCGTTACCGGGTTCCCGGTGCACGCGAAGAGGCGCAGCAGGGATTTCCGCACATTATTCAGCTGGCACTGCCGCAACTGTGCCGCAGCCGGGAAGCCGGCTCGGGCGAGGCGGAAGCTCAGCTGGATGCCCTGATGGCGATCATGACGTCGCTGAGCGACACCTGCGTGCTGTCCCGCGCCGGACTGAAAGGGCTGACCGCCATGCAAAACGGTGCCAGGGCAGTGCTGGCCGGCGGCGGGGTGCAGCAAGCGGAAGGTCGCCAGGCGCTGGCTGCGCTGGATACCCGCATGCTCTCGCTGAATGCCTCTCCCGGTGGCGCCGCCGATCTGCTGGCTGCCACGCTCTATTTAGATCGCTCAAGTCGTCTCACATTTTAAGAGGACGTTATGGAACAGATTACTTTTTCCCTTCCGGCTACGCGCCAGGTCAGCGGTAAAGCGCTGGCGGGCGTTGTCGGCTCCGGTGATATGGAGGTGCTGTTTGTGCCCGGTTCCGGCCAGCAGCTGACCGTGAATCTCACCACCTCAGTGGATAACAGCCACAAACGCTGGCAGGCCCTGTTTGACCGCATCAGTGCCTTCTCCGGCCTGCCTGCGGGTCAGATGACCATCCACGATTTCGGTGCGACGCCTGGCGTGGCGCGTCTCCGTCTTGAGCAGGTATTTGAGGAGGCTGACAATGCGTAACGACAGCAGTTTTATTGAGTTGAAGGCCCGTGAGCGTGCCCATCAGTTGCTGGATGAGGGCAGCTACCGTGAACTGCTCGATCCCTTTGAAGGCATTATGTCACCGTGGCTGGGTGCGCAGGGCATTGTGCCGCAGTCGGATGACGGCATGGTTGTCGCCAAAGGCACCCTGAATGGCCAGCCCGCCGTAGTGGTGGCGATTGAAGGCTCTTTCCAGGGCGGCAGTATGGGGGAAGTCTCCGGCGCGAAAATGGCGGCGGCACTGGAGCTGGCGGCAGAAGATAACCGCAACGGCATTCCCACTCAGGCCGTTCTTTGCCTGGAAACCGGCGGTGTGCGTCTGCAGGAAGCTAACCTCGGTCTGGCAGCCATTGCCGATATCCATGCGGCCATTGTCGACCTGCGTCGCTACACGCCCGTTATTGGCATTATTGCCGGGACGGTGGGCTGTTTTGGCGGTATGTCGATTGCGGCTGCGTTGTGCAGCTATCTGATCGTCACCCGGGAAGCGCGTCTCGGGCTCAATGGTCCCCAGGTTATCGAACAGGAAGCCGGCATTGAGGAGTACGACTCTCGCGACCGGCCGTTTATCTGGAGTATGACCGGCGGCGAAACCCGTTATCGCAGCGGGCTGGTGGATGCGCTGGTGCCTGATGGCGTCAAAGCGGTGAAACAGGCGATGAATGACGCTATCGCCAGAGGCGTGCCTGAAGCGCATCGTTCTGACAAATACGACTATTTCCTGCCGCGCCTGAGCCAGTTCAACACTGAAAAACAGGCCGATGCGCAGCAAATTTCACAGATTTACCCGGAGGATCGCTCATGAGCCAGAGCATCAGTCGCGGTGAGCAATGGCTGAGCCTGCTCACCAACAACGCCAGCCGTCTGCCAGGCCTCTGCCCTTCAGTGCAGGTCGCCGATGCGGAACTGGGAGGTGAAAACGCGCGGTTTATCGCCGTGGTGCCGGATGCCCATAACCATTATCCCCGTGCGGCAAAAGGGGAAGTGGGCCTGCTTGAGGGGTGGACGCTGGCAAAAGTGGTCAACGAAACCCTCGCCGAAGATGCCGGCAACAGTCACAAGCGAGCGATCGTGGCGGTTATCGATGTGCCGAGCCAGGCCTACGGTCGCCGGGAAGAAGCCTTTGGCATTCATCAGGCGCTGGCCGGTGCGGCAGGCGCTTATGCCAGTGCCCGGCTGGCCGGTCATCCGGTGATCGGACTGATCGTGGGTAAAGCGATGTCCGGGGCTTTTCTGGCCCATGGCTATCAGGCCAACCGGCTGATCGCTTTCAACGACAAAGGCGTGATGATCCATGCGATGGGCAAAGAGGCCGCTGCCCGTATCACCCTGCGCAGCGTCGAGTCGCTGGAACAGCTGGCAAAAACCATTCCACCGATGGCCTACGACATTGATAACTATTGCTCGCTGGGCCTGCTGGAAGATCTGCTGAATATCGCCGATCCCGATGCGCCCACCACAGATGACCTGTCTACCGTGCAGCAGACGCTGGTGAAAGCCGTCAGCACTGCCCGACGCGATCCGTCCCTTAAAAACCGTCTGCAAGGGGAAAACAGAAAAAGCTCTGCCCTGGTTCGCGAGAAAATGCGCGCGGCCTGGTAATCCCGTTTTAAAAAAAGACAGACCTGCAGGCAACTGATTGAGCACGCTCCGGCGTGCTCATCAATACCAGCCTCAATACAATAATAACCATCGCGCCTGTGCTGATTGTCCTTTAACTTTTGACAGGTGGAATTTATGACTTACGTGATAGTTCATGCTCTTGCCCCGATTTTCGTGATTATGCTGCTCGGCTTCTACGCCGGGAAAGCGAAAATGGTTGATAACCATAACGTCTCTTTGCTGAATATTTTTGTGATGGATTTTGCTTTACCGGCGGCGCTGTTCTCTGCCACCGTCCAGACCCCCTGGACCGGCATTGTCGAACAGACGCCGCTGATCCTGGTACTGGTGTTGTCAATGTGGATTGCCTATGCGGGCATCTATTTTATCTGTACCAACGTCTTCAAAAAATCGCCGCAGGATGCGGCTGTGCTGACGCTGACCGTGTCGCTGCCTAACTATGCTGCGCTGGGTCTGCCGATCCTGGGCAGCGTGCTGGGTGAAGGCCCGGGGACTTCGCTTTCCGTTGCGGTGTCGATTGCCTGTGGATCGGTGCTCATGACGCCGTTTTGTCTGCTGATCCTCGAGCGTGAGAAAGCGCGTGCCGCAGGCGGCGAGCAGAAATCCAGCCTGGCGATGTTGCCGGTACTGATGTGGCGTTCGGTGACTAAACCTATCGTCTGGGGACCCCTGCTGGGCGTGGTGCTGTCGGCGCTGGGGATCCACATGCCTGAGATGCTGCTGTCGACCATCAAGCCGCTGGGTCTGGCGGCGACCGCGGCTGCACTGTTCCTGACCGGTCTGATCCTGTCTGCCCGCCAGCTGAAAATTAACAGCGCGGTCATTGTTGCCAGTCTCACCAAGCTGCTGATCCAGCCGTTTATCGCCTGGGGCATCGTGCTGGCCCTGGGACTGCACGGCTCGCTGGCCATCACTTCAATCCTGATGATTGCGCTGGCCGCTGGCTTCTTTGGTGTGGTATTTGGTAATCGTTTTGGCGTGCAGTCACCGGATGCCGAAGCGACCTTACTGATCACTTCCGTTCTGAGTATCATTACCCTGCCGCTATTCATTTCATTAACTTCCGGGATGTGACATGCAACAGGCTTTCCGCGCACACGATTTGTTATGGCTGACCTCCGCCGACCATCTGCAGGGCGATCTGCCGGAGTGGGTAGCCAGCCAGTGGCGATCGGCTTATCCGCTGGTGGTCCGGCGTGACAGCGATGCCGGCGGCCGCATTCCTGTCGGTGTGCGTGGGCTGCGACGCGACCAGCGTGCGGCGGCGTGGGTGGATCCTTCCGCCGTGCGCTGCCACACAGCCCCGGAGGCGCTGAGTCGCCATGAAGTTTTGCTGCGCTCGCCTTTCGTTTCGCTGCCGCCGGTGCAGTCAGCGATTCAGCTGGCTGCGCAATCCTGGCCCTGGCCGTGGGGCATCACTGGCAGCGTTGGCTATGCGCTGGCGACGGAAGTACCGGTGATGCACGCCAACAGCGATCTGGATCTGCTGATCCGCTGTGAGACGCCCGCTTCCGGGGATCAGCTGGCGCGCTGGCAACAGCTGAGCCAGTGCCTGCTCTGCCGGGCGGATACGCAGGTGGAGACGCCTTATGGTGCGTTTGCGCTGGCGGAATGGCTGCGCGGCGGGCGGGTAATGTTAAAAACCAACCATGGGCCGCGTCTGACGGCCACCCCCTGGCAGGAACCAACATGAAAATTTTACTGACTTTTCCCGGTCAGGGACCGCAGCGTCCAGGCATGCTGCAGGATCTGCCGGACGGTGAAACCATTCTGCGCACGGCCAGCGAGGCGCTGGGAGAAGCCGCCGATCGGCTTGACACGCCTGAAGCATTGCGCCACACGCGGGCAGTGCAGCTTTGCCTGCTGATTGCCGGGGTGGCGTATGCCCGTGCATTGCAGGTGCAGGGGCTTGAACCGGATATGACCAGCGGCCTGTCGATTGGCGCTTATCCGGCGGCAGTGGTGGCCGGAGCGCTGGACTTTGATGATGCGCTGCGGCTGGTGGCACTGCGCGGTGAGCTGATGGAGCAGGCTTACCCGCAGGGCTACGGCCTGACCGCGATTATCGGGCTGTCGCTCAACCAGCTTGAGCCGCTGCTGGGTCAGGACAGCTGGCTGGCCAATATCAACGCTGAACGGCAACTGGTGATTGCGGGCAGTGAGGGCGCGATGAAAGCCGTCGCGGACAAAGCGCTGGAAGCCGGAGCGCAAAAGGCGCACCGACTGGCGGTCAGCGTCCCTTCACATTGCGAGCTGCTTGCGGAACCGGCGGCGAAACTGGCCGAAGCTTTTAACGGCGTGACGCTCAAGCGCCCTCGCTGCGCCTGGCTCAGTGGCAGCAGCGGGAGGGTGCTGTGGCAGCCGGAGCAGATCGCGGATGACCTGGCTTACAACATGTCGCGCACCGTGCGCTGGCATGAGGCGATGGTTGCGGCCAACGAACGGGAAGTCCGGCTGGCGATAGAAATGCCGCCCGGATCGGTACTGACGGGCCTGACCCGGCAGGCTTTTACCGCCGGGGAAGTGCTGTCACTGGAGCAGGGCGGCAGCCAGCTGGCTCTGACCCTGGCTAGCCGTCTGCGGAGTCAGCGATGAGCCGCTGACGGCTGTACATTCTGCCTTCCGCCACCAGCGCCAGCAGATTGGGATCGTGCTCGCGGTTGCGCTCAAAAACAATCGCCAGCGTCTGCCGCATCTGATACTTCGGTGCCAGCTTCAGCAACTGAACGGCATTCTCATACACGCCCTTCATCCTGCCCGGAATGAGCGTCAGGCCCACGCCCGCCTGCACCAGGCTGAGCAGCGAGAAAATATCGTTAACCTGCATCACAATGTCCGGCTCAAATCCGGCAATGTTAAAGGCCTCTTTAAACCCGTGATAGGTGGCAAACCCTTCGGCAAGCGAGACAAATTTATGCTGACGGAAGTCGCGCAGGTCGGCCAGTGCGTGTTTATCCAGTTCACAGGTGACCGGTGCTGCCAGAAAAATATCATCCTCAAACAGGGGTAATACCTCATAGCGGCTCGTGTCTGTTTCACCCTGGTTCACCGAGATCAGGATCGCATCCAGAAACCCCTCTTCCAGCTTGCCCAGCAGCGTCTGGTTTGAGCCCATCGTCAGCTCCAGTTCCAGATCCGGACGACGCAGCTTCATTCCCATAATCAGTTGTGGCACGGTGCGCAACGTCAGTGAGTAGAGTGTGCCCAGCCGGATGCGTCCCTGGCCGATGCCCGCCGTTTTCCTTGTCTCTTCAATCCCGCGGGACATCACGTCCATCGCTTCCTGACTGTATTCACACAGGGTATGTGCGGCTGGCAGCGGCACCAGATTTCGCCCCTGATGGATAAACAACGGGCAGCGGACATTTTCCTCAAGGGTATGCAGTGCGCGGTGGACGCTGACGGTACTGATCCCCAGCGCTTCGGCAGTGCGGGCGATGTTACCCCGCTGCATAAAAGCCATAAAGATATGCAGTTTGCGGAAAGTTATGTCCAAATCGAACTTCATCAGTCTGACCTGTGTGGATACTGGCGAAAAAAGGAATTTTACCTGCTTCCGCAACGCCGGGTTAAGGGATTGAGGCTAAACGACAGCGGAAAAGCCTGAGCTGTAAGCATATATGTTATTCGTTAAGGTCAGGTTGATAAAAGAATTTGATGGCGAGGCGACAGGAGTGACGTTTGCTTCTGCAAAACAGCCAGTATGCCTCTTCTCCACAGGGTTACCAGGGAAACTGTGCAGGTTTTTATAAATTTATCTGAAGTAATGATAAAGGTTTATGATGGTTTTTTTCTTACATTTCAGTCATGGTCTTATTGGGGTTGAGCGTGGTGAACCTTGATTGTGTAGTTATTCTTATGTAGCAATGCGAGATTATGGTGGTGCTTTTTCTGAAAACCCAACACAAGGAAGCTCAATATGAATCCAATAACGCGTCGCAGCTTTATGGCGTTTGCTGCCGGTGGGACGGTCGCGCTGGCGGCTGGCAAGGTTCACGCGCATGACCAGACGGTGGTGACTCAACCCTGGACGGGCAAAATGGGCGGCAGCGATCCCGGCCCGAACGATCCGGTACGGCAGGGCGAAAACCCGGATATCGTTAATCCTCCTTCTACTGACAGCGGCACCCTGCCAAATCTGCGTTTCTCTTACAGCGACTCCCACGTACGCAAAGGCTCTGGCGGCTGGACGCGGCAGATTACCGAGCGTGAGCTGGGCGTATCGAAAAGCATTGCTGGCGTAAATATGCGTCTGAACACCGGCGGTATCCGCGAGCTGCACTGGCACAAAGAGGGCGAGTGGGCCTATATGCTGTACGGCAAGGCGCGCATTACCGCGCTGGACGTGGAGGGAAACTGGTTTGTTGATGACGTGGGCGTGGGCGATCTGTGGTACTTCCCGTCCGGCGTGCCGCACTCGATTCAGGGACTGGGGCCGGACGGCTGCGAATTCCTGCTGGCCTTTGACAGCGGTGGTTTTGATGAGGACAGCACCTTCCTGCTGAGCGACTGGTTTAAGCATGTGCCACCGGACGTGCTGGCGAAAAACTTCGGCGTGCCAGCAGAGACTTTCCGCCAGCTGCCATCCCCGGCCGATGAGTATATTTTTGCCGCCAATGCGCCAGGTGCACTGAGCGACGATGCTATCGCTGGCGCGACACGTTCTTCCGTCGCCTTCAGCCACCGGATGCTGGCGCAAAAGCCGATTACCCTGAAAGGTGGCACGGTACGCATTACCGATTCATCGACTTTCAACGTGTCGAAAACTATCGCCGCTGCGCTGGTGGAGTTGCAGCCTGGCGCGATGCGTGAGCTGCACTGGCATCCCAATACCGATGAGTGGCAATACTATCTGGAAGGCGAAGGCCGGATGGGGGTGTTTGCCTCTTCGGGGCAGGCAAGAACCTTTGATTTCCGTGCCGGAGACGTGGGTTACGTGCCGTTTGCGATGGGGCATTACGTGGAAAACACCGGTGATAAGCCGCTGCGCTTTCTTGAACTGTTCAAAAGCAGCTATTACGCCGATATCTCCCTCAATCAATGGCTGGCCTCCACGCCGCCGGAGCTGGTACGCCAGCACCTGCATCTCGACGAGACGTTTATGCACGCGCTCGACAAGACTAAAAAGCCGATCGTGAGTTAAGTCTGTCATTCAGATGACGCTGCAGGGCGCCCCTGAGCGCCCTGGTCAGCAGTTACCGCAGGGAGGCGGTAATTGGTTTTTTCAGCTCCGCCTGTCACCTGCCTGTCATCTCCACAGGGTAGGGTCTTAGCCGTCACTGTGACTAACCGCACAGACGGGAGAATACACAGGCTATGTCCGCAATCCTGATTGATCGCCTGATAAAAAAGTTTGGCGCGCAAACCGTGCTGGATAACGTCACGCTGGAAATTCAACGTGGGGAGTTTATTGCCGTGCTTGGTCCTTCCGGCTGTGGCAAAACCACACTACTACGCACGCTGGCGGGCTTTGAAACCGTCGACAGCGGATCGATCACGCTGGGCGACCGGCTCTGTTCGTCCGCCGAATACCACCTTCCCCCGGAAAAACGCGAACTCAGCATTGTCTTTCAAAGCTATGCTCTCTGGCCGCATATGACCGTGGCCCAGAACGTGGAATACAGCATGAAAGTCAGCGGCGTGTCGCGTGAAGAACGTCACCTGCGTACCCATACCGCACTGGATATGGTGGGCCTTGGCGGTTTTGACCAACGCAATCCGGCTGAACTGTCAGGCGGCCAGCGGCAGCGCGTGGCTCTGGCCCGTTGCCTGGTGGCCCGCCCGCAGGTGGTGCTGCTTGATGAGCCGCTGGCAAATCTTGATGTGCACCTGCGTGCCGCCATGGAGGAAGAGTTTGTCCACTTTCATCGTCACTCCGGTGCAACGCTACTCTACATCACCCATGACCAGCAGGAAGCGATGGCGATCGCCGATCGCGTGGTGGTGATGGATGCCGGAAAGGTGATGCAGTTTGCCACGCCGCAGACGCTCTACCGGGAACCGGCCAGTGAAATGGTCGCCCGGTTTATCGACGATGGCCGCGTGGTGCCGCTGCAGGATATCGAACCTGATCGGCAGGGGCACGCCTGGGCAATGTTGCTCGGCGCCCGTTTTCTGCTGCGTGCCAGCCCTGCACAAACCGTCAGGCCTGAGGGCAAAGCCTGCCTGCATGCAGCCGGTTTACGCCTGGCAGAACCAGGGGAAGCGGCTTTTGAGGTGACCGTGCGACGTATTATTTATCGCGGTGGCTACAGCCAGCTGGAGGTGGTCGCTGAGGCTGACAGCAGCATCGTTTTGAGTTTCCACCTGAGCGACGCCAGCCCTCTGCAACCAGACAGCCGCCTGCTGCTGACGGTCAGTGACGGTTGGGTTATTCCCCATGATTAATGGCATTTTTAAGGACTTCAGGGACATGCACACACCAAAGAAAACGCTGGCCGTACTGCTGATTGCCACCTGTTCACTGGCTGCGTCACTGGCTGATGCCGCCGACGGCAAGCTGGTGGTTTATACCTCTCAGGCTCCGGAAATCGCCCAGAAAACCATTGATGCGTTCAAAGCGGCGAACCCCGGGGTTGAGGTGGAGTGGACGCGTAATGGCACCTCACAGCTGATGAACGTGCTGCGCACCGAAATGATCGGCGGCCAGATGAAAGCCGATGTGCTGCTGGTGGCCGATGCCATCAATCTCGGCGCGCTGAAAAAGCAGGGTAAACTGATGCCTTATCCGGACGCGCCGGTCAGCAACATCAGCGCCAGGTTTTATGACAAAGACAAAACCTGGTTTGGGCCCAAAATCATCTCAACGGTGATTGGCTACAATACCAAAAACGCCAGCCCGGTTGACAGCTGGATGGCGCTGACCCTGGCCAGCAATAAAGGCCAGGTGGTGATGCCAGGCCCGCTCTATTCCGGTGCCGCACTCTGTCACCTGCATACGGTGATCAATACGCCAGATATCGGCTGGAACTTCTACCAGAAACTGGCGGCCAACGGCGTGACGCCGGAAGGTGGCAACGGCCCGGCGCTGAAAGCGGTTGCCAGCGGCCTGGCGAAATATGGCGCGATCACTGATGCTGATATCATTCGCGCGAAAAAGCAGGGTTCGCCAATCGATCTGATCTATCCGAAAGAGGGCGTTTCCTTTGTCACCGAACCCGTGGCGATCCTCTCTGGCGCACATAACGTGCCTGCGGCAAAAGCTTTCGTCGACTTTATGCTGTCGGAGAAAGGCCAGCAGCTGGTGGCTGAACAGGGTGACCGCCCGATCGATAAACGTGTGGCCGCGCCATCAGGCTTCCCGCCGATCGACAGCATTAAGCTGCTGACGCTGGACGCGGATAAAGCGGTAGCGGATGACAAACAGGTGCGTGAGAAATTCACCGAAATGTTTGGCGGATAAAAGGATGAGCGTCCTGCATGAGATCGCACGCAAACCACCGATCGGAATGCTGCGCTGGCCGGGCAGTGAACGGGGTGTGCTCTGGCTGCTGACGCTGCTGATCAGCCTGCTGTCGATTGCGCCGCTGAGTCGCCTGGTGTGGACGGCGATTGCACCGGACGGTGTACCGGATCTGGACCGGCTGTTGCATCTGGTGTCAACTCCGCGCGTGATGCGGGCAGCGGGCAACACGCTGTGGATTGCCTTTGCTGCTACAGCCGTCGCGGTGGTGCTGGGGACGCTGGCCGCCTGGCTGGTGGCGCTGACTTCTCTCCGCGCAAAGCAGGCCTGGGTGTTCGCCTTTATTCTGCCGCTGATGATCCCGCCGCAGGTGACGGCGCTGGCCTGGCTGCAGGCGCTGTCTCCCTCAGGTCCGATCGCCATGGTGCTGAATCAGCTGGGCATTCCTCTTGCCGCTGGCGGTCACCAACCGTTGTACTCCGCGTCGGGGATTATCCTGCTATTGGGCCTGCATAATGCGCCGCTGGTGTTCCTTTCCGTGCGCGCCGGATTTCGTCGTCTGCCTGCCGATCTGGTTGAGGCAGCACGCATCACCGGCGCTTCTCCGCTGCGGGTGTTGCTGACGGTGATCCTGCCGCTGGCTCGCCCGGCTATTTTTGCCGGAGCCGCACTCTCCTTCGTGGCGGCGGCCGGGAACTTTGGTATTCAGGCGATGCTCGGTATTCCTGGCAGAGTGCCGACGCTGATCACTCTGGTTTATCAACAGCTCAACAGCACCGGGCCTTCAGCCCTGCCGGATATGGCGGTGCTGTCGTTGCTGATCGCAGCAATCACCGTTGGCGGCCTGCTGCTGAGTGGCTATCTGGGCCGGCGGCATGATGTCAGGGTGACCGGCACTCCGCGCCGCCTGCACCAACCGCTGGGACGCTGGCGTCTGCCGGTGGAGATCTTTGTCTGGGTGGCGACCGGATTAACGCTGGTACTTCCCCTGTCGGCGCTGATCGCCACCTCGCTGACCGCCGGATTTGGTCAGGCGTTGAACGGGCAGTCGCTGACGCTGGCGAATTACCGCAATGCGTTATTCGACTTCCCGGCGGTAAGAAATGCCTTCTTTACCAGCCTCGGTCTGACGCTGCTGGCGGTGGTGATCCTCACGCTGATGTCGCTGTTTATGGCTTTCTTTCTGACCTGGCAGCGCACCCGGCTGGTCAGGGTATTGCATCTGTCCGGCGAACTGGCTTACGCCCTGCCGGGCATTGTCACCGGCATCGCGGCCATGCTGTTCTTCCTCAAGCCGCTGCCGCTGATTAACGTCAGCCTGTACGGCACGGTGTGGATTATCCTCGCCGCCTATCTGTCGAATTTCCTCGCGCTGGTGCTGCGTCCGACGCTGGCAGGCTTTGCCCAGATTGAACGGTCGCTGGACGAGGCGGCGCAGCTTGCCGGTGCAGGGTTGCTGCGGCGGATGCGCGACATTCTGCTGCCGCTGGCGGCTCCTTCGGCGATGGCCGGAGCCATTCTGGTCTTTCTGACGGCGCTGAATGAAATCCAGGTTTCGATCCTGCTGGTCACCTCCGGCACGCAAACGCTGGGGCCGCTGGTGGTGTTTCTTGATGAAGGCGGTTCCTCCACGCTGGCAGCGGCGGTGGGGTGCCTGATGATTGGTGTGGTGCTGCTGTTTATGCTGCTGGCGACAACGCTGGCGAAGCGTCTTCCTGAAGGGGTTCTGCCATGGCAAGCGTAACGGTTATCAGCGGCGTGGGCGGTAAACTCCCGGCCGCTTTTTTGGTGGAGAGCCACGGCTACCGGCTGCTGCTGGATTTGGGCGAAGGTCCTGGCCCGGGCGTCCGTCCGGATCTGAGTGCCACAGGGCGGGTTGATGCGATCTGCCTGTCCCACTCCCACGGCGATCACGTGGGCTCGCTGAACGGCCATCAGCAGCTCGGCAGTCCGCCGGTCTATGCCACCCGGCAGACCTGGCAGCAAATTCCTGAACACTGGGTGGGCGAGAGCCACCGGCGGGTGCTGCCGTTGAAAGGTTACACGGAAGTGGGACCGCTGCATCTGTTGTGTGGTCGTAGTGGTCATGCGCCGGGCTCGGTGTGGATACACCTGCCGGATAACGGCGGCCTGACCTATATGGGCGACTGGAGCCGTGAATCGCTTCTGTTTTCTTTCGATCCGCCCCCGGCTGCGGAACTGTTGATTACCGATGCCTCTTACGGCGATCGCAACGAGCGGCTGGAACAGCAGATAGAGCAGATTGCGCAGGCGGTTAAGGGCGGCGCAGTACTGCCTGTCCCGGTGAATGGCAGAGGGCCGGAAATGGCGCTACAGCTGCTTGCTCGCGGGATCAAAGTGCTGCTCTGTCCGGAAATTCGTAAAGAGGTGGCTGAACGGTTGCACGAGCCGACATCCCTCAGCTCCAGACTGCAGCTCAGGCTGTTGGAAGTGCTGCACCATCAGCCCGACCAGCCGCATTACACCCAGGGACAGGTAATTATTGCCGCCGATGCCATTGCCGATCGCGGTCTGGCTGCTCAGCTCAGTACACGACCCGGCTTCCGTTTTATTTTCAGCAGCCATGTTGCGGCAGGAACCCGTGCCAGCAAAATGCTGGAAGCGGGGCAGGCGCGCTGGATCCCGTGGAACGTTCATCCACCCCTTGATCACCAGCTTGAGCTGATCCGCGCCACGCGTGCCCGTCAGGTGGTGGCAGCTTTTGTCTCACCGTATGAGGTGCAGGAGATGGCGGCGCGTTCTTCAGCCATGTTGAACTGGAATTCTGACATTCAGTTCTGACGCTATTTGCTAATAAAGTCTGCGTTGTCTTATTTTTGTCATACTTCTCTTCCAGCATAGCTTCAGTCACTTAATACCATCAATTTTATAAGGAACGGTAATGCGCACTCGTTACACACTGCTGGCCGCCGCCCTGCTGGTCAGCCAGCTGACCCAGGCGAAAACGGTCACTCTCTCACTGGATCATATTCGCGCTATCGTGGAGACCACTACCCCTGCCAGCGATAACGCGCAGTTTGTGGCGTTTGATGCCGCGATTCAGCAGTCCCTGATTAACGCCCTGAAAGGGGAGGCCAGCACGCTGACTCGCGACCAGATTGCAGAGACCAAACAAAGCAAAACGCTGGCCGATAAAAAGTGGCTGAAAGAGAGTAACTATGATTTCGGTAAAAAAGAGAACCAGCAGGCAGGCATCAAACTGCTCAATTCTTTCCCGTCATTGCCAAAAACGACCCTCGCCGCCAGCATGAAAACGGTGGAAGACGTTAACCTGAACGCCAGTCAGGGCCAGCGCAGTCAGGCGCTGATCGATGCGGAAGGGCAGAACCACCTGTTCTTTCTTGCCGATGCGCTGGGGCCAAAACTGGGTCAGGCATTCCTGAATGCCTATAACAAAGGAGAGATCGGTAAAGCGGCTGCGCTGATTAAAGCCAGTGAAGTGAGCACCAGCGTGGCCAAGAAAGAGTTCAACAACCCACGCCCGTTCCTGATCCCTGGCAACACCATCCATTTCGTACCGGACACGGCGGTGGTTAAGGATAACGTTCCTTATAAAGCCACAGAAGGCTCTTACCCCAGTGGCCACACGAACACCGCCTATACCGATGCTCTGCTGCTGGGTGAGATGCTGCCAGAGCGCTTTGTGCCGCTGGTCGATCGCGCCGCCCGTTACGGCTACTCGCGCATGGTGCTGGGGGTACACTACCCGATTGACCTGATCGGATCGCGGATAGTGGCGCAGCGTAACGTCGCCCATTACCTGAACGATCCAGCTTACCGTAAGCTGTTCGTCGAGGCCCGCCAGCAGCTGCGTACCGCACTGGAAAAAGAGTGCGGCACTTCTCTGGAAGTCTGTGCCAAACCACAGGGTGCGGCTGACCCGTACACGGCGCCGCAGATGAACGCTTTCTACCGCTATACCATGACCTACAACCTGCCGCAGGAAAAAGTGAAGCAGGTCCCGGTGGTTGTCCCGGCAGGGGCGGAAGTGCTGTTGAAAAGCGTATTGCCTCATCTGAGCGATGCCCAGCGCCGTCACCTGATGGTGTCAACCGCGCTGGCCAATGGTTACCCGCTGTCTGGCAACACGCCTGAGCAGAATTTCTGGCAGCGTCTGGACCTGTCTGCGGCGGCCAGTGCGGGTCATCACGGGAGCTAAGGATTTTTCTTTGCTTTATGGTCCAGGCAATAAAACGCAAGGCGTGGATCGTTGAGGTTGGAAATCAAGCGTCTCGTGCCAGGGATGGCACGAGTCGAGCTGCCACAGAGGACGCAGCAACCTGTGCTGCCCGCGCCAGCACTTTATGACAGCCAGTACGTTGTGAAAACGTCCCCACGCCAGAACGTCAGTAGGGTGGCATTCCCGGATAAACCCCCGGCCCAATCGGCAATCCCAGGGCATACCACGCCAGCAGCAGCAGGATCCACACGCTGAAGAACACCAACGGATAGGGGATAATCAGCAGGTAGTAGGTGCCAAGCTGAGCATCTTTGCGGTAACGCTGCAGGAAGCCGAGGAACAACGGCAGGAACGGCGACATGGGTGCCAGTGGCAACACCGCAGAGTCGGCGATACGGAAAATCATCTGGGCGAACGCCGGATGGAAGCCGAGCAGCATAAACATTGGCACAAAAATCGGAGCCAGAATCGACCAGATCGCTGAACCGCTGGCAATAAACATGCAGAGAAACGCTGACAGGAACATCAGGCCGATAAACGCGGGAGCGCCGGTCATCCCGGCCGTTTCGAGGATGTCAGTCAGGCCCACCGCCATAAACTTCCCCATATTGCTCCAGTTAAAAAACGCCACGAACTGCGACAGCGGAAACACCATCACAATAAATCCGGCCATGCTTTTCATCGGCTCAATCAGCTGCTGGGGAATATCGTCCGGACGCTGGATCTGCTTTGTCACCACGCCATAGGTAATTGCCACCACAAAGAAGAACAGAATAATCAGCGGCACGATCCCCTGGATAAACGGCGAAGGGATAATCGAACCAGTCTGCGGCTGACGCAGCGGCGCACCTTCCGGCACCACCAGCATCGCCACCACAGCGATAAAGATCAGCCCGGCCACGCCGCTCAGCCGGAGTCCACGATTCTGGATCGGCGTCAGCTTCTCCAGCGTTTCATTGCTTTTGTGGCCCTGCCAGGCAGGCAGGCGCGGTTCGACAAACTTATCTGTCAGCAGACCGCCGGCCACCGTCAGCACAATTACCGAGCTGGCCATAAAGAACCAGTTGTCAATCACGCTGACGTGCACCGTCTCGCTGACGGCTTTGGCCGCTTCGCTGCTGATACCGGAAAGCAGCACATCAGTGGTCACGATCAGCAGGTTAGCGGTGAAGCCGGAAGCCACGCCCGCGATGGCAGCCAGTAGCCCGGCCACCGGATGGCGGCCAACGGCAATAAACATCAGTGCCCCCAGTGGCGGCATTACCACCAGTGCGGCATCCGACGAAATATGGCTGAAAAAAGCGATAAACAGCACCATATAGCTGGCGTAACGGGCACTGACGAACGACGCCATTTTGTGCATCAGCGCCTGCAGCAGGCCGACTTTTTCCGCCAGCCCGGCACCGATCATCAGCGCCAGAATCGAACCCAGCGGCGCAAAGCTGCTGAAGTTCTTGATGATATTGGGCAGGATCCATTGCAGCCCGGCGACGCTGAGCAGGTTTTTTACGTGAATCATCTCGCCATTCGCCGGGTTTTTTACCGGGACGTTTAACCACGACAGAACCGCCGTAGCGACCATCAGCACCACGATCAGATAGACAAACAGCAAAAAGGGATTCGGCACTTTATTGCCGATCCGCTCGATCCAGCTAAAAATCTTTCCGGGACTTTTCCCCGCGGTTGCATCACTCATGTTTTACCCTCTGGTCGTCGTTGTGTTTGCTTTGTTTATAATTTTCGGGCTGGGATCGGGCCCAGCCTCGGGTGTTGCGGGGGCATTCAGGCCAGCGGTGAAGGCTTCACACCGGCCGGGATTGGACAGCTATAAGGTTGTTGTTCACGCGCCTGACGGAATTCTTTGCGAGCAGCCTGCATCAGGCTGGCATCGGTCAGCAGGGCCAGCGCGGTGGCCGCTAAGGTTTTCCCTGCAAGACACATGCCTTTATGGGCGATGGTGGTACGACCCTGCGCGACCAGTTGCCAGGTGTGCAGTGGTGTGCCCAGCGCGAAGCAGGGTGTGAAGCACTGCGCGGTCGGCGCCACCCAGCTGACATCACCGACATCGGTGGAGCCGTACATCACTTCGTCCACCCCGGCATAGGGGGCGACTTCATCCATCAACACTTTGTCGCCCAGTGCCGCTACCCACACTTTGCCTGCATGGCCGCCGGTGCGGGCAATGTTCAGCAGGGCGTTACGCAGGTCATTCCGGCTCAGTGTCTGGCGGATTTCGCTGGCGAACTGGTGCTCACTGGCACTGTATTCCGGCACGCCGTAATGTTGAAGATAGCCATACATCACCTTTTCCAGCGCACGGTTCGGCACGTAACTGGAGCAGGCTTTATCAAAACGGACGGTCAGAGTGGTGTCGGTCATCAGCGCGGCTCCTCTGGCGATATTGATCACCCGCTGATAAATATCCCGGGCCTGATCCAGTTCCGGAGCGCGGATCAGATAGAGCACCTCCGCATCGGCCTGCACCACATTGGGGGAACTGCCGCCGGTATTTGTCACCGCATAATGCAGACGGGCTTCCTGAACGATGTGTTCACGCAGGAAGTTAGCCCCGGTGTTCATCAGCGTTACCGCGTCCAGCGCGCTGCGACCCAGGTGAGGGGAGTTGGCGGCATGAGCGGCCACGCCTTTAAAGTGGAAGGCCGCCTGAATATTAGCCAGCGTGCTGGTGCTGAACATGCCGCTGAAGGATTCCGGGTGCCAGGTCAGGGCCGCGTCGATATCGTCAAACAGTCCCTCACGCACCATAAAGGTTTTACCGGAACCCCCTTCTTCTCCGGGGCAGCCATAAAAACGAACCGTGCCGGGCAACCCCTGCTGCTGTAGCCAGGCTTTGACGGCAAAAGCTCCGGCCAGTGCGGCGGTACCCAGCAGATTATGGCCGCAGCCGTGGCCGTTGCCATTCTCAACCAATGCATCCGGTGTGGCGCAGGCGGCTTTCTGGCTGAGGCCTGCCAACGCATCATATTCCCCCAGCAGGGCGATCACCGGCTGACCACTGCCAAAGCTGGCGATAAAAGCGGTGTCGATATTACCCACCCCGCGCTGCACGCTGAATCCTTCGGCTTCCAGCGCGTCTGCCAGCAGCCCGGCGGAAAAGGTTTCGGTGAAGCGGGTTTCCGGATGGTCCCAAATCGCATCACTCAAAGCGGTGAAGTGGGGCTGATGCTCGTCGATATAATGAGCGACAAAGGTACTGAAATCGCGGGTCATTATTCCCCCCTGAAGGTCTGAATATTAAAGGCCAGCGCGGCGAGGGTTTTTACCGCCACGGCCATCACCTGCTCGTTGAAGTCGAATTTTTCATTGTGGTGCCCGGCGCTCAGTTCGGTGCCGAAGATGATGTAGGAGGCCTGTCCGCCCAGCTCTTTCACCCGTTCCATCATGTAGGTGGCGTCTTCTGAACCGGCTGCCTGGCCTTTGGTCTCCATCAGCGAGGTCAGTTCGGGGATCTGACTGGCCTGCTGGTGGATATAGTTGACCCAGGGCTGAGTCGGCTTACTGCTGCGCGCCGCGCCCATCAGCTTCACTTCATGCTGCACACCGTACATCGCCGCCGCGCCAGCCAGCACCTGCAACGCCTGGTGATAAATAAAGTCATTGATTTCGTTAGTCTCGCCACGGGTTTCCAGCTTTATCATTGCACGGTCGGCCACCACGTTACGCCCGGTTCCCCCCTGCAGCACGCCAACGTTAATGCGTGAACTGCCCGCGCTGTGCTGTGGCAGAGTATGCAGAGCCAGCGTTGCCTGAGCGGCGGCCAGCAGGGCATTCTTGCCTTCTTCTGGCCGTGCTCCTGCATGGGAAGCCACGCCGCGGAAGGTGACATCCAGCTTGGTGGTGGCGAGGAAGCTGTCGCTGCCACACACCAGCTCGCCAGCCGGTACGCCGGTACCGATATGGATTGCGGTAAAGAAATCCACATCGTCCAGCACGCCCGCCGCTACCATCGATTTTGCGCCTCGGGTACCTTCTTCCGCAGGCTGGAAAATCAGTTTGAGGGTGCCGCACAGACGGGGTTCAAACTGCTTCAGTACCTGCGCCAGGCCAATTCCGATGCTGGTGTGGCCGTCGTGGCCGCAGGCGTGCATCATCCCTTCATTGCAGGAGGCGAAGCCTTCAGCGAAGGGCCGGTGTTCCGGCGCCAGCAGCTCCACCACCTCCAGCGCATCCATATCTACGCGAAAGCCCATTACCGGCCCCGGACGGCCTGTTGCCAGCGTGGCGACAATGCCGCAAAAACCGCCGGAGAAGTGCGGCAGCCACTGCGGCAGCGCTCCCTGCTCAAGCGCCCGCCGTTCCTGCTGCTCCAGCACCTCAGCAGAGGGCAGCCCCATCCGCGCTTCGGCAGCAATCACCTCTTTACCCAGCTGCAGTGAATAGCCCAGCCGTTGCAGCTCTTCGGCCACCAGCGTGGCAGTGCGAAATTCCAGCCAGCCGGACTCGGCAAATTTATGCAGGTCGCGTCGCCAGGTTTGCAGGCGGGGTGAAATCTCTTTCACATAGTCAGCAACAGCTTGATCCATTCTCTCTTCCTCGCAGATGTTCGGCTAAAAATTGGGTGTTTTTTCGACTGTACACACTGGTGCCAGGGGGCAGAAGATGACAATATCTTTACATTGATAAATAAAAGTTATCACCATGACCGGAGATATATGCCTGCCGCTATTAAGCTTCATCAGCTCAGAGCCTTTGTGGATATTGCCCGCCAGGGAAGCATTCGCGCCGCCAGTCGCGCCGCCAGTCTGTCGCAGCCTGCGCTGACCAAATCGATCCAGGAACTGGAGGAAGTGCTTGGCGTGCGGCTGTTTGTGCGCCGCCGGCAGGGGGTTGAGCTGACGAAAATGGGCGACACTTTCTTTCAGCATGCCAGCCTGATCCTGGAGGAACTGCGGGTGGCGCAGGAGGATATTCAGCAGCGTTTAGGGCATGCGGGTGGGTCGGTTAATATTGGGGTTGGCGGCAGTATCGCCCGCACGGTGATGCCTCAGGTGATAACTCAGTTTCATCGCCAGTTTCCCAACGTGAAGGTGCGGATTGTGGAAGGGCAACTGGTGTCGATGATCCCCGAATTGCGTCAGGGCGAGCTGGATTTCACCATCAACACCTATTATCAGAGCCATCTGGATAACGAGCTGAGCTATGAAAAACTGATGGAACGTGAGTACCGCGTGGTGGTCCGCAAGGGGCATCCACTGGAGCACGCCACTTCGCTGACGGAGCTGTTGCACTGCGACTGGACCATGCCGACGCCAAAAGGCAGTTACTACCGCCTGCTGCACGAGTTGTTTACCGATATGGGGATGGCCCCGGCAATCAGCGTCACCTGCGAAACGTTTATGGCCTGTACCAGCCTGGTGGCGCAGAGTGATTTCGTCAGCGTGCTGTCGCTGGATGTGATTTCCGATCCCATTCTCGGCAACCAGCTGATGCCGCTGAACATTAAAGAAAAAATGCCCAGGGCGACCTTCTATCTGATTCAGCGCAAAGACACCACGCTGACGCCAATGGGCGCGCACCTGGCCAGGCTGTTTCGTATGCACTGTCGCGGGGTTAAATTTCCGCTCAGCGACAGCATTCTGCGCGCTGCTGATGGTTAAAGAAACGCATTTTAGCTGCTAAAGTGGGAACACCTTTGGGAATTTTAAGGGGCCTTTTATGCCACCAGGAGTGCGGTTAACTGGCCCCCGAACAGCGTGAGCGGAACTTATGACAGCAGACTGTGTTTCACTGGTGCGTTATCAGCCGCGTTTTAAGGCGGGCGTGGTGGCGTTGATCCTGCCGATCCAGAACGCAGAGTTTGGCATCGCAATCAGCGCGGAGCAGCAACCGGATCTCAGCGATATCGAAAACTTTTACCAGTCCGGCTGCGGTGATTTCTGGCTGGCGCTGGCCGGTGAGCAGGTTGTGGGGTGTATCGGCCTGAAAGATATCGGCAACCATCAGGCGGCGCTGCGCAAAATGTTTGTGGCCGAAACGTGGCGGGGCAGGGATAAAGGCGTGGCGAATGCCTTGCTGAATACGCTGCTGGACCATGCCCGTCAGCAGAAACTCAGCGATATTTTTCTGGGTACCACCAGTAAATTTCTGGCGGCGCATCGCTTCTATGAAAAAAACGGCTTTAAGGAAGTGCAGCCGCACGCGCTGCCTGAGGCATTTCCGTTGATGAAAGTTGACAGCAAGTTTTACCGGCTGTCATTGCCGGGTTGAAAACAAGGGGCGAAGCGATTCGCCCCTGCTGGTTAAGCCTGTGGATTGGTGGTGGAGCTCATCTTCATCAGATCCTTATCCACAAAGAACAACGCTTCGCCGCTGGAACCCACCAGAGCCAGTTTATCCAGCACCGATTTAAACAGCTTCTCTTCTTCATGCTGCTCAGCCACATACCACTGCAGGAAGTTAAAGGTGGAGTAGTCCTGAGTGGTCATCGCGGCGTGTACCAGCTCGTTGATTTTGGCGGTGATCAGCTGCTCGTGCTCATAAGCCTGCTGCAGTACTTCGTTCAGCGAGTTAAAAGTTACCGGCGGCGCTGCGATGGTGCCCAGAACCGGCATGGCACCCGTGTCGCTCAGATAGTTGAACAGGCGCTGCATGTGCTGCATCTCTTCCACAGAGTGCTCACGCAGGAAGGCAGCTGCGCCTTCAAAACCTTTATCGGCACACCAGGCGCTCATCTGTAAATAGAGGTTGGCGGAGAAGAATTCGAGATTTAACTGATCGTTAAGCTTCGCGGTCATGTCGGTGGTCAGCATAGCGGCTCCATAATTAAGCAGGAAATTATAAATAATAGTTGTGCGTATTATGCACGGCTGTTGCAGAAATAAAAGCCGTTTACCTGCTTTTTTATGCATAATTTTACTGACTTAACATGATGAAAGATAAGTGATAATTATTCTCCCTGTAATATAAACCATTCCATTTTTTAAATGGTTTTGATAACTATTCTTATTAGTAAATGGCGGGGGGATTGATAACCAACAATAAAGAATTTCAGCGGGATGAGTTTTTTTCTTCCCCAAAAAGGGGAGGGCAGGTTTATTTCACCATCAGGCGATCCAGAATGGTCTGGGCCGTTTTCACATCGGTGACCAGCGAATTGATCCTCCCCGAGCGAACAGCGCCAATGGTCAGCGGCGTATTGCGCAGGAGAGGCGGCAATCATCCGTTGTTCGCCATGCCAGTGAAGGATCTCGCCCTCTTCGGTCACATCGTGGCGCAGGACATCTCCTGCGGCATGGCTCAGCGCCTGCTCATTGGCCGTCGCGGTGGGGTTTCCGCCGGCACCGGGGTGTGCATCAGGCCTGCGCCGCCTGTTGCCACATCGGGGTTATCGCACAATGAAATAATTTTCTGCACGCCCGGCACATAAAGAGCGGCAGCGATGCCGCTCATTTTTTCCGATGATGACATTAAACGAGTGGGGCCGGGAATGAATAACAGGCACTTTTGAAGGGTCTCAGACATTTTTAAAATTGCTGTTACGATAAGGCATTCCGGGATTGGATAACGGGAAGTCATTTCATTTTTATTCAGGATTTATTGTTCGCTTGTTTTGGAGTTTATTGGATTTTTTAGATTTGTTTTTATATCGGGAGCGATTTAAAATTCAATCAGGTTTTTAATTTCGATATCTAATCCGTTGGCCAGAATGGCGATCACCTCCAGGGTCGGATTACGTAAACCTCGTTCAATTCCACTGACATAGGTGCGATCCAGTCCACATTTATGTGCAAATGCTTCCTGCGACAAACCCGCCTGCAGCCTGAGAAGTTTCACCCTTTTTCCAAAAAGGATTTTTGTGGTATGCATTTTTTTCATGCGCTCAGCATTGCGTTTTGCGGTCTATTAGTCCACGGACTATCAGTCACATTTAAAAAGTGTCGTGGAATAATAGTGACTCATAGTCCACAATCAGGATCTTTTTTAGACCACTACTGAGATGAATTATGAGTGCAAAGGACTGGCATCCCGCAGATATAATTGCGGGGCTGCGAAAAAAAGGGACCAATTTGTCTGCGTTGTCACGCGATTGCGGACTGGCATCGTCCACTCTGGCTAATGCGCTGCGTCGTCCGTGGCCCAAAGGCGAGAAGCTGATAGCGGAGGCGCTGGATGAAAAACCGGAAGATATCTGGCCGACACGCTATCAGAAGAAAAGCTAGCGTCCGGCCTGTCGCGTTACTCAGCAGAGCGCTGGCGGCCTGCTGCTGACGGCATTTTCACCGTCATGCGTACCATCATGCTGCCAAATCCGCTTACTGTCAGCAGGATCACCACGCCCTGCCAGCCTGCGTGTTCGAGGATGGCGCTGCCCAGCGCGGAGCCGAGTGCCATGCCGATAAACACCCCGGTGAACATCAGCGCATTCAGCCGGCTGCGGGCTGCAGGCTCAAGGCTGAAAATGATCGACTGGTGAGACACCAGAGTCGACTGCACGCCAAAATCAAAGCCAATGGCGGAGATGACGATCACAGTCAGCTGGTAAGGCACAGGAAGCAGCGGCAGCAGGAACATCAGCGCAAACGATACGGTGGCTAAAGTGGTGCCAATACGGGTGACCCGTTCCGGGCCGCGACGGTCGGCCAGTGTGCCTGCCAGCGGTGCAGCCAGCGCACCTGCTGCCCCGGCCAGGCCGAAGGTTCCGGCGGTTGCACTGCCCAACTGATAAGTGTCATGCAGCATGACCGCCAGCGTTGACCAGAAGGCGCTGAAACCCACTGACAGCAGCCCCTGCGCCAGCGTCGCCCGGCGCAAAGGAGCATAATCGCTCCACAGATGGCGCATCGAGGCCAGCAGCGCCGGGTAGCTCATGTCGGTCGCCGGTGGGATGGAAGGCAGCCTGCGCCAGAGGATCAATGTGATCGCCGCCACCATTGCTGCGGCAGCGCCAAACATCGCGCGCCAGCCGAAATATTCCGCCACAAAGCCACTCAGCACGCGGGAAAGCAGGATGCCCAGCAGCAGCCCGGTCATCACTGTTCCAACGGTTTTGCCACGTTGCGCGGCGGGAGAAAGCATTGCGGAGGCTGGAACGATATCCTGCGCCATGGTCGCTGCAATTCCCACCGCAAGGCTGGCAACCAGCAGCATACCTGTGCCGCCGCTGAAAGCGCTGAGCAGCAATGCCAGTGTCAACAACCCCCCTTTCAGCGAAATTATCTGACGCCGGTCATGGCGGTCACCCAGCGGGGCGAGCAGCAGGATCCCCAGCGCGTAACCCATTTGCGTAAGAGTGGGAACCAGGCCCACGGTGGTCACGCCGGTATGCAGCTCGTTAACCAGAATGCCCAACATGGGCTGGCTGTAATAAATTGAAGCCACGCTGAAACCCGCTCCGGTGGCGAGCATCAGGACGGTACTACCCTTAACAGGCCGTTCGGCTGCCTGTGTCATGAGGCGGTTCTCTGGGTTCGAATGAGAAGATGATCACATTTTTACCGCTACAGCCGGAAAGCGGTAGTCGCCTGCGCGGTAGAACTGTTATACGCTTAACGTATGAAAGATCCGCAATTGTCAGGCATCGACCGTATAGAATTGATGCAAACTTTTATCCGCATTGTGGAAGCAGGCAGTTTGTCTGCCGCTGCCGCTCGCCTGAATACCACCCAGCCCACCATCAGTCGCCGTTTACAGTCGCTGGAGCGGCTGCTTGGCCTGAAACTGGTACAGCGCACGACTCATGTGATGAAGCTGACCGAAGATGGCGAGCGCTGTTTTGCCCATGCGCAGGCGCTGATTGAAAGCTGGCGCGGTATTGAAGACGATCTGCGTGGCGCCACTGAAGAGCCCAGAGGCGTTCTGCGGGTACTGGCACCGCATGCGTTTGGTCAGGATCAGATGATCGCGCCGCTGCAGGAGTATCTGCGGCGCTATCCGAAGATGACGGTCGACTGGATGCTCAGTGACCGGCAACCGGATTTTATTGCCGAGGGAATTGACTGTGCCGTGCATGTTGGGGCGATAACCGATCCCTCCGTGGTGGCGTTACTGGTGGCGGAAGTCCCACGTATTGTGGTGGCTGCGCCAGAGCTGTTTGCCGGGCGAAATGTTCCGGATAACCCTGTTGAATTGTCAGACCTGCCATGGGTGGCATTAAGCACCTTTTATCGCCAACAGGTGTGGCTGAGCAGTGCCGCAGGGGAGACGCGGCAGATCGACATCCGCCCGAGATTATTTACCGACAGTCTTTATGCGCTGCGAAATAGCGTGCTGGCGGGGCTGGGAGTGGGAATTGCGTCATCATGGGTGGTGAAGGATGATATCGCTGCAGGCCAGCTACTGCATCTCTTTCCGGAGTGGCACGCGGCGCCGCTGCCGATGTATCTGGTCTACCCTTACGCACGTTTTTATCCTGCCAGGCTGCGTAAATTTTTGGATCAGATGCGGGAAGTGTTGCCTGCGATCGGCGGAACGCAGGCTCCCGGATAATCATCCGCCCTGCAGCAGCAGGGCGGCATCACCTCAGAACGTTTCCCAGTTGCCTTCATCCGTCACTGCCACTGCGGCTTTGCGCGGCGTGCTGAGCAGCTTCTGAGGTGTTTTCAACACGTTGATCACGGCAGGTGCGGCGCGTTGGGTGCCAATTTTGAATACCGCCACGGCCTGAGACAGCCGGCTGGCCTGCTCCTCCAGCGACGCGGAAGCGGCTGCTGACTCCTGTACCAGCGAGGCATTCTGCTGGGTAACGCGATCCATTTCGGTCACGGCCTGACCAATCTGGTCGATACCGCGACTTTGCTCATCCGAGGCGGAAGAAATCTCACTCATGATATCGGTCACGCGGACCACGGCGTCGACAATATCGTTCATGGTATCCCCGGCGGTGGTGACCTGCTGAGAACCGGCATTAACGCGGCTGACCGAGGCTTCAATCAGCGTTTTGATCTCTTTCGCTGCCTGCGCGCTACGCTGGGCCAGATTGCGCACTTCACCTGCAACCACGGCAAATCCGCGACCCTGTTCACCGGCACGGGCAGCTTCAACGGCGGCGTTCAGCGCCAGAATGTTGGTCTGGAAGGCGATGCCGTCAATCACGCTGGTGATGTCGGCGATTTTCTGCGAACTGTCGGCAATCTCACTCATGGTTTTGACCACACCCTCCACCACCCGACCGCCTTTACCGGCAGTTTCAGACGCGTTCTTCGCCAGCTGGGAAGCCTGGCGGGCGTTTTCGGCGTTCTGCTTAACCGTTGCGGTCAGCTCTTCCATGCTGGCTGCGGTCTGCTCCAGGGAGGCGGCCTGCTGTTCGGTACGGGCGGAGAGATCGTTGTTGCCCATGGAGATTTCACTGGCACCGGTATAGATCGAATTTGAGCTGTCGCGCACGTGACTGACGGTGACAATCAAAGCCTGTTGCATTGCATTAAGGCTGCTGGCGAGCAGAGCCATTTCGCTGCGGCCTTCCACCGCCAGCGTGGACGAGAGATCGCCTGCCGCGATGCCCTGGATATGGGCCATCACCTGCTTAAGTGGGGTTAGCAGCACGCCCTTGATCACCGCCCAGACCGCGGCAACCAGCAGCATCAGCACGATCACTATCCCCCCCAGGGTCCAGACCATATGTGTATAACCCTGCTGGTTCTCACTCATCCCGATGGTCTGCAGCCCGACGTTCTGCTCACGCCACTGGTTAAAGCTGGCTTCCAGACCGTCCTGCGCTTTCTGGGCATCCAGATTACCGTAGGCTTCGTAATTGTTCGCCCCAAGGTACTGGATCGACATTTTCATCGTATCAAACATCTGCTGATAATTGCTGGCCAGAGTGGCAGCCAGCTCGGGGCTTTGCCCGGAAACCGCCGGGGCATTTTTATACAGAGAATAATGCTGTGCCGAAACGTCAAGCGAGGCAGCAGCGGAAGCCAGCAGTTTCGTAATCGCCGCCTGAGAGGCCTCATCGGTCTGCTTTTTCAGGATACGGATCGCCACGCGGTTGATGGTGATCCGGGTTTTCAACAGCGTCTGCAGGGCGTCGCTCATCTGTCCCTGTTGACGGGTCAGCATGCTGGCATGGATAAAGTTGTTTTTGTCCTGGTTGATGGCATTAAAGGAGAGGCCGCTGCAAATCAGCAGCAACCCACTAAAAATAATCAGCATTACCACAATGCTGGTGACGACCTTAATATTTTTAATCATGGCAGGGACTCTGTGTAAGGGGGACCGGTAAGACGATTATCGGTACAGAGTGGGGGGAACTTTAAAAAGTCCGCCCCGGACGGATGCCGGGGCGGAGAAATGACTACCGGGAAACCTGCTTGCGCAGCTGTTCACTGTGTGGATAAAAATTGCCTTCTTTCAGGGAGGTTTCAATCTCTTCCAGCGAGCGGCCTTTGGTTTCCGGCATCATAAAGTAGATAAACAGGAAACCGAGCAGATTAAGCAGGGCGTAGAACCACATCGCGCCGCCGATACCCAGCAGGTTAACCGTGGAGAGCGCCGTGGCGGTGAGGAACAGATTCGAGCCCCACAGCATCGCTGCATGCAGGCTGCTGGCTTTTTCCCGGATCCCCAGCGGGTAGACCTCCGAGCCAATCAGCCAGCCAATCACCTGAATCCCCCCAGAGTTAAAGACCATAAAGCCGAACAGGCAGGCAACGATCAGATAGCTGTGATGGCTGACGCCACCCGCCATGCGGAACACTGCGCCCAACAGGATCAGGCTGATGATCGCCCCTGGCATCATCCACAGCGTTAGCGTGCGTCGGCCCACATGGTCGACAACCAGCTTGCCGATCACCGTCAGCACCAGATAGATGGCCGCAATACCCAGCGCGGAGTGCAGTGCTGCATCACGACTGAAACCGGCATTGGTCAGCAGCGTAGGCGTGTAGTAAATCATCATCTCGATGCCGGAGAGCTGGGTAAACGCGGCAATCCCCAGTCCTGTCAACAGCGCCGGACGCAGCCACGGCTGCTTCAGATCTTTCCAGCCGCCACGCGATTTGCGTTCGACCTTGTCGTGAACTTGCTGGATGGCACGGATCTCTTTGCGGACTTCACGCTCGGTTTCACGCACCGTGTCCAGCGCGATGTGGGCTTCTTTCAGGCGCTTTTTACTGACCAGCCAGCGCGGGCTTTCCGGCAGACGGATCATCCCCAGCAGCAGGATCACCGCCGGAACAGCCGCAACGGAAAACATCATCCGCCAGGACCAGATATCCTGCATAAAGGTGCCGACCAGCGCGGCGGTCAGGATGCCGATACCGATGGAGATATTGAAGAACGTTACCAGACGACCCCGCTTGTCAGCCGGGGCCAGTTCAGCGATATACACCGGAACGATCTGAGAGGCTCCGCCGACGGCAAAGCCCAGCACCAGACGGGCAACACCCAGCCAGACCGCGCTGGGAGAGAGACCAGAAGCGATAACACCTGCGGCGAAAATTCCCGCTACGATCATCACCGTGTAGCGACGACCGAGCACGCCGGAGAGTTTACCGCAGGTCAGCGCGCCAATGACGGCACCCACCAGAATGGCACTGGTTACCAGCTCCTGAGCATGAGGAGACAGGGAAAAATCATGGCTTATTTGCAGCAGAGCGCCGGAAATAATTCCGGTGTCATAACCATAGAGAAAACCGGCAATGGCGGCGATCATCGTTGCTGTTAATAAAAAGGCCTCTGCGCTCAGAAATGGGGTAATTTCGCCGGGCGAACTCGCGGAAGTCTTTTCATTATCAGCGGCTGCTGTCAGGCGCGGGGCCTGATAATTATCGGGGTCTTTTTTTAATGCTGTCATAATTATCCTTGCTTAATAAGGTTTTAAAAATCAGTAGGGTAGCGAGGATTGATGTGACAGAACGTCTGTTGGTATTGCTCTCATGTATTTCAGACTGACTATAGCTATAGCAGGATAAAAACGTGATGTCACTCACACAAATGAAAACAGAATATTATTCTGCAATCAGCCTGTTCTTATTTGAGGGGTTTTCAGGGCATTAAAGGAATATATTTTTCAGGTCACTGGCTTCTTGTATTGTTAACCACGGGAATAATCAAATCAGGTTAACAGACAGGTGATAATTTTTTCCTGTCCTGCGATTAATAACATTATTCACGGGTATTTTTTAGCGTCCGCAACGCAACATGGCAATGCCAGAGCGGAGTGTTCTTAATCAGAATCGGGGCCGTGAGAATCTGCAGCATTTTTCAGATGCCAACAGCGATGCGGATTTTCGCTTAAATAGCGCTGCGCCTGATGAAGATGTTCAGGCCTGACCTGACGATAAATTTCCCGGGTTAACGGCGGTAAATTCAGCTGCTGGTAGAGCCAGTGTTGCACACACTGCGCCGGGCTGTTTGCTGCCGGCACGGAGCAGGTAGTCTGCAGCGAGAGGATTTTTTCCTGCAGCTCTGTTGGGGGTAAAGTAGCAATAACTTCTGCCATTGAGTGGATAAAAGAGTCGATATGCCGGAAAAGTTCTGCTGTCTGCAGAGTCGGAGATTGCAGGGCAAACAGTAGTCCAGCCTGACCGGCAGTACGGTGAAAGCGGCAGCTGACCACATAGCCGATATTTTTCTCCACCCGCAGCTGCTGAAAGAAGTGGGGTTCAAACAGGGCGGCCAGCACCTGCCAGGTGGCCAGTGCTGACAAATTCACTTCTGGCAGCGGGCAGAACACCATGACTGCCGCATCGCTGCTGTGCGTGGCAACGGTGTATTCCTTCAGGCCCGGCTGGACGAAAGCGGGGTTCAGCGCGCCGTGCTGCAACGTTGCGGGAAAACGTGACATCAGGCGGGCCAGAGCCTGGTGAAGGGAGTCGTCCCCACCATAAAGTGCCGCCTGCCATACGGTGCCGCTCAGCACATCGTGGGCTGGTTGCGAGTTTGCCTGGTTTATCCGGTCCTGAGCTGAGGTGGAGTCTGTTGCAGGTACATCAGCCACTGAGGATTGCAGGAGTGAAGGCAGCCGGTTCAGCAGGCTGCGGATCGCGATATCGTCAAAGAGCGCCTGCTGGGTTTGCCGGTAAAGCCGTTCACCCTGAGCGATCGCTGCCGCAGTGAGAGCGCTCAGGGAAGTCAGTATGTTATCCAGACTGCACAACAGTATTTGCCTGCTACCGCTGAGCTGGAGCAACCAGATCCCCTGCTGTTGTGAAAAGTGCAGCTCGCCGCCGCGGTGCTGGCATTCTGCGATCAGGGGCTGCAGAGCGGCTTTAATTAGCGCCGCGTTGCGCTCTTTCAGTCGCTGTCCGGGAGCCGGGCTTAACAGCAGGGTCGCCTCACCCGTGGCCGGCAAAGCCTGTAATGCCGTTACTGCGGCAGTGGGGAGGGCTGGCCGAGGCAGCTCGCCTCCGGGCTGATGAAAGCCCATCTCCGGCCATGGCGCCGACGGTATGGCAGGCCAGTTAATCGGGCCTGATTTCAGCGTAAACCCCTGAGCGAGGTTAACGGGACAATCAGCATCCGGTGTGACCCACAGGCGGGTCATATTGTCGGGCTGAATCTGCGCCAGCAGGCCAGGCCAGTCTCCGCTGCTGTCCACAAGCGGCGGGAAGCCAAAGGCCAGTGCGCGCAGCTGATCGAGAGGGGGCTGACGGGTAAACTCACGCTGCGCCAGGCTGGCATAGTGCGTCCGCTGTGGAGGCGTAAGGGCGCGCAGCAGCGGGAGCCAGCCGCAGAACAGCGCTTCAATGCAGGCACCCCGTTCAGCGCGGGCATCGCTGAGCTGAAACACCACGCTTAACAGCGATTGCTGTGGGCTGCGGTAAGGTTCCAATAACTGAATATCGTCACACCATCCCCGCTCTCTTAAGGTGGCAAGCAGGCTGCCGGGGGCCTGGTCAGTCAACAGTGCCCGCAGCAGAGACAGCAGAGGAGGTGCCACCGCAGTGACAGGGAAGCTCAGCAGCAATTGTTCCGTGCCAGAACTTTGCAGCGCAAAAGTGCGTTCAGGCCGTGGGGTAAGCCGTGGAAAGCTTAATCCAGGTGGCGTAATCGTCGCGGTGGTAAAGCGTTGTCCCAACTTTTCAGCCAGAGCAGCCAGCTCCTCCCGCGATTGCGGTCCCTGAAGCCACAAGTGCAGATTCTGAGCGTGGAAATAACGCTGGTGATACTCCTGCATTACCTGACGCAGGGCCAGAATATCTTCGCCAAAATGCGCCAGGTTGCCGACGTGAAAATCAGCAAAAGGATGAGGAGCGACAAAAGCCTGGCTGAGCGCCGCCTCACACAGCGTGGGGCTGTGAGTGGCCAGCATACGGTATTCCGCCTCAATGACCGCCACTTCCTGCGCCACGGCTTCTTCAGCCAGCAACGGCTTTGCCAGCATATCGACCAGCCTGCTCAGCCCGTCAGCCAGCTTTGGGGGCGCGATCTCAAAAAACCACGCCATCTGATTCGCCAGCGTGGTGGCATTCAGCCGGGCGCCCTGCGCCGGTGCCCAGGCCATCAGCCGCTGTTCGCCCTGAAAGGCGTGGCTTCCGGCAAACAAGACGTGTTCCAGCAGATGAGCCAGCCCTGGCCACGCTCCGGGCTCCTGATTGCTTCCCGCTGCCAGCTGGATCAGTGCCGCTGCATGCGTGGCCTGCGGATCGTGGATCACGGTGACCTGTAATCCGTTATCAAGCCTGAGGTGCTGCTGATCCTGCGTGCTCATTGACATGGAGTCAGACTTTGAAGATCAACTGAGAGTTGGCGCGGTTACGAAACTGCAACTGGTTGATTTGGATATTGGTGCAGTGAGCCTGCCTGCGCGCTTCAAGGATCAGGCCATGGTGTGGTGATTTGCTGCACACCGGGTCGGCATTATCCGCATTGCCGGTCAGCATAAAGGCCTGACAGCGGCAGCCACCAAAATCCTTCTCCTTTTCTGAGCAGGAACGGCAGGGTTCCGGCATCCAGTCGAAGCCGCGGTACTTGTTAAAGCCAAAAGACTCATACCAGATTTCCTGCAGCGTGTTCTCCAGCACCGACGGGAACTCTACCGGCAGCTGGCGCGCGCTGTGGCAGGGCAAGGCCATGCCTTCCGGTGTTACGCTGAGGAAGATTGCCCCCCAGCCCCCCATACAGCCTTTCGGCCGCTCTTCATAGTAGTCCGGCGTGACGAACAGCAGGTTAGCCAGATTGCTGGTGGCACTCATCTTCTCGCGGTAGCGCTTGACCACCGCTTCGGCACTGGCAATCTGCTCGCGGGTCGGCAGCAGGCCTTCACGGTTCAGCTGCGCCCAGCCGTAAAACTGACAGGTCGCCAGCTCAACGTCATCGGCTTCCAGCTCAATAGCAAGATCGATAATGCGGTCGATCTGATCGATGTTATGCCGGTGCAGCACAAAATTCAGCACCATCGGGTAGCCGTGTGCCTTCACCGCTTTGGCCATCGCCAGCTTTTGCTGGAAAGCTTTCTGCGATCCCGCCAGCGCGGCGTTCAGCGTTTCGTCACTGGCCTGGAAACTGATCTGAATATGATCCAGGCCCGCTTCGGCAAAGGCATCGATCTTCTTCTCAGTAAGGCCTATGCCGGAGGTGATCAGGTTGGTGTAAAAACCCAGATCGCGGGCGGCCCGGATCAGCTCAGGCAGATCTTTACGTACCAGCGGTTCGCCGCCGGAAAAGCCCAGCTGTACGGCACCCATCTGGCGGGCTTGCCTGAAGACGTCAATCCACTGCCCGGTGGTCAGCTCCTGCTCCTGCCGGGCAAAATCCAGCGGGTTTGAGCAATACGGACACTGCAGCGGACAGCGGTAAGTCAGCTCCGCCAACAGCCACAGCGGCGGGTTGACCTGGGGTTTAAGCAGGTTCACGGAAGATTATCCATTTTTGTTCGAAAGCCTGGCCGAAAAACTCTTTCACATCGTCATCCACCCCTCCGGCATCCGGAAACGCCGTGTTCAGCTCGGCAATCAGGGTGGCGACAGAACGAATTCCATCTACCCGTTGCAGGATTGCGGTGGCGCTTTCATTCAGTTTAGCCATGCCTTCCGGATAGAGGATCACGTGGCAGTCCTGAGTCGGTTCCCACTGCAGGCGATAGCCCCGGCGAAAAGCCGGAATGTGCTGGTCGTTAATGTCCATTACAGTAGTCTCTCATGGTGCCAGACCGGCTGGTCGGTAACGGTGTGGTAAGGCGGACGGTGCAGCTCGTAGGCCATGGTCATTGAGTCCAGCATGCTCCACAGGATATCCAGCTTGAACTGCAGGATCTGCAGCATCCGCTGCTGTTTCTCCACGGTGGTACAGTACTCTTTTGCCAGTTCCAGGCCATGCTCGACGTCGCGGTTGGCCTGACTCAGGCGGCTGCGGAAATAGCCGTAGCCTTCCGCTTCAATCCATTGGTAGTGCTGCGGCCAGCTGTCCAGCCGCGACTGGTGGATTTGCGGAGCAAACAGTTCAGTCAGCGAGCTGCAGGCCGCTTCCTGCCAGACAGCGCGGCGCGCAAAGTTTACGTAGGCATCTACAGCGAAACGCACGCCGGGCAGCACCCTCTCTTCCGACAGCAGCGTCTCGCGATCCAGTCCCACCGCCTCACCCAGTCGCAGCCAGGCCTCGATACCGCCTTCGCTGCCCTGGTGTCCGTCATGGTCGAGGATACGCTGCACCCATTTACGCCGGGTTTTCGGGTCCGGACAGTTAGCCATAATCGCGGCGTCTTTCAACGGGATGCTGGTCTGATAATAGAAGCGGTTCGCCACCCAGCCCTGAATCTGCTGGCGGCTGGCCTGGCCGTTGTGCATGGCAATATGATACGGATGATGGATATGATAATAAGCGCCCCGGGCGCGCAGGGCCTGCTCAAACGCCTCAGGCGTCAGCAATTCTGCCACAGTGTTGTCTGGCTTCATCGTCATCTCGCTAAAGATCAATCTGCATTCCGTCCCAGCTGACTTCAATCCCGGCTCGCGTCAGTGCCTGACGTTCAGCCGACTCTTCGTCGAGGATCGGGTTAGTGTTATTGATATGAATAAGGATTTTGCGCTCAGCGGGCATCGAGGCCAGCAGCGCCATCAGTCCCTGATCTTCGGCCAGCGCCAGGTGGCCCATATCCCGGCCGGTATTGCGGCCGACGCCGGTGTGCGCCAGTTCGTTATCCTGCCACAGGGTGCCGTCAATCAGCAGGCAGTCGGCTTTTTGCAACCAGCCCAATAGCTCGCTGTCCGGTTCGCCCAGACCGGGCGCGTACAGCAGCGTTTTGCCGCTGCGGGTATCTTCGATAAACAGCGCGACATTGTGGCCAGGCAGCGGCCTGTTGCGATACTGCGAGTAGGGAGGGGCATTGCTCAGCAGCGGGATTGCCGTAAACCTCAGGGCCGGGCAGACGGCGACGGAGAACGGTTCTGCGGGCTGAATAGCATGGTGTACAAGGCCGCCATTCCAGTGGCTGAGCATGGTGAATACCGGGAAACCGGTCGTCAGGTCATCATGCACTTCTGGCGTGCACCACACCTGATGCGGGCAGCCCTCGCGCAGGCTCAGCAGGCCGGTGGTGTGGTCAATCTGGCTGTCGGTCAGGATAATCGAACCAATCGCTGTCCCGCGCAGCACGCTCTCTTTGTTCAGTGCAGGCGTGGCCGCTATCTGGTGGGCGATGTCCGGGGAGGCGTTGCACAGCACAAAGTCAATGCCGTTATCGCTGATGGCAATGGAGGACTGAGTGCGCGCGGAGGTTTTCAGGGTGCCGTGACGCACGCCCTGACAGTTTCTGCAGTTGCAGTTCCACTGAGGGAAACCTCCGCCTGCCGCAGAACCTAAAACGTTAATCTGCATTTGAAGACCAGGAAAGAAAAAGAAGCTGCCCACAGCTGGCCGTGGGCAGAGGGGATTAACGATTAGAGATGTACAGCGTTACTTCCAGACCTAAGCGTAAATCAACAAATTTAGGTTTAGTCCACATAGTCATGTTCCTCTTGATGTTAATAAAAGAGCCGCCATTCAGGTCGGCAGGTAATTATATTATTGTCAAATAGCGATGATTTGGCGGCGCAGATGTTGCGCCCATGTCACATCGATATCAACCCTGTGTTTGCCAGGGATTAGCGCGAAAAAAAGACCTTAACGTTCCAGGTGGTTCATTCTCCCCATGTTTTTTTTAGCACCCGCAACCAGTTGCGCCGGCAGATTTTTTCTATCAGCCGATCGGAATATCCCGCTGAAACCATCGCGGCAGTCAGCCGTGGCAGCCCGGCGACATCACCGAGTTCATCGGGCACGCTGATGCCATCAAAATCCGACCCCAGACCGACCCGGTCTTCACCCAGCTTGTCCATCAGGCCATCCAGATGCCGGATAATCTCCCCGAGCGGCGTGTCGCCGTTGCGCTTACCATCGGCACGCAGAAAAGCATTACCGAAGTTCACGCCCACAAAGCCGTCGCTTTCGGCAATGGCCGCCAGCTGACGGTCGGTCAGATTACGCGGCTGTGGACATAGCGCATGTACGTTGGAGTGGGTGGCAACCAGCGGCGCGGTACTGTGTTGTGCGGTCTGCCAGAACGCTTTCTCGTTCATATGGGAAAGGTCGATCAGCAGCCTCTTCTGATTACACAGTCGCAGCAGATTCAGACCGGCAGGCGTCAGACCTTCACCGCTGTCCGGAGAACCGGGGAAATCGCCTGTCACTCCGGTTCCAAAGATATTCGGCAAATTCCACAGCGGGCCGATGCTGCGTAACCCGGCAGCAACCCAGCTCTCCAGCTGGCTGCACTCTTCGTCCAATGCTTCGGCCCCTTCGATATGCAACACCATCGTCAGCACGCCCTGTGAGATGCACTGCTCAATTTCAGCGACGGTGCGGCAGAGACGCGCCTGCCCCTCTGACCGGTCTGCAATGTGATGCAGCAGCGCGATCTGTTCCTCAGTGATGGCCAGCGGACTGTGCTGTGCTTCATTATAGGTGGCGTGATGCTGCTTAACGTACTGAGCTGGCGGCACAAAAACAGCGAACAAACCGCCAGCAAACCCTCCCTGACGGATTCGCGCCATATCCAGATGGCCTGCCATCGCCCCATCAAGAAAACCGGCCACGGCGGCATCTGCAGACTGCTGTAGCCACAAACGCAGTAGCAAATCGTTGTGGCCGTCAAAGACAGGCTGAAGAGAAGCGGAAGACAGTGAGTTCATGGCATTAATCGAATCCGGCTGCGTGTAATGAATCGGCAGGTACATTGTTAATGAAATGATACCTCAGAACGGGCGGAGAGTGCCTGGCTAAAAAGTGCGGCCGGGCTACAGACATCGCAGGGTGGCAGGTTTTTCGCCTGAAATTGTGATCAGAGCTTGACGGGGGGCATAATGTGTCTGATTGTTACTGCTGAAAAATCCTCCAATTCTCTGATCCCGCCAGACAGGAGTACGCTGATGTCCCGACTGACCGCGAAAGACTTCTCTCCCGAGCTGCTTGAGATTTATGACTACTACGTTCACGGCAAAATCAATAAACGTGAGTTTCTTTCACTGGCCGGTAAATTTGCGGTCGGTGGGCTCACGGCTGCGGCGCTGCTGGCTTCTCTCAGCCCAAACTATGCGCTGGCGGAACAAGTGGAGTTCACCGATCCGGATATCCTGCCGGAATATATCCATTACCCTTCGCCCAACGGTAATCAGACCGTGCGCGGTTATCTGGTGCGTCCGGCGAAAGCGACCGGCAAGGTGCCTGCCGTGGTCGTGGTGCATGAGAACCGCGGGCTCAATCCCTACATCGAAGACGTAGCGCGCCGCATCGCCAAGGCGGGTTTTATCGCGCTGGCCCCGGATGGGCTGAGCGTGAAAGGCGGATATCCTGGCAATGATGAAAAGTGCCGCGAGTTGCAGCAGCAAATCGACCCGACCAAACTGATGAATGACTTTTTCGCCGCGATTGAATTTCTGATCAAAGATGAGCGAACGACCGGAAAAGTTGGCATCACAGGGTTCTGTTATGGCGGCGGTGTGGCCAATGCGGCGGCAGTGGCTTATCCGGAACTGGCCTGTGCCGTTCCTTTTTATGGTCGTCAGCCGGATGCCAAAGATGTTGCCCGCATCAACGCTCCGCTGCTGCTGCATTATGCAGGGCTGGATACGCGTATTAATGAAGGCTGGCCTGCCTATGAAGCGGCGCTGAAAGCGGATCAAAAGGTCTATGAAGCGCATATCTATCCGCAGGTGAACCACGGTTTCCATAACGATTCGACCCCCCGCTACGATAAAAAAAGCGCCGACCTGGCCTGGCAGAGAACGCTGAGCTGGTTCAATAAGTATCTGGCGTAGCAGTAAAGAAATGCCTGAGCCGCAGGCAAATACTCTTTGCGGGATTCTCCGTAATCTGAAAGACATTCGGGATGATGGCTCGGTTTTAACTGTTTTCAAAGCCCGGACTTTGACGGGATGCGGATTACCCGCCCGTTGTAAAAACGTTGATTGACGTGCGCGGATAATTGCCTGTCGTAATGTAATTATCTATATAACGAAGAGCGTCTTATGATCCCCAAATTCAATGCCTTAACCCCGGCCCCCCCCTGGCGGGTGCCGTTGCTGTTGTCCTGTCTCTTTCTGGCTATGCCCATGCTGCAGATGATTTCCGTGTGACCTACGCCGGTTCCATGGGGGTGGTAATGGACAAGGCTCTGGGGCCGGCCTTCGCCAAAAGCAACCGGGTGAATTACCAGGGGCAGGGGCAGGGGCAGGGTGCCTACGGTATGGCTAACCTGTTAGCCTCGAAAAAAGTGCTGGCAGACGTATTCGTCTCCATCACCCCTGGCCCTGTTGCCGTGTTGCAAAAGGCGGGGCTGGTAGACAAAGCTGAGCCGGTGGCCAGTACCAGCATGGTGATTGCGTATAACCCAAAAGGGAAATATGCCGAAGCGTTCAATGCTATCCGTGACAATAAGCCCGGCGCGGAGCCGTGGTGGAAAGTGCTGCAAACGCCTGCTTTACGCTTTGGCCGTACCGATCCGGCCACCGATCCTCAGGGGCAGAACATCATTTTCACCATGATGTTGGCCAGCCGCTATTACCAGTAGCCGGACCTGGTGGAAAAAGTGTTGGGCGAAACGCAAAACCCGCAACAGGTATTTGCTGAGGGGGGCCTGTTGACACGTCTGGAAGCCGGGCAGGTCGACGCCGCTTCCGGTTATGAGAGTGCCACCCGCTCCGCCCATCTGCCTTACATCAGACTGCCGGACGAAATGAACCTGAGCAATCCGCAGATGGATACCAGCTGGTACAGCAGGGTGAGTTTTGATATCACCGATGGCAAAGGCCAGAAAAAAACGCTGCACACGCAGCCACTGGTGTTCTACGCAGCGGTGCTGAAAAACGCGCCGCATCCTGAGCTGGCGCAGAAGTTTGTGAAATTTATGCAGAGCAAAGAAGGCCAGGCACTGTTTGAGAAAAACGGCTATGGCGAGCCAAAAGGTGGGGCAATGTAATTTGCGTTCACTCTGGCTTGGGATGCCAGCCGTGTTACTGCTGCTCATCCCTTTTCTGACACTGGCATGGATAACCCCGTGGTCCGGCTTTCACCTTGCCTGTGGCGACGGTCAGGCCGTTGCCACTTCGCTGGGGATGAGCGCCATGGCTATCCCGCTGATTATTCTGCTGGGCTTGCCGCTGGCGTTATGGCTGGCAAAAACCGGCTCCCGCTGGCGGGGCGCGGTGGAGGTAGCGGTGCTGATCCCACTGCTGGCACCCCCTCTGGCAATGGGGATCCTGCTGGTCTCGGTATTTGGGCCTTACGGGTCGATTGGTGAGGCACTCTCCGCCATGGGTCTGGCACTGAATAACAACGCCGGCGCTTTTGTAACCGCGCAGATTTATGGCGGACTGCCCTATTTTGTCTTGTCAGCCCGTGCCGCTTTTGAAAATGTGCCGGTGGAAATCGAGGAAGCAGGGCAGACGCTGGGTGCGTCAGTCTGGCAAATTTTCTGGCGACTGACCCTGCCGCAGGCGGCAAGAGGGCTGGCCGCTGCCCTGGCCATTACCTGGGTAAGGGTGATTGGCGAGTTTGGTATCGTGCTGGTGTTCAGCTACTTTCCACAGGGCATTCCGGTCAAACTTTTTATCAACCTGCAGAATGACGGTGTTGATTCCGTCTATGCCCTGTTATGGGTGCTGCTGGTGACCACTTTGCCGCTGCCGTTATGGTGCGTAATGCGCGCCGGACGGAAAGCCTTATAACTGGTCTTCAGCACGAGGTGTTTATCTTGCTAAAAAACCTCAGCCAGCCCGTCTCAGGAGGCCTTCGCTACCGTCCGTTTACTCCCCTGAACTCGTAACGCCCCTGGCGTGGAGCCTGTTGTGCGTTTGAATGCCCGGCTGAACGCGGCCAGCGACCCGTAACCCAGCCGCCATGCTACGGTTTCAATCGCTTCACCATCCCGTCCAATCCACTGCATTGCCAGCTGCATACGCAGCTCCGTTAAGTAGCGCACCGGCGTCATGCCGGTTACCGCCAGAAACCGTTCGGCAAAAACCGAGCGCGAACTGCCCATTTCAGACGCCAGTTGCGCCACGGTCCAGTTTTTCCCCGGATCGCGGTGCAGGGCGACCAGCGCTTTGCCCAGCCGCGGATCGCGCAGGGCTTGCAGCCAGCCACCTGCATCACCACAGCCAGATTCCACCCAGCCACGGACGATAAATGCCGCCACCACGTCAGCCAGCCGGGAGAGGATCCCCGCATAACCCGCCCGCCGCGTCAGCGACTCCCGCTCCATTGCCTCCAGCATTGGCTGCACTTCCGGGTATTTGTGCATCAGCGTATCCGCCAGCAGCAACTCCGGCATGGCGCTGACCAGCATCTGCATCCCGCCGAGGTCGAACTCCATACAGCCGCTGAAAATCAGCGTGGTGGGTTCCTGCCCTTGCCGGGGGTCCTGCGGGCAGGCTTTAACACAGCAGACATTGCCGCAGACCGGGGTGGTATCGAAGGCACGAATGTCCGTACAGGCAACATCCAGCGAAGAGAGCAGCACATGATCTATCCCCTGCGGCAGCAGCAGCGCATCGCCCGTATTGAGGGAGTAAACTTTGCCGTTACCGGTGCGCAGTAGCACCGCTCCCCGGCTGACAAAGTGAAACTGAGCGCGGCCAGGCGCGTTGATAAAGCCGATACCGAACGGTGCCGTCAGCTCAATACGCCGGTACTGGACTCCCAGCAGACGCATGCCCAGCAGCAGTTCACTGGCCAGATCGTGGCTTTCAGCTGCCATTTTTTACTTTCCGGACGATTAATCAATAATTGCGGATTTTACATCATAGACCATCCGACGCCAGCCTTTTACGCTTAAGCCATCTTAATGCTGACGGAAAATTCCAGATGACCACACATCAACAGGCCACCCCGGCTGATCCAAAGCCCCAGTGGGGTGCAGTCTTTTCCATGGCGCTTGGCGTGTTCGGGCTGGTTACCGCAGAGTTTCTGCCGGCCAGCCTGCTGACGCCGATGGCCGCCAGTCTTGACGTAACGGAAGGCGTAACTGGCCAGGCCGTCACGGTCACCGCGATTTTCGCGCTGCTGACCAGCTTCTTCAGCGCTGCGGTGACCCGCCGGATGGATCGCCGTTGGGTGATGCTGACCTTCTCGGTCATGCTGATTGTCTCGAACCTGCTGGTGGCCTTCGCCCCGAATCTGTCATTTATCCTGGCCGCCCGCGTCCTGCTTGGGATCGCGATTGGCGGCTTCTGGACGCTGGCTGCTGCGACCGCCATGAGGCTGGTGCCCGAGGCGATGATCCCACGTGCTTTGTCGATCGTCTTCAGCGGCGTCTCGGTGGCGACCATCGTTGCCGCGCCAATGGGCAGTTACTTTGGTCATCTGATTGGCTGGCGCAACGTCTTTGTCGCCGCCTCGCTGATTGGCCTGTTGGCGCTGATCTGCCAGACGATCACCTTACCCAAAATGCCGCCGAATCCGCTGAACAAAGGCAGTTCGATCCTTTCGCTGATTGGGCGTCCCGGCATGCAGACCGCGCTGCTGGCGATCATCATGGTGTTCTCGGGCCACTTTGCCTTTTTCACCTACCTGCGGCCTTTCCTGGAAAGCGTGACCGGAGTTGGCGTAAACGGGCTGTCGATGATCCTGCTGGGCTTTGGCGTCGCCAACTTTGCCGGTACGCTGATTGCCGGAATGCTGCTGGAGCGCAATCTGCACCTGACGCTGATTGGTATGCCACTGGCAATGGGGCTGCTGGGCGTGGCGCTGGTCGGGTTAGGTTCTGCCCCGATCAGCGATGCGATACTGGTGGCGCTGTGGGGCATGGCCTTTGGCGCGGGTCCGGTTGGCTGGTCAACCTGGATCACCCGCACCATGCCGGAAGAGGCTGAGAGCGGTGGCGGTCTGCTGGTGGCGGCGATTCAGCTGGCCATTACTATCGGCGCGGCGGCTGGAGGCGTGGTGTTTACTGCCACAGGTGCCAGAGGCGTATTTATGGTCAGCGCGCTGGCATTGCTGGTGGCCACGCTGATTATCTTTTCTGCATTGCGCCGGAAAGCGGCGCCCGTCTGTACCGCCGACGGTGACTGATTTTGCGGCCAGCGGAAAGGCGACTTCCTGCGGTTAACAATACTTAACTCGCTTGAAAATAACGCCGGGAAACCCTTTTCCCGGCGTTGCTCTTATTCTTACCGCCAATTTCCGCGAGCTTCTTCGCCCACTGGTCTGAGAACTTCCGGTAATTTACGTTGACGATAATAGTGAAGAGAACCTAATCTGAGGTCACAAGCCACGCCCCGCGTGCTCTCCCGGAAATGACGTGGGTATAACCTCTGGAAAAATCATGTTATCAACAACTCCGATGCTGGCAGGACAGCAGCAGGCAGACCGGGTCTCTCTCGCCCGGATTTATCGCCAGGCAGATATGCTGATGCTGTTTATCTGCTGGGGCCTGCTGCTGATTGCGACACTCCTCGGCTGGTTTTTTGCTGAACTGAAGCTTGCACTGATCGTGGGAGGTATCCTGACGCTCAGTGCCACAGTTGTTAAAGCGCTGCTGCCGGGGCAGCTGTTCACCCGCCTCTGTTTTGCCTTTGTCCTGTTGGGCTACGCCGCGCTGCTGATCCAGCTGGGGGAGGGGGATACCGAATACCACTTCTCCATTTTTGTGCTGCTTTCCGCTCTGCTGGCCTACCGCGATTACCGGCCACTGTTGATGGGCGCCGCCACTGCCGCAGTCCATCACGTGGTGTTTAACTATTTGCAGCAAAACGACTTATTTGGCGTAGTGGTGTTCATGCATCCCGGTTTTCATATGGTGGTGTTCCATGCGCTGTTTGTGGTGGCGCAGACCGCTATTCTGATCTACATCGCGCTGAATATGGCCGCTGATGCCCGCGCGGCCAGCGAAGTGGCGCACCTTGCTTCCTGGATCACCCGCGAGCCGGGCAAGCTGACGCTGGCGCAGGATGAAGAGGCAACCAGAACTGAATTTGGCAAAACCTTCAATAATACCCTCGGTACCATGGGCAGTACGCTTTGTCAGGTCAGTTCCGGCGTGGGTGAGCTGCTGACAGCATCGGAAAGCATTCTTAAGCGCAATGCGGCCCTGTCAGCGCGAACCGATGAGCAGGCCAGGGCGCTGGACACGGCAGCCAGCGCGATGGAGCAGATGAGTTCCGCAGCGACGCTGACCAGCGCAAAAGCGCAGGAAGCCCGTGAGCTGGCGGACGGCGCCAGCAAACTGGCGTTAAAAGGCGGCAGCGATATCCACGATGCGGTGGATTTCATGGCGCAAATCAGCGAGGAGTCCCGGCGCATCAACTCCATTCTGGAGCTGATTGACAGTATCGCTTTCCAGACCAACATTCTGTCACTGAATGCCTCGGTGGAAGCTGCCAGTGCCGGTGTGCACGGTAAAGGTTTTGCGGTGGTGGCTTCCGAAGTCCGCACGCTGGCTGTCCGCTGTGAAGGGGCAGCGAAGGATATCCGCCAGATGATTGGCAAATCGGTCGAAGCCACCCGTAACGGTTCACAGCAGGTTGAACATGCCGGACAAACCATGGAGGAGATCATCTCCAGCATTGAAGGGTTAACCCAGCTGGTCGGTGAGCTTTCAGAGATGAGCGAACAGCAGCGCAGCAGTATTGCCCAGATGCGTGACAGCATCGCCAGTATCGACCGCAGCGTGCAGGATAACGTTGAGCACGTGGCGGAAACGGTACAGGTGGCACAGCTTCAACAGCAGCAGGCGGATGCGTTAAACCGGGCGATAGGCGTGTTCAGATTCGCCTGAACAGGCTGCGGACACTGTTCGTACCCAGGCGGGAGAACTGGCCGGACGATAAACTCGCCCGGCCAACATGTCAGATCCAATCCGTGGAGAGCGAATTGAGTCTACGGTGCAGCGGAATGATGACGGCTGGATGATCTGATTGTCATCACATTTCTGTCCAGGTATATCCCTCAGCAGCCGGGCTGACCTGGCCGACAGCGCTACCGGAGAAGTGGACGGTGAACAGAGTGGCCTGATGGCGTGAGGCATAATCGAGCAGCCAGGCTCTGGCGCTACAGGCCGCCGGTTTATCGCGGCAGAAAACTGAAGAGATCCCGGGATGGGGTACCTGCAATTTGTTGTGCATCACGTCGCCAGTAAATAACGCCACCTGTCCCGCCGATTCAAAGGCGATACTCATGTGGCTGGCGCTGTGGCCGGGAGTCGGCAGGAAGCGGATACCCGGCAAATATTCCCCGCCGTCCTCTGCCATTGTTTCCACTTTCCCGGCATCGATCAGCGGCTGCACGCTGTCGGCAAAAACGATCGCGCGCGGGGCTGCTTCAGGCGTCTGGTACCAGGCGATTTCTCCTGCAGGGATCACCCACTTTGCATTGGGGAAAGAAGGCACCCAGCGCTCGCCGTCCCGGAGGGTGTTCCACCCCACATGATCGGTATGCAGGTGAGTGTGCAGGACACCGTCGATATCTTCCGGGCGCAGGCCGGTTGCCAGCAGGTTGTCCATCCATGGGCTGTTCAATTGGTCGAAGAGCGGGCTGAACGGGCGTGATTTACCGTTTCCCGTGGCGGTATCAATCAGAAAGCGCCCCTGCGGTGACTCCACCAACCAGCTGTGGACGCTCATTTCCAGCGGGCTTTCCAGCGTCATACCTTCCGGTAGCTGGCTTTCAGCGAGGTCCGGAAGAAGTTTTGCTGCGGGCAGGCTGAATTGTTGTTCAATGAGTTTAGTGATTTTCAGTTCACCAACGGTCCATGAAGTCTGAGTGGTCATATCGTTCCTTATTTTGTCGCTAAATCAGGGCGTCAGGCCTTATCAATATGCCCTAAATCCCGCTCGGGAAAACAACTATTCCGCACTCTCTGCTTCAGTTCCTTCACTTCCGGAAAACCGCCATCAATTTTGCGGTCCCAGATAAGCTGCCCGTCGATAGCGATCTGATAAATGCCGCCGGTACCCGGTACCAGGGTCACCGAGGCCAGGTCGGTGCTGAAGGTCTGCAGCAGTTCCTGCGCCATCCAGCCTGCGCGCAGCAGCCAGTTGCATTGGGAACAGTACTCAATCGTGACGGCGGGAGAGGTTTTCATGGTGGGTATCCTTAAAGAATCAACCCTTCATCTTCTGGTGATGAAAGGGGAGCTGTCAACGTCCTGGTGGGTTCAATTGTGAATAAATTATGAATATCGTTGATATAAGGAATCAATCTGATTATCATTCTCATTTGTAACTCTTGGTCAGGGATCGACATTTATAACGCGCAGCAGGCGCATGCTCTTTTTTGCGGTTTTTTTACGCCAGCGGCAGCAATGTATGAGTCGATACTAATAAAGAATAAAGGCTTACTAAAATGCGTAAACTCTTTTCCTCACAGGGAATTGTCCACACCACTGTGCTGTTTGGCACGCTGGTGACCTCCGGCTATTCCGTCGGGGCTGAAACAGCCACCGATACCACTCCAGCGACCACCACCTCCGGCACGCCGCTAAAAGTTTCGGGTAAAAAAACGCATTCGTCGGAACCGCTGATGGTGGTCACGGCCCCGCAGCAGGCGAAAGAAGCGGGGAGCAAAACCACCATCACTGCGGAAGAGATGCAAAACAAGGGCGCCAATGATTTTGGTTCCATCATGCGTTACGAGCCGCTGATCAGCGCCACCGGTACCAGCGGCGGCTCTTCCGCAGGCAAGAGCGGCTTCGACCGCAGTGGCTACACGGGCTACAACATTCGTGGCCTGGAGAGTAACCGCGTCGGGCTGGATGTGGATGGCATTCCGCAACCGGCCGCGACTGGCCGCAGCTATGTCGGACGTGCCGGACTGAACACCTTTGGTATCGGGCGCGATTACATCGATCCCTATATGTATGGTCAGGTGGATATCGAATCAGGCGCCACTTCAACCTCAAAGGCGAATAATGCCATCGGTGGTGCCGTCTCCTTTGTGCCTAAATCGGCGGATGACTACCTGACACCGTACAAATCCACTTATTTCGGTTACCAGTCAGATTACGACTCTTCCAACCGCAGCTGGCACAACGGCATTACCGCCGCCGCGGGTGATGAAACCCTGCGTGGCGTCTTTGTGTACAGCCGCCGTGACGGTCAGGAGACCCGTAACAACAGCGGAACGATTGCGGCGTATCCGGCTAACTGGCACTCCAACGCGATGCTGGCTTCCGGTATCTGGCAGCCGAATGATGAGCACAAGCTGACCGGCACCGTCGACTACTACGACAAGACTAACCATACTCATTACGACTCCTGGGACAGCAACCAAAACACCATCTGGGGCACCGCGCAGCAGCAGAGCAACACCCGCCGCTGGGGCGTCAGCCTCAAGGATGAGTGGACGCCTGCCAATGCCTTTGTCGACAGTCTGAGCTCCCGCGTGTTCTATCAGCAGACACAGGCGCATGACAATACTTACATGCCATCCAGCGCCACGGCGATGGAGCGGGTCTATTCCGATTACGATGTGGATACCTGGGGCTTTGACACTCAGCTGGCGAAAACCCTCGGTCGCCATGAGCTGAGCGGCGGACTGAATGGCAGCATCAGCGACACCAGCCGTCCGTTCCGCCAGGAGCCACCGGCCAGCAAGTACACCGTGATTATGCAGCCTGAAGCCGACAGCCGGACTTACGCGTTTGGTGGCTACCTGCAGGATAAAATTCACTTCGATCTCAACGGCCATGATTTCAGCGTAGTGCCGGGCGTACGCGTGGCGCATCAGTCGACTAAACCTGAGAACTTGAGCAGCCTGACCACTGGCAGCAGCGTGCTGACCGAAGATCAACTGCAAAAGCTGTATGGCAAAGAGAACAGTGACACCCAGGTTCTGCCCTCTCTGAGCTTCAACTACGACATTACGCCATCGCTGATGACCTATGTGATGTACAAGCGCGGCGCACAGTTCCCTAACGCCAGCCAGCTGTATGGATCCTGGAACCTCGGTTCAAGCTATGCCGGATCGCAGCAGTATGCATTAATCGGCAACAGCGATCTGAAAACCGAAACCAGCAATAACTACGAGTGGGGCCTGAAAGGCCAGCCGGTGGAAGGCGTCTCGCTGAACGCGGCGATGTTCTATAACACTTATGAGAACTTTATCGCCTACACCCGTTATACCCGTTCCGGTAACCCGTCGATGTTCGGCAATGTCCCGTCGAATATCTACACTATCTACCAGGCTGAGAACCGCGATAAGGCTTATATCTATGGCGGTCAGGTCAGCACTAAACTGAACTTCGGCACCTGGTTTGAAGAGGTCAACGGTCTGAGCGCCACCTTTGCGCTGGGCTACAGTGAAGGGAAGTCAAAATCCAGCTACTCCGGCGACAGCTATGTCGACCTGGACAGCGTGGCGCCGGTAAAAGCAATTGTGGGCGTGGCGTGGGATGACCCGGCCAAACGTTACGGCGCTGCAGTGACCGCGACCTTTGTGAAAGGCAAGCGTGCCACCGACACAAACCGCGAAAGCTACCTTAACAATGGTTCGAACCTGACTGGCGAGGGTGCCGACGAATATATGCGCGTGCCGGGTTACGGTATGGTGGATATGACGGCTTACTGGCAGGTGGCGAAACATGTCCGGGTGAACGGCGGCATCTATAACCTGACCGACCGGAAATATTGGGATTACCTGAGCAGTCGTAACCTCACGGAAAGCACCAATCAGGATGCTTACGATAAAGCGCTGGCAGTGATGCCGGGCCGCACCTTCCAGCTGGGCGTCAATGTCGACTTCTGATCGTCACGCCTTTTAATTGACCACACGTTGCCCTGCGCATTTCGCAGGGCCCAAAGGAGAGCAAATGGAGATGAGTACCCTTTACCAACGTTATCAGGCGCTGAAGGCAGAGCAGCCGAAAAAATATGCCCGTGACCTGGCTGGCCTGCTTGGCGTCAGCGAAGCGGAGCTGACCCAGGCCCGCACTCAGGACGATGCGGTGGCGCTAAAGCCTGATTTCACCGCACTGTTACCGGCTCTGGAAGCGGTGGGTGAAACCAAATCCATTACCCGCAATGAGTATGCCGTACATGAGCAGGTCGGGCGGTATGAAAACTTACATCTGGGTGGACATGCCGGGCTGATCCTCAATCCACGCGCGCTCGACCAGCGTATCTTCCCTTCGCAATGGAAGAGTGCCTTTGCGTTGTTGGAGAAAACCGCGCGAGGCGATCGCCACAGCATTCAGATTTTCGATGCGCACGGCGATGCGGTACTGAAAATTTACGCCACGCCAGAAACCGATATGGCGGCCTGGCAGGAGCTGCTGACCGCGTTCTCAGTAAAAGACGCTCCTGAGCTGGCAGTCACACCAGTAGTGCCGGCGACGTATAACGAGCAGCCTGACAATGCGCTGATTGAACAAGAATGGCGCGCTATGACTGACGTGCACCAGTTCTTTGGCCTGTTAAAGCGTCACAATATTTCCCGTCAGCAGGCATTCCGCGCGGTGGCCAGCGATCTGGCTCAGAAAGTGGATAACAGCGCGCTGAGCGAGTTGCTGAAGCTGGCGCAAAACGATGGCAACGAGATCATGATTTTCATTGGCAACCGTGGCTGCGTGCAGATCTTCACTGGCGTGGTGGAGAAACTGATGCCGATGGAGAACTGGCTGAACATCTTCAACCCAACCTTCACTCTGCACCTGATGGAAGACACCATCGCCGAAAGCTGGGTAACCCGCAAATCAACGGCTGACGGTATGGTGACCAGCCTGGAACTCTTTGCTGCCGACGGCACGCAGATTGCCCAGCTGTACGGTCAGCGCACCGAAGGTGAGCCGGAACAGAGCCGCTGGCGCGAACAGATTGCCGTCCTGATCGGTGAAGGAGCAGCCGCATGAAAGCGTGGCTGATAGCATTGCTGGCGCTGCCCTTTTCGCTGATGGCGGAACAGCGGGTTGTGTCCATTGGCGGCGACGTGACGGAAATCATCTACGCGCTGGATGCGCAGCAGAGTCTGGTGGCGCGCGACTCCACCAGCCTGCAGCCTGCCGTGGTTACCAAACTGCCAGACGTGGGGTATATGCGTCAGCTGAATGCTGAAGGGATCCTGGCGATGAAGCCCACGCTGGTGATTGCCAGCGAACTGGCTAAACCGTCGATTGCCCTGCAGCAGGTTGAGCAGGCTGGCGTGAAGGTGGTGATGGTAACGGGCGAGCCTTCGCTGAGCGCCATCCATCAGAAAATTGCCACCATCGCCCGCACGCTGGATCGGGAAGAGCAGGGCAAAATTCTTGAAGCAAAAATTGACCGCCAGCTGGCAGGCGTGTCGGACCAGCCGCTGCCGGTTAAGGTGCTCTATATCCTTAACCACTCCGGCATGAAGGCGATGGCTGCCGGAACGGATACCGCCGCAGATGGCGCGATCCGCAGTGCGGGTTTGCAGAACGCCATGGGCAACATTCCGCACTATCAGGCGCTGACCCAGGAGGGCATTGTGGCGAGTGCACCGCAGCTGGTGGTGATTGGCACAGAGGGGTTAAAGGCGATGGGCGACGAAGATAAAATCTGGCAGCTGCCAGGTCTGGCGCTGACTCCGGCAGGAAAAGATCACCGTCTGCTGGTGGTGGACGAGATGTCGCTGCTGGGCTTTGGCCTGCAGACCCCTGGGGCGATTGCCAGACTGCGAAAAGCTGCAGAAGCCGTGGCGCAATGAGAACGGTGAACGTGCAGCGCGGGCTGTTGGCGATGCTGGTATTGATGGTGGTGATGGTTGTGTTAGCGGCCAACACTGGCGCGATGCGCCTGTCGCTGCCGATGGTCTGGCAGGCACCTGCCGACAGCATGATCTGGAAGATCTGGTTTAATATCCGTCTGCCGCGCGTTCTCCTTGCCGTGCTGGTGGGTGCCGCGCTGGCGCTCTCCGGCGCGATGATGCAGGGTCTGTTTCGTAACCCTCTGGCCGACCCCGGCCTGATGGGGATCAGCAGCGGTGCCTCACTGATGCTGGCCTTTTCCATTGTGATCCCCGTAGCGCTGCCCGCTGCGCTGGCAATGTGGTGGCCGATGCTGGCCGCATTTACGGGCAGTATTGCGGTGACGGTGATCATTTTTATCCTCAGCCGCCACAGCAGCAGCACGCTTTCCCGGCTGTTACTGGCCGGAATCGCCATTAATGCTCTTTGCGGCGCGGCGGTAGGGATCCTTTCGTGGCTCAGCAATGACCAGCAGCTGCGGCAGCTTTCACTGTGGGGCATGGGATCATTGAGTCAGGCGCAGTGGTCAACGGTACTGGCCTGTGCCGTTGTGATCCTGCCCACCATGCTGGCAACGCAATGGCAGGCGCGGCGGCTTAATTTACTGCAGCTGGGTGATGAGGAAGCGCACTACCTCGGTGTGGATGTGCGTCGCACTCAGCGCATTCTGCTGGTGCTCAGCGCGCTGATGGTGGCAGCCGCAGTGGCGGTCAGCGGGATCATCGGTTTTGTCGGGCTGGTGGTGCCGCATCTGATCCGTCTGTGTATCGGCGGCGATCACCGCTGGCTGCTGCCGGGTGCGACACTGCTCGGGGCTATTTTAATGCTGCTGGCCGATACCCTGGCACGCACCATGGTGGCTCCGGCTGAAATGCCCGTGGGGCTGTTGACCAGCCTGCTGGGCGCTCCGTGGTTTTTATGGCTGATCCTGCGTCGCCAGGAAGGTCGATATGAGTAGCGTGTTACAGGCGGTTAGCGCTTCTTATCGGGCTGGTCAGCGGTTGCTGATTAACCGTGTGTCACTGACGCTCCAGCCGGGCGAAATGGTCTCGCTGATTGGACCAAACGGTGCAGGAAAGTCCACGTTACTGCGGATGCTGACCGGATTTCTGCCCGTCACTCAGGGGATTTGCACCCTTGACGACCGGCTGATTGAAAGCTGGCCGCGCGATCGACTGGCCCGCCGCAGGGCGGTGATGCGTCAGCAGAGCCACGTGGAATTTGCCGTGCCGGTAAGGGAGGTAGTGGCAATGGGCCGTGCGCCCTGGCCGGGGTGCCCCAGCCAGCGGATTATCGACGAAGTGATGCACCTCACGGGCTGCGACGACCTGAATGCGCGCGACTATCGCCATCTTTCCGGGGGTGAACAGCAGCGGGTTCAGCTGGCGAGAGCGCTGGTGCAGCTGTGGCACGATGAGGGGCCTCGGGGCTGGCTGTTTCTTGATGAGCCGACGTCGGCGCTGGATCTCTACCACCAGCAGCACGCTTTACGACTGCTGCACCAGCTCACCCGCAAAGGGCAGCTGACGGTGTGTTGCGTACTGCACGATCTGAATCTGGCGGCCTTGTGGTCAGACAGAATGTTGCTGCTGCATCAGGGCTCACTGGTGGCCAGTGGCACGCCAGCAGAAGTGATGACCGAAGAGATGCTAACCCGCTGGTATCAGGCCGATCTGCAGGTCCATCATCACAGTCAGGATGCGGTGCCGCAGATCGTTCTGCGGCGATAAAAGAACGAGCCTGTCTCCTGCGTTACGGCTGCCATCATTCAGGAAGCCAGCGGCGGGTCAGGCTTGTTATTCCGGCTTGCCAGCAGGTTCGCCTGCGGTTGCTGGCGTCCGACAGATAAACGCCCCCGGCAGGGGAGAGAGCCAGTTGCCAACCGGATTGCTCCCCGCCTGTTCTGTGTCCCGCTTTGCGGGCAATTTTTCCCCTTGCCGCAGCCCGAAACTGCCCGTTACTGTGCGGTGATATTACTGGATGGATCGGCGGTCACCGGCATCGGCGTGGCGTCCGGTGGCAGGAAGATATGGTCGAGAATGTTCCTTGCCAGTGGCGCAGCGGTCACGCCATTCACTCCGCCGTTTTCAAGGATCAGCGCCATCGCCACCTTAGGATTATTGAACGGGGCAAAGGCGGTATAGAAAATATGGTCACGCAGACGTTGCGGGATCATCTTCGCGTTATAGATCTGGTTTTGCTTGAGACCAAAGACCTGCGAAGTACCACTTTTCGCCGCGATGCCGTAAGGCGCGGTATGGAAATATTTATAGCCGGTGCCGTTTGGCGCATTTGCCATGCCAAACATCGCATGTCGCACCAGGCTCCAGTAAGGCGAATTGGCCTCTCCAATCTGCTGCGGCGGAATAGTCTGCTGCCACGGCACCACTTCCTTGCCCTGTTTCTCTTCGTACATCAGGTGCGGCTGGATCACCCGGCCGTTGTTGATCAGCGTATCCAGCGCTTTCACCATCTGGATCGGTGTGGCAATCCAGTAGCCCTGGCCGATGCCCACCGACACGGTGTCGCCCTGATACCAGCCTTTTTTATGCACCTTCAGCTTCCATTCGCGGCTCGGCAGCAGGCCGTTATACTCTTCGTTCAGGTCAATGCCGGAGGGCTTGCCGTAGCCGAACTGGCTGAGCATGGTATGAATTCGGTCAATGCCCATCATAAATGCCACCTGGTAAAAGAAGGTGTCGGCAGATTCTTCAATTGCACGGGTGACATCCAGCGTGCCATGGCCGGTTTTTTTCCAGTCGCGATACTTACGCTGAGTGCCCGGCAGCGTCCAGGTGGCCGCGCCGAAGAACGTGGTCGAAGGGGTGATCACATGGGTTAACAGCGCCGACATTGCCATATAAGGCTTTACGGTGGAGGCTGGTGGATAGAGCCCCTGGGTGACACGGTTGATCAGCGGCAGATCTTTATTCCCCAGCAGCTCTTTGTAAGCCTTATAGCTGATGCCTTTCACAAATGGATTCGGGTCGTAGCTGGGGCTGGAAACCATCGCCAGCACTTCCCCGTCTTTGGGGTTCTCAATCAGCACTGCGGCACGCTGACCGACAAGCTGGGTTTCAACATACTGCTGCAGGTGCAGATCCAGCGTCAGATAAATATTCTTACCAGCGACTGGCGGCACTTCTTTCAGCACGCGGATCACTCGCCCATGGTTATCCACTTCCACTTCCTGATAACCCGTTTTGCCGTGCAGCACCGATTCGTAATAGCCCTCGATGCCCTGTTTACCGATGTTGTGATCGGCGGCGTAGTTCTCGCCAACGCCTTCTTTATCCAGCCGTTTAAAATCATTGTCGTTAATTTTTGAGACGTAGCCGACCACATGGGCCAGATCAGGGCCGTAAGGATACTGGCGATCTTCGTAGCTGTTAATATCCACGCCGGTAAACTTGTACTGGTTAACCGAGAAGCGGGCGACCTCTTCATCGGTCAGTTCGGTTTTCAGTACCACGGGTTTATAACGGCTGTTGGCATGCAGCGCACGGGTAAAGGTGTCGATATCGTCCGGGGTGAGATCAACAATCGGTGCCAGCTGAGCCAACAAGGCTTTCATATCCTGCACTTTGTAGGGCAGGATCTCGATGTCATACCAGGTGACGTTCCTGACCAGCGGAATGCCGTTGCGGTCAAAGATAATGCCGCGCGTTGGCGCGATGGGGATCATTTTGATGTCATTCTGGTTAGAACGCGTCTGATAATACTGATTTTGCTCGATCTGCAGGTGCCAGAGATTGACAACCAGCGTGACGAATCCCGCCAGTACTACCCCAAAGGCGACGACTGCCCTGCGAACAAACAGCTTTTCTTCTTCTTCAAAATCTCTGAATTTCATTACCGGGCAATCGCGTTATTTTTTTTCATTTTCCCGCTTAATGATAAAGATTACGCAACAAATCACGACCTGAAAGATGCATCGTGGGCCGCTAAAGTGTGACAATTGTTGAAGATGTAACAAAGTGAGTCAGAATACGCTGGCGATCCTGCCGATATCGTGTCTGATCTGGCCGTACAGTTGGCGTAAGCAGTGAAGAAGGAGCAGGTCTGCCTGCTCCTTATGCTCACTGACTGAAACGTTATCGCGTCAGTGGATAGCTTCTGAGCTTCTCCGGCAGTGAGGGAGCCAATCCTGCCTGCCCGGCAGGGGTACAGCTGAATCCCGCATAGAGATTGATGATCTGTCGGTAGCAAACCAGTGACATATCATTGAGCCGGGACATGCCCAGTTTACGAAATGCATTCTGCTTGTGGGAGCTGATGGTTTTGGCCGAGAGGTTGAGTTTTCGCGAGATGAAATGGGTTGAGCGTCCGCCCGCCAGCTCCCGCAGTACGATATTTTCTTTTCTGGAAAGGTGTTCAGTCTGATTGCGGTCATTACTGGTCAACTGTTTCAGCAGTGGCAGGATTTTTTTAAACGGGCATTTTTTGGAAATAAGCCAGTAAGGATGAAAACCGCTGTATTCTCCCTGCAGGGGCAAATCGACTACAAAAACAACTTTCACGCTAAAATAATGGGTGTTACCGGAAACGTTGGCAGACTGAAAGTGACGGGTATAGTTCAGATCGACAATAACAATATCTTCTTGTCTGAAAGTGCAATAATAAAAAAGCAGCATGCCACTTTCGTAATTAAATACTTTCATCTCGGTGTCGCTGGCGGCCATCGCGATTTTTAGCCCGCTGACAAAATATTTGTCATCAGAAATAATATAGATGCACATAATTCCCTCTGCGATTGATTATCCATAAACATGCGGTGGTACTGCTGGCTTTGATTCAGTAATAATAAATAGTGAAGGTGGCGGTTGCTTCTGCCTTGCCCGCAGTGACCTGAGGTGCCGTCTGAATATAGCGGGCCAACAGCGGAATTGACTGCTGAGCGGCGCCATCGTCAGGCAGGGTGAAGAGCTGGCTGGCACCAAAGGTAACCGGTTGTGGGGAAGGATCGCTTTTCTCCCCCCAGGCCAGCTGAATGCCCACGCCAGTTGCGCTTTCCTTACTGCTTATCAGCCCCATAATGCCCAGCCCATTGTCGAGGATTTGAGTATTAGGGGAAAGCGTCACGCTGATGCTGTTACTGATTTTCCTCCCTTGTATCCATTGGCCATCGGCTCCGCCCCCGCTATCGACCATGCCATAAAAACGCGGGCAGCCAGTCAGCTTAATCGACGCATCCTGCCACGGACTGACGCTGCCGTTATTTTTAAATGTTTTTGAAATCTCATAGCGACCCATGGGCACGAAAACGTCCGGAGTGGTACATGTTCTTGATACGATGTTAATGATGCCGGAAAAACTCAGGCTGCCAATATTAACCTGAGGCTGGCCGACAGAATAAAAATTGTAATTGACCTTCGGTAAGCGTTCTCCACTAATACTGCCTGGTATAATAACGCCGGTTTTAATGAATACAATGTCAAATTCAATCCCCTGCTGTGGTGTCCACCCGGACCCCTTATTTTTCTGCAGACTGGTCAGCGGGTAATTAAATGGCACGGTATGTTGCGTGCTGTTCCAGGCATATACCGCCATGCCTATACCAGGCACCTCCGTCTGGTAAACTGTGCCCGCAGGAAACGTACTGTCAGACCAGTCAGAGAGATGGCCTGAACCGCTGAACTCTCCGATAATCGCTGGCTGATCCGGTTCCGCTCCGTGACTGCATTCAATCATCACCGGGTTGCCGGGCCGGAAATGCTGACGATAAATAACGGTGCCATTGCTGGCATCCGGGCCGATGGTCAGGGCGCTGCTCTGCAGAGGTAGCACTGCGGTATGCAGCGCGGCATCCTTGATCTCACAGGCTGCCAGCAGGGAGGGAGAATATCCTGCCACCAGCAGCAGTGCAGACAAAACCAGAACGCCGGGTCCGATAAAACGTTTCATACTTACACTCCTTGTTCTCAGTAAGGGCTGGTTATTGGGTATGCTCTGAGGCTACCGTTCGCGGCTTTTCGCACGGGCTGTCGAAACGCTGCAGGCGTGGATATTTGTTTTTTTCAGCAGGCCGCAGGTGATAGTTAATCGTGCAGTAGCCCCCCGGACCCTCTGCCCATTTCACCCTGAGCTGTCCCTGCATCGCGCTGACCCGAACATAAATCTGTCCTCCCTGACCCACTGAACCCAGTGGGTTTCCGTCGCTGTCACTGATTTCTGCTCCAAACCTGACTGGCTCACCGTCAGACAGCGAATGGATCAGCAGCGGAGTCCCCTGGTGGGTGGCATATTTCACTGCCACCACCGCACCCGCGCGGGGAACAACCTGCTGGGTGGTATTTTCCAGCTCAACTTCACTGGAAGCGCCGACAGGATCGATGCTGACTTCATTGATCTGATAGGCATCCAGGTAAGGCACGGCGGCAAATCCGGCCTGGTTAATGTAAATGCCAGGATAAGAAGAAACCCTTGCACCTTCGGCACCGCTGGCCTCCACCAGGGCAAAGGTATCTGAGGTATACGGCGTCAGAGTGATGCCGCCCGCATGGGCCAGCACCGTGCCGCTGAGGCTGAGCGTGCCACTCTGATAGCCGGTGCCCTTGCTCAGGGAGCTGCTGACGGAGGTCAGCGGGCTGCGATAGCTTCCGGTGACCGATCCCATACTGCTTCCCGCCCCCGTTTTGGCCGCAATGACGCCATAACTGAACGGATTATCCCTGCCCACCGTGCCTGAAACAGTAGCCTGCTCGGCATAGCGTCCGCTGCCATCGCGGCTCAAATCAACCCGCAGCTGCGGCACGGAGTGCCTGTCGCTGCTTCCCAGAGGGAAACTGAAATTCAGCAGATAGTTATCCTCTGCAATTCCGGTGGCGGACCAGGTCCGGTTGGCGCTCAGCCCCCAGCTGAGTGAGCCGAATCTGTTGCTGTAGCTGAACTGAAACTGGCGGGTATTGCCGTCACGGTTCCAGTAATCCTGCTGGTAGCCGCTAAAGGTGAACTGGCCAAAATCATCCGGCAGCGTCTGGATTGCCGTCAGCATCAGGCGTTGTCTGGCACGCCAGGTCAGCGCGGACAACTGACCGCTGGCAAACACATCGCGGTTTTGCATCGTACTCAGCAAATCCTGGTACCCTTCGGTTGAGAATCGCCATGCCGACAGGGAGAGATTGCTGTGGGTGGCCTCAATGATTTTGCTGTAGCTGAGGCGATAGCTCTCGCCGCCGGAAGAGTGCTGGCTGCCTGGCAGGGGGGCAGTATCGCGGGAATGCGTGACGTCCAGCGCAAAAGCGCCTATCTCTGTTCCTATTGCGGCTCCCAGCTGTAGCGCTGCATAACGATCGCTGAGCTGCAGGCCTCCCCACCCCGTGACGTCATTGCTGAGACCCTGCTGCCAGCTGGCTTGCCACAGGGCAGGGTGACTGCGCAGGCTGCTGCTGCGAATTTTGCCTGCGGTAAGGTCATAGCGGTAATTGCCCGGCCGCAGCAACTGGGCAATAGAGGAGTAAGGCACGCTGAAATTTTGTTCTGTCCCGTCCGATTCATGGATCGTGACCGCCAGATCGCTGCCATAACCGGCAGGGTAGAGGTCGTTGATCAGAAACTCGCCGGGCGCGACGGTAGTATCATAAATCAGCCGATCGTTCTGCCTGACGGTCACGCGAGCCGTTGTTCGCGCTATGCCCCGAATTTCGGGTGCGTAGCCGCGCAGGGTGTCAGGTAGCATCCGGTCATCGCTGGCAAGCTGAACCCCGGTAAAGGGCAGGGTATCGAAGATCACCCCCGGCGTGGCGGTCTGACCGGCAAGTATCCGGCCCTGCAAAAAAGGAACATCCCGCTGAACATAGGTGTTCAGCGAGCTGTAGCTGACCTGCTGATGCTCCTGCCAGCTGGCGTTGCCATTATGCCGCAGATACCAGGCACCCATATTCAGCCCGGCATTCAATGATCCCCAGGCGGAGCGATAGCGTTCTCCCTGGCTTTCACTTTGCCAGGCGCTGACGGTGTAGCCCAGCGGCAGGGCAGGGATACCACTGTCCCACAGGGAGGGATCGGTTGCCCCCCGCGCGGATCTGGCCAGGTAAATCTGCGGCACGTTAATATCCAGCCGTTGTTCATTGCTGTCATAAATAACCTGAGCCTGAGGGAATTTCTCCTTCAGATCGCTGCAGGTTGAGGGGGCGGTTTTGTCGCTGAACAGACCCGGCGGAATCCTGTTCGCGGCGAAGGGGATTTTTTTTAACAGGGACTCGTCGAGACAGGCATAAACCGAACCGTCCGGGCGCGAGACCATACGGAGATGATACTGTCCGGTCGTCTTGTTGTTGATATACACCGCAGTGAGATAAGTGCCGGGCATTGCCGCTGCGCTTCTGGCGAAACGGCTCAAATCAACAGCACTTTTATCGCTGACGTACAAAAATGAGTTATCAAACTCAACGTCTTCCGCTTCTGCGCTGTTCCCGGTGGACGGTTCAGGGGCCGCCGATCCCTGGCAGGGAAAATGCATCAGAAAACAGAAAAGTAGCGACAAGGCACCTTTTCTGCCGTGGCCACGGAGGGAAGTTTTCATTGAAATCCTTTTCAGAAAGCATCCAGGTCAGTCGTTGCAGCGATAAGGCGCCAGGCCTGCAATCATGCAGGCTGTTACTCCTGCAACGTGGCGCTGAAATCAAGCACTGCGCCAAAATCATTGACGAATTCACCGCTGACTTTATCGCCCGGTTTTCCCGACAGGTTGAACGTCTGAGACTGAAAAGGCGCGACCGTTTTTCCGTCGACTTTTTTCCCGCCCAGTGTGACGTTCGCCAGCGAAGCGTAATAAGGAGTGAGATTACTGGCTGTGATCTGCCCATCGCGCGAGTACCATTTCATGGTTTTCACCGTATCGCTGGCATTCCCCGGCAGCCCGGCAGGGCGATAGAAAAATTTGATTCGGGTACGAAAGGCCATCTGCAGGTAGTTGGTCTCTTTAAGCTGCTTATTTTTTGCCGGAACTTCCAGCACGTTCAGCCAGAATAAAGATTCCCGATCTTCGGGTAAGGTTGGATCGGTCAGGCTGATGCGCAGCGTCTGCCCCTTGCCGGTGTCTATACGGTTAAAGGGAGGAGTCAGAACAAAAGGCACGTGGATATTTTCCGGTCTGGCTTTCATATCGCCGTTGTCAATCCAGCTTTGGATCAGTACAGGACGTGTGCCCATATTGGTGACTTTAACGCTGACTTCCCGAGCCTCTGACGGATAAATAACCCTTGTCCCGCTGACCACAATGCTGGCGGAGAGCAGAGGGCTGAATAATGTGAAAAATATCGCGAAACACAGGGCGGAAGAAAATGAATGAGTGGTTTTCATACCGTTTTTCTTTATCCAGTAAAAAGGCAGAGGAATAAATCCCTCTGCCACTGCTGTTATTTATAAATAATGGAATAAGTAACGTTACTTTCTACCAGACCTGGAATGGTCGGCTGGTTGGCATAATACTCAACCAGGTATGGCAGGGTTAAACTGCCATTGGTAATTTCACCATAGTAGTTGTTGGTGTTCTGACTGGAGTTACCCACAACAATGACTGGCTGATTCGTATTCCCTGCGTCGCGCAGCTGAAGGGACACGTTAGTGCCAGCCGTGCCGCTATTGCTCAGGCGGCCGTTGCTGTCCACCGTTGAGCCGGCTTCAAAGAATGCCGTAGCGGTATTCAGGGTGCCTTCACAGTTGCTCAGGTCAATGCTGAATTTGGTCTGACCTGCGGTAGCACCAGTGCTGGAAAGCTGGCTGACGCCGACCACCGGAAGCGTGACGGATGCATCAGCAGCCTGTCCATCTACAGTGACATTACAGGTTGTTGCCAGCAGTTCACCATTAAAAGTAATCGTACCATCAGAGGCTGAAGCGACATTAACTGAAGAGATCGCGGCCAGAACTACTGCCGCAAGCGTTGCGTGTTTCATAGACAATCCTTTTATTTCAGATGATATAAGTCAATCCATTTTTCTGGACAAAATCTACATTTTTCCTCACGGGGAGGTATTTGCAGGTAGACGGCTGCAAATTATTTTTATTCGTAGTAATAAATGGCTTTAACTTTATTTCCGGCAATTTGATATCCCCGGTGCGGACCTGTTTCCACTCGGGTGATAAAATCATCCGAAAGCCCCAGGAGAGAAAGTTTATTGCGTAAGCATTGCATGACCTGCCACAGTCGCTGTGAGGAAGAACTGAGGCCGTATTTATCCCAGACATTCAGTAAAATATCTTCGTGCTGAATGACTTGCCCCTCGGAATTTTCCAACAGATAAATAAAAAGCCGCATCATTGTTTTTCTCATCTGCACCACGGACGAGTTGTCCCGATTCAGTTGACTGACATTGATTACTCTGTTTTGAAAAATATTGACCTGTATATCTTTTTCAATCACATAGCCAAAAACTTTCCTGTTATCTCGATCCATTTCTCTGCCTCCATGGCGAACCATCGTAACGATGTTTCAGGAGTGTCTTCGCACCCTGTGACCTTAACGGTTGCGATAAATATTACCTTTTCTTATGAAAGTTCCTCAACCACACTGAAAAAACGACTGATCGGGCCAATTGCGGGTTAATTTAGTATTTAAATCGAGTTATCAATAAATTTCTGGATGAAAATATATCTGGTGTGCGTATTTACAGGTGTTAAATTCTGATTTGCCCATAAGGCAAATCATCAACAGGTAATTCTTTTTTTCTTGTCCTGGGGAGGGGTAAATAGTGAGTGCCTGAGGATTTATTACAGTAAAGTTAATGGTTGGCATGACTGAAATTGTCGTAAAAATTCCAGTCTGGTGTTGAATAATTTTGTTTTTCTTTTGCTGTTAAGGGGTTAGCGATTTTATAAAAGTGGATAATAATCCGTATGGTTAAAAAAGTGTGAATGACTCAATGAGTAGAAACCAGGCGGAATCTGAGTTGTGAAAAAATTTAGCCAGAAATGCCAGCAGCCCACCCTTTCATTGAAGAGTTAATAAGAATTTTCCCATATTATCCTGGCAGAGAGGGAGATGAGAAGAATAATTCTAAATATGAGACATTTGTCGCAGAATTGCAGGGAAGGCAGCATTCCCGGGAAATTTCCCTTTTTTTATCACCCTGAACCGGAATGCGTCTGTGAGATTTTTTGGGAGGTCAGCACTCAACCTGTCACTTTTTACATCCACCCGCAGCACGGCGGGTGAACGGATGCACAGGGTGATTGCCTTTGTTGTCCGGTTGCCACAGACAGCAGGAATAACAGGCCTTCACGTTTACACCAAAGCGAAGTCTGGCAACGGTCAGCGCCTGTAATGCGTGATATAAACTGCCAATTAAGACCAACGAATGCCTGGCAGGTGTCCTGCTGGAATCCCCCCGGTGGAGTAAATGAAAGTCTGTCCGATCGGTTTGCTTCGTAACATCATAATATTCAGCTGGCATGCTAACTGGCCCACCGTTGATAAACCAGGAAAGGATAGGATCAATGTAGGTTTTATGTTGCACAGCTATAAAACGATAAGCAGCTTCAGAATGAATTGACAGACTATGCCCCTGTCGTGTCGATTGGAGGGCATTATCAATCAGAATAACCGGATGGTGTGGGGCTGATGAGTCATACCAGCAGAGGGTGAGCAGATATTTCAGTTCGTGTCTCAACGCGTGAAGAATTCATCGGGTCTGTTTAACTTTTCTTCAGGAATAATAGTCCTGCCTTTGTGATTGTCCGTAATTAGCCACGAGAAAATCCGCTGCTTTACGTCAAAGGACAAATGAAGTGACATCCCCGATAACGATTTTCATACCGATAACCTGAGCTTACTGATAGTACAGGCTGCTTTTCTGGTTGGTCAGTAATAATTGACTGCAGCAGAAAGCCTGAATATTGATTATCACAGCGCAAAAACTTCAGCGCCGTGGATCTGAACATTGATCGGCAACCCCCTTCCGGGGGCTGCCGGGGGGGGCAATGAACAGGGATGCTGGATGATTACTTCTTTTCTGTCGGCATTAAAATTTGCAGGCAGGTATCCATTCCTTTTTTTAACTGGATCTTATCGGTGGCAGAAAGTTGCTGATAACGCTGAATGGCTCCCTGCGCTGAAAGCGGATCAAATTCGACTTTATCCACAGCATAGGAGGCATTTTCATTGATGATCACTTCCTGCAGCTTTTCTTTAAACTCTTCGGCAGAAGCCGGTTCGCCCATGTTATTAATCACTACGCAGGCGGCTGCATAATAGTGTGTGTCCTGCTGTGGGGTTTGAAAGCCAGGTAAAGGCCGACGGCAATAAGCAGCAGGACGATGCTGGCAACAGTGAGTTTGGTTTTCATACTGCTCAGTTCTGATTGCTAAAAAAAGTGCAGGGAGCTTACCTGCCTGCCAGCCGATCTGCCAGCACTTAAGCTTGTTAAAAACGAAGCGGGATAATGAGACCCGGCATGCCACGGCCGTCCGATCACGTCACGCTGCGTATCACGCTCAGTTTACGCTGCCGCTGCTCGCTCCAGACGGTGAACAGCCCCGCCGTTGCCACGATAACTGCCCCGATCAGAGTGCTGGGGGTGGGCAGGCTGTTGAGAAACAGATAGCCAATCAGCATTGACCACACCAGCGTGGTGTAATCGAACGGAGCCAGCAGCGAAGCATCAGCATAGCGCAGGCTGAGGGTGATAAGGATCTGCGCCATCCCGCCAAAGAATCCACAGCCAGTCAGCAGCAACAGTTGAGTCCTGTCCGGCACTGCCCAGCCAAATAACACGGTGGTCATGCCAATCAGCATGGTCATCAGCGAGAAATAGAACACGATCGCGCCCGGGCGTTCAATGCCGTTTAAAAAGCGGATCTGCACGGAAGAAACAGCAGTGCAAAGGGCAGCGAGCAGGGCAAGAATGATACCTAACCCGGCACTCAGATCCACCCCATGGCCGGAGAACAGCGAACCGCCCTCGCTCAGATGCGCCGAGAGCATCACCAGAATGCCGGAAAAACCGACAATCACCGCCAGCCAGCGGGAGAAGCGCACGGTTTCCTTCAGCAGCAGCGCGGCGAGGATCACCGTGAACAGCGGGGCGGCGTAGCCAATTGCTGTGGCATCCGCCAGCGAAATATAAACCAGCGCAATATAGTTAAAATACATGCCGCCGGTGCCGGAGAAGCCGCGAATTAAGTGGCCAAACAGATTCCGGGTTTTCAGCTGAGGCAGAATATTGCCCTGCAGTTTCAGCCATAAAAGCAGCGGAAACAGCGCGACAAAAGAGCGGAAAAAGATCACTTCCCCGGTGGGGATATTGCCTTTAAGCCCTTTAACGCAGGCCAGCATTAACGTCGCGCACAGTGCCGCCATTATTTTCAGCAGTACGCCCATTCTGGAATTCATTATCAACCTTCACTCTGATTACCGCAGTGGCAGGCTTTCTACCTTAGAGCGGGCGGCAGTCTGATGGTCATATAAAATGCATATTGCGTGACAGGGTTTCCCTCTTATACAACGCCGGAAGCGGCTTATATAGTCGCCCTCTGTGAATGACAATAAGGTCGGGGAACTGTTGATGAAACTGAAGTTACTGTCTTGCGCCATGCTGGCAATGCCACTGATGATGGCTTTCTCTTCTGCGCAGGCGGACGCCCTGGCGGATATTCAGGCACGCGGCCAGCTGAACTGCGCGGTCTATTCAGATGTTCCTCCCTTTTCCTCGCCGGATCCGAAAACCCGTCAGCTGGTCGGGATGGATGTGGATCTCTGCGGCGCGCTGGCTAAGCAAATGGGGGTAAAACTCAATCTGATGCCGACCTCGATTGAAGCCCGTATCGCGGTGATTGCTACCGGTCGTGCCGACGTGCTGATTGCCAACCTGGCCTATACCAAATCCCGCGGCAAGCAGATCCAGTTCAGCGATCCGTACTACGTGGCGAAAGAGATGTTGGTGGTGAAAAAGGCCAACGTTGATAAAAACCGTGCGGATTTCAAAGGCAAGCGTATCAGTGCCACCAAAGGCACCACTTCTGAACAATCCATTTATCTGGCCGGGGCGAAAGCGATTACCTTCCAGGATGCCGCCTCGGCGTTTCTGGCGCTGGAGCAGAATAAAGCCGTGGGTTTTGTCACCAACACCATGACCGCCATCAAGATGATCACTCAGGCTGGTAAGGACGGTATTGAGCTGGGGATGATCAAAGAACCGATGGCGCTGGAGCCGATTGGTATCGGCATGAAGAAAGATCAACCCGCGCTGCTGGCGAAGGTCAACAGCAGCCTGAAAGCAATGGATGACGCGGGCACCATCGACCAGATTTGGGATACATGGATCGGGCCAAATACCGACTACAAGATGGTGCGCGAAGAGAAGGTACAGCCGCTGTCCAGCCTTAAATTCAAACCTCTGGAATAACCCATGACGATGCTGTTTCGCGAGGTGCCCTCCGGCGCCTTTGTGCGGTTTGCCCGCAGCGGCACCGAGGTAAAAATCTCCACCATCGGTACCCGCGCCTGGCTGGTGGAAGCTCCGGGTGAGTTTGATCTGCCAGCCCAACGCCGTATCTGGTCACTGGCCGCTTCGCTTCAGGCGCTGGAGGAAGTGGCCTCTCTTATTCCTGGCGTCACCAACCTGCTGGTGATCTTCCGTCATACCCCTGCCGATTATGAAGCCACGCTGCAGTTGCTGAACCACCACTGGCAGCAGGCACAGGCGGTGCACCCCACAGGCAAGCTGATTGAAATACCGGTGATTTATGGCGGGGAATACGCCACCGATCTGCCTGCCGTCTGTGAGCATACCGGCCTGACGGCCCGGGACGTTATCCGCCGCCATGTGCAGGGCAACTATACCGTTTTTGCCCTCGGCAGCGCCCCTGGCTTCGGCTATCTGCACGGGCTTGACCCGGCCATTGCCACCCCGAGAAAAAAAGTGCCCTCGCTGCATATGCTGAAAGGTACGGTCACTATCGGTGGCGCGCAGGCTGGCATCTCGGCGCTGACCGGCCCCAACGGCTGGAACGCAATTGGCTTTGCTCAGCTGGAGGTCTTTGATCCGCTGGCTGCCGTCCCTGCACTGATGGCACCGGGTGACCGGGTACGCTTTCTGCCTGAAAGGATTGAACTGTGATTGAGATTTTAAAAAGCGGGGCGCTGAATACCGTGCAGGATCTGGGTCGCAGCGACTACCGGCATATTGGTGTTTCGGTCAGCGGCGTAATGGATCCGCTGGCGTTGCGGGCGGGCAATATTCTGCTCGGCAATGAGGAGAATGCTGCCGGTGTGGAGGTACAGCTTTTTCCTTTTCGGGTGCGCTTTCTGGCCGATACCAGCATCGCCATCACCGGTGCTGACTGCCGGGCCCGGCTGGACGGTGAGGCGTTGCCGCCGTGGTGGGGCTGTGCCGTTCGTAAGGGGCAGGAGCTGGAGATGATGTTCCCGCGCGACGGAGCCAGAAGTTATCTTTGCGTGGCCGGAGGCATTGATGTGCCGCTGGTGATGGGGTCACGCAGTACCGCGCTGCGCGGCAGTTTTGGCGGCTATCAGGGCCGGGCGTTACAGAAAGGTGACCGGCTGCCATTGGGTGAACCGGCAGCCGACCCTTTACCGGCGGAAGGGATCGGGATTGAACCGCCCGGCGTGGCGATGGCCGAGTCTTTCCCCACCGGCCAGGATGGCGTCATGCCATTACGGGCGGTTCCGGCCGGCGAGTATGAGCTGTTTGCAGCTGACCATCACCGTTTCTGGCAGCAGCCGTGGCAGGTTTCGCTGCAAAGCAACCGCACCGGCTATCGGCTGGCGGGTGAGCCAATTTTTCCGGCTGAAGTCTCAGAGTTGCGCTCTTACGGTCTGGTGCCGGGGATTGTGCAGGTCCCGCCCGCCGGAGAGCCGATTATTCAGCTCAGTGATGCTAACACCGCCGGTGGCTATCCGAAGATTGCCGGGATCCTCGAGGAGGATTTATGGCGTCTGGGGCAGGTCAGGCCGGGGGAGTTTATCCGGCTGATCAAGAGCGATGCGCGTGAGGCGATAAGGCTGGCGGGAGAAGTGGAAAAGTGGCTGAACAGCCTGCGTACTCTCTGTTTGTTTTTACTGAATCGGGCAACCTGAGTTGCCCGTTTTTCTTAGTGAATGCCCGCGCAGAAAGCGGCTATGCGATGACAGCCATCTTCCAGTACCGCCATGCTGGTCGCATAAGAGAGGCGGAAGTAGGGACTCATGCCATAAGCTGCGCCCTGCACGGTGACCACCTGCTGCTCTTCCAGCAGCGCCATCACAAAATCGGTATCGTTGCTGAGCTGACGGCCGCCTGCGGTGGTTTTGCCGATAAATGCGGCGATATTCACATACAGATAAAAAGCGCCTTGTGGCTTGTGACAGCTCACCCCTTCAACAGACGTCAGCCTCTCCAGCACGTAATCGCGGCGCTGGCGGTAGATTTCGGCGCGCTCGCGCAGCAACTCCTGCGAGCCCTCCAGCACGGCTACTGCCGCCGCCTGGGTCAGGGTGGAGATGCCGCCGCTGTTCTGCGTGTTGACGTTGCCGATCGCCTTGATCAGCGTTGCCGGGCCGCCGCAGAAGCCCATCCGCCAGCCGGTCATTGAATAGGCCTTGGAAACGCCGTTGACGGTCAGCACCCGATCCAGCAGCCGAGGCTCCACTTCCGCCAGGGTACAGAAAGTCACGCCGTCATAGATCAGGTGTTCGTAGATATCATCGGTCATGATCCAGATAGTGCTGTAGCGCAGCATGACATCGGCAATCGCCTGCAGCTCTTCACGGCTCGCCACGGAGCCGGTCGGGTTGCTCGGGTAGTTCAGCAGCAGCCATTTGGTCTGCGGGGTGATCGCCGCTTCGATCTCCTGCGGATAAGGTTTGAAGCCGTTTTCCTGTGGGCAGGCGATCGGAACGGGAATGCCACCGGCAAATTTCACAATATCGGCATAGCTGATCCACGAAGGCGAAGGGATGATCACTTCATCGCCAGGGTTGAGGGTTGCCAGCATCGCATTGAAAATAATCTGTTTGGCACCGCCGGCGGTGAGGATCTGGTTAATTTCATAGTGCAGATTATTATCCCGTTTAAATTTCCGCTGAATGGCGGCCCGCAGCGCGGGGGTGCCGTCAATGGGGGGATAACGGGTATCGCCCGCCAGCGCCGCCGCGTGGGCCGCTGCGGTGGCATGATCGGGAGTAGGGAAGTCCGGCTCACCGGTGGAGAGCGTCACCACATGGACGCCTTCAGCGGCAAGATCCCGTGCTTTTTGCGTCATGGCGACTGAGGCTGAGACGACGACATTTTTTAAGCGATCGGCAATATCAGGCATGGTTCGAGGGTTCCGAAAGTTAGTCAGAAGGAGACGTTGAAAGGGTAATGAGGAAGGGGGATATCCCGCTAATAGCGCTTTGTTGTGATGACATAACACAAAACGATAGGTCAGGGAGGGTGCACGACAATGGTGCATGGGCGCCAGGGAGCCCATATCTTCACCCTTGCCGGACGATTGCACACTGCCCTGATGGCGCGGTCTGACCGGCCGTCAGGGCAAATATTTCCCCGCCTGGCATTGATATTGCTTATGGATCATCACCCGCCCTGTTGCAGAGGAGCCCGAAATGAACCTTCGCCGACTGAAGTACTTTATCAAGATTGTCGACGTTGGCAGCCTGACCCAGGCTGCCGATATCCTGCATATTGCGCAGCCCGCGCTGAGCCAGCAGCTGGCGACACTGGAAGGCGAAGTGAACCAGCAGCTGCTGATCCGCACCAAGCGTGGCGTCACGCCTACCGAGGCGGGCAAGATCCTCTATACCCACGCACAGGCGATCATGCGGCAGTGCGATCAGGCACAGAGCGCCATTGATGGTTCGGGGCTGGCCCTCTCCGGCAGCGTCTCCGTCGGGCTGGCGCCCGGCACGGCAGCCCAGCAGCTGGCGCTGCCATTAATGGAAGAAGTCCACCGCCAGTATCCCGGTATTGTGCTGTATTTCAACGAGAACTTCGGCACCACCCTCAGCGAGCTGATCATGAATGGCCGCATGGATATGGCGGTAATCTACGGCAACCGCGAAATTCACGGGCTGCGCTTTATGCCGCTGATGAAGGAAGATCTCTATTTTGTCTGCCCGCACCGGCTGGCGAATCCCGGCAAAACCATCAGCCTTGCAGAAGTGTCCCGGTACGACCTGTTTCTGCCGCGTATCTATAACATCATGCGCAAAGTGATCGACGACGCTTTTATCCACGAAGGGCTGACCTACCGGGTGAAATGTGAAATCGAATCGCAGACCACCCTCAATGCCGCGCTGGCGGCCGGGCTCGGCTGCACGGTGATGCCGGAATCCGCCGCGCGCGCCATGCTTAAGGCCGCTGATGCGTGGATGGCAAAAATCGACAGCCCGGATATTCAGGCTTCGCTGTCATTCTGCATGTCCGATCATCTGCCGCTGTCGCAGCCTGCCGAAGCGGTGAAAAGTATCCTGCTGGCGCTGATGGCAAACCGCACCGTGGATAACCGGCCGCTGACGCTGGTGGGGTAATAAGCCTCCCTTATTACCGTAAAGCGAAACCCTCTTACCTGGCGGTGAAACTGGCGCGTTAGAGTAGCACTATGGTCAGTTTTACCGACGGGATGAGCATGGAAAACAGAGTATTAGCGTTAAGTGGGCTGCGACAGATTGCACAGAAAATGCGTGCGTCGGGCCTGAGCAGCATTGAGCTCAGCGGCAGTCATTACCGGGTCCGGCTGAAATGTTCCGCCCTGCCGCCTGCCGCCAGTCACCCTCTGCCGGAGATCGGTTCTCCGTGCCTGCCCGGGCAATCCTCCTCAGTTCTCGCGGCACCGATGCCGGGGATTTTACTGTTGCAGCATCCACAGAGCAGCACCCCATTTGTTCGTCCGGGCGAGCGGGTGAAAAAAAATATGCTGATCGGTTTACTGAAAGTCGGCGTTGCCTTTCTGCCGCTGCGAAGCCCGGCTGACGGCATTGTGGAACTGGCCGGAGTGCAGCAGGGTGCCAGAGTGGAATACGGCACTGAGATCTTTATTTTGTCGGCAGCGGAGGCAGCAGCATGAACTGTATCGACCTGAACGCGGACCTTGGCGAAGGTTTTGGCGACTACACCATCGCTGATGATGAAGCCCTGATGCCGCTGATCACTTCAGCTAACGTGGCCTGCGGTTTCCACGCCGGTGATGCGGTGATTATGGCGAAAACCGTGGCGCTGGCGAAGGCTCACGGCGTCGATCTGGGTGCGCACGTCGGCTTCCCCGATCTGTTGGGCTTTGGCCGACGCCGGATGCAGATTGAGCCTCAGGTGATGGCGCATTACGTTACCTATCAGCTGGGGGCGTTATCTGCCTTTGCCGCTGCGGAACGCTATCCGCTGACGCACATGAGTTTTCACGGCGCGCTGGGCAATATGGTTTCCGAAGATGAAGCACTGGCGCGGGTGTTGCTGCAGGCGGTGAAGACATTCAACCCCGGAATGATCATCAGCACACTGTCCGGCAATGCCGTTGAACGGCAGGCCCGGGAGCTGGAACTGCCGGTGATTTGCACCTTCCTTGCCGACCGTGCTTATGAAAGTAATGGCCTGCTGGTCAGCCGGGCAAAACCCGGAGCGGTGATCCATGACAAGGAGCAGGTCCGCGCTCGCGTGCGTCAGTTGCTGACCAGGGGCACGGTGCAGAGCATCGACGGCGTGACGCTGCCGGTGACGGCCAGCTCCATTCTGGTCCACGGCGATACGCCGGAATCCATTGCCATGGTGCACACCCTGCGCGAGATCGTGACGGAATCCGCCATTCAGCTCCTGTCGCCTTCGCGGCAGCTGCGGCGCCATAACTGGGACGGTCAGCAGTGATAAGTCCCCCTTATTGCCTCAAACCGTTTATGTCTTATACCCCTGAGGTTTGACTTGGTAGAGTCTGTTAACAGTTGCTAACCGGCCAGTGCCGGTGCATTTAAAGGAGAGGCGAAATGCCATTTGCAGATTACAGGACCGCGCTGGTCACCGGCGCTTCAGCGGGGATGGGAGAGGCGATCGTTGAACGTCTCTGTCAGGAAGGGATCACCGTGCATGCCGTGGCCCGCCGCGAAGAACAACTGCTGGCGCTGGCTGCCCGTACGGGCTGTATTCCACACGCCATTGACGTCAGCGATCTGGATGCGCTGACCCGCCTGTGCAAAGAGATTGAGGTGGATATTCTGGTCAACAACGCCGGTGTTTCACGTCCCGGTTCGATCCTGAATGCGGATGAAGAAGCGATAGATACCCAGGTGGATGTCAACCTGCGCGCGGTATTGCATCTGTGTCGCCTGACGGTCCCTGGCATGGTGGCGCGCGACTGCGGGCACGTGATCAACATTACTTCAATCGCCGCGATTTATAACTTCAACGGCAACTCTGTTTATCATGCCACAAAGGCTGGCGTGCACGCGCTCTCCCGCCAGCTGCGCGTTGACTGCTACGGCAAACGGGTGCGCATCACTGAAATCTGTCCTGGCCGTGTGGCGACGGATATCTTTGGCAACGTCATGGGCGACCAGGAAGAGGCTCGCCGTCGCTTTATTGATGGCTTTGAGCTGCCGCAGGCGAAAGATATCGCTGACTGTGTGGCTTTTGCCCTGTCGGCACCAGTGGCGGTGAACATTGGCAATATTGAAATCACACCCACGCTGCAGGTCCCCGGTGGGCTCTCCACCATGCGTCCCGGCGAGCGCGTTGACTAACTGGCAATCCGCCGAGGGGTGAAGAGAAGATGACACTCGATTTCAGTGCCGTCATGACCGGCCAGTTTGGACAGATGATCGTTGACGGTACGCTGGTCACCCTCAAGCTGGCGCTGGGCTCATGGCTGCTGGCGATGATTATCGCGCTACTGCTGGTGGTGGTACGCCTGACCAACAAACGGCTGGCGGTGTTCCTGGTGGCGGCCTACGTCTCTTATCACCGCAATGTGCCCACGCTAATTCAGTTGATGATGTGGTACTTCGCCATCCCGACACTGCTGCCGGAGTCGCTGCAGATGTGGATCAACGACTTTAACGCTGAGTTTCTGTTCTCGATGGTTGCGCTGGGCCTGTGCCAGGCGGCCTACTTCTCGGAAGATATCCGCAGTGGGTTACGTGCCATTCCGGCCGGGCAGAACGAAGCGGCGAGGGCGTTGGGGATGAGCTACGTACGCTCGATGCGTTCGGTGATCCTGCCACAGGGTATCCGCAACGCGCTGCCTTCATTGCTGAACCACACGGTTCTGCTGTTTAAAAACACCAGTCTGGCGATGGTGATTGGCGTGGCGGAGCTGACCTACGTTACCCGTGACATTGAGAACCAGACGTTCCGCACCTTCGAATCGTATCTGGTGGCCTCGGTCGGCTATCTGTTCTTCTCTCTGCTGCTGATGGGCGCTGGCGCGTTGCTGTCCCGCCGCTTCCAGCGAGCCTACGCGAGGTAACCCATGGCTGACATCTTCACGATTTTGCATGATAACGGCATGCTGTTTCTGATGGGCCAGTACCCCAACGGCCCGCTGGGCGGCATTCTTTGTACGCTGCTGATCTCTCTGCTGGCGGTGCTGTTTGCCTTTCCGGTGGGGGTGGTACTGGGGCTGGCACGCCTTTCGCCTTTTCGCTGGCTGAGCTGGCCGGCCGCCTGCTGGGTGTACCTGCTGCGCGGCATCCCGCTGCTGATGGTGGTGTTCTGGACCTACTTTTGTGTTCCGTTGCTGATTGGCCATAACATCAGCGGTTTTGCCACCATGCTCTGTACGCTGGTGATTTACGAGAGTGCCTACATTGCCGAGATCGTCCGCGGTGGTATTCAGGCCCTGTCTGGTGGTCAGTATGAGGCATCACGCGCACTGGGGATGAGCTACATGAAAACCCTGCGGCTGGTGATCCTGCCGCAGGCGTTGTACAACACGCTGCCCAGTCTGGTGAGCCAGCTGGTGTCGATCGTTAAAGACAGTACCCTCGGCTATGTCATCAACGTGCCGGAGCTGACCTTTGCCGCCAACCAGGTGAACAACCAGCTGCTGACTAAACCTTTCCAGGTATTTGCCCTCGTGGCGATGGGTTATTACCTGATCTGCTTCAGCCTCACCTGGCTGGCGAACAAACTTGAAGAGCGCATTGCCTGCAAGCGGCGTAACACCGATCCGCAGGCTGAGCAGGTGGCGCAGGCCATCAAGCTGCGCCGGGCAGAGTCTTAATAAGGAACCCCGATGAGACCAATGATCTTATTTAACCAGGTCAACAAGTGGTACGGCGACTATCAGGCGCTGACCAACCTGAGCGCGGAAATCAAAAGTGGCGAGGTGGTGGTTGTGTGCGGGCCATCCGGGTCGGGAAAATCGACGCTGATCCGCACCGTTAACCGACTGGAGCCGATTGAACAGGGACAGATCCTGTTCGATGGCACGGATATCCACGGCAGCAGTACGCGGCTGAATAATCTGCGCACGCGGATTGGCTTTGTATTTCAGAACTTCAATCTGTTCCCGCATGTCTCGGTGCTGGAAAACATCATGATGTCGCCGGTGAAAGTGCTGGGCATCAGGCGATCGGAAGCACGTGCTCACGCGGGTGAACTGCTGGAGCGCGTCGGCCTGTCGCACAAGGCCAATGCTTATCCGGCGCAGCTTTCCGGTGGGCAACAACAGCGGGTAGCGATAGCCCGCGCGCTGGCGATGAAGCCACCCGTGATGCTGTTTGATGAACCCACATCCGCGCTGGATCCGGAGATGGTTGGAGAAGTGCTTAACGTAATGCGCGGGCTGGCGCAGGAGGGGATGACGATGATGTGCGTCACTCACGAGATGAACTTTGCCCGGGAAGTGGCAGATACCATCTGGTTTATGGATCAGGGGCAGATCCTGGAGAAAGCCAGCCCGGAGCGATTCTTCAGCAACCCACAGCACGAGCGGGCTAAGCGCTTCCTCAGCGACCTGCGTCAGCACTGATCCCACCTGATTGCTTAAAAAAACCTTAGCGTCAGCCTGGCGGCAGCCCGCCAGGCCCCTCTCTGTGGCAAAACCGCCCTGAACCTCACAAAACCGGAAGATAAAACCCCAACTTCATTGCGCCTCGCTGAACAGGCACTATATGTTGAACTTATGTTTTCTAAATGTAACCAGAGGTTAAATTTATGTCTGCAAAGTTTAGCGCAATGATCGCCCCCCTGGCGGTGATGATCGCATCACCAGCCTTCGCCGACCTGCCGCCGGGCTACCCGGCCGGGTATCAGAAGCAGGTTGATGCGGCAAAAAAAGAGGGCAAAGTGGTGGTGTACTCAACCACGGATACCAGGGCTGCCGGCCCGTTGATCAAAGGATTTGAAGCCGCTTATCCGGGGATCAACGTTGAATATAACGACATGAACAGCACCGAGCTCTATAACCGCTATATCAGCGAGCAGGCTTCTGGTGGCACCAGCGGCGACGTGGTGTGGAGCTCGTCGATGGACACCGGGCTGAAGCTGGCAACAGAGTATGCCGCAGAGTACACCTCGCCGGAAACCAGCAAGATCCCGAAGTGGGCGGTGTGGCAACAGAAAGCCTACGGCACCACCTATGAGCCGGTGGTATTTATCTATAACAAACGACTGATCCCGCAGGGAGATGTCCCCGATTCCCACGCTGCGCTGGCAAAACTGCTGGCCAGCCAGACTGACAAATTCAGCAAGAAAGTCACCACTTACGATATCGAGAAATCCGGACTCGGTTTTATGCTCTCGGTGCAGGACAGCAAGGCCGATCCCCACTATTTTAAAACGCTGGCCGAGGTGGCGAAAGGTGGGCTGGCGGTGCAGTCTTCCACCGGAACAATGATGGAAAGGGTCTCCTCAGGAGAGAACCTGATTGGTTTTAATATTCTCGGTTCCTACGCTGAAGCCCGCGCGAAGGGTGACCCGTCGCTCGGCATCGCTTATCCGAAAGATTACACGCTGGTGCTTTCCCGCGTCTCCTTTATCAGTAAAGAAGCGCCAAACATGCATGCAGCCAGACTGTGGCTGGACTATGTACTGTCGGAAAAAGGGCAGAGCATCCTGGCCAACCAGGCGGATATTCCCTCTCTGCGCAACGATATTGAAGGGAAAAACGATATCGAGGGCATGACCAAAATGCTCGGCAACGCGCTCAAGCCCATTCCGGTGGATGAAACGCTGCTGGAATATCTGCAGCCAAAGAAACGCCTGGAATACATCAGACAGTGGCGCGAAGCCGCCGCCAAATAATCGTCTCCCGGCTGCGCTGCGGCGCGGCCCATCTGTTCGCAGGGATTTCACATGAACGTATGGCACAGAAAGTGGCAGGGGCTGCCGCGCAGCGTGGTGGTGCTGATCACCGCTCTGGTTATCTATATTCCGCTGCTGTTTATCGTGGTTCAGAGTTTCCTCTCCGCGCCGTTCTTCTCCCCGTCGAAAGAGTTCAGCCTCGAGTCTTTCGGCTTTATTTTTACGGACCCGGATTTTTATAAGGCGCTGAGGTCCGGCTTTATCCTGGCTTTTGGTCTGGTGATTATCGCCATTCCACTCGGTGGCATTCTGGCTTTCCTGATGGTACGCACCGATTTGCCCGGTCGCCGGCTGATCGAGCCGTTAATCCTGGTGCCGATCTTCGTTTCGCCGATGGTGCTGGGGTTTGGCTATGTGGTGGCCGCCGGGCCGGTGGGTTTCTTCTCGCTGTGGGCGGAGCAACTGATTGGGTTTGTGCCGTGGAATATCTATTCGATGCCGAGCATTGTGGTGATTGCCGGGCTGACGCACGTTCCACATGCCTACCTCTATATCTCCTCGGCGTTGCGCAGCGTGGGCTCGGATGTGGAGGAAGCTGCCCGTATCTCCGGTGCGTCGCCTTTGCAGGTGATGACGGCGGTCAGTCTGCCGATGGTTCGTCCGTCCATCCTCTACGCCAGCGTGCTGCTGTTTTTCCTTGGGCTGGAGGTCTTTGGCCTGATGCTGGTGCTGGGCGATCCGGAAGGCAATATGGTGCTGGCAACCTACCTTTACCAACTGACCAACAAGCTCGGCACGCCGTCCTACCATCTGATGGCGGCAGTGGCGGTGGTACTGATTTGTATCACCATTCCTCTGGTCATGCTGCAGCGTCGCCTGATGCGCACCGCCAACCGTTTCGTCACGCTGAAGGGCAAAGCCTCGCAGGCCCGCGCTTTGCCGCTGGGAAAATGGCGCTGGGTGGCCGGTGCGGTGGTGGCTGCATGGCTGACCGTCACCATTGGTGTACCGTTGCTGGGGGTGGTGCTGCGTGCCTTTATCTCTAACTGGGGAGTGGGCGTTTCGGTCTGGGACGAGCTGTCGCTGAATACCTTCCGCACCATCTGGCAGCAGCCAACCCTGCTGCGGGCGATCGTCAACTCCATGGCGATTGGGGTAATCGGCGGCGCGCTGGCGGTGGGCTGCTATCTGTTTATCGGCATTGCCATGCACCGCAAGCCAGACAACGTGACGCGCTTCCTCGATTACAGCGTGCTGGTGCCCCGCGCAGTACCGGGTCTGCTTGCCGGCCTGGCCTTTCTGTGGGTGTTCCTGTTCCTGCCGCTGTGGCTGGATCAGTCGCTGAAAAACGGCTGGCTTTCGGCGCTGCCGGTGGCGGAATGGCTGCGCGAACATTTCATTGTCTGGCTGCGTTCGCTGCGCAGTACCATCTTCAGCGTCTGGCTGGCCTACACCGTGGTGTGGATGGCTTACGGCCTGCGGCTGATCTCCTCCACGCTGCTGCAGGTGGGGCCAGAGCTGGAAGAGGCGGCGCGCAGTTCCGGCGCATCGCGTGGGCAGATTACCCGCCACGTCACCATTCCGCTGTCGCGCTATGGGCTGATCGGTTGCTGGCTGCTGATGTTCCTGATTTTTGAGCGCGAGTACTCAACCGGCGTGTACCTGCTTTCACCCGGTACGGAAACCATCGGGTCGATGCTGGTTTCGCTGTGGGCGGCGGGAGCGATTGATATCGTTGCGGCGCTCTCCTTTATCAACATCCTGCTGGTGGTAATTGGCCTGGGCGTTGCCCTTCGCTTCGGAGTGAAATTACATGACTGAGTTAACCGTTGAAAACCTGCATTTAACCTATGGTGACAATCCGGTGCTGAAAGGTGTTTCCATGCAGCTGAAGCAGGGAGAAGTGGTGTCACTGCTTGGGCCATCGGGCAGCGGTAAAACCACGCTGTTGCGCGCGGTGGCCGGGTTAGAGAAACCTTCTCAGGGGCGGATCGTCATCGGCAAGAACAGAGTCTATGACGGCACGCCACGCAGTGAGATCCCGGCGGAAGAGCGTAACCTCGGGCTGGTCTTTCAGTCTTACGCGCTGTGGCCGCATAAAACCGTTTTTGAGAACGTCGCCTATCCTCTGAAGTTGCGTAAAGTCTCTGCTTCTGAAATCAGCCAGCGGGTGCAGACCGTGCTTGACCAGTTGGGGCTGGGGCACCTGGGAAAACGCCATCCCCACCAGTTGTCGGGCGGCCAGCAGCAGCGCGTGGCGATTGGTCGGGCGCTGGTCTATAACCCGCCGGTGATCCTGCTGGATGAACCACTGTCTAACCTGGACGCCAAGCTGCGTGAAGAGGCCAGGGTCTTTCTGCGTGAACTGATCGTGAAACTCGGGTTGTCGGCGCTGATGGTCACCCACGATCAGAACGAAGCGATGGCGATCTCCGACCGTATCCTGTTGCTGAACAACGGGGTGATTGAGCAGCAGGGCACGCCGCAGGAGATGTACGGCTCGCCGACCACGCTGTTTACCGCTGAGTTTATGGGCAGCAACAACCGTTTGCATGGCAGGGTCACCGAAGTCAGCGACGGAAAAGCAAAAATCCAGGGCGCTGGCTGGTCGCTGTGGGGCAGGGCAGGTGAGGGCGTCACGGCCGGACAGGAAGGGACTGCGATAATTCGCGTCGAGCGAGTGCGGCTGACCGAAGGGCCGGAAGAGAACGCAATGGCGTTGCCGCTGCTGACCAGCATGTATCTCGGAGATCGCTGGGAGTATCTGTTCCGGACCGCCGGCGATGACTTTGTGATCCGTGCCTGTGGTGCGGAACTGCGCGATCCGTCGCATTGTCATCTCTCTTTGCCCGCCGGGCATGTGTGGATATTTCCGAAGGGTTAGTCTGTTTCAAGCCCGGCGATCGGTTCTTCTGTTCGCCGGGAGAAAAACGTCAGCAGGGCGACAATGCTGAGGGGAACTCATGCGCTGGCTGTTGATGATCGATGCCCCGTCCGCTAACCCCCCTCAGGGTTTGACTCTTTGTCGAGGCATTTAAGAAGATTTCAGGGCAAAAGATCATTAATGAAATTCACTCATATGTGCATCCCGCCGGAGAGGATTACGGCTTATCTACCCATCAGGCATACTGAAACTCCAATGACAACTGGCGCCCGCACTCAGTAGCAATCCGTTACGGACCATGGGGCTGCAGGAGCTGAATCTCAGCGAATTCATCCGCAAATTTAAGGAAAAAGTGATGACTGTAATCAACAAAGCCGGATCACAGGCCTCAATGGTGGGCCCTGAAGATTGGTTTACTGGCACCGTTCGTATCGATCCCTTGTTTGCTGCAGACGAGAAGGCTCGCGCCAGTGCTGGCCACGTCACATTTGAACCCGGCGCACGTACGGCATGGCACACCCATCCGCTTGGGCAGCGTCTGATTGTGACTTCCGGTTTCGGCTACGTGCAAACCTGGGGTGAACCTGCTCGCGAGATTCGGCCGGGCGATGTGGTCTGCATTCCTGCCCATGAGAAGCACTGGCACGGTGCCAGCGCGACAACTGCGATGACACATATTGCTGTTCAGGAAGCACAGGATGGCAGCGTTGTTGAGTGGCTGGAAAAGGTTTCTGACGAGCAATATGGCGAAACAGATTAAGCGATAAGCTCGGTAGCAAGGCAGGATCGAAAAAGGGCACTGATGCGCACCAGTGCCCTTTTTTCGCGAATATGGTGCCCGGACTCGGAATCGAACCAAGGACACGGGGATTTTCAATCCCCTGCTCTACCGACTGAGCTATCCGGGCAACGGGGCGCATTAAACCTTACTGGCCGCAAGGCGTCAACGGCTTTATTGCCAAAAGCGAACTGACTGCATTCTTTTCCACCAAAGACCGCTATAAGTGGGACTCTTACGGGCAGGATCACAGCGATTATGCTGATTTATCAACTGCCGGAGCGCGCCGCACTACAGAATGTCCCGCCCTACAAACCGAAACTGCCGCCAGGCCAGCATAAGATTCTGCTGCGGGTTAGCGTTTTACCGGTATAAGGCATTGTTTTAAGAATTTTCTTATTTCGACCGACAAGCTGTCACACTTCCGCAGTATTCTGTTCATCTTCATCCAGAACGGGTTCAGTAAGATGGATTACTCTTCTCAATCCTTGAGCACTTTATCATCCCGTTCCCGCAACTTTACCGCGCGGGAGCTGTGTATTGATGTGCCTTATGTCACCCCTGAAAGTGACAATCTGACCGTTATGGAACTGTTTACCCAGCATAAGTCGTTGATCAGCCTGCCGGTGGTGGAGGACAAACGCCCTTTCGGCATGATTAACCGCCATATCTTTTTATCGCAGATGGCGCGACCGTTCTTTCGGGAACTTTACGATCGCAAAAGCTGTATCGCCTTTATGGACAAATTTCCGCTGGTGATCGACTCGGAGAGCACGCTGGATGTGGTCGCGCGGCAGATGGTGGCGTCTGGCGACAAGTCAGTCACCGACGGCTTTATCCTGACCGCTGGTGATGAATATACCGGCATGGGCCTGGGGATTGATGTGATCAAGACCGTCTCCGATTTGCAGGCCCGGCAGCATCACCAGATTATGCAAAGCATTGAGTACGCGCGGGTGATTCAGGAGGCCATGCTGGAGCACTCCCGGCAGACGCTGGCTGCAGATCTGAATGACTGGTGCCTGACCTGGCAGCCCAGGGACTGTGTTGGGGGGGATTTCTATGCATTTCATCAGGTCGATAACGGCTGGCTGATGCTGCTGGCCGACTGTACCGGCCACGGCGTTCCGGGGGCCTTTATGACCGTGATCCTGTCATCTGCGCTGGAAAAAGCGCTGGGTAAATGCCCGCCCGATCGGCCTGATAGGCTTCTGCAGCATATTAATCACGCCATTAAACAGACGCTTGGGCAACTTAACCAGTCGCAGCAAACCTCCATGTCTAACGACGGCTGCGATGCGATGGCGGTGTTTATCAACAAGTCGCAGCAGAAGCTGCGGTGGGCCGGGGCGCGTATCTCCGGCTTCCTGCTTTCTGGCGTCAGCGAGCAAGCCATTGCATTGAGCAGCGACCGGATGGGGGTTGGCTACACAGATACCCCGGTGGACTACTGCTGGACGCTTCACGAATTGCCGTTAAAACCGCAGGATCTGTTTTTTAGCTTCACCGATGGCCTGACCGACCAGATTGGCGGTGAACGGAACATTATGTTTGGCAAATGCCGCATTCAGGCATTGCTGGAGCAACATCGCACCCGTCCGATGCCGGAGCTTTCGGCTGCGTTGATGGATGCCTGGCAGGCCTGGCAGGGCAGCCAGCAGCGGCGGGATGATATGACTTTTCTTGGTTTCCGATTTTAAGGCCATTAAGGCTGGCGACGTCAGATTATGTTTATGAAAAATGATTCCTTTCTGCCCGGTCTGCTCACCGCCCCCCACCATGATTTTGTGGCCCTGCAGTACACAGGTTTTTTCTCCCAGCAGAATATTACCGCGATGGGTGAGGTCGTTCGTCTGTATCTTGAGCAGCACGAAGCGTCTTTTTCCACCCGCCGCAAACTCTTCTCCACCTTTATTGAGATGATGCAAAACATTTTGCGCTACTCCTCAGACAGCCGTGCATTGAGCAAAAACAATGCTGAGATGCGTTTTGGAGCCGTCATCTTCGGCATGGATAACGGCCGCTACGTCTGTGAGAGCGCTAACCTGGTAAAGTCTGGCGATACCGATCGCCTGCGCGAGTGCCTCGAGGCCCTGAGCGTCATGAGCCCGGATGAGATCAAACTGACCTATAAAGCATCGCTGCGGGCGGAAACCCCGGCCTGGAGCAAAGGGGCTAACATGGGGCTGCTGACCCTGGCCCGCGACGTCAGCGAACCGCTGGTATTTACTTTTCGACAGGTAGAATCGACTGACCTGTCCGCCTTCTACCTGAAAGCCATTATTTAAAGGGCAGAGTGATCAGATGAACAACATCAGCATCCCCGCGACTTCCTGCACGCCCGAAGTCGAATTCAATTTTGACAGCCGCATCCTGTCGCTGACCGGTGAGTCATACCCGGAAAATGCTGCGGCGTTTTATCGCCCGCTGGTGACGGCAGTGGAAGTCTTTGTGGCGAACTATGCACAAAACGACGGGGCAGCAGTGGCGTTGCATGTGTTGCTGAACTATTTCAACAGCTCCAGTACCAAAATGCTGTTCGGACTGTTCGGCGTGCTGAACAGCGGAGCAATCGCCGGGATCGAAACCACGCTGCACTGGTATTTCGATCCGGAAGACGACATTTCCGAAGAGTTCGGCCAGGAGCTGAGTATCGATTTCCCGGCGATAACTTTCCATCTTCATCCGGGTGAACAACCATGATCCACCTGGATGAGCTGTTCACCACGGAAAATGCAGTTCTCGAAAATTCCCGTGATATCGCCAGCCAGAACAATCTGGAGGCGGAAGTGTATCGCGATGCGCTGCTGCTGCTCACCGGCCATTATCAGAAGATGATGCGTGAATCATACCGCCTTATTTCACGCAGCGATCGGGCGGAAAGAGAGCTGACCCTGCTTAACGAACAGCTGCTGCAGCTGGCGGTGAAGCTGGAATATGAAGCGACTCACGATCCGCTGACCGACGTTTATAACCGCAGCGCGATCATTAATCAGATCGGCAGCGCGCTGCAGGAAGATGAGGCGGCGCTGATCCTGCTGGATATCGATCACTTCAAAGCGATTAACGACAATTATGGCCACCCGACGGGGGATGCGGTGATCTGCGAGCTGATCCAGCGGATTACCGGATCGGTGCCGATCGAGGGCCGTATCGGGCGGGTAGGGGGAGAGGAGTTTACTGTTCTGCTGCCGGGCCACAGCCTGGCGCAGGCGGAAACGGTCGCGGGTTACATCCATGCCTCACTGAATGCCTCCCCGCTTACCTCGCTGCCACAGCAGCTGGTGACGGCCAGTCTTGGGGTGAGCTGGGGGAGCCAGTCCAGCGGTTTTGATTCGCTGTACAGCCGTGCCGATGTGGCGCTGTATGAGGCCAAGCGGCGCGGCCGGAACCGCGTGCAGTGCGGTTAAACGGGATCCCTCCCGCCAGCAACACAGCGGTTCTCCGCCGGGGGGCGACCCTGCGCCGTTTCGCCCTGGCCGTTTCAGCAAGGCGAGAAGATTCAGGCCCGGCAGTCGCTGTAAGCCACTGCCTTGAACCTGCAAAAAAAAAGTGCGATTATTGCGCACATTCTGACGAGTAACGTCATCCCCTGATTTGAGGTCGCCGCCATGCAAGGATCACTGCTGCTGTCTGCCAGCAACGGTTCCGGTCGTCTGTTGACGAGGTGCGTGTGCCGATCCGTTTGTCACATCCTGTCGAAAAATTCTCTCACCATGCGGTGAGGTTTTCATACGCTTACTGTTGGGCATGAGTAAAGACAGATTCAATCTGATTTTACTGATGTCTATTGGTCGAAGCTGAAACCAACGGGCCTTAAACCACCAGACACCTTTCGCCGGGCGAAGGCTAGCCTTTTCCCATTGCTGTGCCACTGGCACCCACTCATCCTTGACGCCTGAGGATTTGTGTTATGACACCCCTGAAAATTGCAGCCAGCACCACCGTGGCTATCCATCTCCAGACCGGCCGTGAGGTCGTGACGCTGGAAAAAACTGATTTTACCGATATCGCGGCCGTGGTTGTTTCCGTGGCTGACTCGCGCAGCGGCATGCTGACGCTGTTAAAGCATACCGGTTTTAATCTGCCGGTATTCATTTCGCTGGACTCCCCGGACCAGGCGAAAGATCTGCCAGCGGTGACCGGCCTGCTGACCGGTGCCGATGATGATTCGATCCGGCTTGAAGCGGCAGCTTCTGCCTATCAGGCTGCGCTGCTGCCGCCGTTCTTTAACACGCTGACCAAATACGTGGCGATGGATAACAGCACCTTTGCCTGTCCAGGTCACCAGGGCGGCGCGTTCTTCAAAAAGCATCCGGCTGGTCGTCAGTTTTTTGACTTTTTTGGCGAGAATATTTTCCGCGCCGATATGTGTAATGCCGACGTGAAGCTGGGCGATTTGCTGATCCACGAAGGGTCGGCCAAGCACGCGCAGAAATTTGCGGCGAAGGTCTTCAACGCCGACAAAACCTATTTCGTGCTGAACGGTACCTCCAGCGCCAACAAAGTGGTGACCAACGCTCTGCTGACGCGTGGCGATCTGGTGCTGTTCGACCGTAACAACCATAAATCTAACCATCACGGTGCGCTAATCCAGGCCGGGGCAACCCCGGTTTATCTGGAGACGGCACGAAACCCATTCGGCTTTATCGGCGGGATTGATGCGCACTGCTTCGATGAGGAGTACGTGCGTAAACAGATCAAACAGGTTGCGCCAGATCGCGCCAGCGATGCCCGCCCGTTCCGCCTGGCTGTGATCCAGCTCGGCACCTATGACGGCACGGTTTACAACGCGCGCAAGGTGCTCGACAGCATCGGCCATCTGTGTGACTACATTCTGTTTGACTCGGCCTGGGTGGGCTACGAGCAGTTTATTCCGGTAATGGAAGCCTGTTCGCCACTGTTGCTGAATCTGAATGAAAACGATCCGGGTATTTTTGTCACTCAGTCGGTGCATAAGCAGCAGGCCGGTTTCTCGCAGAGCTCGCAAATCCACAAAAAAGATAACCACATTCGCGGACAGCAGCGCTTCTGCAGCCACAAGCGTCTGAACAACGCCTTTATGCTGCATGCTTCGACCAGCCCGTTTTATCCGCTGTTCGCCGCGCTGGACGTCAACGCCAAAATGCATCAGGGCGAGGCTGGACGGCGCCTGTGGCATGAATGCGTCACGCTGGGCATTGCCACCCGTAAAGCGATCATCGAAAAATGCGAGATGATCAGACCGTTTATCCCTGATGAGGTAAACGGCAAGCCGTGGCAGGATACGCCGACGGAAGAGATCGCCTCCGATCCGCGCTATTTCAGCTTTGAGCCCAACGCGGCATGGCATGGTTTTGCGGGCTACGAGAAAGATCAGTACCTGGTCGATCCGTGTAAGTTGCTGCTGACCACGCCCGGCATTGATGCCGCCAGCGGCCAGTACGCTTCATTTGGCATCCCGGCGACCATCCTCGCTAACTACCTGCGTGAAAACGGCGTGGTGCCGGAGAAGTGCGACCTGAACTCAATCCTGTTCCTGCTGACCCCGGCAGAGAGCAGCGACAAAATGGCTCATCTGGTGGCGAAGCTGGCACAGTTTGAGCAGCATGTGAAGGAAGATGCATTGCTGAGTGATGTGCTGCCGACGATTTATCGCAAAAATGCGGCGCGTTATGCTGGTTATACCCTGCGTCGTCTGTGCCTGGAGATGCATCAGCTGTACGTCAGCTACGGGGTGAAAGACCTGCAGAAGGCGATGTTCCGTCAGGAGAGCCTGCCGAAAGCGGTGATGAACCCGCAGGATGCCAACAGGGAATTCATCCGTGGCAATGTCGAGCTGGTGCCGATTGCCAAAGCTGAAGGGCGTGTTGCCGCAGAAGGGGCGCTGCCTTATCCGCCAGGCGTACTGTGCGTGGTGCCAGGTGAAGTATGGGGCGGTGCAGTGCAACGCTATTTCCTTGCGCTGGAAGAGGGGCTCAACCTGCTGCCGGGCTTTTCGCCAGAGCTGCAGGGCGTCTATGCCGAAGCGGATGAGCACGGTGTTAAACGCCTGTTTGGCTACATGATCAACGAGTGATCCTGCCTGCGGGGGGCATCTGTGTTGCCCCCCGCAGTCTGGCGGTCACTGGAGGCCAGGCTTCGGACTGTCGGCCAGTCCGAAGCCTGGCATTTTGCTGAATCACTCTTCAGCCTGGCAGCTGGCTTCCAGCTCTCTGCTGTCTTCTCTGGCCTGGCGCACAATCGCCCTGGCAATCCATTTCCCGATCTCCTGCAACTGATCGTTATCGCAGCCCCAGATATCCTTCATCACCAGAAAAATCTCTGAACCATACACCAGCGACAGCGACTGGATAACCCGTTCGACCATCTCTGGCGGCAGCTCGCTGTTCAGGGGTTCGACCACGTGTTGCAGTAATGCTTTCCTGTTACCTCTCACCAGGCGATCTTTTTCGGGTTTCTCAGTGGCGGACTGCGACTGTGCCCACTGCGTCAGCGAAAGGTGCAGCGCCGCACGCAGGGTCCCCTCATGTTCCAGCATTCGTGGAAAGGCGAAGGTCAGCAGCTCATCCATCCGTTCGCCCGCTTCTTTGCGTGAGGGGCGCCAGTTTTTAATCGGGCTGAGCGTTTCCGTCACGATGGCGGAAACCAGCGTGCTCTGGGTGGGAAAATAGCGATAAGCCGTTGCCCGGGAGAGCTGTGCTTCCTGGGCAACTTCAGTAATGGACGGAAACGCGCCGCTGTCGAACATTTTCATTGCTGTTTCAATCAGTAAGCGACGTGTTCTTGCACGTGTGGCGGTTAATGTAATAACCCCAGCGGAATCCCTTTGCTCCACAATGACCTCATTTTTTACGGTTAAATCAGCTTGTAAATCAAGCGAATGACGACGACGGAGGAGAGCCTGAGCCCTCTACGCCAGACCCTGCAGTGCAGGCTCCACGTAAGCATAGCCAACATCCCTGTGAGACGTATATTCCATTCAATTGATTTATCATTAATTATGGTGATACTGTTATCTCATAACACAGGGTGTCAAAATGCCCTTGTGTTTATTTACGTCTTTATCGTTGTTTTATCAAGTCTTTATTATGTCTGATAACAGGGTGTTGTTACGACTATGACTACTAATACCGGATATATCTATGCCGCAGCGACGGCAGATACTAAAGGAAGGGAACTGTTTTACGTCAGCGAATGCATTGCCGCAACCGGTGCTGAAGTAGTAACGGTAGACCTGTCTACTCAATCAGTTAATGGCGCTTCAGGGGCGGATTTCCCGCCGGAACTGATCGCCGATTTTCATCCCCAGGGGCGCGATGCGGTGTTCTGCGGAGATCGCGGAAAGGCTATCGACGCGATGGCACTGGCTTTTAAGATTTTCCTCAGCAGGCGTCAGGACCTTGTCGGCGTGATCGGTCTGGGCGGCTCTGGCGGTACAGCGCTGATTACCCCGGCGATGCAGGCGCTACCGGTCGGCGTGCCGAAGGTGATGGTGTCGACCATGGCTTCGGGTGACGTTGCCGGCTACGTGGGCGCCAGCGATATCAGTATGGTTTATTCAGTCACGGATGTGGCTGGCCTGAATCGTATCTCCCGCAGGGTTCTGGGCAACGCGGCACACCAGGTCGCCGGCGCGGTGCTGTTCGAAACGGAAAATGACGAAGAGGCAAAACCGGCACTGGGGCTGACCATGTTTGGCGTCACCACGCCTTGTATTCAGAACGTCAGCGCGAAGCTGGAAAAGGATTACGACTGTCTGGTGTTCCATGCCACCGGCAGCGGCGGCAGGGCGATGGAAAAACTGACCGACAGCGGCATGTTGTCCGGCCTGCTGGACCTCACCACCACCGAAGTTTGCGACCTGCTGTTCGGGGGCGTACTGGCCTGCGATGAGACCCGCTTTGATGCGGTAGCGAAGAAGAAAATCCCCTGCGTGATCTCCTGCGGCGCACTGGATATGGTGAACTTTGGCCATCCCTCCACCATTCCGGCGAAATATGCCGGACGTCTGTTCTATCATCACAATGCGCAGGTGACGCTGATGCGTACCACGCCGGAAGAGAACGTGGCGATGGCGAAGTGGATTGCCGACAAGCTTAACCGCTGCGAAGGTGAGGTGGTCTTTCTGATCCCCCTTGGGGGGTTCTCCGCACTGGATGCCCCAGAACAGCCATTCTGGTCCCCCGATGCAAACCAGGCCTTTATCACCACGCTTGAAGCAACCCTGCTGCAGACCGCGCGGCGTAAAATTGTCCGTCTGCCGTACAACATTAACCACCCTGAATTTGCTCAGGCAGCGGTGCAACAGTTCCGCCAGCTTGCAGAGAAGGAGTTCTGAATATGGCGTTTACCCGTCAGGAAATAGTGAAAAAATTTAAAGAGATGATTGCCCGTCGTGAACCGATTATCGGCGGCGGAGCCGGAACCGGCCTGTCGGCTAAGTGTGAAGAGGCGGGCGGGATCGATCTGATCGTTATCTACAACTCAGGCCGCTATCGCATGGCCGGGCGCGGATCGCTGGCGGGGCTGCTGGCCTATGGCAACGCCAACGAAATCGTGGTGGATATGGCGAAAGAGGTGCTGCCAGTGGTGAAAAAGACCCCGGTTCTCGCGGGGGTCAACGGCACCGATCCTTTCTGCCACTTCGATAAATTTCTTGACGATCTGAAGGCGATGGGGTTTTCCGGCGTGCAGAACTTCCCGACGGTGGGGCTGATTGACGGTAATTTCCGCGCCAATCTGGAAGAGACCGGTATGGGATACGGGCTGGAAGTGGAGATGATCGGTCTGGCCCATCAAAAAGGGCTGCTGACCACGCCATATGTATTCAGTGAAGCGGATGCGGTAGCGATGACGGAAGCTGGAGCCGATATTATCGTGCCGCACATGGGGCTGACTACCGGTGGAAATATTGGTGCAGAGACCGCGCTTAAGTTATCGGATTGCGTGTCGCTTATTAATCAGTGGGCAGAGGCAGCAAAAAATGTGCGCGAAGATGTGATTGTGTTGTGTCATGGCGGGCCGATCTCCAGTCCGGATGATGCACAGTACATTTTTGACCATTGCCCGCAGTGTGACGGTTTTTACGGCGCAAGCTCGATGGAGCGTTTGCCAACCGAGGTCGCACTGACTGACACGACAAAACAATTCAAAAAGATAAATCGTTAATTTTTTACCAACATCAGGGAATTTTTGCCCTCTGGATGGCGGATCGCAAGATCCGCCGTTTTTTTTGCTGCCCGATCAGTACTGATGATAGCTCTTTTGCGCGCTGCTCACTTTGTACAGATAGCGACGCGACTCGGCCGAAGGGTGGCTGGTGGTCAGCGTCTGATAGACCTGAGATGGCGACAGATTATTAATGTTGGCGAAAGCCTGATTCTTGTCGCTGGAGAAGACTTTCAGCACGCTTCCCGCTCCGCCGTTATAGGCGGTGATCACCGCGTAGCGCCGCGAGGTCGGGTTCACAATTCCTGACAGGTAGCTGCCCTGCAGCAGAGAGAGATACGCCGTACCAGCATCAATGTTGTTTTCCGGGTCAAGCAGGTAGCTGCGGCTTGGTTTGCCCCATTTTCCTTTCATCCGGAAGACATCCACCCCTGCGGTGTGCTGCACAACCTGCATCAGCCCCAACGCATCAGAATGACTGACTGCATACGGGTTAAAGCTCGATTCAATCTGCATAATCGCCAGGATCAGCGACTGATCGACGCCATATTTAGCGGCCGCTTCACGCACCATTGGCAGGTATTTATGCGCACGTTTGTCCAGATGGTTCGGCACCATTGGAATGGTCACCGACCAGATCACATGCAGCCCGGAGTTACGGCGCTGCAGCTTGTTCTGGATCAGGTAATCGGCAAAGCTCGCCGCACGGCCCTGCCAGCGGATCGGCTGACCGGTATTGTCCAGCACCTCGCCGTAGAGCAGCGGCTCTTTACCAATCTCAATATCATTGGCATCGGAGTAGAGATCGACGTTGCCCGGATTATCGCCAATCAGCAGCGTGGTGATAATAGCCTGGCGCAGGCTGGCCATCGGATCGGTCCCGGCAATGGTCTCGATGGTGATGGTACCGGCATCAAAGTTGATGTGGCTGCGGGTGTAATATTGATCGCTGTACTTAACGTAGTCTTTAGGGCCGGCAATCAGAACTTCATTGATGCCCCAGATATTCTCGATGTTGTGGGCAAATTGCCCCATCAAAATGTCGAACCCGTTGGTGTCCTTAACCCATTCTTCGTGGAAAATCGGTTTTTTATTGCCGGAACAGGAGATCAACAACGGTGCGATGACCAGTAAACTCATCAACTTTTTATTCATTGTGTCGTGTTTCGCCCAAATTGAGAGGGCCTGCATAGTGAGGCCCAACGATTATTTTTCCGGCGGGGTATAACCTTCGATATGAACGTCGTGGCCTTCAAACAGGAACTTGACCATCTCCTGTTCCAGCTGTTTGCGATCTTCCGGGTTCATCATGCTGAGTTTTTTCTCGTTGATCAGCATGGTCTGCTTGGTCATCCACTGCGACCAGGCCTCTTTGGAAATGTCGTGATAGATGCGTTTGCCCAGGTCGCCCGGATACAGCTGAAAGTCCTGCCCTTCAGCGTCACGCTGCAGGAACGTGCAAAAAATAGTTCTGCTCATTACTCTTCCTCTTCTGTTGCGCGCATGTCCGGCGCAATTTGTTGTGGCTGGCGCAGCTGCTGTAGCAGGCGATCCACCGGCGCTGCCAGCCCGACGGACTGTGGCTGCGCTAAGTTATACCAGAGACCAGCGCCTTCATCCATTGCCGCACCTGTCGCAGGCAGTTTCAGCCACATTGGCACAACAGAAAGGTGGAAATGGCTGAAGGTGTGGCGAAAGGCGATGCCCTGTTGCAGAGCCCGACTGTCAATATGGCGTTCGCTCAGCCATGTCTCCAGGGCCAAACGGGTAGCAAATTGTGGGAAGCAGAACAGGCCGCCCCACAGACCGACAGGCGGGCGCTGTTCCAGCCACACGCCGTCGCCGTGCTGCATCATCAGCATCCAGCCGGTGCGCTCCGGCAGTGTCTGCTTGGGTTTTTTCCCCGGATAGTTCGCCCAGCTGTTATTGGCGTATGAGATGCAGCCGAGGTTCAGCGGGCAAATTTCACATTTCGGTTTCGAACGGGTACAGACCATCGCGCCCAGGTCCATCATTGCCTGATTAAACTGGCTGACGCCTGCTGCTGGCGTGACGTCCTCGCTGATTTCCCACAGGCGTTTTTCCACTTCTTTTTTGCCCGGCCAGCCAGCGACAGCATAACAGCGTGCCAGCACGCGTTTCACGTTGCCGTCGAGGATCGGGAAATGTTGGCCCAGGGAGAGAGAAAGGATTGCGCCTGCGGTGGAACGCCCCACCCCGGGCAAATCGGCCACTTCATCATAAGTTTCCGGGAATCTGCCGCCGTGCTTGTCTGCTACCTGAATTGCTGCTTTATGTAGGTTGCGCGCGCGGGCATAGTATCCCAGCCCTGTCCACAGGTGCAGCACCTCATCCAGCGGGGCTGCGGCCAGATCGGTGACCGTGGGGAAGCGGGCCATAAACCGTTCGAAATAGGGGATGACGGTCGCCACCTGCGTTTGTTGCAGCATGACTTCAGAAAGCCAGACTTTATAGGGCGTTTTTTCCTGCTGCCAGGGCAGGGTTTTACGGCCAAAGCGCTGATACCAGTCAAGGACCTGGCTGGAGAACTGCTGCGCCTGCATCATGTCAGAGAAAACCCCGGATAATTGAAAATCAGGCTGGGATTCCAGCACAGACCAACTATGCTGTAAACCGGAAGTTTCCAGGGCTTGCTTAACCGCTGTAACTTTGCATAATGCCCGTTTTCCAGATATTGCAGACCAACAGGCAAAAACATGAAGAATGATGTTATTTCTCCGGAGTTTGATGAAAACGGTCGTCCGATGCGCCGTATTCGCAGCTTCGTGCGTCGTCAGGGCCGTCTGACCAAAGGTCAGCAGCATGCGCTGGACCATTTCTGGCCGGTGTCAGGCGTGGAATACCAGCCTGAGCCTGTTGATCTGGCTGAGCTTTTTGGGCGTGAAGCGCCGGTGGTGCTGGAAATTGGCTTCGGTATGGGCGCCTCGCTGGTGACCATGGCGCAGGCCAATCCGCAGCAGAACTTTCTGGGTATTGAAGTCCATTCACCGGGTGTGGGTGCCTGCCTGAGCGCCGCCGATGAGGCAGGCGTGGAGAATCTGCGTGTGATGTGTCACGATGCGGTGGACGTGCTGAACAAGATGATCCCGGATAATTCGCTGCGTATGGTGCAGCTGTTCTTCCCGGACCCGTGGCATAAAGCGCGCCATAATAAGCGCCGTATCGTGCAGGTGCCATTTGCTGAGCTGGTGCTGCGGAAGCTGAAGCTGGGCGGCGTGTTCCACATGGCAACGGATTGGGAAGCCTACGCAGAACATATGCTGGAAGTGATGAACAGCATTGCAGGCTACAAAAATCAGTCGGAAACGCAGGATTATGTGCCGCGTCCGGAGTCACGGCCCTTGACCAAATTTGAGCAGCGCGGCCAGCGTCTGGGCCACGGTGTTTGGGATCTTATGTTTGAGAGGATTAAATAATGGCTACCCAACGCAGTCGTCGTTTGCGCAAAAAGATGCATATCGATGAGTTTCAGGAATTAGGCTTTTCCATTGGCTTCGCTTTCCCGGAAGGCACCAGCGAAGAGACCATCGACAGCACCTTAGATGCGCTGATTGAAGAAGTGATTGACCCGAATGGCCTGGCCTTTGATGGCAGCGGCTATCTGCAGTGGGAAGGACTGATTTGCCTGCAGCAGACCGGTAAATGCACTGACGAGCACCGCGAGATTGTGCGCAAGTGGCTGTCCGATCGCAAGCTGAACAACATTCAGGTTACCGAACTTTTTGACGTCTGGTGGGACTAAGCAGACAAGAACGGATGTCCGTCGGGGCCACGCTTGCGTGGCCTTTTCACTCTCAGGAGAAAGCAAATGCGTAAAGCGTTAATGGTTGGCGCGCTGTTACTGGCGGCAGGTCAGGCACAGGCAGATTATCAGTGCAGCGTGAAGCCGCAGGATGACGTAGTGATCACGCCGCAGACCGTGCAGGTGGTGGGCGCCAACGGCAACCTGGAGATCACCCCTACGGGCGATGTGCAGCGTAACGGACAGGCCGCGACGGTGGACACCGCCACCCGTCAGAAAGCTATCGATTATCAGACCGCACTGCGCCGGGATCTGCCGTGGGTGGATCAGGGCGCGCGTACCCGCCTGGAGAAGGGCCGTGTGGCGCTGGATAAAGTGATTGTGGAGAAGCTGGGCAGCAGCAGCAACGTGCGCAATCGCCTGAGCAAGCTGGATACACAGCTGAAAGAGCAGATGAACCGCATCATTGAACACCGCAGCGACGGGCTGACTTTCCATCATCAGGCCATCGATCAGGTGCGTCAGGACGGCGAGAAGCTGGTACAGAGCGCGATGGGCGGCGTGGTGCAGGACAGCCTGAATGAGATGGGCAGCCAGCAGTCTGGCAACGGCGGTAACCCGCTACAGGCGATCATGGGCAACCTTGGCGGTCTGCAGCAGTCTCTGCAAGCCGAGTGGGGCGATCAGGAGAAAGATTTCCAGAACTTCGGCCATGAGGTGTGTCAACGCGTGACCCATCTGGAGCAGCAGCGCAAAGGGCTGGTGGCCGGGCTGAAGTAATGCTGCCTTGGGGCGGAAGGTATTCCGCCCGCCTCACTAGTCGCCCTGAATTCAGCCGAAACCCGGTGTTGCGGCCTGAGCCTATGCCTCGGTCAGAAACAGCTCCAGCAGTGAATTCAGAAACAGCTTTCCTTTCTCCGTCACCTGCCAGCTCTCCGCCGTTTCGGTCAGGTAACCTTTGCTCAGGGCTTCATCCAGCTGCCGGCGGATGGTGCTTTCCGTTAACCCGGTGTAACGCTGGAACTCTTCCCGCGGCGCGGCTTCCAGCAGGCGGAAACGGTTCATAAAGAATTCGAACGGCTTATCGCTGTCGGCCACTGCGAACTGACGATCCAGATAATTTCCCGCCATAAAACCCCGTGGATGACGGGTCTTGCTGGTGCGGATAATAGTGCCATCCGGCTGAGTCAGCTTGCCGTGTGCGCCACAGCCAATTCCCAGATAGTCACCGAAACGCCAGTAGTTCAGGTTGTGCTCGCATCGATAGCCCGGTTTGGCGTAGGCCGATGTCTCGTACTGCTGATAACCGGCAGCCGTCAGTAACTGGTGACCCTGCTCAAAAATATCCCACAGCGCATCGTCATCCGGCAGCACCGGCGGACGGGAAGCGAACAGCGTGTTCGGCTCAATGGTCAGCTGATACCAGGAAAGATGCGGAGGGTCCAGCTCAATCGCCTGACGCAGATCGTCCAGGGCCTCTTCCAGTGACTGGTCCGGCAGGCCATGCATCAGATCGAGGTTAAAGCTGCGCAGTCCCAGGCCCGTCGCCAGACCTGCTGCTCGCCTGGCTTCATCAGGCCCGTGAATGCGGCCCAGTCGCTCCAGCTTCTGCTGACTGAAACTCTGCACGCCGATTGAAATGCGGTTTATCCCGGCCCGCTGATAGCCACTGAAGCGGTCTGCCTCAACCGTGCCCGGGTTGGCTTCCATCGTGATCTCTGCCGTGGGCGACAGAGGCAGGCGCGCCCGAACGCCGTCCAGCAGCATCTGCATCGCTTCGCTGCTTAACAGGCTCGGTGTGCCACCACCAATAAAGATAGTGCTCACTTCACGGCCCGAAGTCAGCGGCAGATCACCATCCAGGTCGGCCAGCAGATGGCGAACGTACTCTTCGTGCGGTACCTCGCCCTTGAGCGCATGCGAGTTAAAATCGCAATAGGGGCATTTCTGCACGCACCAGGGAATGTGGATATAAAGGCTCAGGGGGGGGAGGTTATGCATTACTCATCGCATCCAGCAGCTGAGCCAGCGCTTTACCACGATGGGAAACGGCACGCTTTTCTTCCTTGCTCAGCTCAGCCGCGGTTTTCCCCAGCTCCGGAACGTAGAAAATGGGATCGTAACCAAAACCACCTTCACCTGCCACGCGGCGGGTGATCTCACCCTGCCAGCTGCCGTGGAAGACCAGCGGCGTCGGGTCTTCCGCATGACGCAGATAAACCAGCACGCAGTGGAAATGCGCTTTCCGCTCGCCGTCCGGCACCGTTTCCAGCGCCTGCAGCAGCTTTTCCAGATTCTGCTGGTCGCTGGCATCGGGACCGGCGTAGCGCGCCGAGTAAATCCCCGGCGCGCCACTCAGCGCATCCACGGCCAGGCCTGAATCATCGGCAATGGCCGGTAAGCCGGTGATTGCTGCCGCATGACGGGCCTTCAGGATGGCATTTTCAATAAACGTCAGGCCGGTTTCCTCGGCTGACTCCACGCCCAGTTCGGTTTGCGCCACGATATCAAGGCCAAAAGCGGCCAGTAAATCAGCCAGTTCATGAACTTTCCCGGGATTCCCGGTGGCGAGCACAACTTTTTGCATATCAGGTCCAGACTCTTTTACATCAACAGGATTACAGCTGCGACCAGCCAGGGATGAAGTCCATCCCCAGGTAGTTCAGCATATACAGGATCAGGATCACCGCCATGGCGGAGAAATCGATGCCGCCCATTGCCGGGATGATCCTGCGGATGGGGGCCATCAGCGGCTCTGTCAGCTGGATCAGTACATAATCCACCGGGTTACGGCCCTGGCTTACCCAACTCAGCAGGGAGCGGATAATGATCGCCCAGAACACCAGCACGCCCGCAGCTTTAACCAGTGACACCAGGCCAAAATAGAGGAAGACCGGATCGAAAATAAGCACCTGGCTCTGAAGGGCAAACATCACCGTAAACAGCAGCACGCTCAGCACATAGGCCAGCAGCAGTGAAGCGGTGTCCAGCGGCCCGATGGACGGAATAACCCGGCGCAGCGGCTTGACTACTGGCTGGGTTACTTTGACCACGAACTGCGAAAACGGGTTGTAGAAATCACATCTTGCCCACTGCATCCAGATGCGGAGTAACAACACTTTCACGTACAGGTTGATCACCGTTGAGACAAGGAAAGTCAACGTCAGCATGGGTTCCCTCAATTATTGTTGTGAGTGGTGGCGTAATCACGCGCACCAAAAATGGCGGTGCCAATTCGCACCATGGTACTGCCTGCCGCAATTGCGGCTTCCATGTCGTCGCTCATTCCCAGTGAGAGCGTATCGACGGATGGATACTCTTTTTTCAGCCTGCTGAAGGCTTCTGCCATCTGCTGACAAACGGCCAGCTGCCGCTGATAATCGGCTTCCGGCGCGGGAATGGCCATCAGGCCACGCAGCGTTAAGCGCGGCAGTTGGGCAATCTCTGTTGCCAGTTCGGGCAGCGCCTCCAGCATGATGCCAGATTTACTGTGTTCGTCGCTGATGTTTATCTGAATCAGCACGTTCAGCGGCGCAGAATCTTGCGGGCGCTGCTCGTTCAGCCGGGTGGCAATTTTCAGCCGATCCACGGTGTGACACCAGTCGAAATGCTCCGCAACCAGCCGGCTCTTGTTGGATTGCAGCGGGCCGATAAAGTGCCAGGTTAACGAGGAATTTCCCAGCTGCTGAATTTTATCCACGCCTTCCTGCACGTAATTTTCGCCAAAGCACGCCTGCCCGGCAGCCACCGCTTCTGCGACCGCCATCGCAGGCTTGGTTTTGCTCACTGCAAGAAGAGTAATTTCTTGTGGATCGCGGCCGCAGCGTGCGGCTGCCGCTGAGATTCGCTCGCGGACTTGCTGTAAGTTGTGCTCAATCGAGGTCATGGTCAGGGAAAAATTATGGGTATTGAGGATATCGTGGCCCTTAGTGTAAAGCATAATGCAGGGGATCTGCACCTCTGCAGTGGTCATTCTCCGTTCTGGCGGCGTGATGGCAGGCTGCAGAAAATGGTGGAGGTGCCGCCCGTCAGCGCTGAGCTGCTGCAAATCGCCGCGCGGGGCTGGCTGGATAGCGTACAACAGGATCACTTTGCGCGGGCCGGACAGATAGATTTTGCCGTGACATTAGCGGATGGCACGCGCCTGAGGGCTAACCTTTTTCGCCAGCGGCTGGGCGTGTCGCTGGCAATGCGGGTGATTGCCAGTCATTGCCCGGAACTGAAAACGTTGCGAGCGCCGCCGGGGGTTAGCCAACTGCTGCAATTGCGTGATGGCCTGGTGCTGATAACGGGAGCCACGGGCAGCGGCAAGTCCACCACGCTGGCTGCGCTGGCCGGGGAGATTAACCGTCAGCAGGAGCGGCATATCATTACGCTTGAAGATCCCATTGAGTTTATCCACCACAGTGAGCGCTCGCTGGTGCAGCAGCGGGAAATTGGCACGCACTGCGGATCGTTCAGTGACGGGTTGCAGGCCGCGCTGAGAGAAGATCCGGATGTCATACTGCTGGGCGAACTGCGTGATAGCGAGACGATTCGCCTGGCATTAACGGCAGCAGAGACCGGCCACCTGGTACTGGCAACGTTGCATACCCGGGGGGCGGCACAGGCGGTGGACAGGCTGGTGGATGTTTTTCCCGGTGAGGAGAAGGCGCTGATCCGCACTCAGCTGGCGGGCAGCCTGAAAGCAGTAGTTGCCCAGCGGCTGGTGCCGGGCAGCAGAGCAGGCAGGGTGGCGCTGTTTGAGGTGTTGATCAACACCCCTGCCGTGGCCAATCTGATCCGCGAAGGAAAAACGCATCAGCTGCCGGGGATAGTGCAGACCGGCATGCAGTCAGGGATGCAGTCCTTCGAGCAGAGTATTGCCGCAAGGCAGCAGGCGGGGCTGATTGCCTCAGGATAATAAAGAGTGGTGGGATAAAGGCCAGCTATTGCCAGGCGTTTTCGAACCAGCTTTCGAGGATGATCACGGCTGAGAGGGAATCGACGCTGCCTTTGTTCAGGGCGCGGAAGCCGCCACGGGAGAACAGATCGGCGCGGGCTTCGACCGTGCTCAGGCGCTCATCATGCAGATCGACCTGGACGCCAAAGCGACCGTGCAGACGGTTAGCAAACTTACGCGCACGTGCAGTCAGAGGCTGCTCGGTACCGTCCATATTCAGTGGTAAACCGACCACCACGCGATCCGGCTGCCACTCTTTGAGCAACGCCTCTATTTTGTTCCAGTCCGGTGTACCGTCCTGTGCCTTGAGGGCGGCCAGCGGGCGGGCCGTGCCGGTCAGCTGCTGGCCAATCGCCACACCGATACTTTTGGTACCAAAATCAAAAGCTAACAGGGTCATGTGACTCATCAGGCATGCCCCGCATCGCTGGTCATGTTGTGAATATCCACGCCGATGCTCTTCGCCGCCTCACGCCAGCGCTCGGCAATCGGTGTTTTAAACAGGATATTGCTGTTGGCCGGGGTGGTGAGCCAGGCATTTTCCAGCAGTTCGTTTTCCAGCTGGTCCTTCTCCCACGCACAGTAGCCAAGGGCAACCAGCACGCTGCTGGGCTGTTCCGGCGTGCCCAGCGTCTCCAGCACATCGCGGGAAGTGGTGATCACTGTATTATCAGAAACCCGGATGCTGGACGCGAAGGTACGCTGCGCGGAATGCAAAATAAAGCCGCGATCTTCCGCCAGCGGGCCACCGGAGAACACCGGCTTGTCCAGCTTGACGTCAGGCTCGCGCGGCACAGGCATGATTTTCAACTTCTTGAGAATGCCATCTACGGTCAGGTTTTCCATTGGCTTATTCACGATCAGGCCCATGGCGCCGTCTTCATTATGTTCGCAAATGTAGACGACGGAACGTTTGAACAGCGGGTCCTGCAGTGTGGGCATGGCAATCAAAAAATGATGCTGTAAATTCATATCAAGATTCTGTATCCGGGTTAACCGCTCACCCTTTTACGGATGAGCGTGATAACGGGGTGAGCAAAGGGGCCCGTTGACCCCATTCAGAGCGTCAGGCAAGGCGTTTTTCAACGGCATCCATCAGCATACCAGTTATTGAGATCGGGAATGCGGCTTCGATCTCACGCATGCAGGTTGGGCTGGTGACGTTAATTTCGGTCAGCCTGTCGCCGATGATATCCAGACCCACGAAGATCAGGCCTTTTGCTTTCAGCGTTGGCCCCACGCGGCGGGCAATTTCCCAGTCGCTTTCGCTCAGCGGGCGTGCTTCGCCACGGCCACCGGCGGCCAGGTTGCCGCGTGTTTCACCGGATTTAGGTATGCGCGCCAGGCAGTAAGGCACCGGTTCGCCATCCACAACCAGCACTCGCTTATCGCCGTCTTTGATTGCCGGCAGGTAGTTCTGCGCCATGCAGTAAAACTGACCGTGCTCGGTCAGCGTTTCGATGATCACTGACAGGTTCGGATCTTCTTTCTTGATGCGGAAAATAGACGCGCCGCCCATGCCGTCCAGCGGCTTGAGAATAATGTCGCCGTGTTCCTGCCAGAAGTTCCGGATCTGCTGTGCGCTGCGGGTCACCAGCGTGTCCGGCGTCAGCTCTGCAAACCAGGCGGTGAACAGCTTCTCGTTGCAGTCACGCAGGCTCTGCGGTTTATTAACGATTAGCGTGCCTTTCTCTTCTGCACGTTCAAGAATGTAAGTAGCGTAGATGAACTCGGTATCGAAGGGAGGATCTTTACGCATCAGCACGACGTTCAGGTCGGCCAGCGCAATATCCTGCTCGCTGCCAAATTCAAACCATTTGTCGTAGTTCTGCTCAACGCTCAGATGCCGTGTGTGAGCGCGCGCTTCACCGCCGCGCAGATAGAGATCTTTCATCTCCATATAATGAATTTCGTAACCACGACGCTGTGCTTCCAGCAAAAAAGCGAAGCTGGTGTCTTTCTTGATATTGATGGAGGTAATAGGGTCCATCACAATGCCAAGCTTAATCATTCTGTTTCTCCGGTTATGGCTCAGTTCTTCTTACCCTAAATCGCCGAACCGCACCTGCAGGGCAGTAATCGCGGTCAGCGCGGTGGTTTCGGTGCGCAGCACGCGCGGGCCTAACAGGATGTCAGTAAAGCCGTAACGGGCAGTCATGCTGATTTCATCTGCCGACAGGCCGCCCTCAGGGCCAATCAATAATCGCACGCGTTCGACCGGCTGTGGGAGCGTATTAATGCTGTGGCTGGCTCTGGGGTGCAGATTCAGCTTTATGCCCATCTCTTCTTCCGCGCTCCAGGCCTCCAGCGTCATGGCTGCACGCACTTCCGGCACGCTGTTTCTGCCGCACTGTTCACAGGCAGCAACCACGATTTTCTGCCACTGCTGGATCTTCTTCGCCAGCCTCTCTGCATCCAGCTTTACGCCACAGCGCTCAGAAAACAAGGGGGTGATGACATTTACGCCCAGCTCTACCGCCTTTTGAATGGTGAATTCCATCTTTTCACCGCGTGACATCACCTGGCCTAAATGCAGGTATAGCGGGGATTCACGGCTGTCGGCGTGGCTTTCCGTGAGGGTTACGCGCACGTTTTTTTTGTCGGCCTGCACGATCTCCGCGACAAAAGTCGAATTACTGCCATCAAACAATTCCAGGGCCTGACCCGCGCTCATGCGCAGTACGCGACCTACATGATTAGCGGCGTCTTCGCACAGGGCAACTTCACTGCCCACGGTCAACGGCTCGGGATGAAATATGCGGGGTATACGCATGGGGATCCTGATAAAAGTAACTGGCCGTACCCGCGGGCACGGCCAAAAGAGTGATCTCTAGTTTAGGTCAGTGATTTTACCGCTGGCAAGCCTGCTGTACATAAGGGTTGTGGTTGCCCTGAACTCTGGCAATACGATTGTCGCGTTCGCACTCCCACGGTGTCACCGGATACTGCCTGTTCCAGACGGTCATCAGCTGAGTTTGCTGCCTGGACATGCCAATCTGATACCGGTCACGCATATAGAACCAGGTGCGGGCAATCGCCCCGCGGGCACGTGCAGGAGGTTCGGCCTGTTTATTTTTAAAGTCGATTTTCATTTCACACTGGCCATACTGGTGTTCGCTGCCGTTCCACTGGCTGTACATAAAGTTGCCCCGATCGCCATTGACCTCGCCAATCGACGGTTGCAGGTTGTGCAGATCCGTTTCAATCCGGCGATAACCGGCATCTCTGGCACACTGTTTCCTGCCGCCCTGTTGCCAGCACTGGCGCTGATGGCCGAAAGTCCAGGCCGGAACCACGTGTTCCCACTCAATGCGTTTTGCCCGGTTGGCATTCTTACGTACGCTGTAGCCGCACGAGGCCAGATCTGGCACGCCTTTTTTGCCTTGCCAGCTGATTTTGCAGCCGCAATAGAACGAACCCGGTGCGCCGGCGTTGATATAAGCGGCATACTCTTTGGCCTGAGAAAAACTGTTCTGATGGTAATTATCGGGGTTCAGTGCATAAGAAAAGAAGGTGGGGAACAGCAGGGAAAGCGAAAAAATGCGGGTGATTTTGCGAAACATAGTCCATATATCTGTCATTCAGGCAAGGCGGCGAGAGTAACAGATGTTCACGACTGGAGGAAATGAACGCAATCAAATCAGCGGGTTATTGCTCTTTTTTTGCACCATCAGGCGGATTTTTCAGAGTGTTGGAAAGGGCCAGGCAATAACCGTTCTCCGCACTCTACGCAGCGGTATTCACTTTCCCCCCTGACCACGCGGTTATGGCGGCGGACGGTCAACTGATGTTGCCGGCAGCCACAGCGATAGGGGAAAGCGCGGCTGCTTACGGATGCGGTCTCAAACTTGTGGGTCCGTTCTGCAGGAACTCCCAGCACGCTTTCCATCATCCACTTCCACTCCTTGCCGTGCGGCGCCACGCGGCCGCAGTACTTCCAGACCAGCAGATGCGCCAGCTCATGCGGTACCACTTCATCAATAAATGCCTGCTGATTCTCCATCAGCAACACCGGATTCAGACGGATTTCCCAGTGTTGCAGCCAGGCAGTACCTGCGGCGGTGCCACGCTGCTGGTAGACCAGCTTCGGTTCGGGATAGTTGCGTTCAAGTCGCTGGTTGGCCAACTGCAGTTTTTCACGCAGTGAACGCATCACGGCCTGTTGCAGCGCAATCGGGAGTCTGAGGGGTTTCATACGGCAGAGAATACGATGTGGGCGGGGGGATTTCAATAAAGCTGGCCGGATTTCCCCGGCCAGCAGCAGGCTTAACGCTGACCGATATCGCGCAGTTTTTTGCCGCTCAACAGGTTACGTTCAATGTGCTCCAGAGAAACGTTTTTGGTTTCCGGGATCAGCCACAGGGTCAGGATAATAAAGAACACGTTAAGGCCACCGTATACCCAGAAGGTATTGGCGTTGCCCAGTGAGTTCAGCATGGTCAGGAAGGTGGCCCCGACTATCATGTTGGCAATCCAGTTGGTCGCAGTGGAAACGGTGATGCCGAAATCGCGGCCTTTCAGCGGCTGAATTTCAGAACACAGAACCCAGATCAGCGGACCGGCACTCATCGCGAAGCCAATGATGAACATCAGCAGCATGGCCACGGCGAAGTACTGTGCACCCTGAGAGTGGATCCCCATGTGCAGCATGGTGCCGAGAACGCCCATGCCAGCAGCCATCACCAGGAAGCCAAGGATCAGCGTGGGTTTACGGCCCCAGCGGTCCACCAGGCCGATAGCAATAAAGGTGGCCAGTACGTTGATCAGGCCTACGATTACGGTACCCCACATCTGCTCAGTGGTATTGGTAAAGCCGGCGATTTCGAAAATCTTCGGCGCGTAGTACATGATGACGTTCATCCCGGTGAACTGCTGCATTACCTGCAGCAGTACGCCCAGGTAAACCGCACGGCGGAAATTGCTGTTGTCTTTGAACAGGCTCCAGCCGGACTGTTTAATCTTCAGGCTTTCGCGGATTTCATCCAGCTCATTCTTCGCCTGTTCGCTGGTGTCACGCAGACGATCCAGCACTCGCTGAGCGGTGCGGAAATCGCCTTTTGCCGCCAGCCAGCGTGGGCTGTTCGGCAGGAAGCAGACGCCGATCAGTAGCAGTGCAGCAGGGATGGTGATGACACCCAGCATCCAGCGCCATTCGCCGGTATAGCTGAACGCGGTATCAGACAGGTACGCACCCAGAATACCGATGGTGATCATCAGCTGGTACAGGGAGATCATACTGCCGCGGATTTTCTCCGGGGCGATTTCCGAGAGATAAAGCGGCGCAGTATAAGAAGCCACACCAACCGCCAGACCCAGCAGTACACGAGCAAAAATCAGCATCTCCGGGGTAGTGGAAAGCGCTGACCACAGGGAACCGATAACAAACAGGATCGCACCAATCATCAGGCTCTTTTTACGGCCCAGAGAGGAAGACATCCAGCCGCTACCGACTGCACCGACTGCGGCACCAAACATCATTGAGCTGACAATCCACTCCTGCTGATGAGCAGTGACGTTAAAGTCTTTCGCGATAAAGGGTAAGGCCCCGGCAATCACGCCGATGTCCAGTCCAAACAGCAGACCAGCTAATGCGGCAAGGAAACAAACGAAAAAGGTCATGGCCTTGTTCGATGTCCTGCTGTGTTTCTTATTATCAGGCATGTCGCCTCCATGTAAGTAATACTACTTATTGTTGTTATGAATGTTAGAAAACCCTGGGGCGCAAGACTGTGCGACAGATCACAACGGTGTAATCGGTTACACACCAGATCTTTCTTAAAAGCGGGTTTTTCACACGTGCTTACGCTTTATAACCAGTTAGTCATAGCACTAAATAGTTTCTCCTGGTTCCCTGCTGTTCCCATATCGGACAGTGCTGAAAATAGCGCATTTTGTTGCTGCTTGTTAAGGCTGCTAATTCTTAAATGTAGAGGAAACAAAACGTTTCTTACTGTAACCGTTAACATTATCACCTGGCAGCGGCAGAAAGAGTGTAGCCAGCCGCCGCCAATGTGCCAGTCTGCAGGCAGCAAAAAGGGCACCCCATGGGTGCCCTCGGACCTGCAGGCTGGAGCTTACTTCAGACCGGCAGCTTCACGCAGCTGTGCCGCTTTGTCGGTTTTTTCCCATGGGAAATGTTCGCGACCAAAGTGACCGTAAGCCGCGGTTTCGCGATACATCGGGTGCAGCAGATCCAGCATCTGAATCAGACCGTATGGACGCAGGTCGAAGAACTCACGCACCAGCAGCGTCAGCTGTTCAGTAGAGACTTTCTCGGTACCAAACGTCTCAACCATGATTGAGGTGGGTTCTGCCACGCCAATAGCGTAGGAAACCTGGATTTCACAGCGATCGGCCAGGCCAGCAGCAACGATGTTTTTTGCTACGTAACGGGCAGCATAGGCCGCTGAACGGTCAACTTTTGAAGGATCTTTACCGGAGAAGGCACCGCCACCGTGACGAGCCATACCGCCGTAAGTGTCCACGATGATTTTACGGCCGGTCAGACCACAGTCGCCCATTGGGCCACCAATAACGAAACGGCCAGTCGGGTTGATGTGATATTTAGTGCTGGCGCTGATCCACTCAGCGGGCAGAACCGGCTTGATGATCTCTTCCATCACGCCTTCCTGCAGGTCTTTCAGCGAGATGTCTTCAGAATGTTGAGTAGACAACACCACGGCATCGATACCCACGATTTTGCCGTCGTCATACTGGAAAGTGATCTGGCTTTTTGCATCCGGACGCAGCCATGGCAGGGTACCGTTTTTACGCACTTCAGACTGACGCTGTACCAGACGGTGAGCATAAGTCACTGGCGCTGGCATCAGGACATCGGTTTCGTTAGTGGCGTAGCCAAACATCAGGCCCTGGTCGCCCGCACCCTGTTCCAGCGGATCGGCGCGATCAACGCCCTGGTTGATGTCCGGAGACTGTTTACCGATGGCATTCAGCACCGCACAGGAGTTGGCATCAAAGCCCATATCGGAATGGACATAACCGATTTCACGCACGGTATTACGGGTGATCTCTTCGATATCAACCCATGCAGTTGTGGTGATTTCACCACCCACCAGCACCATGCCGGTTTTTACATAGGTTTCGCAGGCAACGCGGGCTTTCGGATCCTGCTCGAGAATGGCGTCGAGTACGGCATCGGAAATCTGGTCAGCGATTTTATCGGGATGTCCTTCTGAGACGGACTCGGAAGTAAAAAGGTGTTTAGCCATTTATTCTTTACCTTACTGAAACGGGTTGAACTCGACTGCTTAGCGCAAAAAACAGAACCTGGCGGTTGTTCAAGCGCCCCCCTCAGGCAAAGCCATGAGCAGTACAAATATAAGACGCTTAGAAGTTAACCAGTATGGATGGATTAACATCTGGACGGCTATTTTAGGTTACAGGTTAAGCGGATTGCCAGTTTTTTTTAATGAAATGAAATTTCAGTCCAGGTAAAAAGTGGAAAAATTTCCTGACACCCCCCGCATTTCGCACAATTAGTTTTGCATTTGGCCCCTGTCGGCTGTATAAAACGCCGCTGCGTTTCGCCTTGTGATGTCTGTGTGGCAATCCAGGCCCGCGGCGGGCACGTCAGCCGTGGACTTTTTACGCTGGCTTTATACCCTCCATGATTTTCCACCGGCCGGTAATCATACCGACACCAGCGCCGGGTAACTTCGCTTAGGCTGCTTTTCAGGTTCTCTCAGATTTTACTGAGTGAGATTGGCTATTGGCTCTCTGACCCGTTCTCCGGAGTCCAACGTGTTTAATGTTATACTTCTGATACTGCCTGTAAGCGCATTTCAGCGTTTTATGCTGAATTTGTCGCGACCTGATGGGTTGTTGTCACAGGTTTTCCCTGCGATAGTAGTCAACTGTTCCGCATCATTACAATTTGAGGCTCGCAATGTCTGACGACATCAAGACTATCAAAGGTTCGTCAGCAGGCGAACAGGGTGTACTCCGCTCAATGCAGGAGGTTGCCATGAGCGATCAAGATGCCAGCAAAATGCTGCGCACCTACAACATTGCCTGGTGGGGCAATAACTACTATGACGTGAACGAGCTTGGTCACATCAGCGTTTGTCCCGATCCGGACGTGCCGGAAGCACGAGTCGATCTGGCTAAGCTGGTCAAAGAGCGCGAGGCTGAAGGACAGCGACTGCCAGCCCTGTTCTGCTTTCCACAGATCCTGCAGCACCGCCTGCGTTCCATCAATGCAGCGTTCAAGCGTGCGCGTGAATCTTATGGCTACCGGGGTGACTACTTCCTGGTTTACCCCATTAAAGTTAACCAGCATAAGCGCGTAATCGAGTCCCTGATCAACTCAGGGGAGCCATTGGGCCTGGAAGCCGGTTCAAAAGCGGAGCTGATGGCGGTACTGGCACATGCCGGCATGACCCGATCGGTGATCGTCTGTAACGGCTACAAAGACCGCGAGTATATTCGCCTGGCGCTGATCGGCGAAAAGATGGGCCACAAGGTCTATCTGGTGCTGGAAAAAATGACCGAAGTGAAGTTGGTGCTGGAAGAGGCCGAACGCCTGAACGTGGTGCCACGTCTCGGTATTCGTGCACGGCTGGCTTCTCAGGGCTCCGGAAAATGGCAGTCCAGCGGGGGGGAAAAATCGAAATTTGGTTTGTCAGCCACGCAGGTTCTGCAGCTGGTTGACATCATGCGTGAAGCGGGGCGGATGGAAAGCCTGCAGCTGTTGCATTTCCATCTGGGTTCGCAGATGGCCAATATTCGCGATATCGCGACGGGTGTGCGTGAGTCAGCCCGTTTCTACGTCGAACTGGCCAAGCTGGGCGTCAATATTCAGTGTTTCGACGTTGGCGGCGGTCTGGGGGTGGACTATGAGGGAACCCGCTCGCAGTCTGACTGCTCGGTCAACTATGGCCTGAACGAATATGCCAACAACGTGATCTGGGCTATTGGCGATGCCTGCGAAGAGCATAATCTGCCGCACCCAACGGTGATCACCGAGTCTGGCCGTGCTGTGACCGCTCACCACACCGTACTGGTATCCAACATCATTGGGGTTGAGCGCAACGAGTTCTGCACGCCACACGCGCCTTCTGAGGACTCTCCGCGCCCGATTATCAGCATGTGGGATACCTGGCAGGAGATGCACGAGCCGAACAATCGCCGCTCGCTGCGTGAATGGTTGCACGACAGCCAGATGGATCTGTTCGATATCCATACCGGCTATTCGCAGGGAACTTACGATCTGACCCAGCGGTCGTGGGCCGAACAGCTTTACCTGAGCATTTGCCACTATATTCAGCAGCATCTGGACCCGAGCAACCGCGCTCACCGTCCTATCATTGATGAGCTGCAGGAGCGAATGGCAGATAAGATTTACGTCAATTTCTCGCTGTTCCAGTCCATGCCGGATGCCTGGGGTATCGACCAGCTGTTCCCGGTTCTGCCGCTGGAAGGGCTGAATAAGTCGCCAGAGCGCCGTGCGGTTCTGCTGGATATCACCTGTGACTCTGACGGCACCATCGACCACTATGTGGACGGTGACGGCATCGCCACCACCATGCCGATGCCGCAGTACGACGTGGAAAATCCGCCAATGCTCGGATTCTTTATGGTGGGTGCGTATCAGGAGATCCTTGGCAACATGCATAACCTGTTCGGTGATACCGAAGCGGTTGATGTGTTTGCCTTTGCCGACGGCAGCGTGGAAGTTCAGCTGTCCGACGAAGGGGATACCGTGGCTGACATGCTGGAATACGTGCAGCTGGATCCGAAAGAGCTGCTGACGCACTTCCGTAATCAGATCAAACAGAGCGATCTGGACGAAGAGCTGCGCGCGCAGTTTATGGAAGAGTTCGAGTCGGGTCTGTACGGTTATACCTATCTGGAAGACGAGTAATGCTGTCAGGTTGAGCCGCTTGCGGCTCAACCTTCAGATGGAGGCTGCGCAGCCTCGCCGCGGGTAAAGCTGATGATCCAGGGGATCAGATTCTCTTTACGCATCGGGAAAGCAAACAGATATCCCTGAAAAATATTCACGCCGGCCGCCCTGAGCTTTTGATATTGTTCCTCTGTTTCCACCCCTTCCGCGATGATCTTTTTGCCATACTGTTGGCCATATTCAGACAGGGAGATGATGATCTTCTCTTTCAGCTTATTGGACCAGGAGTGGCTGCAGAGATCCCTGTCCAGCTTAATCGCGTCGAAATCCACCACGTTGCTGTTGCTCATATAAAAACCGCCTGCGCCAAAGTCGTCGAGAAGAACTTCATAACCTGCTGATTTTAAGTAATTAATGTTGTCCTGTATCACTTTGTCGGATCGGACATCCACGCACTCCACCAGTTCAAACTTAATATCACAGGTGCTTACGCCCGCCTGGGCCAGAAAATCCACTATCTGTCTGCCGTGGTCAGGCAGGGCAAGGGTCGGGGTTGAAATATTTACGCTGATGCTGTGCTGCATCTCCTGCTGCTTAAGGGTTTTCAGCATGTTCACGGCTTCTTTCAGCATAAACCGGAAAACCTGATGACCGAGGCTGTCTTCCTGCAGCAAATGACAGAACTGACTCAGGGGCACGTCCTGGTCATGGTGGCGCCAGCGTACAAGAGATTCAATGGAATAAATAAGTTGATCATGCGCGCTCACTTCGGGCTGGAACACGGCATAAAGCTCATTGTTGACGATCCCGTGGTGCAGATTTTTTCGCAATTCTCGTTTATTTAGCATGACACTTTCTCTTCATTTTTTTTATTTTCATAAAGGATGATATCGGCGCGGTTAATCGCCTCGTAGACATCCTCTCCGCGCTTAATCTCGACCACGCCCCAGGAGATGGATAACGGAATATCATCTCTGAATGTCTTGATTTGACGGTTTATTCTTCGCATGCACTCTTGTGCACCTTTGCTTCCCATTTCTTTGAAAATAATGCAAAACTCATCTCCACCAAGGCGGATAAGAACATCAGAGGAACGTCTGATATTGCTTAAGATAACCTGAGAAAGAAAAACCAGCGCTTTATCGCCGGTGTCATGACCGTAGTTATCATTGATGTGCTTAAACTTATTACAATCCGCTATGGCGACAGAAACGGTTTCACCGGTTTCAGGCGTGCGGACCAGTTCCAGTGCTTTTCTGTTAAAGCTTTTAGTCAGGTGGTCGGTGATGTTCTCATTACCGCTTTTTTTAAGGTAATTGAAACAGAGGAAATAGGTTACCAGCGAGAGGATAAAGGAAGCGATTAACGAAATAAGCGCCAGCCTGTCATGGAGTAAAAATAGCCAGAAATCAATGCTGAACTCAACCTGATACTTTGCAGAGAGTTTCTGGGCGATTTTACAGCTATGTTCCCTGTCTCCAAGGAAGATAATCTCTTTTCCTGAGTCATTCGAGATAACTTTAGCACTGACATATTTTTCATTGACCGACGAAGAGAGTCTGTTAAAAATCTCATGCAGATCTTCGGCGGTGTAATCCAGCATTATCGCCCCAAGGATTTTTTCCGACCCGACATCACTGAGGTCATATACATAGCTGACCACGCTGTAAGAGGCCTTTTTCGTCAGCTGGTCAGTGTAAATTTCCGTGCTGGTGATGCCCATCGTGAGCGGATCCCGGGTGAACTTGCGCACAATATATTCAGGGTGGACGCCAAATATTTTGAAGTTGCTGGCACGGGAAGGGACAAATACATATTGGCTGGTGGGGGTATGTCGTGTCAGGTAGATGTAGCGTTCGTTGCGGTCGTAAAAGTAATGAAAGCGATTTTTATAGTTATTGCCAAAACCAAATGTTTTGAATATGTAATCAATGCTTTTCGCGATATTCAACGCAACCTGATCTTCAGCCCCTGCGGTTATCTGCAGTGTCCCGATGAAATCAGGGTTGCTCAGATTTTCAGAAATATTGATGCCTTTAATGTTGTTTTCTGGATCGTGTTCTAATACAAATCCGGTCGAAGAGGTGTTTTTATCTACTTTAGTTTTATATTGCAGATATCTGACGGAAGTGGCATCGGCCACATTTTCATTGGTATAAAAATTGTTGAGTAACACCTGCGTGAAGTTGGTGGCTGTAATCTCCACTTCGAGGTAAGCTTTTTTGAAGGAAAAAATAATGGTTGCGGCCGAGAGAATAATAAAGGCAAATATGGAAAATAATGCCACGTACTTTTTCTCTTTTGCATTGACTGTGCTGATCATATCGGCCTCATTTTTAGAGCCGCGAAGTATACTTTCTTTTTATTGTAACGTCTCGGGTTGGGTTTGATATGGATCAAGGGTAAGAGTGGTTATCAGGATGATTCTGACGTTCTATTGTTGTTCTCTCTTTATTTTAAACTGCAGTTAAACAAGGGTGGTCTTTATTTTTAACTGCGGTTAAACAAGGGCGGTTATTTTTTTACTCTCTGAGTTTTTCAGTGAGATGTGGCACTTTATTGGGTTTTTTTAATTAAAGGTTAGCAATGTTATGGCCTGTAGCGCCTGATGCTGGAGAGCTGTGATAAGCGCTGGCTGTTATCTGCGAGTGTGCGATCGATCATAAGCGGCCTAAACGCCGTTTTGGCACTCTTGCACCCTGAAGAGTTTCGTCCGATAATTTGCTCAGATTACAGCTGATTTGAATAAACCCTTCCCCGTCGGGTCTGTCGACGGGGAAGGGTTTTTTTTCATCTGATATTTCACTAACAAGGCATCGACAGATCTTAGAGGACTCTTCTATGTATAACACCCTGGGCAATCAGTATGATAACTCCCTGGTTTCAAACGCCTTCGGTTTCATGCGTTTCCCTGTTAACTTCCAGCCTTACGACAGTGACGCCGAGTGGGTGATCACTGGTGTGCCTTTTGATGCCGCCACGTCTGGTCGTCCCGGCAGCCGCCTGGGTCCAGGCGCAATCCGCCAGATTTCCACCAATCTGGCGTGGGAAGGCTGTCGCTGGCCGTGGAATTTCGATCTGCGCCAGCGACTGAAGGTGGTGGACTGTGGCGACCTGGTTTATGCCTTCGGCGATTCTCAGGACCTGAGCGACAAACTGCAGGCACATGCTGAAAAATTGCTGAACAACGGTAAGCGCATGATGACCTTCGGCGGTGACCACTACGTCACGCTGCCGCTACTGCGCGCCCATGCCAAACACTTTGGTAAAATGGCATTGGTGCACTTTGATGCGCACACCGACACCTATTCCAATGGCCCCACCTTCGACCACGGCACCATGTTCCACCATGCGCCGAAAGAAGGCCTGATCGATCCTCAGCGCTCCGTGCAGATCGGTATTCGTACCGAATTTGACGCCTCGCTGGGCTTTAACGTGCTGGATGCGGCTCAGGTTAACGACCGTAGCGTTGATGACATTCTGGCGCAGGTGAAACAGATCGTTGGCGATATGCCGGTTTACCTGACTTTCGATATTGACTGCCTCGATCCGGCGCATGCGCCGGGTACCGGTACGCCGGTGATTGGCGGTCTGACTACAGATAAAGCCACCAAACTGGTCCGCGGCCTGCAGGGGCTGAACATTGTTGGTATGGATCTGGTTGAAGTCGCGCCGGGTTATGACCAGTCCGATCTCACCGCTCTGGCAGCGGCCACGCTGGCGCTGGATATGCTGCACGTGCAGGCTGTGAATAAAGGCTGACAGCGCACAGAAGAGAAGGGCGCGTTTAAAGGTCAAGTGCGCAGGGGCCAGGCCGGATATCCTGGCCGGAGCGAGCAGGGCTGCCATGCAGGGCGTATCATTACGCCTTCTGGCGGTCAGGCTTCCCTGCGCAGGCACTGTTTTGATCGCGCACCACGTCCCTGTTCAGTACCCCCCCAGTCCCGGTTCGCCGGGCGGAATGATCTCTCCCCACTGGCAGGGCGCTCCAGCACTCCATCGACAGCCGTTGTCCGCCCCGGCGTCCGGTATAATGAGGATCGTCGTCCGGCAGATAGCGGCTTAACATATCTTCAATCCGCGGCACCACGCCGGAACGGGGGAATTTCGTGCGCACATTGTAGGCGGGCACCGATAGCTTTCAGAGCACCCGTAGCGCCATCTGCAAGAAAGTGCAAGTCCGGCCCCGGTATTTTGCACTTTTCGCCATGTACATGACCCCTGTTTTTCATGTACATTGAGGGTCGACTTTTACAACTTTGCCTGATAACTCATTGATTAAAATCGGTTAAGGACGGCGAAGCGTTTAATCCGACCTGGAGTAGAACATGTCTTCTCGTAAAGAGCTTGCCAACGCCATTCGCGCTTTAAGTATGGATGCGGTGCAGAAAGCCAAATCTGGCCACCCGGGCGCCCCTATGGGTATGGCGGATATCGCCGAAGTGTTGTGGCGTGATTTCCTGAACCATAACCCGACAAACCCGCTGTGGGCCGACCGCGACCGTTTCGTGCTGTCTAACGGTCACGGTTCAATGCTGATCTACAGCCTGCTGCACCTCAGCGGCTACGATTTGCCGATCTCTGAACTGGCTAACTTCCGTCAGCTGCACTCCAAGACTCCAGGTCACCCGGAATACGGCTACACCGCCGGTGTGGAAACCACCACTGGTCCACTGGGTCAGGGGATTGCTAACGCCGTGGGCATGGCGATTGCCGAGCGCACGATGGCGGCGCAGTTCAACCGCCCAGGCCACGACGTTGTTGACCACCATACCTATGTGTTTATGGGGGATGGTTGCATGATGGAAGGCATCTCCCACGAAGTGTGTTCGCTGGCGGGTACCCTGAAGCTGGGCAAACTGGTCGCCTTCTACGATGACAACGGCATCTCCATTGACGGTCACATCGAAGGCTGGTTCACCGACGATACGGCGAAGCGCTTTGAATCCTACGGCTGGCATGTGGTGCGTGGTGTGGACGGTCATGATGCCGCCGCGATCAAAAAAGCAGTGGAAGAAGCCCAGGCCGTCAGCGATAAACCCTCTCTGCTGATGTGCAAAACCGTTATTGGCTTCGGTTCTCCAAACAAAGCGGGTACTCACGACTCACACGGCGCACCGCTGGGTGAGGAAGAGATCGCGCTGACCCGTAAGCAGCTGGGCTGGAACCACGCACCCTTCGAGATCCCGCAGGATATTTATGCCCAGTGGGATGCGAAAGAAGCGGGGCAGGCTAAAGAAGCTGCGTGGAACGAGAAGTTCGCGGCCTATGCCAACGCTCATCCTGAACTGGCGGTTGAATTCAAACGCCGTATGAGTAATGCACTGCCGGAAAACTGGCAGGCAGAGTCGCAGAAGTTCATTGAACAGCTGCAGGCTAATCCGGCGAAAATTGCCAGCCGTAAAGCTTCCCAGAATGCACTGGAAGCCTTCGGCAAGCTGCTGCCAGAATACCTGGGCGGCTCTGCGGACCTGGCACCAAGCAACCTGACCATGTGGTCGGGATCCCGAGCGATCAACGAGGACGCCGCAGGTAACTACATCCACTACGGCGTGCGTGAATTTGGCATGACCGCTATCGCCAACGGCATCACGCTGCACGGCGGCTTCCTGCCTTACACGGCAACATTCCTGATGTTCGTGGAATACGCGCGCAACGCAGCCCGCATGGCCGCGCTGATGAAAATCCGTCAGGTGATGGTCTATACCCACGACTCCATCGGCCTGGGCGAAGATGGTCCGACTCACCAGCCGGTAGAACAACTTGCCAGCCTTCGCGTCACGCCAAATATGAGCGTATGGCGTCCGTGTGACCAGGTTGAATCTGCGGTCGCCTGGAAATACGGTATTGAGCGTCACGATGGCCCAACCGCGCTGATCTTCTCTCGTCAGAATCTGGCACAGCAGGATCGTACTGCTGAGCAGTTGGCAAACGTTGCCCGTGGTGCTTACGTGCTGAAGGATTGCGATGGTCAGCCAGAAGTGATCCTGATCGCCACCGGGTCTGAAGTCGAACTGGCCGTGGGCGCATATGACAAACTGACGGCAGAAGGGCGTAAAGCTCGCGTGGTTTCCATGCCTTCTACGGATGCTTTCGACAAGCAGGATGCCGCCTACCGCGAATCCGTACTGCCAAAAGCGGTCAGCGCTCGTGTGGCAATTGAAGCGGGTATCGCCGATTACTGGTTCAAATACACCGGCCTGAACGGCGCTATCGTTGGCATGACCACTTTTGGTGAGTCAGCGCCTGCTGAGAAGCTGTTCGAAATCTTTGGCTTCACCGTGGATAACGTGGTCGCTAAAGCGAAAGCGCTGCTGTAATGACCAGGGTTCGCCTGCACCAGCAGGCGAACCTTTTTCCCGCCTTACTGCATAAATGTCTGTTCCCTTAAATGGAAATCCTGACTGAGCGGCATCACCGGTTCGATGATTTTCTGCTTCACGGCGGCGGGCTCTTCCTGTTCCGGCTGCTGTTCATAGGGTTTGGAAAGTCCGTAGAAGCGCCCATTCTGGTTCACTGACAGCGATTCGCATTCAATGGTCCCATCCAGGAAGCCATGAGCGTTGATCGCCACTTCCCGGCTGCGGCATAACCCTTTCAGCTCACCGCTTATCTCAATACGGTTTGCAAATATCTCGCCTTCTACCCGACCGCTCTTCTGCACAAACACCGTTTTCTCCGAGTTGATTTTTCCGGTGACCGCACCGTTGATATGAATATCGCCCACGGCCCTGATTTCACCGTCAATTATGCAGGTTTCAGGAATAGTGGTGGTGTCTGATGCGGTGGCGAAAGCTGCAACCGAAAAATCATCGTGAAAATCGCTGTCAGGCTGCGGGGAGACAGTGTCTTCCTGAATATCCCGCTGTGGGGGAAGGGGTGCTTCTGTTGGCGTGATGAAGTTCTCTTTACGTTTAAACATGGTCATATCCTTATTGAACAAAAAATTCCTTAATCCAGCTCCAGCGATAATCGCCAGAGAGAGTCCGGGCAGCAGGCCAGGGTACTGACGAACCAGTGTCCGCGATGCTTCCCAGCCCAATCCCCAAACAATCAACGCTGCAGCCCAGATCAGCCAGACAATCCAAAGCAGGTTGTAGTTCATAATGAGAAGATTATGTTAACCTCCGGTAGCCAGAAGCCGCTGTCCGAGTCAGTACTTTACTCCCCCCTGGGCCCGGCGCTGGTCTTATTTTGCTCAACACCGTTGTTAAATGTGATCTTTGTCAGAGTTTCAGCGCTTCGATTGATCTTCCTCATTCCAATTATTCCGCATTGTCTTTATTGTGGCTGAACCGTTTCAGTTCGCGTTATCGCTGACGAAACTCAGGTTATTTGCAGTTGCAGTAGCGCAAGAATTCCCTGTACAAACGCGGGCGTCTGGCTCAGGCTAATGTCCCAGTTTTGCACTGAATTCTGATGCAGGAGTGATATGACGGTTCGCATTGCCATTAACGGATTTGGTCGCATAGGACGCAACGTTTTACGTGCGCTCTATGAAACCGGACGCCGTGCTGAAATCACCGTAGTGGCCATCAATGAGCTGGCGGAAGCCGCCGGGATGGCGCACCTGTTGAAATACGATACCAGTCACGGTCGTTTCGCCTGGGATGTCCGTCAGGAGCGCGATCTGCTGTGGGTTGGAGAAGACAGGGTTCGTCTTCTCCACCGGGCAGAGATTGGCGACTTACCCTGGCGTGAATTGAACGTTGATGTGGTGCTTGACTGCACCGGCGTTTATGGCAGCCGCGCCGATGGTGAGGCCCACCTGGCCGCCGGGGCGAAAAAGGTGCTGTTCTCTCATCCGGGTGGTAACGATCTGGATGCCACCGTGGTGTACGGTGTGAATGAAAAAGAGCTGAAAGCCAGCGACCTGATTGTCTCCAACGCCTCCTGCACCACCAACTGTATTATTCCTGTGATAAAACTGCTGGATGATGCCTTCGGCATTGAATCGGGTACGGTCACCACCATTCACTCTGCCATGCACGATCAGCAGGTGATTGACGCTTACCACACTGATTTACGGCGTACCCGTGCGGCCAGCCAGTCAATCATTCCGGTGGATACCCGCCTTGCCGCTGGCATCTCGCGTATTTTTCCGAAATTCAGCGACTGCTTTGAAGCCATCGCCGTGCGCGTGCCGACGATTAACGTGACGGCGATTGATTTGAGCGTCAGCGTGCGCGAAGCCGTCAACGCCTGCGAGGTCAACGCGCTGTTGCAAAATGCGTCAGAAGGGGCATTTAGTGGTATAGTTGACTATACGGAATTACCGTTAGTCTCCATAGATTTTAACCACGATCCGCACAGTGCCATTGTGGACGGCACCCAAACGCGGGTCAGCGGTCAGCACCTGATCAAAACGCTGGTCTGGTGCGACAACGAATGGGGCTTTGCTAACCGAATGCTTGACACGACGTTAGCCATGGCCGCAAGCGGTTTCAGGTAGGGCGCGGTTTGCGCCTGTCAAAACTTAGAGAATCAACGAGAGGATTCACCATGTCTGTAATTAAGATGACCGATCTGGATCTTGCTGGGAAACGTGTACTCATCCGCTCCGATTTGAACGTGCCAGTGAAAGAAGGGAAAGTGACGTCAGATGCACGTATCCGTGCTTCGCTGCCGACCATCGAAGCGGCCCTGAAGCAGGGCGCAAAAGTGATGGTTACCTCTCACCTGGGTCGCCCGACCGAAGGTGAATACAATGAAGAGTTCTCCCTGCTACCTGTCGTAAACTACCTGAAAGAAAAACTCTCCTCTCCGGTACGTCTGGCGAAAGACTACCTGGACGGCGTTGACATTGCTGCCGGCGAGCTGGTGGTGCTGGAAAACGTTCGCTTTAACAAAGGCGAGAAGAAAGATGACGAAGCGCTGTCTAAAAAGTATGCCGCGCTGTGTGATGTCTTCGTGATGGATGCTTTTGGTACGGCTCACCGTGCGCAGGCTTCCACCCATGGCGTGGGTAAGTTTGCTCCGGTGGCCTGTGCAGGCCCGCTGCTGGCTAACGAGCTGGAAGCGCTGGGCAAAGCCCTGAAAACGCCGGCCCGCCCAATGGTTGCGGTGGTAGGGGGATCTAAAGTCTCCACTAAATTCGATGTGCTGAACTCTCTGGTAAAAATCGCTGACACGGTCATCGTGGGCGGCGGTATCGCTAACACCTTCGTGGCTATCGACAACAATGTCGGTAAGTCTCTGTACGAGCCAGATTTCGTTGAGGCAGCGAAAAAACTGCGTGACGAATTTAAAATCCCGGTTCCTGTCGACTCCCGCGTGGGCACGGAATTCTCTGAAACTGCACCTTCGACCGTGAAGAAAGTTACTGAAGTCAAAGATAATGAAGAGATCATGGACTTTGGCGATGAAACCGCACTGGCTATGGCTAAGTTGTTGAAAGAAGCCAAAACTATCCTGTGGAACGGCCCGGTCGGCGTGTTTGAATTCCCTAACTTCCGTAAAGGCACTGAAATCGTGGCGAAAGCCATTGCAGAAAGCGACGCATTCTCTATCGCCGGTGGTGGTGATACGCTGGCGGCCATCGATCTGTTCGGTATCGAAGATAAGATCTCTTATATCTCTACCGGTGGCGGCGCTTTCCTGGAGTTCGTGGAAGGCAAAACTCTGCCAGCAGTCGCAATGCTTGAAGAGCGCGCGAAACAGTAATCTCTGGGACGGGGGACGGCCCCCGTCGTAACGATCTGCCTGGGCTGCCAGGCTCTGAATCTCTCATACGACCGACGAAACAGGACAAAAACATGTCTAAAATTTTTGATTTCGTAAAACCAGGTGTTGTCACCGGTGACGACGTACAGAAAATCTTTAAAGTGGCGAAAGAAAACAAATTCGCACTGCCAGCAGTAAACTGCGTGGGCACCGACTCAATCAATGCCGTACTGGAAACTGCTGCGAAAGTTAAAGCACCGGTGATCATCCAGTTCTCTAACGGCGGTGCAGGTTTTATCGCGGGTAAAGGTCTGAAATCAGACCAGCCGCAGGCTGCTGCTATCTTCGGTGCGATCTCTGGCGCGCATCACGTTCACCTGATGGCTGAACACTACGGCGTGCCGGTTATCCTGCACACTGACCACTGCGCGAAGAAACTGCTGCCATGGATCGACGGTCTGCTGGATGCAGGTGAAGCCCACTTCGCCAAAACCGGTAAGCCACTGTTCTCTTCCCACATGATCGACCTGTCTGAAGAGTCACTGGAAGAAAACATCGAGATCTGCAGCAAGTATCTGACTCGTATGGCTAAAATCAACATGACCCTGGAAATTGAACTGGGTTGCACCGGGGGTGAAGAAGACGGTGTGGACAACAGCCACATGGACGCTTCTGCCCTGTACACTCAGCCAGAAGACGTTGATTACGCTTACGAAAAACTGAACGCCATCAGCCCACGCTTCACCATCGCGGCCTCTTTCGGTAACGTGCACGGCGTCTACAAGCCAGGCAATGTTAAACTGACGCCAAAAATTCTGAAAAACTCTCAGGAATACGTCAGCAAGAAACACAACCTGCCGCACAACTCTCTGGACTTCGTGTTCCACGGCGGTTCCGGCTCTTCAGCTGCTGAGATTGAAGAATCAATCAGCTACGGCGTGATCAAAATGAACATCGATACCGATACCCAGTGGGCAACCTGGGACGGTATTCTGCAGTATTACAAAAAGAATGAAGGCTACCTGCAGGCCCAACTGGGTAACCCGGAAGGTGCGGATAAGCCAAACAAGAAATTCTACGATCCACGCGTCTGGCTGCGTGCGTCTCAGTCATCCATGATCGTTCGTCTGGAGCAGGCATTCAAAGAGCTGAACGCAGTAGACGTTCTGTAATTTATTCTTGCTGAATCCTGAAAGGCCCCTTACGGGGCCTTTTTTTTGCCTGAAGGTAACAAATTATTAATTTCCCACGATATTTGGCAGTTACCGCCGTTTTTGGTTACGCTTGACGTTTGGGATGCCAGTCTGGCTGGCAATGAATAACTGCTTACTTCCTTCGGGAACAACAACAGGCTAATCAAATGGAAGATCTTAACGTAGTAAACGGTATCAACAATGCCGGTGGCTGGCTGGTACGGAACCAGGCGCTGCTGCTCAGCTATGCCGTCAATATTGTGGCGGCGATTGCCATCATCATCGTCGGGATGATCGTGGCGCGGATTATCTCCAACACCCTGAACAAAGTGCTGATTGCCCGTCATATCGATGCCACCGTCGCCGACTTCCTGTCCGCGCTTGTGCGCTACGGGGTGATTGCCTTTACCCTGATCGCCGCTCTGGGGCGTGTGGGGGTACAGACAGCCTCGGTGATTGCTGTTCTTGGTGCCGCCGGTCTGGCTATCGGTCTGGCTCTGCAGGGCTCGCTGGCGAATCTGGCCGCTGGTGTGCTGCTGGTGACCTTCCGTCCTTTCCGTACCGGTGACTTTATTGATATCGGCATCATGGGCACCGTGCTGAACGTACAGATCTTTTCCACCACGCTGAGGTCTGCGGATGGCAAGATTGTGGTGGTGCCGAACGGTAAAATTATCGCCGGTAACATCATTAACTATTCGCGTGAGCCGGTTCGCCGTAATGAGTTCATTATTGGCGTTGCTTACGATGCCGATGTCGATCAGGTGATTAAGTTGCTGCGTGAAGTCGTTGATGCTGAACCGCGTGTATTGCAGGATAAGGGCGTGCAGATTGGCCTCAACGAACTGGCCGCTTCATCACTGAACTTTGTGGTGCGCTGCTGGAGTAACGCGGGCGATTTGCAGGACGTGTACTGGGATCTGATGAAGAATTTCAAACGCACGCTGGATGCTCATGAAATCGGTATTCCTTACCCGCAGATGGATGTTCACCTGCATCACGATAAGGCTGCTCAGAAAGCCCCAGCCGAAACTTTGCCAAAGCCTGAGTAATCAGCTTGTTAAGGGCGGCCACCGTGCCGCCTTTAGTTTGTATATGGCCATTAGCAATACTGATAAATCATTAGATTTTTCCATTTCCTCTAATAGTTAAGCCCCTGTACACTCGCCAGCAATGACTCAAGAGTGAGGAAATCACTGTGTTATCTGTTTTCTTTCAGGGCATGGCTCTGGGGGCTGCATTAATCCTGCCTCTGGGCCCGCAGAACGTACTGGTGCTGAATCAGGGGGTGCGTCGTCAGTATCATCTGATGACCGCCGGGCTGTGTACCCTGAGCGACATCGTGCTGATTTGCGGGGGCGTGTTTGGAGGAAGTGCATTGCTGACCCGCTCCCCGCTGCTGCTGAATCTGGTGACCTGGGGCGGTGTGGCCTTCCTGTTGTGGTATGGCTGGGGAGCGCTGCGCACCGCCTTTAAGGGTAATATTGAGCTGGAGCCGGGAAAGCTGATGCAGCAGGGGCGCTGGCGCATTGTTGCCACCATGATGGCCGTCACCTGGCTCAACCCACATGTCTATATTGATACTTTTGTGGTGCTTGGTAGCCTGGGGGGACAGTTGCCTTCAGCGGCGCGCAGCTGGTTTGCCCTCGGCGCAGTCAGTGCTTCCATCCTGTGGTTCTTCGGCCTGGCGATACTGGCCGCCTGGCTTTCTCCGGTACTTAAAAATGCCAGAGCGCAGCGGATTATCCATGGCCTGGTTGGGGTAATGATGTGGGGTATTGCTGCCAGACTGGCTCTGCAGGCACTGGGGTAAGGTAAAAAGGAACTCACTCCAGGAATTAATGTCATAGCGTGATAGCTGAAAACGCAATAATCTGTGCCAGAATGTTGCGTTTAATCGGAACAATACTCTGACGGTGAGGTTTTCTGCCGCCATCAGTCTGCCCTGATGTGACTGAAAGCCCCCACGGAGGAACCCAGTGAAGCTTACTAAATTGGCCCTGGCCGCAATGATTGGATTTGGAACTGTCCCCGCATTAGCGCTGGCGGATGAATTGCCTAATGGCCCGCACGTGGTGACCTCAGGTCAGTCGAGCGTGGAGGCCACGCCGGATATCGCCACGCTGGCAATTGAAGTGAGCGTCTCTTCGAAAGAAGCCGCCGAGGCGAAGAAGCAGGCCGATGCCCGTGTTGCACAGTATTTTGATTTCCTGCAGAAAAATGGCATTGAGAAGAAAGATATCAACGCAGCCAATCTGCGCACGCAGCCGGAATATGACTATCTGAAAGATGGCAAATCGGAGCTGAAAGGCTATCGTGCGGTGCGCCAGGTGCAGGTGACCGTGCGCCAGCTGGAAAAGCTGAACGAGCTGCTGGACGGTGCGCTGAAGTCCGGCCTGAATGAAATCCGCGCCGTTGAATTAGGCGTGGCCGATCCTGAGCAATATCGCGATAAGGCCCGACAGGCCGCGATTGACGATGCCACCCAGCAGGCGGGCGCACTGGCTAAGGGCTTTAATGCCAAGCTGGGGCCGGTTTACAGCATCCGCTATCACGTGGCGAACTACCAGCCGATGCCGGTCGCCAGAATGTTCAAAACGGCTGATGCGGCACCGATGACCTCCGCAGCGCAGACATATGAGCAGCAGAGTATTCATTTCGACGATCAGGTTGATGTGGTATTCGAACTACAACATAACCAGTAAGTCATTTCTTTATGGGGCCTGTCGGCCCCTTTTTTAATCGCTATTCGCTCTGGCGCAGCACGCGATGGCCGTGAGCAATCAGCGCGTCCGTCACCTTGCGCATCAGGCGGCTTTCCGGCGCAAAACGGTGCCAGTACAGCATCCGGCGCTGGAACAGGCCTGGCGTCAGATCAATCAGTTCCCCCTCGGCCAGCTCACGTTCAATCTGCAGATGGGGGATCATACAGCAGGTGGTGCCCTGTCGGGCCAGCTGCACAAAAGCCTCTGACGAGTTCACGATATGGCAGGGCACGCTGCCCGGAGAGAGGTCGAAGTTCTGCTGCAAAAAGGCCTGATGCATATCATCAAGATGATCAAAGGCCACTGCCGGCGCTTTCAGCAGCGCGGAGCGGGTAACGCCGTTTGGGAAATAGCGAGCGGCAAACTCTTTTGAGCCAACAAACAGGTAATCCAGCGCCCCCAGCTGATCTACCAGGCAGCTCGGCAGCGGCTGTGGCTGGATACTGACGGCGCCTACCACTTCACCACGACGCAGTCTTTCCTGGGTGCGGCTTTCGTCTTCCACCTGCAAATTCAGGCGGACCGGCGAATCGGTCAGCACCGTTTTCAGCGCGGGCAGTAACCAGGTTGCCAGACTGTCGGCGTTGACCGCCAGCGACAGCAGCAGCGGGGTGGTGCCGCCATTTTCATCGCCCAGCCACTCCTCTTCCAGCAGCTCGACCTGATGCAGCAAAGCCAGCAGCTTTTGCCCCTGTTCGGTCGGACGCGGGGGAACGGTTCGCACCAGCAGCGGCTGACCGAACATGTTTTCCAGCTGTTTGATTCGCTGGGAAACGGCCGACTGGGTAATACAAAGCTTTTGTGCGGCGCGTTCAAAACCGCGCTCGCGGATCACTGCATCCAGCGCCTGAAGCGTTCGATAATCCGGGCGTTTCATGGGTTCGTTTAACTCTACTCAGGTATGGAAACTGCACTATGCCATATTTTTGTCACTTTGCCCTGCGTAACTGTGTGATTCTCCGGCCCGGCTTTGTGGGCTGAGTCGGTAAACTGGCAACAAATGCTGCACTGGCACCACAGGGTTGTTTATACTGATGCCACACTGTAGCAACACGGATTGTAAACATACCATGACGCAGGATGAACTGAAAAAGGCCGTTGGCTGGGCCGCGCTGGAATACGTAAAACCGGGCACTATCGTGGGGGTGGGAACCGGCTCAACTGCCGCGCACTTTATCGATGCTTTGGGTTCGATCAGGCAGCAGATCGATGGGGCGGTTTCAAGTTCAGAGGCTTCTACTCAAAAGTTAAAAAGTCTCGGGATCCCGGTTTTCGATCTCAACGAGGTGGATTCGCTGTCGGTCTACGTTGACGGCGCTGATGAGATCAACGGCTTTATGCAGATGATCAAAGGCGGCGGCGCAGCCCTGACCCGCGAGAAAATCATCGCGGCGGTGGCGGATACCTTCGTCTGCATCGCCGACGAGTCCAAGCAGGTTGACGTGCTGGGTAAATTCCCGCTGCCGGTGGAAGTGATCCCAATGGCGCGCAGCTACGTTGCCCGTGAGCTGGTGAAGCTGGGCGGCCTGCCTGAATATCGCCAGAATGTGGTGACGGATAACGGCAATTTTATCCTTGATGTACACAACTTAAAAATTCTCGACGCGATTGCGCTGGAAAAGGCAATCAACGCCCTGCCTGGCGTGGTGACCGTGGGGCTGTTTGCCACCCGTGCTGCGGATATCGCGCTGATTGGTACCGCCTCCGGCGTGAAGACCATAGAAAAATGATCTCACTGGCGCCGTTCTGGCGCTGGTTAATTTCTGCAAAAAAACATCTTTTCTTTTCATGGTTAAATTCGGTGACTTATGTCACATAACCTTCACTCTCAGGGCGATCCTTCTGACGATGCTCACCGTACCCTGATTATCTGTTGATTTGTACCCGTCTGCTTCCAGCCCATGCTGTCACCCAGGCAATCGTTTGTATTGCCGCAGGCGTAAATTTTGATATTTTGGCAGAAGGCTGGCTTATACCAGCCACTTCTGAAGTCTGCTAAATAGGGTCGGGAAATGGCAAAAGTATCACTGGAGAAAGACAAGATTAAGTTCCTGTTGGTGGAAGGCGTGCACCAGAAAGCCGTAGATAACCTGCGGGCAGCTGGCTACACCAACATCGAATTTCATAAAGGTGCACTGGACCGCGAGGCTCTTAAAGAGTCGATCCGTGACGCGCACTTTATCGGCATCCGTTCGCGTACCCACCTCAGCGAAGAAATCTTTGCGTCGGCTGAGAAGCTGGTCGCCGTGGGCTGTTTCTGCATCGGCACTAATCAGGTCGATTTGAAAGCGGCAGAGAAGCGAGGGATCCCGGTCTTTAACGCGCCTTTCTCCAACACCCGATCCGTGGCTGAACTGGTTATTGGCGAACTGCTGCTGATGCTGCGCGGCGTGCCTGCGGCTAATGCTAAAGCGCACCGTGGCGTGTGGAACAAACTGGCCGTGGGCTCGTTTGAAGCCCGTGGTAAAAAGCTGGGCATCATTGGTTACGGCCATATCGGTATGCAGCTGGGCGTGCTGGCCGAGAGCCTGGGGATGCATGTGTTCTTCTATGATATTGAGAACAAGCTGCCGTTGGGTAATGCCACTCAGGTCCGTCATCTGTCCGACCTGCTGAATATGAGCGACGTGGTCAGCCTGCACGTGCCGGAAACCCAGTCGACGCAGAATATGATGGGCCCGGCAGAGCTGGCAATGATGAAGCCTGGTTCACTGCTGATTAACGCCTCACGCGGAACAGTGGTTGATATTCCAGCGCTGTGCAAAGTGCTGGCCGACAAGCATCTGGCCGGTGCAGCAATCGACGTGTTCCCGCAAGAACCGGCAACCAACAGCGATCCGTTCAACTCGCCGCTGTGCGAGTTTGATAACGTGATCCTGACTCCGCACATCGGTGGCTCCACTCAGGAAGCGCAGGAAAACATCGGGAGTGAAGTGGCCGACAAGCTGGCGAAGTACTCTGATAACGGCTCGACGCTTTCTGCGGTTAATTTCCCGGAAGTTTCCCTGCCGATGCATGGCGACCAGAGCCGCCTGCTGCACATTCACGAGAACCGTCCGGGCGTGCTGACTGCGATCAACAACATTTTTGCCGGTCAGGGGATTAACATCGCCGCGCAGTATCTGCAAACCACCCCTTCAATGGGCTACGTGGTGATCGATATTGATGCGCCGCAGGATGTGGCTAATACGGCCCTGCAGCTGATGAAGGCGATACCGGGCACCATCCGCGCTCGCCTGTTGTACTAAGCCGATGACGGGCGGGCACCCTTTGTGGTGCTCGCCTTCTTTTTCTGGCAGACCACTGCCAGATAGCCTTCGCCCTCGCGTTTGCGTCTTTATGACCCCGCGCAGACTTCAATATCTCAGGCTAATGTTGTGTGTTTTTTACCGGTTTTCTGACCATTGCCAAATCTTGGATGGCGTTATCACCACCGGTAGCGGCACATCCCACTCCGCCACGGGCAGTGTTTCCACCTGCTGACAGTCATGCGCCAACCCGACCGGCAGAAAGCCATGCCGCGGCCAGTTCTGCAACGTACGATCATAAAAGCCTCCCCCCATCCCCAGACGCTGTCCCTGTGTATCAAACGCCACCAGAGGAACCATCAGTACATCCAGCTCGCTGAGCATTGCCAGATTACGGATATCCAGTGGCGGCTCGGGAATGCGCAGGCGATTGGGCTGCAGCGACGTTTCGGGATCAAAGCGGATAAAGAGCAGCTGTCCCTCAGAGAAGGGGTGAAGGACCGGCAGGTAAACCTCCTGCTTGTGCTGCCAGAGTCTGGCAATCAGCGGTCGGGTATCCAGCTCGCCATCGAAAGAGAGGAACAGGGCTATTTTTTTCGCCTGCTGAAGGGGGGCAAAGTTCAGCGCGCGTTCAGCGGCCTGTAAGGCAGCCAGCTGCTGCTGTTCGGGCGACAGGGCACGACGCAGATGACGAACGTGAGTACGAATATCCTGGCGATCGAGAAGGTTGCGGGACATTAATTTCACCGTATCAGAAGATAACGTTAAGGTTGCCCGGGAAACCGGAAGCTGACAGTGAAAGGTGCTCAGGTGACGAAAGGTTCGTGGCCCAAAGCCAGGCAACGTTGCCGGTAAAAAACTAAGAAGGGAATCTCCGAGATGCCGCCGCAGGCTGTAACCCTTGAACCCTTGGTTCAAGGTGAATGTGTCGTCGCAACCATCAGGCTTCTCGGACGGACCGAGCATGCTCACAGGTTACAGAGCAACACACTCTGTTGGTATGAAATATCGGCTCAGGGGACTGGCCCGCTTGCAAACATCTCAGAGAAATTTTTACTTCACCGTCACTGTATCACAGTAAACGCTGACGTGTTATTCGAATTGAGGACCTGTACGTTCCGTTATGCGACCCTGCTCAAGCAATGCCTGTTCGATGGTCTGCTGCAGCATCCGGATACGTTGTTCCATGTTACTGGCATAGTCGCGGGTTTTACTTTTCTCCTGCGCCAGCTCATAACAAATATTCAGGGCAGCGATGAAAACCAGCTGCTCGGTATTGGTGACTCTAGTGCGAACTTTTAAATCTTGCAACCGCTGATTGAGATCCTCGGCAGCCATGTTCAGCGCATCTTGCTGTTCAGGCGGACAATTTACTCTTAACGAGCGGCCAAAAATTTGAATATCTACGGGTTGAGCAGACATGAAACCATCCTGACTGATTACTTCGCCACCAATCTCCCTTACCGCTCAATGGGTTGGGAGGGGAAGCGACTATAACTACCCCATTGAGAAGAAACAACCCCTTTCTGGAATCGTTGAGGCACCTGGTGGTAGCATAACACGAACTTAATCAGCCAACGACGACCAAAACGTATGTCACTAACAAACACAATGCCGGGCTATGACGCGCTGGCCTCAGTACTGACGCAGCAGGGCGTGGGAATGACGCCTGCTGAAATGCATGGTCTGATCAGCGGATTGCTGTGCGGTGGCAACAAGGACAGTAGCTGGCAGGCGCTGGTACATGATCTTACCAATGAGGGGATGGCGTTCTCCCAGTCCCTGGCGCAGCCGCTGCAGCAGCTGCATCAGGGCATCGGCGATTCGCTGGAGGATGAGGGCTTCCTGTTCCAGCTCTGGTTACCGGAAGATGACGACATCACCGTGTTTGACCGTGCTGATGCACTGGCGGGCTGGGTGAATCACTTTCTGCTGGGGCTGGGCGTTTCGCTACCCAAGCTGGACAAAGTGAAGGGTGAAACCGGCGAAGCTATCGACGATCTGCGTACCATTGCGCAACTTGGTTATGATGAAGACGAAGATCAGGAAGAGCTGGAGCAGTCGCTGGAAGAGGTAATCGAATACGTTCGGGTAGCTGCGCTGCTGTGCCATGACACCTTTACCCGTTCCAGCCCAACCGCAGTGGAAGTGAAAAAACCGACCCTGCATTAACAGGCGGCCCCGAATTGAGACTGCATTCAGGAGATGCTGATGACACAGCAAGAGTTTGTGCGCCGTCGCCAGGCGTTGCTGGCAAAAATGGCCCCGGCCAGTGCTGCGGTGTTTTTTGCCGCACCAGAAGCGACCCGCAGCAATGACAGTGAATATCCTTATCGCCAGAACAGTGATTTCTGGTACTTCACCGGCTTTAACGAGCCGGAAGCGGTACTGCTGCTGATCAAAAGCGATGAAAGCCATAATCACAGCGTGCTGTTTAACCGGGTTCGCGATCTGACCGCGGAGATCTGGTTTGGCCGTCGCCTGGGGCAGGACGCCGCGCCAGCAAAGTTGTCAGTCGATCGCGCCCTGCCTTTTGACGACATCAGTGAGCAGCTGCCTCAGCTGCTGAACGGGCTGGATGTGGTTTATCATGCGCAGGGACTGTTTGCCGATGCTGATACGCTGCTGTTTACCGCGCTGGAGAAATTGCGTCGTGGCTCGCGCCAAAACCTGACCGCCCCTGCCAGCATCATTGACTGGCGGCTGTGGGTGCATGAAATGCGGTTGTTTAAATCGCCTGAGGAGCAGGCCATCCTGCGTGAGGCGGGGCGGATCAGTGCGCTGGCCCATACCCGTGCCATGCAGCAATGCCGTTCGGGGATGTATGAATATCAGCTGGAAGGGGAAATTCATCATGAATTTAACCGTCACGGTGCCAGGTTCCCTTCTTACAACACTATCGTCGGTGCGGGTGAGAACGGCTGTATCCTGCACTACACCGAGAATGAGTGCCAGATGCGCGATGGCGAACTGGTCCTGATTGACGCCGGTTGTGAACTGCAGGGCTACGCCGGAGATATCACCCGTACTTTCCCGGTCAATGGCAAATTTACTGCGCCTCAACGTGCTCTCTACGACATCGTGCTGGCTTCGCTGAACAGGGCGCTGGAGCTGTTCCGTCCCGGAACCAGCATCCGCGAGGTCAATGCGGAAGTGGTGCGCATCATGGTGACCGGCCTGGTGAAGCTGGGCGTGATGAACGGCGAAGTGGAGACATTGATTGCTGAACAGGCGCACCGCCAGTTCTTTATGCACGGACTCAGCCACTGGCTTGGACTGGACGTGCACGACGTTGGTTTTTACGGTAATGACCGTGACCGTATTCTGGAGCCCGGGATGGTGATTACCGTTGAGCCGGGCCTGTATATCGCTCCGGATGCGGACGTACCGGCGGAATATCGCGGTATCGGTATTCGTGTCGAGGATGACATCATTATCACCGCAGACGGCAATGAAAATCTGACCGACACTGTGGTGAAAGATGCCGATGAAATTGAAGCACTGATGGCGGCAGCGAAAGCGCAATGAGCATTGTAATTGCAGGTGGAGGAATGGCGGGAGCCACGCTGGCGCTGGCTATTTCTCACCTTACTCAGGGAAAGGTCCCGGTAACGCTGGTTGAGGCCCTGGCCCCGGACAGCCGGGCGCATCCGGGCTATGATGGCCGGGCAATTGCTCTGGCTGAAGGAACCTGCCAGCAGCTGGCAGCGATTAATCTGTGGCCCGCGCTGAAGGAGTGTGCCACGGCGATCACCGATGTGCATGTCAGCGATCGCGGTCATGCTGGTTTCGTTTCGCTGGAGGCGAAAGATTATGCCATTTCTGCTCTGGGGCAGGTCGTTGAGCTGCATGATATCGGACAGCGTCTGTTTGCGCTGCTGAAAAAGGCGCCCGGCGTGCGCCTGTGCTGCCCGGCAAAAGTGTCGCAGGTGGTGCGCAGCCAGCAGCAGGTTAGCATCACGCTGGACAGTGGTGAAACGCTTGACGCGCAGCTGCTGGTGGCGGCTGATGGTTCAGGTTCTGCCGTGGCCGCCTCGTGCGGCATTCAGTGGCAGGCGCAGGAGTATCAGCAGGTCGCGGTGATCGCGAATGTCTCCTCGCAGCAGCCACACAACGGCAGAGCTTTCGAACGTTTTACCGAGCATGGCCCGCTGGCACTGTTGCCGATGTCTGGTGGCCGTAGTTCGCTGGTCTGGTGTCACCCGCTGGCCGATCAGGCGCAGGCAGACGGCTGGAGCGATCGGCATTTCCTCGACGAGTTGCAAAAAGCATTTGGCTGGCGGCTGGGTCGTTTCACTCAGGTAGGACAGCGCCACAGCTATCCTTTGCGGTTGCTGGCTTCGTCTCAGCATGTTTCTCACCGCCTGGCGCTGGTCGGTAACGCGGCTCAGGCGCTGCATCCGATTGCGGGTCAGGGGTTTAATTTAGGTATCCGCGATGTCATGTCGCTGGCGGAAACCGTTGCCGCCGCCTGGCGATCTGGCCAGGATGTGGGAAGTTACCGTATTTTGCAGCAGTACCAGCAGCGGCGTCAGCCGGATGCCGCGGCAACCATTGGCATAACAGACAGTCTGGTCAGGTTGTTTGCTAACCGCTACACACCGCTGGTGGTGGGGCGTAATCTGGGCCTGATGGCGATGGATTCCCTGCCGCTGGTGCGTAATTTGCTGGCCGAGCGCACGTTGGGCTGGGTTAAGCGTTAAGGAGAAAGCAGTGATGCAAACCTATGATGTGATCGTTGCCGGAGGCGGCATGGTTGGCCTGGCCGTGGCCTGTGGCCTGCAGGGCAGCGGGATGAAGGTGGCGGTGCTGGAACGTGAAACGCCGGTTGCGCTGGCCGGCGATGCCCCTCCAGCGCTGCGGGTTTCCGCGATCAACGCGGCCAGTGAGCGCCTGCTGCAGCACCTGGACGTCTGGAGCAGCATCCTTGCCAGTCGTGCCAGTGCCTATCACGGCATGGAAGTATGGGATCGCGACAGCTTTGGGCAGATTGCCTTCGATGACGCGCAGCAGGGGCTGGCGCATCTGGGGCACATTATCGAGAATGCGGTGATCCATCAGGCACTGTGGAACAAAGCCAGTGAGTTGAGCGATATCACGCTGGTTTCACCGGCTGAGTTGCAGCAGGTGGCCTTTGGGGATAACGAAGCGTTCGTGACCCTGAATGACGGCACCATGATGAGCGCCCGGTTGCTGGTGGCCGCAGACGGGGCCAACTCCTGGCTGCGCAACAAGGCTGATATCCCGCTGGCGTTCTGGGACTATGAGCACCACGCGCTGGTGGCGAATATCCGGACTCAGCAGCCACACGATTCCGTTGCGCGTCAGGTTTTCCACGGCGAGGGTATTCTGGCTTTCCTGCCGCTAAGCGATCCGCATCTCAGCTCAATCGTCTGGTCTCTGCCGCCTCAGGAAGCGACCCGTCTGCAGTCGATGCCGGAAGATCTGTTCAATCAGCAGCTGTCGGTGGCCTTCGATCTGCGTCTGGGCCTGTGCAACGTTGAAAGCGAACGCAAAACTTTCCCGCTGATGGGGCGCTATGCCCGTAATTTTGCAGCACATCGTCTGGCGCTGGTGGGGGATGCGGCACACACCATTCACCCGCTGGCAGGGCAGGGGGTAAACCTCGGTTTTATGGATGCAGCCGAGCTGATCGGTGAAGTGAAGCGTCTGCATCAGCAGGGTAAAGATATCGGTCAGCACCTCTATCTGCGTCGCTATGAACGCAGTCGTAAGCACAGTGCGGCAATGATGCTGGCTGGAATGCAGGGCTTCCGTGAGCTGTTTAACGGCAATAACCCGGCGAAAAAACTGCTGCGGGATATCGGCCTGAGCCTGGCCGACCACCTGCCGGGCGTCAAGCCGCGCCTGCTGAAGCAGGCTATGGGCCTGAACGATCTGCCGGAGTGGTTGCGTTAAGCTGATTGATCAGGGCGATGCAATGTCGCCCTGCGTCACCCTCTCTTTGCCTTTTTCCCGTTTATCCCTGATGAAAACTGCAGCCGGTTTTTCCCTGTTTCCCGGTAACAACTCCTTGCCGTCGTAACGCTCCTTTCACCGTTAACAAGGTGCCCAATCTCCCCGTTGTTGCCTGCGCCCCATTTTGGTTCATCGTTTGAAATATTCTAATTTAACCAGCCTCTTCGCATTATATTTTTTCATGCATTGATAACTTTAGCGCAGAGGGATTTCAGTTGTCAGGGGCTGAATCACTATTTTTAAACTGACTTTTATACGGTTGGTTGCTGTTTGTGTGCATTCTGGCGCAGATTTGTGGCGAAAAATTCTGGAAACTCGCCAGTGATGCACCTCTGCACCATAACGATTCGACCCCGTTTAACTTATGGTTAATGGCCGCATTCGGTGGTAAGTTCAGCGTCAGGGTATCGTTTGCGCCAGGCTTTTTAGCCAGCGCAGGCACCGCACAACCAGCAAAGCACAGGAATGATATGACTCAGCAAACCCCTTTGTTCGAACAGCATCAGGCTTGCGGTGCACGCATGGTGGATTTCCATGGCTGGATGATGCCACTGCACTATGGTTCCCAGATAGATGAACACCACGCGGTCCGCACCGATGCCGGTATGTTTGATGTGTCGCACATGACCATTGTCGATCTGCGTGGAGCCCGCACCCGCGACTTCCTGCGTTACCTGCTCGCTAACGACGTCGCCAAACTGACCCAGCCAGGCAAAGCCCTCTACACCGGCATGCTGAATGCTTCCGCTGGCGTAATCGACGATCTGATTGTTTACTTTATGACCGAGGATTTTTTCCGTCTGGTCGTCAACTCGGCTACCCGTGAAAAAGATCTGGCATGGATCACTCAGCATGCTGAGCCATTTGGCGTGCAACTGACTGAGCGTGACGATCTGTCGCTGATTGCCGTGCAGGGCCCGCATGCTCAGGCCAGGGCACAGAGCCTGTTCGATGAGGCTCAGCGCCAGGCCGTCGCTGGCATGAAGCCTTTCTTCGGCGCGCAGGCAGGCGAGCTTTTTATTGCCACCACGGGTTACACCGGTGAAGCCGGTTATGAAATTGCGTTGCCGAACGGCCAGGCGGCGGATTTCTGGCAGCAGCTGGTCGCTGCGGGCGTGAAGCCAGCTGGCCTGGGCGCGCGTGACACTCTGCGCCTGGAAGCGGGGATGAATTTATACGGTCAGGAGATGGACGAGGGCGTCTCTCCACTGGCCGCCAATATGGGCTGGACCGTGGCATGGCAGCCAGAAGACCGGGATTTCATCGGCCGTGAAGCGCTGGAGGCCCAGCGTGAAAAAGGCACCGAACAGCTGGTTGGCCTGATCATGACCGAGAAGGGGGTGCTGCGTAACGAACTGCCGGTGCGCTTCACCGATGCCCGGGGCAATTTGCAGGAAGGGGTGATCACCAGCGGCTCCTTCTCACCCACTTTAGGGTGCAGCATTGCGCTGGCCCGCGTTCCGGCGGGCATTGGCGAACAGGCTATCGTGCAGATCCGCAACCGTGAAATGCCGGTGAAAGTCACCAAACCCATTTTTGTTCGCGCCGGTAAACCGGTCGCATAACAGGCAATTAAGCTGCGGGCGGCCCCTGAGGGCAATCCGCCCAATAATAACTTCAGGAGAGCTGGCGATGAGCAATGTACCAAATGAATTGAAATACCGTGACAGCCACGAGTGGGTGCGTAAAGAAGCCGATGGTACCTACACCGTGGGGATTACCGAACACGCACAGGAACTGCTGGGCGATATGGTGTTTGTTGATCTGCCGGATGTGGGCAACACCTACAGCCAGGGCGATGACTGCGCCGTGGCCGAGTCGGTAAAAGCGGCTTCCGATATCTATGCCCCCATCAGTGGTGAAGTGATCGCCGTGAACGAAGCGCTTGATGGCGAACCTGAGCTGGTTAACAGCGCACCGTATGCCGAAGGCTGGCTGTTCCGTATTAAAGCCAGCAATGAATCGGAACTGGATTTGCTGCTGGATGCTGACGCGTATAAAACCAGCATCGACGAATAACCCGTAATCAGGATGTGTTGCTAATGACCCAGACTCTCAGCCAGCTTGAACACACCGGCGCATTTATCGAACGCCATATCGGCCCGTCGCTGGAGCAGCAGAATGCGATGTTAACTGCCACCGGTGCCCGCTCTCTCACCGACCTGATCGCCTCTATCGTGCCTGCGGATATACAGCTGCCTGGCCCACCGGCGATTGGTGATGCCCTGACTGAACATCAGGCACTGGCGGAGCTGAAGGCCATTGCCAGTCAGAACCTGCGCTACAAATCTTATATCGGCATGGGTTACACCCCGGTGCTCACACCGCCAGTGATCCTGCGCAATATGCTGGAAAATCCAGGCTGGTACACCGCCTACACGCCTTACCAGCCGGAAGTGTCTCAGGGCCGTCTTGAAGCGCTGCTTAACTTCCAGCAGGTCACACTGGATCTGACCGGCCTGGATATCGCCTCAGCCTCACTGCTGGACGAAGCGACGGCTGCTGCCGAAGCGATGGCGATGGCGAAGCGCGTCAGCAAGCAGAAGGGGGCCAACCGCTTCTTTGTGGCGGAGGATATCCATCCGCAGACGCTGGATGTGGTGCGCACCCGTGCAGAAACTTTTGGTTTTGAAGTGCTGGTCGATAAGGCAGAGAAAGTGCTGGATCATCAGCAGGTGTTTGGCGTGCTGTTGCAGCAGGTCGGCACAACCGGGGAAGTGCATGACTACACCAGGCTGATCGCTGAGCTGAAAGAGCGTAAGGTCATCGTCGCCGTCGCGGCGGATTTGATGTCGCTGGTCCTGTTACAGGCTCCGGGTAAACAGGGCGCAGATATTGTCTTCGGCTCTGCGCAGCGTTTCGGCGTGCCTATGGGCTACGGCGGTCCGCATGCGGCCTTCTTTGCTGCCCGCGACGAGCACAAACGTTCCATGCCAGGTCGTATCATCGGCGTTTCCCGCGATGCTGCAGGCAACACCGCGCTGCGCATGGCTATGCAGACTCGTGAGCAGCATATCCGCCGCGAGAAAGCGAATTCCAACATCTGTACCTCGCAGGTTTTACTGGCCAACATTGCCAGCCTGTATGCAGTGTTCCACGGTCCGGCAGGGCTGAAGCGCATTGCTTCACGTATTCACCGCCTGAGCGATATTCTGGCGGCGGGCCTGCAAAGAGGCGGCCTGACGCTGCGCCATCAGCACTGGTTCGATACCCTGACGGTGGAAGTGGCCGACAAAGCCGCAGTGCTGGATCGTGCGCTGAGCTTTGGCGTCAATCTGCGTACTGATATCCATAACGCCGTTGGCATCACCCTGGATGAAACCACGCTGCGTGAAGATATCGCCGCGTTGTTCTCTGTCTTACTGGGTGAAAACCACGGTCTGGATATCGATTTGCTGGATGATGCAGTAGCGGCAAACAGCCAGTCAGTGCCGCCTGCGCTGCTGCGTCAGGACGCGATCCTCAGCCATCCTGTCTTCAACCGTTATCACAGTGAAACTGAGATGATGCGTTATATGCACAGCCTGGAGCGCAAAGATCTGGCGCTGAACCAGGCCATGATCCCACTGGGCTCGTGCACCATGAAACTGAATGCCGCAGCCGAGATGATTCCGATCACCTGGCCGGAGTTCTCAGAGCTGCATCCTTTCTGTCCGGCTGACCAGGCTACCGGCTATCTGCAGATGATCGGGCAGCTTTCTCAGTGGCTGGTCCAACTGACCGGCTACGATGCACTGTGCATGCAGCCTAACTCTGGCGCACAAGGTGAATATGCTGGCCTGCTGGCAATCCGTCGCTACCATGAAAGCCGCAACGAAGGCGGACGTAATATTTGTCTGATTCCAGGCTCCGCGCATGGAACTAACCCGGCTTCAGCTCAGATGGCGGGAATGGATGTTGTCGTGGTGGCCTGTGACAAGCAGGGTAACATCGACCTGCACGATTTGCGGGTGAAAGCAGAACAGACCGGCGATGCGCTTTCCTGCATCATGGTGACTTATCCGTCGACCCACGGTGTGTACGAAGAGACCATTCGCGAGGTTTGTCAGATCGTTCATCAGTACGGCGGCCAGGTTTATCTGGATGGCGCGAACATGAATGCGCAGGTTGGCATCACCACGCCGGGCTATATCGGCGCGGATGTTTCACACCTTAACCTGCATAAAACGTTCTGTATCCCACACGGCGGTGGCGGTCCTGGTATGGGCCCAATCGGCGTGAAAGCCCACCTGGCGCCGTTTGTGCCGGGCCACAGCGTGGTGCAGATTGATGGCGTGCTGACGCAGCAGGGCGCGGTTTCTGCCGCACCGTTCGGCAGTGCATCCATCCTGCCAATCAGCTGGATGTACATTCGTATGATGGGCGCGGAAGGTCTGAAGCAGGCCAGCTCCGTGGCTATTCTCAATGCCAACTACATCGCCACCCGTCTGCAGTCAGCCTATCCTGTCCTCTATACCGGTCGTGATGGCCGCGTGGCGCATGAATGTATTCTGGATATCCGTCCGCTGAAAGAGCAGACCGGTATCAGCGAACTGGATATTGCCAAGCGTCTGATCGACTACGGCTTCCATGCGCCAACCATGTCCTTCCCGGTGGCCGGAACGCTGATGGTTGAGCCAACCGAATCGGAAAGCAAAATTGAGCTGGACCGCTTTATCGATGCGATGCTGGCAATCCGCATGGAAATCGGCCGCGTGGCAGCAGGTGAATGGCCTGCGGACGACAATCCGCTGGTCAATGCACCGCACACGCAGATGGAAATCGTGGGTGAATGGTCACACCCGTACACCCGCGAGCTGGCGGTCTTCCCGGCAGGCAGTGAAAACAAATACTGGCCGACCGTTAAACGTCTTGATGACGTTTACGGTGACCGTAATCTGTTCTGCTCCTGTGTACCCATGAGCGAATACGAGTAGTTCTGCTGATTTTTGACTACGGTAAAAAGGGCACATGACGTGCCCTTTTTTTATTGCGGAGTGGCAGATGAACATCGCCTCAGCCACCGGGGGCAGCACGGGGCATCAGGTTCCACTTATTCAGAGAGATGCGCCGTTACTGGCAATCACCTGCTGATACCAGCCGAAGCTTTTCTTCCTCGAACGCTTCATTGTGCCGCTCCCGTCGTCATTTTTATCGACGTGGATAAAGCCGTAGCGCTTGCTGTACTGGCCGGTGGTGAAGGAGACGCAGTCAATGCATCCCCACGGCGTATAGCCCATCAGTTCAACCCCATCGTAAAATACCGCCAGCTTCATCTGTTCAATATGCGCCTGCAGATAGGCGATGCGATAATCGTCGTTAATCTGGCCGTCAGGCCCTGCCTGATCAAGTGCCCCGAAGCCGTTTTCCACGATGAATAATGGTTTCTGATAGCGCTCGTACAGGGCGGCAAGGCTGTAACGTAACCCGACCGGATCGATCTGCCAGCCCCAGTCAGAGGCTTTCACATGAGGGTTCGGCACGCTGCCTTCAAAGCCAGAAACCGCGCTGCCGCTGCCCTGCGCATTGGCCTGCACCGCGTTGCTCATGTAATAGCTCAGGCCAATATAGTCGGCGCAACCTTCACGCAGCGTTTCGGCATCCCCTTGCTGCATCTCAATGTAATACCCCTTACGCGCCCACTCGTTGAGGATGTAAGAGGGGTAGTAGCCACGCATATGGACATCGCTGAACAGATAGCGTTCGCGCATGGCCTCCTGCGCCAGCATCACATCATCCGGATGGCAGGACCACGGATACAGCGGCACCATGGCAATCATGCAGCCAATCTGGAAATCCGGGTTGATCTCATGACCCAGTTTGACCACCTTCGCGCTGGCGACGAACTGGTGATGCAGCACCTGGTACATCGCCTGCTCAGGTTTGCGATGGTCTGTAAACACCACGCCGGAGCAGCAATAACCGAACAGTGGGTACTTCCAGTTACGCTGATTATTGATCTCGTTGAAGGTCATCCAGTATTTCACTTTGCCCTTGTAACGTTCCAGCACCACCTCACTGAAGCGAACAAAGAAATCCACCACTTTGCGGTTCAGCCAGCCACCATACTCCTTCACCAGGTGATACGGCATTTCGAAGTGCGACAGCGTGATAACCGGTTCGATATTGTATTTCAGCAGTTCATCGAACAGGTCGTCATAAAACTGCAGGCCCGCTTCATTCGGCTCCTGCTCATCGCCGTTGGGGAAAATGCGCGTCCAGGCGATTGAGGTGCGGAAACACTTAAACCCCATCTCGGCGAACAGCGCCACATCCTCTTTATAATGAGAGTAAAACTCCACGGCCTGATGGTTGGGGTAGCTGTAGCCTGGCTGAATGCCATCGGTCATCACCCGGTCCACGCCGTGCGCGCCGCCGGAAAGAACATCCGCTATACTGACGCCCTTACCGCCCTGGTCCCAGCCGCCTTCAACCTGATGCGCGGCAACCGCACCTCCCCAGAGGAAATCTTTTGGTAACTGCTGATGTGTGGTCATCTCTTCCGTCCTTTTAGCTGATACATTTTTTTAGTGGCGATTCAGGCCTGTGAAGGTTCTGGCTGGCCAGTGCTGCGTGTCTGATCCAGCGGCTGCTCTTTAAATCCGGCAAACCATGTGAACACCACGCCCAGCACGAAGGCCACACCGATCGATAACACGAAGCCGATAAACTGCGGCATATGCCCCTCTTTGAAAAACACCGGCAGCACTGCGATGCCCGGCAGGCAGTAACTCCAGGAGACGGCATTGAAGGATCCGGCCATAGCCCCCCCGATGGCCCCGGCCAGGCAGCCGCAGATCATTGGGCGCTTCAGCCGCAGTGCCACGCCATAGATTGCCGGTTCGGTAATACCAAACAGCGCGGTCATGCCTGCTGACAGGGCGATCCGTTTCATTTCGTGATCTTTCGCTTTAAGCCATACGCCAAAAGTGGCTCCGGCCATGGCAAAAACCGGGGAAGCCTGCAGCCCGGTAAAAGTGTCATAACCCAGCGTGGCATAGTTACCGACGGTGACCGGTGTAATCCCCCAGTGTACGCCCAGCGTCACCAGCGGCATCCACAGTGCGCCAACCACGAATCCGGCTATCGACGGGCTGAGGTGGTACAGCGTGTTGTAAACGCCGCCGATTGCGCCGCCGATGGCATTGCCAATCGGCCCGAAGGCCAGCAGCGTCAACGGCACCATAATTGCAATGCAAAACATCGGCGTGAACAGGTTGCGGATCACCAGCGGCAAAATGCGTTCAAAGAAGTGCTGAACATACGACATCACCCAGACCATCAGGATGATCGGGATCACCGAGGCGGTATAAGTCAGGTATGTCACCGGAATGCCGAAAAAATCCAGCGTCGGTGCATTCACAGGAAGCCCGGCAACTTCCACCAGAATTTTGGCGATATCCGGATTGGTTACCGCCTCTTTCATCAGCTGCTGCATGACCGGATCGGCTGAGTTGGCCAGCACTATTTTATTGGCGGTCAGCATATTGAGATAATCAGGGCTGATCAACGCACAGGCGGCAATCACGGCAGTGAAAGGATTCACGTTAAATTTCTTCGCCGCCGTGAAAGCCACCATCACTGGCAGGAAGGTGAAGCCGGTCCACGAGACAAAGTTAAGAATGCGGTATGCACCGCCAGCCTGATCCATCCAGCCCAGCGCGGTGATCAGCGAGAGAATGCCCTGCAGGACACCACAGGCCGCCAGCGGATAGAGAAACGGGGCGAAAATACTGGAGATGATATCCATCAGGCGGCTGACGAGACCCACATTTGGGGCAGCCATCGCGGCATTATCGTCAATATTCACCCGCTTAAGCACTGCCTGATACGCCTCGCCGACGTGGTTGCCGATCACCACCTGCAACTGACCACTGGCTTCAATCACGGTAATAACACCTTTTACCCGTTTTAATTGATCTTTATTAACTTCAGTATGGCTTTTTAATATAAAACGCAGCCTTGTGGCGCAATGTGTGACATTGATCACGTTATCATTGCCACCCACAAACCCAATAATCTCTTCAGCGACCTTATCGTAATTCAGCGCCATGGTTACTCCTCGCCAGGGTACATTCATCCCGTGGAAAAAACTCCGGGATATTCGGTTTTATTATTATTGCGAGTGTAACAAGGTGATGAAGAATGTCACGATATAACAAACTCACCGCCAGGTGATTTGTCACATTTAAAAAACAGGTTGTTTTTTTATTTCAGCTGGCTGGCGAGTTGACGACCCATCGTTTCCAGAATATAGATCACCGGTACCTGGGTAGTGACGTCATATTCCCCGGCCATACGCAGCTGCGGCATATGGTAAGAGAGGTTGAAGTCGGCCATGCGGGCCAGCGAGGAGTTATCATTATTGGTAACAGAAATGACCTGGCAGTGATGCAGGCTGAATTGCGTGGCCAGACGTAATATTTCCGGCGTTTCGCCAGAGACGGATAATATAACCGCCACGGCATCTTTATATCTGTCACTGTTAACCGGATAATAAGGATCGTCAATATAACTGCTGAACTTACCTACGTTTGAGAAAAAACGCGCGCCATATTTCCCTAATGTCCCGGAAGTGCCCGCGCCGACAAATATTATGCGTTCGGCCTTTATCAGGAGGTTAACCGCTTCCGCTATTAACGTTTCGAATTCAGTATTATTAATGCTTTTAAAAAAGCTGACGATTTCACTGATGCCGGACTGGCCTGGCAACTGCTGTTCCTGCTCAAGATATAATTTAAAGCGGATACGAAATTCGGAATAACCGTCGCAGTTCATCTTCTTGCAAAACCGCAGCACGGTGGTGGTGGAGACCGCAGCCGCATCGGCCAGCTCACGAATGGTCATATACATGACTTTTTCACGGTTTTTTATCGCGTAATTGTAGACCTGCAGTTCCAGGCCGTTGAGGGTGGCAAGGGTGTGATGGGTAAACATAGCGGCGCTCAAATTCAGAAGAATCACTACCTTAGCAGATTTTACTGCCTGAGACAGGCGTTTTACCAGCGTCAGTTGCGGTGCCACCGCTGCGAAATCTGTTGGGCCTGCACTGGGGTGTTGCTCGTGTTACAGGCATTCACAGTTTATTTTTAGCTTACATGTGTACTCTGAAATTGTTCTCAGTTACGCTAATCGTGCTCAATTTTTGGGCGTGCTGGCCGATACGCAGAGTCAGTACCGAGCGTTGATTTCACGTATCTTGCGCGGTCAACAGGCCCGCTTCAGAGTAGGGAGAGTAAGAGAATATGGCCGAAAAAACGTTCCTGGCGCACGGCTATTCCCTTGCCGAGGAAGTGGCAAACAGTATCAGCCACGGCATCGGTTTTATTTTTGGTATCGTCGGGTTGGTGCTACTGCTGATCCAGGCGGTGGACAGCCAGGCTGGCATCATGGCGATCACCAGCTACAGCCTGTATGGCGGCAGTATGATCCTGCTGTTTCTGGCTTCCACCCTTTATCATGCCATTCCGCACCCGCGGGCGAAATACTGGCTTAAAAAGGTGGATCACTGCGCTATCTATATTTTGATCGCGGGCACTTACACCCCCTTCTTACTTGTTGGGCTGAATTCATCGCTGGCACATGGCCTGATGGGGGTTATCTGGAGCCTGGCGCTGATTGGGGTGCTGTTCAAACTGGCGTTTGTTCACCGCTTTGAGGCACTGTCGGTGATCACTTATCTGCTGATGGGCTGGCTGTCTTTGATTGTGATTTATCAGCTGGCAATCAAACTTTCTCCGGGCGGAGTCTGGCTGCTTGCGGCAGGTGGGGTGATTTATTCGCTGGGGGTAATCTTCTACGTCTCGAAGCGTATCCCGTATAACCACGCGATCTGGCATGGGTTTGTGCTGGGCGGCAGCATCTGCCACTTCCTGGCTATTTATCTCTACGTTTCGTGAGGCGTCTGTTGTGACTCCGGCTGCAGACAAGCCGGAAGTCACAAACGAGGCAAACACTGACCGGTAATTAAGCCTCTCGCACCATGGACGGCGCGAGTCGAGCTGCCACCGATGACGCTTTTTGCGTTGTTATGAGCCGCCAGTGTTTACCTCGCAGGAACTGTTTTATGACTCAGCGGGCTATTACTGCTACAGCTTAATCAGGTTAACTCATACGGCAGCGGCTGGATGGCCAGTTTGCCGCCTTCATCGCCCTGCACACGCAGTTCGCTGTCCGGTTCCAGGTCGTTATTCAGCACTGCCTGGACCCACACTTCACCGTTATCCAGCTGGCAGGCTGACAGGATTGTGCCGGTACGGCGCCAGTTTTCTCCCAGCTTCATTTCCAGCGAGTCATTCGCGGCGGGAACACGCCCGGCGCTGCCAGCCAGCCAGAACAGCGCTCGTTTGTTGGCACCGCGGAACTTAGCACGGGCAACCATCTCCTGGCCGGTGTAGCAGCCTTTCTTGAAGCTGATGGCATCCAGCGCCTGAAGGTTGGTGGCCTGCGGAATAAACTGCGCGCTGGTCACGTCGTCAATCAGCGGAAAACCGGCTTCAATATCTAATGCCAGCCACTGGGAGCTGTCAGTCAGCTGTGCCTGTCCGTCCAGCGCTTCGCACAATGCCAGAGCTTTATCACGGTCGGTGACCAGCAGGAAACGCTCTGTGGGCAGGGCAAACCACAGCAGGGTGGTTTCATTCTGCTGCACCACGGGGTGTTCAGCATCCGGCAGCTGGTCAAAAAGGCTGGCTAAAGCTGTGCGGGCCTGGAAACCAGCCACGCCGAGCAGTATCGCTTCGTCATCGGCGGCAATGGTGACTTTGGAGAACACGGCATATTTTTTCAGTTCGGTCATCTGCGTGTCGCGCAGGCTGCGGCGCACCAGATAGGCCAATCCCTCACCGCGATGGAATAAACGCAGGGTGCTCCACATTTTGCCTTTAGCATCACAATGGGCGGCAGGGAGGTGGTCGTCCGCACCAAGCGCAGCCACATCCAGCGTGACCTGGCCCTGCAGGTAGCTGACGCGATCTGCGCCGGTAACGTTAACCAGCGCCCACTCTTCCAGCGAGATCAGCGTAAGCGGCAGGCGTGCCGAGGCCGCAGGTTGACGAGGCGGAAAAGATAAAGTCGGCATGATGTATTCCTGATTTAAGGTAAACCCTGCCATTCATGTTAAAAGAGCCGTCCGGCTTTGCAACCTGTTTCCTGGAAACGACGCACAAAACGTGTGATAGCCCTGCAACTGATGCAACAGCTTTGCGAAGTGGCACAAAAGCAGAGCATTGCTGCATCAACATCCCGGCGAAAACGCGTTACACTAGCCCGCATGTTTGACTGACTGACGATGGAAAAATGGATATTAGTAATAAAGCTCGCGTTCACTGGGCCTGCCGTCGTGGCATGCGTGAACTGGATATCTCCATCATGCCGTTTTTCGAGTATGAGTATGATTCCCTGAGCGACAGCGACAAACACGTCTTTGTGCGCCTGCTGGAGAGTGACGATCCCGATCTGTTCAACTGGCTGATGAATCACGGTGAGCCGGCCGATGCTGAACTGAAGCGCATGGTTCACCTGATTCAACAGCGAAACCAGCAACGTGGCCCTGTGGCACTCTGATCTGCGGGTCTCCTGGCGTGCGCAGTGGGTCTCACTACTGCTGCATGGTGTGGTGATCCTGTTGCTGCTACTGGCCCCCTGGCCCGCCAGCTATACGGTGGTATGGATGTTACTGCTGACGCTGGTGGTGTTTGAATGCGTGCGCAGCCAGCGGCGCATTCGCAGTCGGGAAGGGGATATCGCCCTGCTGGAAGGGCGGCAGATGGCGTGGCGGCAGAAGCGCTGGCAAATCTGCGGCCGGCCGTGGATGACCCGTCAGGCGATTCTGCTGGCACTGCGTTCGCCCATGGGCGAGAAGGAAAAACTGTGGCTGCTGCGCGACAGCATGGCCGAGGATGAATGGCGGCAGTTACGTCAGCACCTGCTCAGTCCTGGCCACACAGCGTAAGCCGGGCAGGCAAGGTTACAGCGAGTCAGCCATTTCCGTCAGGATCTGCTCGCACCACTGCGCAATGCGCTGGTCGGTTTGCTCAAACTGGTTGACGTCGTCCAGCGCCAGGCCCACGAACTGGCGGCCATCCGCAGTCAGCGGTTTTTTGCTGGTGAACTCGTAACCTTCGTTAGGCCAGAAGCCGACAAACTTTACGCCCAGCGGAGCCAGCACGTCATGCAGCATGCCCAGTGCATCCAGGAACCATTCGCTGTATTCAGCCTGGTCACCCATGCCGAACAGGGCCACCACTTTGCCATTCAGCTTCAGCGCAGGCAGTTCGGTCCAGATGGCTTCCCAGTCCTCCTGCAGCTCGCCGAAGTCCCAGGTGGGGATACCGAGGATCAGCATATCGTACTGTTCCATCAGCTGCGGCGAATCATCTTTCAGGTTGTGCAGGGTGACGAGGTCCTCGCCGATGAAATCACGGATCTTCTCTGCTGCCATCTCGGTATAGCAGGTGCTGGAGCCGTAAAAGAGACCAATATTCATATCCGGTTAACTCATTGTGCATGGTGCAATGGCGCGGATTATATCAGAATTGGACTTTAAGGGCGTTTTTCGCCGCACGGGTAAGCAAAGAGAGGACGACGTGCAGGACAACGATCTGATTGAACAGTTTCTTGACGCTTTATGGATTGAGCGTAACCTGGCGGAAAACACCGTAGCCTCTTATCGTCTGGATCTGATGTCGCTGGCAGGGTGGTTAGCTCATCGTGAATCCGATTTTTTACGGGTGGATACGATTGAGTTGCAGGGCTTTCTGGCCGAGCGCGTTGAGGGCGGCTACAAGGCTACCAGTTCAGCGCGCCTGCTCAGCGCCATGCGCCGGCTGTTTCAGTATCTTTACCGTGAGAAGCTGCGCGAAGACGATCCCAGCGCGCTGCTGGCCTCGCCCAGGCTGCCACAGCGTCTGCCGAAAGATCTCAGTGAAGCGCAGATTGTCCGTCTGCTGCAGGCCCCGAGCACTGAAATCCCCCTTGAGCTGCGCGATAAAGCGATGCTGGAATTGCTGTATGCCACCGGCCTGCGTGTGACCGAGCTGGTCAGCCTGACGCTGAGCAACGTCAGCCTTCGTCAGGGCGTGGTCAGGGTGATTGGCAAGGGCAACAAAGAGCGGCTGGTGCCGCTGGGAGAAGAAGCCGTGCACTGGCTGGAACAGTATATTGAGTACGGCCGCCCGTGGTTGCTCAATGGTCAGACTCTGGACGTGCTGTTTCCCAGTAACCGCGCGCAACAAATGACCCGACAAACTTTCTGGCATCGGATTAAACATTACGCCACACTGGCAGGGATCGACAGCGAGAAACTGTCCCCGCACGTGCTACGCCATGCGTTTGCCACCCATCTGCTGAACCACGGTGCCGATTTGCGTGTTGTGCAGATGCTGTTGGGGCACAGTGATTTGTCGACCACCCAGATTTATACCCACGTCGCCACCGAGCGGCTGCGTCAGTTACATCAACAGCATCACCCTCGCGCTTAGCGAGGCACTCTTTACAACAGCATCTTCCGCGCCGGGCGCGAAGAGTAAACAGCCCGAGAATGAGGCTTTAAGGACATAAAATGAAGAAGCGTCACCTTTTGCTTTCCCTGCTGATGACAGCAGCCACCGGTTTTGCTCATGCAGATGATGCGGCTATCCAGCAGTCGCTGAAGAAGCTGGGCCTGCAGCAGATTGAGATCCAGCCTTCCACTCTGCCAGGCATGAAAACAGTGCTGACAGAAAGTGGTGTGCTGTACATCACCGAAGACGGTAAACAGTTTATTCAGGGGCCGCTGTATAACGTGAGCGGCGGGCAGCCGGTTAACGTAACCAACAAGCTGCTGGAGAAAAAAGTGGATGCGCTGAACGACCAGATGATCGTGTATAAAGCGCCGAAAGAGCAGTATGCGATCACGGTATTTACCGACATCACCTGCGGCTACTGCCGTAAGCTGCACTCGCAGATCGCCGACTACAACGCACTGGGCATTACCGTCCGTTACCTTGCCTTCCCGCGTGAAGGAATGAATGGTCAGGTTGCCAAAGACATGAAGTCAGTGTGGTGCGCAGCTGACCGTCGCAAAGCCTTTGATGTTGCCATGAAAGGCGAAGCCGTTGCCCCGGCAAACTGTAATATTGACCTGGCTCAGCACTACAAACTGGGCATTCTGTATGGCATTCAGGGCACGCCTGCCATTCTGCTGCAGAACGGCATGATGATCCCAGGCTACCAGGGCCCGCAGGAAATGAAGCAGATGCTTGACAGCCAGAAGGGTGGCTGAGCGCAGTGAACAGTAAAACCGAACTCCGTCGCCGTGAGGCGGCGGAAGGCTGTGACCTTCCTGAAGACCTTCATCCTTTGCTTCGCCGCCTTTACCGGCACCGTGGCGTTCAGCAGGCAACAGAGCTGGAGCGTGGAGCAAAAAATCTCCACGCTTTTCACTCCCTGGATGGCATTGAGCGGGCGGCTGAAATTCTGCAGCAGGCCATCAGTGACAACCTGTGCATTATGATCGTCGGCGATTTTGATGCCGACGGAGCAACCAGTACCGCTCTGACGGTGCTGGCGCTGCGAAGCATGGGCGGACGTAACGTCAAATATCTGGTGCCTAACCGCTTTGATGACGGCTACGGTCTGAGCCCGGAAGTGGTAGAGCAGGCTGCCGCGCGCGGCGCTCAGCTGATTGTCACCGTGGATAATGGCATTTCCTCCCATGCAGGCGTCAGCCTCGCGCATGAGAAAGGCATTGCGGTAGTGATCACCGATCACCACCTGCCGGGTGATACGCTGCCGGAGGCTGAGGCGATCGTTAACCCTAACCTTGACGGCTGCGAGTTCCCTTCGCGATCGCTGGCGGGCGTGGGTGTGGCTTTCTATCTGATGCTGGCACTGCGTGCCCGTCTGCGCGACAGCGGTGCTGAAACATTGCCCAACCTGGCTGAACTGCTGGATCTGGTCGCGCTGGGCACGGTGGCGGATGTCGTGCCGCTGGATGCCAATAACCGTATTCTGGTCTGGCAGGGGCTGAGCCGTATCCGCGCCGGCAAATGCCGTGCCGGGATCAGGGCGCTGCTGGAAGTGGCGAACCGCGATGCCCGCCAGCTGGCGGCGAACGATCTGGGTTTTGCGCTGGGGCCACGGTTGAATGCCGCGGGGCGACTGGATGATATGTCTGTCGGCGTGGCATTGCTGCTGAGTGAAGACATAGCACAGGCCAGAATGCTGGCCAGTGAGCTGGATGCGTTAAACCAGACGCGCAAAGAGATAGAGCAGGGCATGCAGGCGGAAGCGCTGGTGCTGTGCGACCAACTTGAGCGCAGCAGCGAGGCGCTGCCGCTGGGCATTGCCATGTATCATCCGGAGTGGCATCAGGGCGTGGTGGGCATTCTGGCGTCACGGTTGAAAGAACGTTTCCACCGGCCGGTGATTGCATTTGCCCCGTCCGGTGACGGCACGCTGAAAGGTTCGGGTCGCTCCATCGCCGGGCTGCATATGCGTGATGCGCTTGAGAGGCTGGACACGCTGAATCCGGGGTTAATACTGAAGTTTGGCGGCCATGCCATGGCAGCCGGTCTCTCCCTGGAAGCGGGGAAGTTTGATGAGTTCCGCCAGCGCTTTGGCGATCTTGTCGGCGAGTGGCTGGACACGGAATCGTTGCAGGGTGTGATCTGGTCGGACGGCGAGCTGATGGCGCAGGAGCTGACGTTACCTACAGCCGAACTGCTGCGGGAAGCAGGGCCGTGGGGCCAGTCCTTTCCGGAGCCGCAGTTTGACGGCAAGTTCAAACTGATCCAGCAGCGCCTGGTGGGGGAACGTCATCTGAAGGTGATGATCGAACCACTGGGTGGCGGGCCGCTGCTCGACGGCATCGCCTTCAACATTGATACCGCACTGTGGCCTGACCCCAGCGTGAAGCAGGTTGAGCTGGCCTACAAACTGGATATCAACGAGTTTCGCGGCAACCGCAGCGTGCAGCTGATCATTGATCACCTCTGGCCGCTGTAGGCCCACCCTGTCGGGGTGGGGACTGTCTCGCCCCGGTCAGGTTATATTCTCCGTCCGGCAATGCCCTCAATCCCGTAAAATCGCCTGCTCTGCATGCTGTTCTCTGCGGACAAGGCTACAATCCGTGCGCAATTTCAGTTAAACTGCTTCGTTACATTCAGGCCCCTAAAAGAATTTAAAATCATGTTTGAAATTAATCCTGTAAAGAACCGAATTCAGGATCTCTCTGAGCGCAGTGGCGTTCTCAGGGGGTATCTTTGACTACGATGCCAAGAAAGAACGTCTAGAAGAAGTTAACGCCGAGCTGGAGCAGCCAGACGTGTGGAACGAGCCCGAACGCGCCCAGGCGTTGGGGAAAGAGCGCTCCTCACTGGAAGCCATCGTCGCCACGCTGGAGCAGATGAGCCAGGGACTGGAAGACGTTTCCGGCCTGCTCGAACTGGCCGTTGAAGCCGATGATGAAGACACTTTCAATGAAGCGGTGGCTGAGCTGGACGTGCTGGAGAAAAAGCTCGGCGAGCTGGAATTCCGCCGCATGTTCTCCGGCGAATATGACAGCGCCGATTGCTATGTGGATATTCAGGCCGGTTCGGGCGGCACGGAAGCTCAGGACTGGGCCAGCATGCTGGTGCGTATGTACCTGCGCTGGGCTGAAGCGAAAGGCTTCAAAACCGAAATTATTGAAGAGTCAGAAGGCGATGTTGCGGGCACCAAGTCTGCCACGCTGCGCATCATGGGCGACTATGCTTTCGGCTGGCTGCGCACCGAAACCGGCGTGCACCGCCTGGTGCGTAAGAGTCCATTCGACTCAGGCGGTCGTCGTCACACCTCGTTCAGCTCCGCGTTTATCTATCCGGAAGTGGACGAAGATATTGATATCGAGATCAACCCGGCCGACCTGCGTATTGACGTTTACCGCGCCTCTGGTGCCGGTGGTCAGCACGTTAACCGAACCGAATCTGCGGTCCGTATCACCCATATTCCGACCAACACCGTGACCCAGTGTCAGAATGACCGTTCTCAGCACAAGAACAAAGATCAGGCAATGAAGCAGATGAAAGCGAAGCTGTACGAGCTGGAAATGCAGAAGAAAAACGCTGAGAAACAGGCACTGGAAGACAACAAGTCCGATATCGGCTGGGGCAGCCAGATCCGTTCTTACGTGCTGGATGACTCCCGCATCAAGGATCTGCGCACCGGTGTGGAAACCCGAAATACCCAGGCGGTGCTGGATGGCGATCTGGACCGATTTATTGAAGCAAGTTTGAAAGCAGGGCTATAAGGAACTGACATGTCTGAACAACAACCGCAAAGCGCTGATGCCGCACTTGAGCTGAATAACGAACTGAAAGCGCGTCGCGAAAAGCTCAGCGCGCTGCGTGAAAACGGCGTGGCATTCCCGAATGATTTTCGTCGCGACAGCATTTCAGATCAGCTGCATGCCGGTTACGATGCCAAAGAGAATGAAGAGCTGGAAGGGCTGGGTATTGAAGTGAGCGTTGCCGGTCGTATGATGACCCGCCGCATCATGGGCAAAGCCTCGTTCGTCACTCTGCAGGACGTTGGCGGCCGTATCCAGCTGTATGTTTCCCGCGATGACCTGGCCGAAGGTATCTACAACGAACAGTTCAAAAAGTGGGATCTCGGTGATATCGTCGGTGCCAGCGGTAAGCTGTTCAAAACCAAAACCGGCGAGCTGTCCATTCACTGTAGCGAACTGCGCTTGCTGACCAAAGCCCTGCGTCCACTGCCGGACAAATTCCACGGACTGGCCGATCAGGAAACCCGCTACCGTCAGCGTTATCTTGACCTGATCTCTAACGACGAATCCCGTAACACCTTCAAAATTCGCTCGCAGATCATGGCGGGGATCCGTAGCTTCATGGTTGGCCGCGATTTTATGGAAGTGGAAACGCCAATGATGCAGGTGATCCCTGGCGGTGCCTCAGCCCGTCCGTTCATCACCCATCACAATGCGCTGGATATCGACATGTATCTGCGTATCGCCCCGGAGCTGTATCTGAAGCGTCTGGTGGTCGGTGGCTTCGATCGCGTGTTTGAAATCAACCGTAACTTCCGCAACGAAGGTATTTCGCCGCGCCACAACCCGGAGTTCACCATGATGGAACTCTATATGGCCTATGCGGATTACCGCGATCTGATTGAGCTGACCGAAAGCCTGTTCCGTACGCTGGCGCAGGACGTGTTGGGCACCACGGTGGTTCCTTACGGTGAGCAGGAGTTCGACTTCGGCAAGCCGTTTGAAAAGCTGACGATGAAAGAGGCGATCCTGAAATATCGTCCGGAAACCAATCTTGCCGATCTCGACGATTTCGACAAAGCGGCGGCCATTGCGCAGTCTCTTGGCATCAAAATCGAAAAGAGCTGGGGCCTGGGCCGTCTTGTGACCGAGATTTTCGAAGAGACCGCGGAAAGCCATCTGATCCAGCCGACCTTCATCACCGAATATCCGGCTGAAGTGTCACCGCTGGCTCGCCGTAACGATATCAATCCTGAAATCACCGACCGCTTCGAGTTCTTTATCGGCGGCCGTGAAATCGGTAACGGCTTCTCGGAGCTGAACGATGCGCAGGATCAGGCTGAGCGTTTCCTGCAGCAGGTGAATGCCAAAGACGCCGGGGATGACGAAGCGATGTTCTACGACGAAGATTACGTGACGGCGCTGGAGCATGGTCTGCCGCCGACGGCCGGTCTGGGTATTGGTATCGATCGTATGGTCATGTTGTTCACCAACAGCCACACCATCCGCGATGTGATCCTGTTCCCGGCGCTGCGTCCCTCCGGCAAATAATCCCACCTTTCACCGTGTCTGCGCGATAAACGCAGGTTCAGGCTGAAGTAAAAAAAGGAGCGAATTTATTCGCTCCTTTCACCTTTTTAGACCGTCCTGTTTTCCACTCCCTGATTTTTTCAACCATCGGGCATTTGTTTCAGACTGGCGGATATAAACCGCTCTGACACTGCTTTCTTTCCCGCTTTCGTAATCTATAAGTATTTTTTATATTGTTTTTTAAGAACGCGCTACCGTTTATTGATGCTTAATCATATCATTCTCCGGTCTCGGCATAATGTCTGGAGAACTTCTCCTGTGTTAACAGATAGTTCCAATTATCTTAATATAAACACAGGTAACGTTATGCTTAATATTTATTGTGCTGATTACTCAACTTTAAATAGCAAAAAGTCAGAAGATATTTTTATCCTGAGAAAGAATATTTTTAAAGACAGACTCCAGTGGGCAGTCAACTGCACCGATGGAATGGAGATTGATGAGTTCGACAATGAAAACACTAAATATATTTACGGAATGAAGGGCGAGAAAATAATATGTGGTAGTCGAATTATTGAAATGCGAAACAGAAATATGCTTGTTGATACCTTTTCATCTTTCTTCAACAAGGTGGAGATCCCGGAGGGAAATTATATTGAATCAACACGTTTTTTCGTTGATAAGAAAAGGGCTAAAACGTTAGCAGGGCCCCGTTTTCCGGTAACGAAGGTTTTATTTATGGCCCTGATAAACTTTGCAAGGCAGCATCATTATGATGGCATCATTGCCGTAGCCAGTCATCCTATGATGCAAATCATCAAAAATTCAGGCTGGCGGATCTCTCTGCTGGAGACCGGGCAATCTGAGAAAGATGAGCCAGTGTATCTGGTGCTGGGACATGTTGACGATGAAAGCCTGCATACACTAAAGACAAGAATTATCGGGGAAGACAGCAGTCTGAATGATGATATCCTGAATCGCTGGCCATTGTCTGAAGACGCTTTTTATTGATTAATCAACGGGCTTAACCAGGTGAAGTTCCATGCCGAGACGCACTGCATGCCTGGCGTTTGTCACCCCCAGTTTCCTGACAATATTTGACATGTGAAATTTAACAGTCGTTGTTTTTATTCCCAAAATAATCCCGGTCTCTGGATAGGTTTTCCCCACGCTCGCCCAGTAAAGAATTTCGTTCTCACGCTCGGTAAACAGGTTTCTGCTGGGGGAGGAGGATTCGTTGTTTTTTGAGAGCAAAGTCAGAGCCAGATATTCTTCATGAACGGAGGCGAGGAGTAAAGCCAAAGCGCCTTTGTTCAGATTAATGCACTGTTCGACCTCATCTTTTATGCTGGGATCAATAATCAGGGATAACGTGGCCATATTGTTTTTATAATCATGCAAAACAAAAGTATAGCCATTGATAACGCTGAAGAACCGCGCCTTTTCAAAAATGCTGGAAAAGAACGGTTCATTACCAATGGTAATTTTTTCATCCCAGGAAAAGGGAGCCAGCCGGCTCAGTGCGGTAATAACAACCGGATCAGTGAACTGCAGGTTGTTATCCTGATAATACTTTACCCATTCCTGTGGGTAATTAGTTGCATGCATGGCAATCGACATATTGTTTTTTGATAAAACCACATATGCCCAGGTAAAATTGCCAAGTTCACTCAGTGTGGTTTCAAGGTGTTTTTTGATAACGCTACTGACATAAAATTCCTTTTCCATAATGTCATATCTCCCGGTGAGCCAGCATATTCTGCGGGATGGCAGGTCGTTTTAAAACCAGTGATGGGTATTCTAATCCCCCGAAGCCTGACTGCAACAGAATTTATTCATACTCTATGAATGCAGAGATGAAAAAGTACAGTTTTATGCCTCTGCTTGCAACCTGGTCGTCACCCTGATGTTTCCCTGTTCTGAAAACCAGCGAGAGAATCCCCACCCGGTTCCGGCAAAACGGCAGGTTGAAAAATCACGCACTATGCCGAATAGTGTGGGTTATCTGACGCTAAAAGGAAATTCGTGATGAAAACGCTGGGACTGATTGGTGGCATGAGTTGGGAATCCACCATGCCGTATTATCGCCTGATAAATGAAGGTATTAAGCAGCAGCTGGGCGGCCTGCATTCGGCTAAGCTGGTGCTGTACAGCGTCGATTTTCACGAGATCGAAGCCTGCCAGACCAGCGGCGACTGGCAGAAGGCCGGACAGATGCTGGCAGAGGCGGCCGTGTCGCTGAAAAAGGCCGGAGCGGAAGGCATTGTGCTTTGCACTAACACCATGCACAAAGTGGCCGATCCCATCGCACAACAGAGTGGACTGCCGTTTTTGCATATTGCGGACGGCACGGCGTCGGCGATCAAAGAGCGCAAGATGAAACGGGTCGCGCTATTGGGTACCCGCTATACCATGGAGCAGGACTTCTATCGTGGTCGCTTGCTGGCAGAGCACGGCATAGAAACACAGGTTCCCGGTGAAGCGGAACGTCAGGAAGTTAACCGCATCATTTTTGAAGAGCTTTGCCTCGGCGTCTTTACCGAAGCCTCACGCAATTACTACGCTCAGGTGGTGGCCGGGCTGGTAGAGCAGGGGGCTGAGGGAGTTATCTTTGGCTGTACCGAAATCGGGTTACTGTTGCAGGCGGCGGACTGTCCTGTTCCGGTATTCGATACCACCGCCATTCACGCCAGTGCAGCGGTGAAGTTTATGCTGGAATAAATCTGAGCACTTTCTCTCCGGCCTGAATCGCATTATTTAGGTGAAGGCTGGGGTTAAGCAAAACGTGCAGGACGTTTGATTTTCGGAAGTGAATTCTTGCGGGTGATAGCCGCTGTCAGGACTTCACTGCCGCATCCAGCCAGTCTTTAAAGCGGGCGTAGGGAACGTATAAAGAGACATCTTTATACAGCGTCTTGCCCGTTTTTATATCATTTATCCGGTTAGAGTAGCCGACGATAACCCCCCCGATAGAGTCGTCGGAGGCGTTATATACCGCGCCGCCGGACATACCTTTTACCACCCCCGCATCAGAAGCCACCACCACGCAGCTCAGCTTGTTCCAGTTATTTTTCAGCCCGGTATTCACCAGGTTGGTGCCGGTGGATGCCACCGGCATGGCGGAAATAAAGCTGTAACCATAAAGATTAATTTTGTCGCCGATATGTCCGTTACGGAAATGCGGCGGCTGGAAGCCCGCGTTGTGGTGATACACCACGGCCAGGTCGCACTCCGGATGCCAGGATTTGACGCGATACAGAGAGAACTTGGCCACATGGGCGGCAGTCAGGCTGTACTCTGAGGTCAGCGGAATAGTGGTGCCCAATGTGCCCACGCCTAACACGGTAGGAATGCCGGTAACGGTCATATCAACCCGTTTTTCCGCCTCGCGGCTGTACTCATATTTTCCAACTGAGCAGCCGGCCAGTAACAGGGACATCAGACAAATAACATATCGCATCTTTACTCCTCGGCAAGGGATAGATCAAGCACAGTACAAGAAACGCCCGTTGGATCCGTCATCGAGGTATCGGCTAACGCTCAAAAATCTTTACTCTTTCACTTAACGCAAAGCCTGAGGCATTCTGCTGCAAATGACAATTTTTTCGCGGCCTTTGCGGGTGAAACTGAGAGCGTTCTGAGTTACGACTGTTCAAAATGTATTATGTAATAAGGGGATAAGGCAAAGTATAGACAATAAAGATTTCGTAAAGATGGCAGCTCTGCTGTTTTTATCAGCCATGGCGTGATTGCTGCAGCATGTTGCCGGTCATCCCCTGATTATTGCTGTTCAGGCAATAGTCCCTTGCTGCATGCGGGCTGTAAGGTATCTTACCGCTGTGCTTTAATAATCTTGTGACGCAGATCAAACTATTCCGGCAGTCACCTTTAAGCCATCCTGTCCTGAGCAGGGGGGCCTGCCGGGGATCTTATTAAAACTTCTGGAGAAAGAGAGATGCCTGTTTCCTTACTGGCGCTGGCACTGAGTGCTTTTGCCATCGGCACCACGGAATTTGTCATTATGGGGCTGCTGCCGGAAGTGGCGGGCGATTTGCAGGTGACAATTCCTTCCGCTGGCTGGCTGATCAGTGGCTATGCTCTCGGGGTGGCTATCGGTGCACCCATTATGGCCCTGCTCACCGCGAAGCTGCCGCGCAAGCGCACACTGATCCTGCTGATGTCGATTTTTATTATTGGCAACGTCCTCTGTGCGCTGGCTTACAGTTATAACCTGCTGATGCTGGCCCGCGTGATCACCGCCCTCTGTCATGGCGCGTTCTTTGGCATAGGTGCAGTGGTGGCTGCCAGCCTGGTTGCACCGGGTAAGCAGGCTTCTGCGGTGGCGCTGATGTTTACCGGCCTGACGCTGGCGAACGTGCTGGGCGTGCCACTGGGCACCTGGTTTGGCCAGATGTTTGGCTGGCGTGCGACGTTCTGGGGCGTGGCAATAATTGGCATCCTGGCGTTTATCGCGCTGATTGTCAGCCTGCCGACCAATAAGGATGAGAAGCCGGTCGATCTGGCAAGTGAAATCAGCGCGCTGGCGAACGGCAGGCTGTGGCTGTCGCTGCTGATGACGGTGTTTTTTGCCGCCGCAATGTTTGCGCTGTTCAGCTACATTGCGCCGCTGCTGCTGCAGGTAACCGGCATCAGCGATAAAGGCGTGAGTTGGACGCTGTTCCTGATTGGCGGCGGCCTGACGGTAGGAAACATCCTTGGCGGCAAGCTGGCGGACTGGAAAGTCTCCTTCAGCCTGATCCTCAGCTTCTCGCTGATCGCGTTGTTCTCTCTGGCCTTCAGCTGGACCAGTCACGCACTGTGGCTGGCGGAAATCACTCTGTTTCTGTGGGCGATGGCGACGTTTGCTATTGTTCCCGGACTGCAGATTAACGTGGTACGCCACGGCAAAGATGCGCCGAATCTTGTCTCCACGCTGAATATCTCAGCCTTTAATATTGGCAATGCTTTTGGTGCCTGGGCGGGGGGGGCAGTGATTAGCGCAGGTTATGGCCTGACTGCTGTGCCAGTGGTGGCCGCCGTGCTGGCTGCAATCGGACTGCTGCTGTGTCTGTTTACCTTCCGTCGTTCCGGCGGGCAGGCTCAAACCGCCCGCGCTTAATCCGGCAGCGCCGCCAGGCGCTGGTTGAACAGGCTGATGTGCTGCTGCAGATGGGCACTGAAAGCCTCAACCAGTGCGGAAGAGGGCCGGTGTCGCGGCCTGATCAGACTGACGGTAAAAGGCACATCCACGCTGAAACGTCTGATCGCCACGCCGCTACCGGCATAGTCCAGTGCCGTGAGCGGATTCACCACTGACACGCCCACTCCCGCCCTGACCATTGCGCACACTGACGCCGCGCTGTGCGTTTCCATAACCATTCTTCGCTGCACCCCCTGCTCGTTAAACAGACGATCCAGCAACTGGCGATAGCTGTCGGTGCGTGACAGGCTGATATAGTGCTGCCCGCTGAAATCCTGCGGTGTCAGACAGGCTTTCTCCGCCAGTTGATGGCCTTCCGGTAGCACGCACACCTCCATCCCGGTAAACAGTTCGGTACGCTCTGTTCCTGCAGGCGTCACGCTGGTTTCGGTCAGCCCCAGGTCATAGCGCTGGGCTGACAGCCACTCCTCCAGCAGAGGGGACTCCTGTGGAATGATATTCAGGCTGACTTCAGGGTAGCGCTGGAGAAAGGGCTGGCACAGTAGCGGCAGCAGTGACTGGGAGAAAACCGGCAGGCAGGCCACGGAGAGTTCGCCCCCGTGATACTGTCGCAGCCCTTCGACAGCATTGATGATGCGATCAAGCCCGTACCAGGAGCGCTGGACCTCTTCAAACAATCGCAGTCCCTGCACCGTGGGCTGCAGGCGTCCCCGAATTCGATCGAACAGTTTGAGTCCGGCCAGCTTTTCAAACCTGGCAAGCTCACGGCTCACCGTCGGCTGTGAGGTATGCAGCAGCGTGGCGGCTTCCGTGAGGTTGCCGGTGGTGACCACCGCGTGAAAAATCTCGATATGCCGCAGCGTAATGCCTGCCATAGCCGGTTCCTGAGTCGGGATGCAAAACCATATCATGGATGAATAGACTTCGTTAAAACAGATATTTTTCATCCTTTCGGGGCTGTGGCGTAATAGCGGCATCATTTCAGGAGAACACTTATGCCACGCCTGCTCACCAATACCGACACCGCGCTGACACGCGACAACCTTCTGCCGCTGGTGCGCCAGTATGGTGGTCCGGTCTGGGCTTATGACGCCAGTATTATCCACGATCGTATCGCGCAGCTGCAGCAGTTTGACGTGGTGCGCTTTGCGCAGAAGGCCTGCTCGAACATCCATATTCTGCGCCTGATGCACGCTGCCGGAGTGAAAGTGGATTCAGTTTCTCTCGGCGAGATTGAGCGTGCGCTGGTGGCTGGTTTCAAACCGGGAGGTGATGAAATTGTCTTTACCGCCGATGTGATCGATCTGCCGACGCTGAGCCGCATTGCTGAGCTGAAAATCCCGGTTAATGCCGGTTCTGTCGCTATGCTGCAACAGCTGGGTGAAGTTTCTCCCGGCCATCCGGTGTGGCTGCGAGTGAATCCGGGCTTTGGTCACGGGCACAGCCAGAAAACCAATACCGGCGGTGAAAACAGCAAGCATGGTATCTGGCACGGCGATATGGCGCTGGCGCTGGAAGCCATTCAGCGCTATCAACTGAAGCTGGTCGGCATCCATATGCATATCGGGTCAGGAGTGGATTACGGTCACCTGGAACAGGTGTGTGATGCCATGGTGGATCAGGTGGTCAGCTTCGGCCAGGATCTGCAGGCGATTTCAGCCGGTGGCGGCCTGTCGATCCCTTATCGCTTTGGTGAAGAAGCGATCAATACCGATCACTATTTTGGTCTGTGGGATGCAGCGCGCCAGCGTGTTGCGCGGCATCTGGGGCACCCGGTTAAGCTGGAGATTGAACCGGGTCGCTTCCTGGTGGCTGAGTCCGGCGTGCTGGTTTCGCAGGTTCGTGCCGTGAAGCAGATGGGCAGCCGCCACTTCGTGCTGGTGGATGCCGGTTTTAATGACCTGATGCGTCCGGCGATGTACGGCAGTTATCATCACATTTCCGCAATGGCGGGTGATGACCGTGAGCTGAACGAGCAGCACACCACAGAGAGCGTGGTGGCCGGCCCGTTGTGTGAATCCGGCGATGTGTTCACCCAGCAGGAAGGGGGTAAAGTGGAAACACGTGCGCTGCCTGCGGTAAAGGTGGGCGACTATCTGGTGTTCCATGACACCGGTGCCTATGGTGCCTCAATGTCTTCTAACTACAACAGCCGTCCTCTGCTGCCGGAAGTGCTGTTTGAGAACGGTCAGCCGCGCCAGATCCGCCGTGCGCAAACCGTGCAGGAACTGCTGGCGCTGGAGATGTAAATCCGGCTGTCATATCGCCCGTTCGTCGTGGGAGAGTGTAACCGTGAGCAACTGCGCGGTAAACGAACTGAAAATTGTGCCCCTCAGCGAGGCTCCGGGGCACCGGGAACAAGTTACCGACTGGCTGTGGCGGGCATTTGGCGACGAAAACAGCCGGGCGTTTTTTGCCAGCCTGATCCGGAGCAGCCTCAGCGGCAGCGATTTACCGGTTACCTATCTCGCGCTGGCAGGCGAAAGGGTCGTGGGAACGGTCGGGCTGTGGCGCTGCGATTTAATCAGCCGTCAGGATCTGTTTCCGTGGCTGGCTTCGCTGTATGTCGATGAAAGCTACCGCGGGCGCGGACTGAGTGAGAAGCTGCAACAACGGGTCATTGAGGAGTGCCGCCTGCGCGGCTATGCGGATCTCTATCTCTATTCAGCCTGTGCGGATTATTACGAGCGCTTTGGCTGGGGCTATATCGGCGATGCACTGGATTATCCGGATAAGCCAGTGCGGCTGTATCATAAATCGCTGGGTTAACCCGGCGACCCTACTGAATGGCGGCGCACCAGCGTCGGACTGAACATATTCGTCACTTCCGGCAGCGGCTGATTATTGGCTAAGGCCAGCGCCAGCTCTGCTGCCTGCTGCGCCATCGTCACGATTGGGTAGCGCACCGTGGTCAGCCGTGGACGGACGTAGCGCGAAACCAGCACATCATCAAAGCCAATCAGTGACATCTCTTCCGGCACCCGCACGCCATTATCGCTCAGGACTGCCAGCGCGCCGGCGGCCATAGAATCGTTATAACAGGCAACGGCGGTAAAAGGTTTACCCCGGCCCAACAGTTCGGTCATCGACTGTTCCCCGCCTACTTCATCCGGCTCACCCAGTGCGACCAGACGGTCATTGCAGGGCAGATGATGCTCGCGCAGCGCGTCGTAATAACCCTGAAGGCGATCTTCCGCATCAGAAATGGGGTGTGTTGAGCAGATGAATGCAATGTTCTGGTGTCCCTGCTGGATCAGATGACGGGTTGCCAGCCAGGCGCCATAGCGGTCATCCAGCGCAATACAGCGTTTTTCAAAACCCGGTAGCGCCCGGTTGATCAGCACCATGCCGGGGATCTGCTGCATCAGCGGGATTAACTCTTCATCAGGAATTTTCTTGGCATGCACCACCAGTGCCCCGCAGCGATGGCGGATCAGCTGCTCAATGGCCTGCCGCTCTTTTTGCTCATTATGGTAACCGTTACCAATCAGCAAAAAGTTGCCGGTCTCATAGGCCACCTGTTCGACCGCTTTCACCAGGGCACCAAAAAAAGGGTCGGAAACATCGCCCACCACCAGCCCCATGGTTTCGGTTGACTGCTGCGCCAGGGCGCGTGCGTTGGCGTTTGGGTGGTACTGCAGCGTTTCCATGGCGCTGTTGACTGCCTGGCGTGAATGCTCGCTTGCTTTGGGTGAGTGGTTAATGACGCGGGAAACCGTGGCGACGGAGACTCCGGCGAGCCTGGCAACATCCTTAATGGTAGCCATAGGTCAAATGCCTTCCTGGGTAAACGTTTACATTATTCTCAGTGTTGCGGAATTCTCCTGCTACTTCAAGCAGACAGAATGCAAGCAGCGTCGCAAAGCTGGATAAAATCAGCCTGCAATTGCCGGTGCTTTGTGATTCAAATCTCGCGGTTAACAATGCTATTCTGGCTCCATATTAACGATAAAACCTGCCGGAACGCCTGATGACTGTCATAAAAGTGCCACACCTCGCCCACTGGGGCGCCTTCACTGCCGTAGTGGAAGACGGCAAACTGTTGCGCTGTGAGCCTTTCTTCGCCGATCAGGACCCGTCGCCGATGCTCAACACTCTCCCGGAGCTGGTCTATTCGGATAAGCGTATCCGCAAGCCCATGGTGCGCCGATCCTGGCTGAAGTCCCGCGAGAAGAGTGACCGCACGCTGCGCGGTCGCGAAGATTTCGTAGAGGTGGACTGGGAAACCGCGCTGGATCTGGTGGCTGAAGAGAATCGCCGCGTACGGGATCGCTACGGTGCCTCCGGCATTTTCAACGGCTCGTATGGCTGGTCTTCCGCTGGCCGCGTTAATCATGCCCGCACCCTGGTCCGCCGCTTTTACTTTACCGGCGGCGGTGGCGTCGATCAGCTGGGTAACTACAGCTGGGGCGCAGCGCAGTTCTTCCTGCCCTACGTTATCGGCACCTACATGCCGCTGACGGGCCGTGTTACTGACTGGCCGGAGGTGGTTAAGCACTGCGAAATCTTTATTGCCTTTGGTGGCCTGGCGTTGAAAAACAGTCAGGTGGCTTCCGGCGGAGCAGGGCAGCACAGCCTCAAACCTGCGCTGCTGGAGCTGGCGGCGAAAGGCACGACCATCATCAATATCAGCCCGATGCGCGATGACTGCCCGGAATTTGTTAACGCCGAGTGGATCCCTGTTCGCCCGAATACCGATGTGGCGTTGATGCTGGCGCTGGGCTTTGAAACAGAACGTCTGGGCGCGGTGGATAACGCTTTCCTTGCCTCCCACTGTGTGGGCTATCCCCAGCTGCGTAGCTATCTGCTTGGTGAGACGGACGGCACGCCGAAAACGCCCGCATGGGCCAGCGAAATTACCGGTATTCCGGCACAGCGTATCGAGCAGCTGGCAAAACAGCTGGCGGGCAAGCGCAGTTTTATTACCTGTTCTTATTCTGTGCAGCGTGCCCACCGTGGCGAGCAACCCTACTGGATGATGATTGCGCTCTCTTCGATGCTCGGCCAGCCGGGCCTGCCGGGAGCCGGTTTTTCCTTTGGTCATGGCTCAATGAACAGCGTGGGCAATCCCCGCATTGAAGGCCCGGCGCCGCTGATGTCTACCGGCGTAAACCCGATTGCCGACCGCGCTATTCCGGTTGCCCGCATCAGCGATATGTTGCTCCATCCTGGCGAGCCGTACGCATTTCAGGGGCAGACGCAGACCTATCCTGATATCCATTTAATCCACTGGGCAGGGGGGAATCCTTTCCACCATCACCAGCAGCTGAACCGGCTGGTTGAGGGCTGGCAGAAGCCCGACACGGTTATCGTGCAGGATATCGTCTGGACTCCTGCGGCACAGATGGCCGATATCGTGCTGCCTGTGACCACCACTCTGGAGCGTAACGATATTGGCGGTTCCTCCCGCGACCGCTTTGTACTGGCGATGCATCAGGCAATTAAGCCGCAGCATCTGGCGCGTAATGATTTTGATATCTTTGCCGATCTGGCTGAGCGCCTGGGTTATCGGGAGGTATTCACTGAAAACCGCAATGAAATGCAGTGGATCGAATACCTGTATAACCAGTGTGCTGAGGCGCACAAGCTTAAGAAGATCGGCTGGCCAGATTTTCAGGGATTCTGGAAAGAAGGCCATGTGGAAGTGCCGGAGGGAGGTAAACCTTTCATCTTCATGGAAGCGTTCCGTCAGGATCCGGTGGCCAATCCGATTAAAACCGCCAGCGGCAAGATCGAATTGTTCAGCGAGACTATCGCGGGCTACAGGCTGGATGACTTCGCGCCACATCCTGAATGGCAGCCCCCGAAAGAGTGGCTGGGTTCCGAAGTCAGCCAGCGCTTCCCGCTGCATATGATCTCCATTCAGCCGGGCGATCGCCTGCACAGCCAGATGGACGCCACGCCGTCGGTACAGGCGAATAAAACCGCCGGGCATGAAACCTTGTGGATGCATCCGGACGATGCGCAGCCGCGGGGCATTGTCGATGGAGATGTGATTGAGGTCAGTAACGCGCGCGGCCGGATGCTGGCGGGGGTTCGACTGACCGAAGGCGTCCGCCCCAGCGTGGTGCTGATTTCCACAGGGGCCTGGTTTGATCCGGGCTTCGGCAAAGCCTGGCATCCTTACGATCGGGCGGGCAACCCAAACGTCCTGACGCTGGATATCGGCACCTCATCGCTGACCCAGGGCCCCAATGCCATGAGTTGCCTGGTGGAGATTAAACGGGCTGCGGGTTAGTTTCACCCAATCCACCACTGGACCTGCTTTTCGCCGTTTGGTGTTGTGACTCAAAGGTTGCAAAACTGCATAAGAATCACATAGGTGGTTACATTTTGCGGGTAACTGTTGCGAATCGAGGCTGGCGAGTGAGTCAGCCGGATTGCTACAGTCTACGTCCCAGAGGTATTGATGGGTGAACATCAAAAAGTATTCATGCTTTGTTTCACCAACCTGCGCAGATGCGCAGGTTTTTTTTGTCTGTAGCGGCGAAAAACCAGAATAACTTTCTGAATTTTCTAATAAAACCGGTGCGTATATTATGCGCGCTGCGGCACAATCACAGGCTGAAACACAGTTTCCCTGTTCTCATGACGGCATTTTTTGTATAACTCACAGTCAGTTATCCTGACCAGCTAGTAGAAGACCGATGCCCCGCATAAAGAAATTATTGGCAAAAGACCAGGCTAAAACGCCTTTCAATCCCATCCGCTTCCGTCTGATCTGCCTGGGGGTATTTGGCTGTCTGGTTTTGCTGTTGGCCTGGGTGGGTGACGTTCAACTGATCAACCACCCGATGCTGGAAAAGCAGGCGGACGAACGCTCCCTGCGCACGGTGGCTATTCCCACCAACCGTGGCACCCTGCTGGATCGTAACGGCGAGGCGCTGGCCCTGAGTGTGCCTTCTCGTGATATCATTGCCGACCCGCAGCGCGTGCTGGAGGCCCACCCTGATTTCACCAGTGCAAAATGGGAGTATCTGGCGAACGCGCTGGATCAGCGCCCTGAGCAGATAGCCCAGCAGATCAATGCGAACCCTAATCGCCGTTTCCTCTACCTTGGCCGAAAAATTGAGCTGGGCATCTCCAAAGATATCGCTAAGTTGCATCTGGCAGGGATCACCACCGTTTATGATGACAGCCGCTTCTACCCCATGAGTGAGGCCACCGCGCCGCTGATCGGTATCGTGGGAGCGGATAACAACGGGCTGAATGGCCTGGAAAAAGGATTTGATAAAGTCCTGCAGGGCACGCCAGGTGAAGAGAAATATCGTCAGGATGCCCACGGCAATATTGTGGCGATGATTAACTATGAGCCACCGCGTCAGCCGCCGACCGTACAGCTCAGCATCGACAAGTTCGATCAGTACACCATGTACAGCAAGCTACGCGATGGCGTGTTGCTGAACAAAGCCGACTCGGGCGCCGCAGTGCTGATCAAGATCGATACCGGCGAGATTTTAGGCATGGCTTCCTACCCGTCGTTTAATCCTAACAATTTCAGCGATGTTTCCCCGGCACAGATGCGTAACTCCGCCATCAATGACAGCTACGAGCCCGGCTCTACCGTCAAGCCGCTGGTGGTGATGGAAGGGCTGATTCGCAAGCTGGTTCGCCCGGATTCGGTGCTGGATACCACGCCTTATCGGGTTAATGGTCACCTGATCCGTGACGTTGGCCACTGGCCGCGCCTGACCATGACCGGCATCCTGCAAAAATCGAGTGATATCGGCGTGTCGCACATTGCGCTGGCGATGCCGGCAGAAGTGCTGGTCAACACCTTCCGATCCTTTGGTCTGGGCAGACCGACCGGTCTGGGGCTGACGGGGGAAAGTGTGGGTTACTTCCCGCTGCATCGTGAACGCTGGGCGGATATTGAACGCGCCACCTTCTCGTTTGGTTATGGTCTGCGTGTGACGCCGCTGCAGATTGCGCGTGAATACGCCACGCTGGGGTCGTTCGGGATTTACCGCCCGCTGTCGATCACCAGGGTCACGCCGCCGGTCATGGGAACAAGAGTGGCCGATGAAGATATCGTTCGCTCAGTGGTGCATATGATGGAGAGCGATGCACTGCCCGGCGGCAGTGGCGTGCGTGCTGCGGTGCCGGGCTATCGTCTGGCGATCAAAACCGGGACGGCAGAGAAAATGGGTGCCAGCGGCAAATACGATGGTGGCTATATTAACTACACCGCAGGCGTGGCCCCGGCCAGTAATCCTCAGGTGGCGCTGGTGATCATGATCAACCACCCGACCGCTGGCGATCACTTTGGTGGTTCGGTCGCCGCGCCGGTCTTCGGCAACATTATTGGTCCGGTCCTTAAGCATATGAACGTGGCGCCGGACGCGCTTTACGCGACTCACAGCGGTTCATAATTTACCGTCGGAAAAGGCAGGTAAACAAAGCGGCAATGGTTTTACAGCTGGTAGCATTTTCGCTAACTCCGTTGCGTTTTGCTGCTGGCGAGTCGGGTGCTCACCTGCGAGGATGAAAGTCCCAGAGGTATTAATTGGTGAGAATGCAATCTGCTCCCGGCAGATTTACACCCTGTTCAGTTGCACCAACCCACGCGGATGCGTGGGTTTTTTTTATCTCAAATTGACGTCCCGCCAAAAACTTTAACGCTTAAACACCTCCCCGAAAACACAGTTGTTCAGGCAATTAGAAATAGTCAGATCATTTAATGTATTTGAGTCCCATGCAGTGATCACTACTGGCTGTATTTCCGCATGGATACCGTTATTTTCCGCTATGCGGTTAAAGAGGCTCCTGTGCAAATCATAAGATCTACTTCAGTAGTTTGTCCCACTCCGTCCTTTTCAATACTGGCCGTGGTGATCAGTACGCTGTTACTTAATGGCTGTGGCGGCGGTGGTGGCGGCGGCGGCGGAGGCAGTGAAACCGTGAATTCAACGCCTGTGCCCACTCCGGTCCCCAGCGCGCCTGTGGCGACTGCTGCCAAAGTTAAAGTCGGGATCGTCGACTCCGGGCTGGCAGCCGATCGGACAGAATTCAATTATGCCAATGTGCATTTCACTTCGTATCTGGCGGGTGGCAGTCAGACCCTGAATGATAACCAGGGGCACTCGGGACACGGAACCGTTGTCGCCCTGACCCTGGCCGGGCTGGCAGAAGGTGCCTTCGCCGGTGGCGTGGCACCAGACAGCGATTTGTGGATTGCTCAGGCCTCCAGCAACAACCTTTTTTACTACACGGATACGCAGAAGGCGATCAACGGCCTGCTGAGTAACGGGGTTAAAATTATCAACATGTCATACGCTTCTGACGAGCGTCTGACGACGGCAGCCGATCTGGCCAGCGCCCGCCAGAGTGGGCGTTACGACGCGCTGCGCGACAGCCTGAGCAGTATCGTCAACGCCAGTGCTCTGGGCGTGGTGGTGACCGGGAATAATGGGACTTCCACTCCTTCTCCTAATGCCCAGGTGCCACTGATTTATAATGATGCCAGCCTGCAAAAAGGGCTGATTGCCGTTACCGGTTATCTGCCGGGATACACGGTGGCGCAGGGCAGTCGTCCTCCTGAACTATATGTCTTTGATGCCTGCGGTGATGCGGCGGCCTGGTGCCTTGCTGCTCCGGGCTATGCCGATTATCTGCAGGACGACGGCACTCTTTTGCGCAAGTACGGCACCTCCTTCTCTGCGCCTCGCGTGGCCGGGGCAGCCGCGAGAGTGTCGGCACAATTCCCCTGGATGACCGGTTATAACCTCCAGCAGACTCTGTTAACCACGGCGGATTATCACAGCGATGCTGTGGCTGGCGTTGCCGCCGATACCGCTAACGGCCGTCCCTATAACGACACCTTTGGCTGGGGAAACGTCAATGTCGATAAGGCGTTAAACGGTCCGGGGATGTTTTACGGCGATGATTTTACTGCCGCGCTCTCTGCCGGGAATTACACCTTCTCCAATAATATCAGCGGGAATGGTGGCCTGATTGTCTCCGGGGCCAGCGACGCGGGCGGCGTGCTGACGCTGACCGGTAACAACACCTATACCGGTGAGACCAGAGTGCAGAGCAATAGCCTGTATATCGACGGCTCCGTCGCCAGTGATGTGCAGGTGACCGGCAGCGGACTGCTGGCAGGCAAAGGCAGCATTGGCGGCAACCTCAGTAATCAGGGCACGGTGGTGACGACCTCCGCAGGCGGCCTGCATGTGGTGGGCAGCTATCAGCAGAGCGCTGACGGTACGCTGCGCGTGACGCTCTCCCAACCGCTCACGGTGGTCGGGCCGGCAACGCTGAACGGCGTACTACAGGTAACCCTGCCCTCAGATACCTATGTTGTGCAGACCAGTGAGTCTCTTTTGCAGAGCGGACAGGGGATCAGCGGGCAGTTTGCCAGCGTGGACACTGGCGTATTCCTGCAGGGTACGGTCAGCTACAGCGCAAACAGTGTGAATGGACACTTCCAGCGGCTGAACACGGTGCAGGCGGCTCAGGCTGCGGGCCTCAGCGGGGCAACCCTGAAGAGTGCGGCAAACGTTGAACAGGCGTTTCAGGTTGCGGACAGCTACGCTGCTCAGAGCGGGCGCTCGGCGCAGCAGGAAAACCTGCTGCAGGACGCCGCAGCCTTACAACAAATTGGCAGCAGTGCCGCTGCGCGCGCCGCGCTGGATTCGCTCTCCGGGCAGGCCCATGCCAGCGGAAACGCCATTCTTTTCAACAGCCTGGATTACCAGAACCAGTTGCTGAGTAACCGGCTGAATCCCGCTCAGCAGAAGCCTTATGGCATCTGGGCGGAAACCGGCACGCTGCATGGCGATTTGCAGCAGGAGGGCTATCTGGGTAGCCACTATCGCATCAACACCACCGCAATCGGCCTGGACAGTAATTTCGATATAACAGGACTGAGACTGGGCGCAGCCGTCACAGACAGCCAGATCAGAGCGGATTATGACGGCAGTGGCGGTAACAGCACGAACAGCCTGCAGGGGCTGATGCTTTACGGCCAGTACGCCGTGACCCCTGCATGGATCTGGCAGGCCAACCTGAGCTATCAGCATGGCGACACGCAGCTTTACCGGGTGCTGCTGCTGGATGGTGCACAGGCCACTTCAGCAGAAACCCGCAATGACAGCTGGCAGGGCCTGATCAAAACCGGTTACCGCTGGTCGCTGGAGGACCGGCTGACGCTGGAGCCGTACGTCGGGATGAAGCTGAGCCAGCTCTATACCGGCGGCTTCAGCGACGAGGGAAGCGCATTGGGGTTACAGGGCGACAGCGCCCGCTACAGCCGGACCGTCGGACTGACCGGTCTGAACCTGAGCGCACCGCTGTTTGAAGTCCATCAGTGGTGGTCGATGCTGTCGATCTACGGAGAATACCAGCACGCTTTTACTAACCCATCGCTGGATGTTAATGCTCAATGGGTGGGAACGGGATCCGAGGGCAAAAGCTTCGCCATTCCGGGTATGAGCCTCGATCGCGACTCCCAGTGGTACGGCCTGCGGCTGGATGTTGGTAAAGCCAAAGACGCTCGCGTGTTCCTGCGAATGGATAAACACATTGCCGACCGGGGCGGCGAATCCGTGTTCCGCGGAGGGGTGGACATCGCATTCTAATCCCCCACCGTGTTGTGTGCTGTTCAGGGCTGGCACTGTTGCCAGCCTGACTTTCCATTAATTACCAGAAACACTCACAACTCTTAACTAATATTTTTCATTCCATAAACATTCATGTCTGCAACAGCAGGGTATGGTGTGGGCATCACCGTCTGACACCGCATTTCGTTGGGCAGTGCCAGCCCCTTCCCGTGTTGGTAGCGCTGAAAGGGGCGATTTTTTTCGCTCACCGTACTGGACGCCTATGGCCAAACTCAAAGACAGAACGCCGAAATTGGGTGGCCGATCGGCCGCTTTTCAACTGCGTATTCATCCCGAGCTGCACGACCAGCTGAGAACCCTTACTGACCATGATAACGTCACGCTCTCCTGCTGGCTGAAGGAGTTAGCGAGACGGGAGCTGCGTCGTCGGGGTATCGAACCCAAGGGCTGACAGGGCTAAAAGCACGAAATGAAAACGTTTGCGTAGCTGGACTGCCGCGTTTCAGCACGATCTGCTTACCGATAGCGTTTCGACAAATAACTTAGCGGAAACTTAACATTCACATCATTTAGATCCTCATATAATTGTCCTCTTTTATGAGAATAATCACTCTCGTTACTATTATTTTTTCCTTATATTGAGAATCTATCATGCGCCTGCAGATCCTACCGGTGAGCCTGATTTTTCTGCTGACTGCCTGAAAAACAGCCAATGTAACTTTTGTCGGATTGCTGACGTTAATGCGACAGAACCCCTTTAAATGGGTTCATACAGATGCTCCATCAGCATAAGGTGACAGTAATGTTATCACCTCCGATTTTTGAAACAGTTTCCTAATAAAAAATTAATAACATGATAAATAATGATTTATATATGAAAGGTGGAGCTTTTGGCGTTAATGGGTGCGGAACCGCAGGTTAAGCCTTTTTTTTCGATATAATTACATACGTCGTCATCGCTTAGTTGTTAAACTTCTCACGCTGAGAATGAACATTCACTAAAGGGTTTTACATGAAAAATTTTCGACACAGCTTAATCGCCGGGTTGGTGATATTACTTGCGGCCTGTGATCAAAACAGCAATTCACAGGCCGGTCCCTCTGCGCCGGAAGTGGGTGTTAAAACCCTTCAGGCTGAATCCGTGATGCTGGAAAATCAGCTAAGCGGCCGCGTCACCGGCACAATGGTGTCCGAAGTCCGGCCTCAGGTCGCGGGCATTATCAAGAAGCGTCTGTTTACAGAAGGGGATGAGGTAAAAGCCGGTCAGGTGCTTTATCAGATCGATCCGGCAACGTATCAGGCCAGTTATGATCAGGCCGTTGCGCAGTTGAAAAACGCCCAGGCGCTGGTGAAAAGCAGCAAACTTAAAGCGGAACGCTACGCCACACTGGTGAAGGATAACGGCGTCTCCCGTCAGGATGCAGACGATGCGCTGGCCACCTATCAGCAGAATATTGCCTCCGTTGCCGAATATCGCGCGGCGGTAGAAAGCGCCCGCATCAACCTCGACTATACCCGCGTACGTGCCCCAATTTCCGGTCGCATCGGCATTTCGTCGGTAACGCCGGGCGCCCTGGTTACCGCCAGTCAGGACACGGTGCTGGCGACGATACGTCAGCTTGACCCGATCTATGTTGACCTGACTCAGTCCAGCGTTCAGCTGTTAAAACTGAAACGTCAGCAGGCATCTCTGCAGAAAGGTGACGCTCCCGTGCCGGTGACGGTTAAGCTGGAAGATGGCACCGCCTACTCCCATTCAGGAAAACTGGAGCTGGCTGAAGTTGCTGTAGACGAAGCCACCGGTACCGTGACCCTGCGCGCTGTCTTTCCCAATCCTGAACATGAACTCCTGCCCGGTATGTATGTACGCGCAAACGTAGCCAGTGGCACGAAAAACGACGCTATTCTTGCCCCGCAGCAGGGCATTACGCGTGATGCCAGAGGCAACGGTACCGCTCTGGTAGTCGATAAAGACAACAAGGTTGAAAGCCGCGAAGTTGTCACCGATCGCGTGATTGGCAACAAATGGCTGATCACCAGTGGCCTGCAGAGTGGCGACAAACTTATCGTTGAGGGCACGGCTAAAGTGCAGGCTGGTATGAGTGTGAAAGCTGTGGAAGTCACGCCGAATGATAATAGTGCAAACGCGAACAGCGGAGGCAATTGATTATGCTGGCCCAGTTCTTCATTCGACGTCCCGTCTTCGCATGGGTTATTGCCATCGGTATTATGATGTTCGGCATTCTGAGTATTACCAGCCTGCCGATTGCCCAGTATCCCGATGTCGCACCACCGCAGATTAGCATCCAGGCTACCTATACCGGTGCATCGGCCGAAACGCTGGAAAGCAGCGTGACGCAGGTCATTGAACAGCAGCTGACCGGACTTGATGGTCTGCTCTACTTCAGCTCGACCAGTACCGCCTCCACCGGTCAGGTCAAGATCACCGTGACCTTCGAACAGGGCACCGATCCGGATATTGCGCAGGTTCAGGTGCAAAACAAGGTGCAGCAGGCGGAAAGCCGACTGCCTACCTCCGTAACCACCCAGGGCGTAACGGTTGAGAAAGCACAGAGTGACTTCCTGCTGGTGCTGGCGGTTTACGATAAAACCAACAAAAGTACTTCATCAGACGTCTCTGACTATATGGTCAGTAACATGGAAGATACCCTGGCACGTATCACCGGCGTAGGGAGCGTGCAGGTGTTTGGTGCCGAATATTCGATGCGTATCTGGCTGGATCCCAGCAAGCTCGCCTCTTATTCGCTAATGCCTTCGGATGTAACGACGGCGCTGGAAGCCCAGAACACCCAGGTTTCATCCGGTCAGATTGGTGCGCTGCCGGCCAGTAAAGAACAGCAGTTGGTCGCCACCGTACGTTCCCGTTCGCGCCTTCAAACGGCAGAACAGTTCCGCAATATCGTGCTGAAGAGCCAGACTGACGGCTCGGTCGTTCGCCTGAGCGATGTGGCACGCGTTGAGATGGGCAGCGAGGATTATAGCGCTAACGTACTGGCTAACGGCCATCCGGCATCCGGCATGGCGGTGCAGCTTGCCTCGGGCGCTAATGCGCTGTCAACGGCCAAAGACGTTAAGGCCGCGATTGACGAATTCCGTACCAGCATGCCTGCGGGCTATGAAGTTTCCTATCCTCTTGACAGTACCGACTTCGTTAAGATCTCTATTGAAGAGGTGGTCAAAACGCTGGTTGAAGCGGTGATCCTGGTCGTCATCGTGATGTTTATCTTCCTGCAAAACATCCGAACCACGCTGATCCCGACTATCGCCGTACCGGTCGTGCTGCTGGGAACCTTTGGCGTACTGTCGGTGTTTGGTTACTCCATCAATACCCTGACCATGTTTGGTATGGTGCTGGCTATCGGCCTTCTGGTGGATGACGCCATCGTGGTGGTGGAAAACGTCGAACGTGTGATGCGTGAAGAGGGACTCCCTCCCCGACAGGCGACGGAAAAATCCATGAAGGAGATCACCGGTGCCCTGGTAGGTATCGCGTTGGTGTTGTCCGCCGTTTTCCTGCCAATGAGCTTCTTCAGCGGTTCAACTGGTGTGATCTACCGGCAGTTCTCCATCACCATCGTGTCATCCATGGTGCTGTCCGTCGTGGTTGCACTGACGCTCACCCCAGCGCTCTGTGCTACTCTGCTCAAACCGCATAACCATGAAAGCGGCCATAAAGGCTTTTTTGGCTGGTTTAACCGCAAGTATGAGCGCGTTCAGTCCCGCTACGAAAATGGCGTCGGACACGTCGTGAATAGCTCGGTGCGCTATCTGATCCTGTATGGGGTGCTGCTGGCAGGTTGTGCCGTATTGTATCTGCGTCTGCCCGGCGGCTTCCTGCCGACAGAGGACCAGGGCTATATCATGGTTCAGTATCAGCTTGCGCCCGGCGCAACCGCCAACCGCACTGACGAAGTCCGTCGCCAGGTCCAGCAATATTTCGCCACTAAAGAAAAAGACAACGTGAACGTCAGCATGCTGGTTAATGGCTTTAGCTTTGCAGGCAGCGGGCAGAACGCCGGTATCGGCTTCATCGCGCTGAAAAACTGGAGCGATCGTAAAGGCAGTGAAAATACGGCCGATGCAATTGCCGCTCGCGCCATGCAGAACCTTGCCGGCATTCGCGATGCGCAAATCTTTGTGCTGTCACCGCCGGCCATTTCCGGTCTCGGACAGTCCAATGGCTTCACCTTTGAGCTACAGGCGCGTGGCGCAACCAGCCGTGACGATCTGCTGAAAATGCGTAATCAGCTGATTGCTGAGGCCAATAAAAATCCTTCCATGAGCGCCGTCCGTGCAAATACCCTGCCCGATCTGCCGCAGCTACAGGTGAACTTCGACGATCAGAAAGCACAGTCGCTGGGGCTGACGATCGGAGATATTAACGATACGCTCAGTGCAGCCATTGGTGGTAGTTATATCAATGACTTTACCGATCGTGGCCGCGTGAAAAAAGTCTATATGCAGGGCGATGAGCAGTTCCGCAGTAAGCCTGAAGATATTGAACAGTGGTATGTCCGTGGTACCGACAGTGATGGCAATACCACTATGGTACCCTTCTCTTCGTTTGCCACCTCACACTGGGAATATGGCCCGGACGTGCTGTCACGCTATAACGGCCTCGCCTCCTATGAAATCCAGGGCTCGAGCGCCGCAGGAAAAAGCTCCGGCGATGCCATGAACATTATGGAAAAACTGGCGGCTAAACTGCCGGCCGGCACGACCTACTCCTGGAACGGTCTCTCCTATCAGGAAAAACTGTCCGGTAATCAGGCCATGTCGCTGTATGCCATTTCCCTGATCGTCGTCTTCCTGTGTCTGGCCGCACTTTATGAGAGCTGGTCGGTGCCGTTTGCCGTAATGACCGTGGTACCGCTGGGCGTTATCGGTACGCTGCTGGCAACCAGCGTGCGCGGACTTGAAAACGATGTTTACTTCCAGGTCGCCCTGCTCACCATTGTCGGGTTATCAGCGAAGAACGCCATTCTAATCGTGGAGTTTGCCGAAGATAACTACCGTAAAGGTGACAATCTGGTTAAGGCAGCAATACATGCCGCTACCATGCGTCTGCGTCCGATCATTATGACCTCACTGGCGTTTAGTGCCGGGGTACTGCCGCTGGCAATTTCCACCGGTGCGGGAGCGAACAGCCGTATCGCTATCGGCACGGGCATTATTGGCGGGACGTTCACGGCAACCTTACTTGCCATTTTCTTTGTTCCTATGTTCTTCGTTCTGATCCGTCGCGTTTTCCCCAGCATTCCACATGACGATGCGCGCACCGAATCGGCAGAGAAGACCGGAGAGTAATATGTCAGCAAAATTTTTAGCGGTTTTTTTACCCTGCTTTCTCGCAGGATGTGTTTCTCTCGATCCAAAATATGACCGCCCTGAGGGGGCGGTTAGTACGCAAATGCCACAGGGCGATGCCTATCGCAGTCTGCAGGGTACCCAGGCCAGCAACTACCGTGACATCGGCTGGCAGAGTTATGTGATGGATCCTGACCTTCGTCAGGTGGTGGCCATGGCGCTGGACAGCAGTCGCGATCTGCGTGAAGCCATAGCCAGCGTCAAAGCAGCGCATGCGCAATATGGCGAACAGCGTGCCGATCTTTTCCCGACGCTCACCGCAGGGGTAAGCGGCACGCGTTCACGCGCGCTGACTGGCGAAGGCAACCAGACTGCAATCAGCAACAGCTATTCAGCAGAAGGCAGCGTCAGTTCATTTGAGCTGGACCTGTTTGGTAAAAACCAGAGCCTGACGCGTGAACAGTTTGAAGCGTATCTGGGTACGCTGGAGGGCGCTCGCAGTACACGGCTGAGCGTGCTGTATAACACCGTGGATTACTGGCTGGCGCTGGCCGCCGCACGCAGCAATCTGGCGATCGCCAGAGACACTGCTGAAAGCGCCCGCCAGTCGGTGGAAGTGACGCGTAAGCGCATGCAGAATGGCGTCGACTCAATGGTGGATGTCTCTTCTGCCGAAACGACCTACCACACGGCAATGGCAGACGTTGCCTCCTATACCACGACGGTGGCGCAGGATAAAAATGCGCTTGATCTGGTGGTGGGTAAACAGGTTCCTGACAATCTGTTGCCGAAAGGCATTGAGTCAATCGGCAATGCCCTGCGCGAAGTTCCTGCGGGTATTTCGTCAGATGCACTGCTGAACCGCCCGGACGTGCTGGAAGCAGAACATAATCTGAAATCTGCCAATGCCAGCATCGGTGCAGCCCGTGCCAGCTTCTTCCCGACTATTTCACTGACGGCAAGCGGCGGCGTGGGGAGTTCCGATCTCTCGTCCCTGTTTAAAAACGGCGCCGGTATCTGGTCATTTGCACCCAGCATTTCACTGCCTGTTTTCAGCGGCGGCTATAATGTTGCCTACCTGAAATACACTAAGGCACAGAAAGAGTACTATGTAGCGGCCTATGAAAAAGCCATTCAGACAGCTTTCCAGGAGGTCGCCGACGCCCTGGCCCGACGGGGTACGATCAATGATGAGCTGAGCAGTCAGCGAAATAACGTGACTTCATCAGCAACGTATTATCGCCTTGCCGATATGCGTTATCAGAATGGGGTGGATACTTATCTGAATGCCCTGACCGCACAGCGTACGCTATACAGCGCCCAGACCAGTCTGGTCAGTACGCAGCTGGCGTACTATCAGAATCTCAACACATTCTACAAAGTGATGGGCGGTGGAACAGCATTAAAAGAGTCTGAGCTGAAACTCTGAGAATTATCGCGGATGAGTCTGCGAATGATTGCAGTGGCACACTGATACTGGCCACCTGATGGAGGTGATATGCTCACCTCCACAACACAACAGGTGCTCAAATGGCTAAACATTGGGTTCTGTGGCATTAAGGAGCGGTCAGATAACATCCTGTTTTTTTAATGTTGCCTGAACATGTCCCTGATCCAAAAATCCTTTAAACGCCCGCATTATCCCGTCGATGTCATTGTCCAGTGTGTACGCTGGTATCTGGCTAATTCCCTGAGCCTGCGTAATCTCGAGGAGATGATGGCTGAGCGGGTTATCACCGTCGATCATTTCACGTTTCACCGGTGGGTCATCCGTCTTGTCACACTGCTGGAAAAGGCATTTCGCCAGCATAAACGTGCCGTGAGTCGCCGGTGACGAATGGATGAGACTTGCATCAGGGTAAGGGGCAGTATAAGCCTCAGGGTGGGGACGGTGTGGCCCCTGCAGAGAAGCTTTCCCTTCTGACTGCCTGAAAAATAGCCAGCACAACTTCTGTCGTATTGCTGACATTAATGCGACAGGACCCTATCAGCAAGGCGTGGACAATTATCTGAATGTCCTGGTGGCGCAGCGTTCACTGTCTGCCGCGCAGCAGTTGCTCATAACCACTCAATCAGGGCAGCTTAACCAGCAAATAACACTGTATAAAGCGCTGGGGGTGGAGGGAAATCATGACTGGCGGATCGTTATTAACGAAATCCTTACGTTATGAGGATGGAAATTAATCAGCGTGCTCTATCATAATAGCATCAGGCCAGTTTTTTGCTGGTCTGACTTTTTTCAGGTGGTTGCGAATCGCCTTTTTGCCTTATTACTTCACTTGACTCAACAGAACCTCATGACCCTATTAACTGCGAAAACCTCACCGACACTGCGTAAGAAAATCCTGCTTCTGATCCTGGTTGTTCTCGTGGCGCTGCTCGTCTGGCGTTTCTGGCCGCACGGCGCTGCCGGGCCGCAGGGGGCAGGTGGGCCTCCAGGTGGGAGAGGTGGGCATGGCGGGCCGGGTGGCATGATGATGTCAGGCCCCACGCCGGTTCATGCCGGAGAGGTGTCCACCGCAGACGTGCCGGTGTATCTGACCGCGCTGGGTACGGTGATCCCGAATGCCACGGTAACGGTGACCAGCCGGGTGGACGGACAGCTGATGAAGGTGTATTTCACTGAAGGGCAGAAAGTCGAGGCCGGGCAGCTACTGGCGCAGATTGATCCGCGCAGCTATCAGGCTACCCTGGCGCAGTATCAGGGGGATCTGAATCAGAATCAGGCACTGCTGAAAAGCGCACAACTGACCTTATCCCGCTACCGCAAGCTGTTCGCACAGGATTCGCTATCCCGTCAGGATCTGGACACGCAGATTGCCACCGTTGGCCAGTACAGCGGCGCAATCAAAGCCGATCAGGCCCAGATCGATGCGGCGAAACTGAACATTGAGTTTGCCCGCATCACTTCGCCAGTCTCCGGCCGCGCCGGTCTGCGGCTGGTGGATGCCGGTAATATGGTGCACTCCAGCGACACCACCGGCATTGTCACGATTACTCAGACGCAGCCCGCCGCAGTGACCTTCAGCGTGCCGCAGAGCAACATCGCCACGCTGATTAAGACGCTGCACAATGGTCAGAGCCTGCCCGCCACCGCCTTCGATCAGGATGGCAGCAAAGCGCTGGCTCAGGGCAAGGTGCAGTTTATCAGCAACCAGATTGATACCAGCACCGGTACGATAGAGCTGAAAGCGCTGTTTGATAATCAGGATGAGGCGCTCTATCCAAACCAGTTTGTTAACCTGCGGTTGCAAACCGGCACCCTGAATCAGGCGACGGTAATCCCTGCGCAGGCGCTGCAGTTGAGCAGCGACGGCAGCTTTGTTTACGTCATTAATAAAGATAACACCGTGACCCGTAAAGCGGTGAAAACCGGTCCGGCACTGGGCGATACCCGGCAGGCGATTATCGAAGGGGTCACGGCTGGCGAACAGGTGGTGACGGAAGGCATTGACCGCCTGAGTGACGGCAGCAAAGTGTCGGTTGTCACCGCCTCTGAAACCAAAGCGGCCAGCGGGACGTTGAAAGCGCAATGAATCCTTCCCGCATCTTTATAGCGCGTCCGGTCGCCACCATTCTGTTGATGGTCGGCGTGCTGATCTCCGGTATTTTTGCCTACCGTTTCCTCTCCACCTCGGCACTGCCGCAGGTAGACTACCCAACCATTCAGGTCACCACGCTTTATCCGGGCGCGAGTCCGGACGTGATGGCCTCATCGGTCACTGCACCGCTGGAACGCCAGCTTGGGCAGATGGCGGGCTTGAGCCAGATGGCTTCCAGCAGTTCCAGCGGGTCGTCGGTGATTACCCTGAAGTTCTCGCTTGATCTGTCGCTCGACGTCGCAGAGCAAGAGGTGCAGGCGGCCATTAACGCGGCAGACAGTCTGTTACCCAGTGATTTGCCCAACCCGCCAACCTATAAAAAGGTGAACCCGGCAGATACGGCGGTTATCACCCTGGCCGCCAGCTCCAGCACGCTGCCGTTGATCAAAGTGCAGGATCTGGTGAACACCCGTATTGCGCTTAAGCTGTCACAGATTTCCGGTGTCGGGATGGTGACGCTGGCGGGTGGCCATCAACCGGCGATCCGCGTGCAAATGGATCCGAAAGCGCTGGCAGCCCATGGGCTGACCCTGGAAGATGTGAACACGCTGATTGGCAACAGTAACGTTAACGGGTCGAAAGGCGGCTTTGACGGGAAGTACCATTCGGTCACTATTGATGCCAACGATCAGCTGCGCACCGCGGAAGAGTACGGCAACCTGATCCTGACTTATCAGAATGGCGCGGCGCTCAGGCTGCATGATATTGCCCATATTGAAGAGGCGGCGGAGAACACTTACCAGTCTGCCTGGGCCAACAACACTCCGGCCATTGTCATCAGCGTGCAGCGCCAGCCCGGTGCAAATGTGATTTCGGTGGTCGACAGCATTAAGGCCCAGCTGCCAACGCTGCAGGCGGCGCTGCCCGACGGCGTGAAGGTACAGATCCTTTCCGACCGTACGCAAACTATCCGCGCCTCCATCAGCGACGTGCAGTTTGAACTGATGCTGTCAATTGCGCTGGTGGTCATGGTGACCTTCCTGTTCCTGCGCAACGTGGCCGCAACGCTTATCCCCAGCGTTGCCGTACCTCTGTCGCTGGTCGGTACCTTTGGCGTGATGTATCTGGCCGGATTCAGCCTGAACAACCTGTCGCTGATGGCGCTGACCATCGCCACCGGCTTTGTGATTGATGATGCCATCGTGGTGGTGGAAAACATTTCCCGGCGGCTGGAGCAGGGCGAAACGCCGATGGAGGCCGCGCTGAAAGGTTCAGCGCAAATCGGTTTTACCATTATCTCCCTGACATTCTCGCTGATTGCGGTGCTGATCCCGCTCCTGTTTATGGGTGATGTGGTTGGCCGGCTGTTCCGCGAGTTTGCCATCACCCTGGCGGTGTCGATTCTGGTGTCGATGCTGGTGTCGCTGACGCTCACGCCGATGCTGTGTGCTTATTTGCTGCGCCATATTCCGGAAGAGCGACAGAGCCGCTTCTACCGCAAAGGCGGCCAGTTCTTCGATAAGCTGGTCGCGGGTTACGACCGCCTGCTGACTGTCGTACTTAACCATCAACGTTTAACGCTGCTGGTGGCACTGGCGACGCTGGTGTTTACAGCGCTGCTGTATCTGGTGATCCCGAAAGGTTTCTTCCCGACCCAGGATACCGGGCTGATCCAGGGCGTCACCGTTGCCTCGCAGGATGTCTCATTTGGTGAAATGGCGAAGCGTCAGCAGCAGCTGGCGGAGATCGTGCTGAAGAATCCGGCGGTGGACAGCCTCTCCTCGACCATCGGCATCGACGGCACCAATACCAGCCTGAACAGCGGACGCCTGCAAATTAACCTCAAGTCATTTGACGAGCGCGATCAGCGGGCCGATAAAGTGATTGCCGAGCTGAAGCAGGCGACGCAGAATGTGCCGGGCATCCAGCTCTATATGCAGGCCGCGCAGGATCTGACCGTCAACGATCAGGTCACGCCGGATCAGTATCAGTTCTCGCTGGACGACGCCGACAGCGAAAATCTGGTCAAGTGGTCGCCACAGCTGGTTGCCGCGTTGCAAAAGCGACCGGAATTCAGTTCGGTGGTGAGTAACCTGCAGGATCAGGGGCAGGTCGCTTATGTTGATCTGAACCGCGATGCCGCGGCCCGCTATGGTATCACCGCCTCGGATGTGGATACCGCGCTGTACAACGCCTTCGGTCAGCGGCTGGTATCGACCATCTTCACCCAGTCGAATCAGTACCGCGTCGTGCTGGAAGTGGCACCAAAATACCAGCAGTCTCCGGCGTCGTTTGACGACATTTATCTGGCGGCGTCGAACAGCTCTGGCTCGTCAACGTCAGGCAGCAGCTCATCATCCTCTTCATCGTCTTCGACCAGCGGCAGTTCGGCTTCCTCTTCCACCAGCACGACCAGCAGCACCCAGACCGGGATGGTAAAGCTGACCTCCGTTGCCACCATTCATCAGCGGATTGGCTCGCTGGTGCACATGCGGCTGAATCAGTTCCCGGCGGTGACGATCTCCTTCAACCTGAATGACGGTTACTCGCTGGAAGATGCGCAGAAAGCCATTGCGGAAACTCAGCAAGGCCTGTCGCTGCCTTCCAGCATCACGCTGCGTTATCAGGGCGAAACCCAGGCATTCCAGAGCGCCACCAGCAACACGCTGTGGCTGATCCTCGCGGCACTGCTGACCATGTACGTAGTGCTGGGCATTTTGTACGAAAGCTTTATTCATCCGGTGACCATTCTCTCCACGCTGCCTTCTGCGGCAGTTGGAGCACTGCTGACGCTGCTGTTGGCAGGCAGCGAGTTCAGCCTGATTGCGCTGATTGGGGTGATATTGCTGATCGGCATCGTGAAAAAGAATGCGATCATGATGATCGACTTCGCGCTGGAAGCGGAGAAGAAACAGCACCTCAGCCCGAGAGAAGCCATTCACCAGGCCTGTCTGCTGCGTTTCCGGCCGATCCTGATGACCACCATGGCGGCGCTGCTGGGCGCGCTGCCGCTGATGCTGGCTTCCGGTTCCGGTGCCGAGCTGCGGCAGCCCCTTGGCCTGGTGATCGTCGGTGGCCTGATCTTCAGCCAGGTCCTGACGCTGTTCTCCACACCGGTGATCTACCTGTGGTTTGACCGCCTGGCTGAGCGCGGGCGCCGCAGAATTCGTCAAAGGGTACAGAGCAAATGACGCGCCTGTTTATCTTCCGGCCTGTCGCAACGCTGCTGCTGACGCTGGCCTTGCTGCTGCTGGGGGCGCTGGGTTACCGTTTGCTGCCGGTGGCTCCACTGCCGCAGGTGGATTTTCCAACCATTATGGTCACGGCCAAACTGGCCGGCGCCAGCCCGGAAACCATGGCCGCCACGGTTGCCACGCCGCTGGAACGCTCGCTGGGGGAAATCGCCGGGATCACCGAGATGACTTCCAGCAGCTCGCAGGGATCGAGCAATATTATTTTGCAGTTCGATCTTAACCGTGACATCAACGGTGCGGCTCGTGATGTGCAGGCAGCGATCAACGCAGCCCGAAGTCTGCTGCCGAGCAGCATGGCCTCGTTGCCGACTTATCGCAAGGCCAATCCTTCCGATGCACCGATTGTGATGCTGGCGCTGACCTCGAACACCCGTTCCAAAGGCTATCTCTACGATCTGGCCGACAGTAAAATTGATCAGAAGATTGCTCAGGTGCAGGGCGTGGGCGATGTGTCGCTGATGGGCAGTGCGTTGCCGGCGGTCAGGATCGATCTGCAGCCGCAGATGCTGACCCACTTCGGCGTATCGCTGGATACGGTGCGTGCGGCTATCGCCAACAGCACCACCAACCTGCCGAAAGGGATGTTGCAGGGCGGCAAACAGTCATGGGTGGTGGACAGCAACGGCCAGCTGGAGCAGGCCAGCCAGTACCGTAACCTGGTGGTCAGTTATCAGAACGGCAAAGCCATTCACCTCAGCGATGTTGCCACCGTGTATGACTCGGTGGAGGACAAATACAACGTTGGCTACTACAACGGTACCCCTTCGGTGATGATCGGCGTGACCCGGCAGGCCGGGGCTAACATGCTGGAAACCATCGATGCGATCAAGGCGCAGCTTCCGGCGCTGGAAAAAGATCTGCCAGGCGATGTCGCGCTGAAAATCGTGGTCGACCGCTCGCCGAATATTCGGGCTTCACTGTATGACACCGAAGAGACGCTGCTGGTGGCGATGCTGCTGGTGATTGGCGTGGTGTTTGTTTTCCTGCGGAACCTGCAGGCGGTCTTGATCCCGGCGCTGGCACTCCCGGTCTCACTGATTGGCACCTGTGCGGTGATGTACATCCTCGGCTACAGCCTGGACAACCTGTCGTTGATGGCGCTGATCATTGCCACCGGTTTCGTGGTGGATGATGCCATTGTGGTGCTGGAAAATATCACCCGCTACATTGAAGAGGGGTTGAGCCCGGTTCGCGCCTCGCTGAAAGGGGCACACGAGGTCAGCTTCACCGTGCTGTCGATGACCCTTTCGCTGGTGGCGGTCTTTATCCCCATTTTGCTGATGGGCAGCATCGTTGGGCGACTGTTCCGCGAATTTGCGGTGACGCTGACGGTATCGCTGATCATTTCGATGCTGGTTTCCCTGAGCCTGACGCCGATGCTCTGTTCGCGGCTGCTGAAGCGCAGGCCGGAAGTCACCAGGCGGCCGCATCCGGTTTATCAGTGGATTGAGAACGGGCTGAACCGGCTGCTGGCAGCCTATTCTTCCGCACTGGGCTGGGTGATGCGCCACCAGCGGCTGACGCTGTTCAGCCTGATCCTGACGGTGATCCTCAACCTGTTCCTTTACTCGGTGGTGCAGAAAGGGTTTTTCCCTAATCAGGACACCGGCCTGCTGATGGGGATGCTGCGCGCTGACCAGAACATCTCTTTCCAGGCGATGGAGCCGAAACTGAAGCAGTTCGCCACAATGATCCAACAGGATCCGGCGGTGGATGGCGTGATGTCCTCAATGGGCAGCGGCGCGTTTGGTTCACGCAATACGGCCAACTTCTTTGTGCACCTGAAGGACTTTGACCAGCGTGACGCGACGGCGACAGAAGTCGCCAACCGCCTGAGCGGCAAGACGCACAATATTCCCGGTGTCGAACTGTTCCTGATGGCCGCCCAGGATATTCATATTGGCGGACGCAGCGCCAATGCCACTTACCAGTACAGCCTGCAGGCCGACGACCTGGAGACGCTGCGCATCTGGACGCCGAAGGTCAAAGCAGCGCTGGAAGCCATTCCGCAGCTGACCAGCGTGGACTCTGATTCCCAGACCGGCGGTCAGGAGGTGATGATTAACATTGACCGCGACCGCGCCAAACGGCTGGGCGTCAACGTGAATATGCTGGACACGTTGCTGAACAACGCCTTTGCCCAGCGTCAGGTGGCCACGCTGTACAAGACGCTGAACCAGTACCACGTGGTGATGTCGCTGCAGGATGCTTACACCCGCGATCCGGACATGCTGAACAAGATGTATGTGGTGAATGATGCCGGCGATCAGATCCCGATTTCAGCCTTTGCCACCTTCAGCGGGGCAAATGCGCCGCTGTCGGTGGCGCACCAGGGCCAGTCGGCCACCAGTACCATTGCTTTTAACCTGGCGGACGGCGTGTCGCTGGAACAGGCGTCGGCGTTAATCAAAAACGCCATGGCGAAAATCGCGCTGCCGGATAACATACAGGCTGGCTTCCAGGGCACGGCCAAAGCCTTTGCCGATCTGTCGTCTTCAATGCCGTGGCTGATCCTGGCGGCGCTGGCGGCGGTCTACATTGTGCTGGGGGTGCTGTACGAAAGCTATATTCATCCGCTGACCATTCTTTCCACGTTGCCTTCGGCGGGGGTCGGGGCGCTGTTACTGCTGCTGCTGACCAATACCCAACTGACGGTGATCGCGCTGATTGGCATCCTGCTGCTGATTGGTATCGTGAAGAAAAATGCCATTATGATGATCGACTTTGCGCTGGCCGCCGAACGGAAACAGGGGTTGACGCCGCAACAGGCGATCACTCAGGCCTGCCTGATGCGCTTTCGACCGATTATGATGACTACCCTGGCGGCTTTTTTCGGCGCACTGCCGCTGGCGTTAGGCAGCGGCGGCGATGCCGATCTGCGCAGCCCGCTGGGCCTGGCGATTGCCGGTGGCCTGGCGTTGAGCCAGTTGTTAACCCTGTTCACCACGCCGGTGGTGTATCTCTATCTTGACCGCGCCAGCCGTGCCACTAAACGTCAGTGGGCCCGCCTGCGTCATGCTGAATAAATGATGATGAAGAAAATGAATAAATTCACTCCTGTTTTGCTGGCGCTGTTACTGAGCGGTTGTGCGGTCGGGCCAGACTATCACCGCCCAACGGCGACAGTGCCAGGTCAGTATAAAGAGGCGAAAGGCTGGCGTGAGGCGCAGCCGCAGGATGGGGAGAACAAGGGCGAGTGGTGGGCTGTTTACCATGATGAAACCCTCTCCGGGTTGCTGCGTCAGGTGTCGATTTCTAACCAGAACGTCGCGCAATATGAGGCGCAGTACCGGCAGGCGAGGGCGCTGGTTACTGAGTCGCGTTCCGACCTGTTCCCCAGCGCTACCTATACCGGCTCCTCAACCCGCAGTGGCAGCGCAGGCAACAGTACCACCGGCAGCGGTCAGCGCACCACCAGCAACAGCCACTCCCTGCAGGCCAGCGCCAGCTGGGAGCTGGATATCTGGGGCAAGCTGAGGCGCACGCTGGAAGAGAACAAAGCCAGCGCGCAGGCCAGTGCCGCAGAGCTGGCGAATATCACCCTCAGTGCCCAGTCCGAGCTGGCGCAGGACTACTTCAAGCTGCGCATCATGGATCAGCAGATTGCGTTGTATCAGCAGAGCGTGGATGCCTATCAGCGCTATCTGACTGTCATCAATAATAAATACCAGTCGGGCAGCGAATCGCGGGGCACCCTGGCGCAGGCGCAGGCGCAGCTTGAAAGTGCCCGCGCGTCCGCGCTGGATCTGAGCTGGCAGCGGGCGCAGACCGAGCACGCCATTGCCATGCTGACGGGCAAGACGCCAGCAGAATTCAGCCTGCCAGCCGCCAGGCTCACGGCGACGTTACCTGCCATTCCGCAATCGGTGCCTTCTGAACTGCTGCAGCGCCGCCCGGATATTGCCTATGCCGAGCGTAACGTGGCATCGGCCAATGCAGCAGTGGGCGTTGCCATTGCAGGATACTATCCAGATCTGACGCTGAGCGCGTCCGGGGGGTTCTCCAGTTCGACGTTCCATAACCTTCTCTCTCTGCCGAATCGCGTCTGGTCGCTGGGACCGGAACTCAGCGGCACGCTGCTGGACTTTGGTGCCACCTCCTCGAAAGTTGAACAGGCCAGGGCCAGCTATGATGCGGATGTGGCCAGCTACCGCCAGGCGGTGCTGACCGGTTTTCAGGAAGTGGAGAACTATCTGGTACAGCTGAATACCCTGCAGGATGAGATGCAGGCGCAGCAGCGTGCAACGGATGCGGCGAAAGAGTCTGCCCGCGTGACCTATAACCAGTATCAGGCCGGAATGATTGATTATCTGGATGTGGCGACCACCGAGAACACCAGTCTCAGCGCGCAACAGAGCCTGCTGTCGCTTCAGAGTACTCAGTGGGTCGCCAGCGTGGAACTGATTGCCGCATTGGGCGGCGGTTGGAATGCGAAGAATCTGCCGGAGTGATCCAGAGCGGGTCGGTGTTTTTGTGACCATCAGACTGGGAGTGCTGCTGCACAGCCACCAAGTTGTTGCCTGCCCTCTCGGATCCTTAAACGCGCGGTTGGGGTCCACCTGACGGCGGTATCAGGTGGACTTCGGGCCGAAAAATGGGGAGGCTTACCGCGTTAAGCCGCCGTGTTTTCCCCACCGTCGCGTTTTTCTGCCGGCAGCATCAAAAGCTCTGCCAGTTTTCTTCCGTCGAGAGGTGATCCTGTTTGGCTGGCGGTCTGACGGCAGGAACGGGGGCTTTGACCGCCGTGGTGCTGACCGCGGGCGGTGCCGCGATGATAAACGTCGCGACCAACTGGTTCAGGATGGTCGCCTGTTCCATCAACGAGTGTGAGGCTGCAGACGCTTGTTCAACCAGCGCCGCATTTTGCTGCGTCACGTCATCCATCTGGTTTACCGCCTGATGAACATGACTGATCCCCTGAGTCTGTTCATGAGCGGCGGAGGCAATTTCATTGACCAGGTCTGCCACCTGAGCAATGGCGTCATTCATGTTGCCCATATTCTGACCGACTTCTTCCGCCTGCCGGGATCCTGTTTGCACAAAGCGCATTGACGACTCAATCAGTTCTTTAATTTCGCGGGCTGAAGACGAGGAGCGCTGGGCGAGATTTCTGACCTCGCCCGCCACTACGGCAAATCCGCGGCCCTGCTCACCGGCGCGTGCAGCCTCAACCGCAGCGTTGAGTGCCAGAATATTCGTCTGGAAAGCAATGCCTTCGATAATGGAAATAATATCGGTGATTTTTGCCGAACTGTTTTTTATGTCTGACATGGTCACCAGCATCATGCTGACCTTATCAGAGCTGTCTTTTGAAATCCTGCGGGCATTCTGCGAAAGCTGGCTTGCCATCCCTGTATTTTCAGCCGTCTGCCGTACCGTCTCACTCAGTTCTGACATGCTGGCAGCGGTCTGTTCCAGTGAGGACGCCTGCTCTTCAGTTCTGGCTGAGAGATCCTCGTTGCCGGCTGATATCTGCGCAGAAGCCGTACTGACGGACTGGGAAGAGGTGCTCACCGACTGCAGCGAGGTGGCAACGTTTTCAATCAGATCATTAAATGCTTTGGCCGTCAGGCCAATTTCATCGCGACGTGAGTCATCCACACGCAGGGTCAGGTCCAGCCGTGAACTTGCCTGTTCCATCGTAGAACGCATGGCGTTCAGACTCCGGCGGATGGTGGTGATTGTTCTCACCGCAAAAAAGGCCAGCAGAAGGATGACCACCGCTGAACCTGCGATCAGGTTCCAGAACGTGAGCTGATAAATCCGGGTATTCTGATTATTGAGTGAATCGCCGATATCCACGTTCAGCTGCTGTTGCTTCTGATAGCCGGCAATCAGACTGCGGGCGGCTTCACCCACGCCCGCGTTTCCCTGCAGCTCGCCCAGCGAGATCAGATCATTCTGCGCCCGTGAGGCCTGCAGGAAAGCCGGGAGCTTATTCTCGATGTCTTTAATGGTGGTGAAAGCGGCCTCTGTCATCCGCCGGTCTTCGTCGCTGGAGATATCATTTGCAAGGTAATACTGGTTGAGAGAATGGAGCTTACTCACCAGCGCATTGAGTTGTACTTCAACCTCGGCCTGTTTACCCGGGTTGGTTGCGCTCTGATGACGATACATCCAGATGATCAGCTGGTTACTGCCATCCACCATTTTTCCCAGGTCGATAATGGAAGGGATCGCATTCTGTTGTATGTACTGAAAACGGGACTGAAACCCCGACAGAAGAAGGAGAGTCAAAATCACCAGAGTGATAAATGAGGCTGACAGGAGTGAAAAGACCAGTGTCAACCGCCGTGTAATTGTCATAGTTAGCCTGCCTGAGTATTACCGGAGTGTAAAGATAACTACATAACGTCAATCATGCAGCAGCGCAGTTCACTATCGGCATCAGGCAACAAAACGTTAGCAAAGTATGAATATTTTAACGGATGCATTACTTTGCCCCCTCATCTGACCGTAAACCTGTTGCTGTTTATCTCTGCAACCGGGCCGCATCAGGACTTGCAATGCTCCTGGAGGGCAATCCCCACGGTCATCACATCTGACGGGTGGGAATGCGATTTTTCCCCTCCGTGCATTGAGTTATCTCCGCGCATCCTGCATCGTTATAGCCAACTTTTAAGCTTAAGGAGTTGGCATGTTATTTTCTTTTTTTCGTCTGCTATTCCGGCTCTGTTTTCGCTGCAGCCTGAGAGGCGAATTATCTGGGTTAACCAAAGAAAAAGTCCTGATTGTTCCTAATCATATGTCCTTTCTGGACGGGGTATTGCTGGCCGTTTTCCTGCCGATAAAACCGGTATTCGCCGTCTATTCCTCCATCAGCCAGCAGTGGTACATGCGCTGGGTGCGGGCGGTGATTGATTTTGTGCCGCTGGACCCGACGAAACCGATGTCAGTCAAACACCTGGTGAAGCTGATTGGCCAGGGGCGCCCGGTGGTGATTTTCCCGGAAGGGCGCATTACCGTGACCGGTTCGCTGATGAAAATTTACGACGGGGCGGGTTTTGTTGCCGCCAAATCACAGGCAACGGTGGTGCCGTTGCGGATAGAAGGGGTGGAGTTTTCACCGTTTGGCCGTCTGGCCGGCGTATTTAAACGGCGCCTGTTTCCGCGCATCAGCCTGACGGTTCTGCCTGCAACCACCTTGCCGATGCCGGAAGCGAAAACCGCGCGCGAGCGTCGCAAGCTGGCCGGTGAGCATTTGCATCACATTATGATGGAAGCCCGCATGGCGGTGCGCCCGCGTGAGACACTCTATCAGGCGTTTCTGGCTGCCCGCACGCGTTATGGTTATTTCAAACCCTGTATTGAGGACGTTAATTTCACGCCAGACAGTTATACCGGGCTGCTCAAAAAAACACTGGGCGTCGGGCGCATTCTGGAGCGCTATACCGCTCAGGGTGAATACATCGGCCTGTTGCTGCCCAACGCCACGGTCACCGCTGCCGCCGTGCTGGGCGCATCCATGCGCGGCCGCATTCCGGCGATGCTGAACTACACTGCGGGCGTGAAGGGGGTGACCAGCGCGCTGAAGGCTGCCGAAGTAAAAACGGTGTTCACCTCGCGGCAGTTCCTTGATAAAGGCAAACTCTGGCATCTGCCACAAGGGATCGCTGAAGTTAACTGGGTATTTCTGGAGGATCTGCGAGATACCGTCACCCTGCAGGACAAATTGTGGATCCTCAGCCGCCTGCTCTTTCCTGCACTGGCTGCCGTTAAGCAACAGCCGGAAGAGGCGGCGATGGTACTGTTTACTTCCGGCTCGGAAGGTAACCCGAAAGGGGTGGTGCATTCGCATAAAAGCCTGCTGGCGAACGTCGAGCAGATCAGAACAGTGGCAGACTTCACCCCGCGTGACCGCTTTATGTCGGCGCTGCCTCTGTTCCATGCTTTTGGCCTGACCGTTGGGTTGTTCACGCCATTGATGACCGGTGCGCAGGTCTTCCTGTATCCCAGCCCGCTGCATTATCGCATCGTGCCGGAGCTGGTCTATGACCGGAACTGCACCGTGCTGTTTGGCACCTCCACCTTCCTTGGCAACTATGCCCGCTTTGCCAATCCTTATGACTTCGCTCGCCTGCGCTATGTGGTGGCCGGGGCGGAAAAACTGCAGGAAGGCACCCGCCAGACGTGGATGGACAAATTCGGCATTCGCATTCTTGAGGGGTACGGTGTCACGGAGTGTGCGCCAGTCGTGGCTATCAACGTGCCGATGGCCGCGAAAAATCACACCGTTGGACGTATCCTGCCGGGGATGGATTCGCGGCTCATTTCTGTTCCGGGTATTGAGCGGGGAGGGCTGCTGCAGCTGCGTGGCCCCAACATTATGAAAGGCTATCTGCGCGTTGAGAAGCCTGGCGTGCTGGAAGCGCCGCAGGCGGACAATGGCGAAGGGCAGCTGGAGGCGGGCTGGTACGATACCGGTGATATCGTCGACTTTGACGATCACGGCTTCTGCCAGATCCAGGGCAGAATGAAGCGCTTTGCCAAAATCGCCGGTGAAATGGTCTCGCTGGAAACCGTCGAACAAATGGCGCTGAAGGCTTCCGCTGAAAAACAGCATGCCGCCTCAGTCAAGCCGGATGGTCATCGCGGTGAGGCGCTGGTGCTGTTCACTACGGACCGCGAGCTGACCCGCGAGAAACTGCAGCGTGCTGCCAGGGAAAATGGCAGCCCTGAGCTGGCAGTCCCACGGGATATTCGTTTCCTGCAACAGCTCCCGCTATTGGGCAGTGGCAAGCCTGATTTTGTCACTCTGAAACAAATGGCTGAGCAGCCGGGGAATATGAAAGATGAGTAATACCGTCAGCAGCGAAGGGCTCCTGTCACGGGGAATGATGGCGGTGATTGCCGCCCAGTTCCTTTCCGCCTTTGGCGATAATGCCCTGCTGTTTGCCACCCTTGCGGTGCTCAAGCAGCAGGTCTGGCCCGACTGGAGCCAGCCGGTATTGCAGATGGTCTTTGTTGCCACCTACATTATTCTGGCCCCTTTTGTCGGCCAGATAGCGGACAGCTTTGCCAAAGGGCGGGTGATGATGTTCGCCAACGGGCTGAAACTGCTCGGGGCAATGGTGATCTGCTTTGGCTTCAACCCGTTTCTCGGTTACAGCCTGGTTGGGATCGGGGCCGCCGCTTACTCCCCGGCGAAGTACGGTATCCTCGGTGAGATCTCCGGCGGTGAAACGCTGGTGAAAGCCAACGGCCTGATGGAATCCTCCACGATCGCGGCAATCCTGACTGGCTCGGTTGCTGGCGGGATTCTGGCCGACTGGAACCTGCTGGCGGCGTTGCTTGCCTGCGTGCTGGCCTACGCTCTGGCCGTGGTGGCTAACCTGCTGATCCCCCGACTGGCAGCGGCTCGTCCGGGGAATAACTGGCATCCGGCACAGATGTCCGCCACGTTCTTCCATGCCTGTCGCGTGTTGTGGCGTGACGGTGAAACCCGTTTTTCGCTGGTGGGAACCAGCCTGTTCTGGGGAGCGGGCGTAACGCTGCGTTTCCTTCTGGTGCTGTGGGTGCCGGTGGCGCTGGGCATTACCGACAACAAAACGCCGACGCTGCTGAATGCGATGGTGGCGATCGGGATAGTGATAGGGGCTGGCGCAGCCGCAAAGCTGGTTACGCTGAAAACAGTGGATCGCTGCATGCCAGCCGGTGTACTGATTGGCGTGGCGGTGGTGTGCTTTGCTCTGCAACATACAGCAACCGGCGCTTATGGACTGTTGATTGCTATCGGCGCACTGGGCGGTTTCTTTGTGGTGCCGCTGAATGCGCTGCTGCAGATGCGCGGCAAAGAGAGTGTGGGGGCCGGGAATGCCATTGCGGTACAGAACCTGGGCGAAAACGGCGCAATGCTGCTGATGCTGGGGCTGTATTCACTGGCGATTAAGCTCGGCGCGGCACCGGTGGCAACCGGGGTTGGCTTTGGCGCACTGTTCGCTCTGGCCGTTTCCGTACTCGGATATTTGCGGCTGGCCGCGAAAAAAAAGCGTCCGGTTTAGCTGGCACTGTTGCAATGAGATGCCAAAACCCCACGCCAGCCGCGTGGGTATCCTGCGTAGCGGAGAGGTATCTGTCTATCCCAGCCGTAATTTGGCTTCCACCACAACGCCGATAATCCGGCATTCGTTATCGACGGGTTGCATACGATACTGGGGGTTAAGCGGTTTAAGATACTGATACTCGCCGTCACGGACATAACGCTTGAAAGTAGCCTCATTTTCGCTCTCACGTTTTGCAATCACCAGGCTGCCATTCGTCGCCTCTTTTTCAGGATCGACCAGAATCAACGTCCCTTCAGGGATACTCAGTCCTGAAGGTGCAGTCATTGAATCGCCCTTAACGGTAAGCCAGAAAGAGGCATCGCTCACCGTTTCCGTGGTGCCTGGCCAGACATCAATTTCACTAAGACAATAAGGCTCCACAGCCTCCAGCCACGCGCCGGCACTGATCCAGCTGATCAGCGGATAGGTCTTGCCCTGTCGCGATTGAACCGGCGCCAGCACCACGTTGTGGTCCGGTTCTGCAGGCATTTTATCTTCCACGCCGAAGGCCAGCCACTCTGTCCTGACATTGAGCAGGTCGCATAACACCTTCATTTTTTCAGCATCGGGTAAGGTGCCACCGTTGCGCCATTTCCACACGCCCGGCTCGGAAATTTTGCATCCCCGCGCAGACAGCGCCGCCACCAGCTGCTTATTGGTCACGCTGCCATTTTTGCCCGCCAGCAGATAACCCTGTTCTCCTGCCCGCGCCAACGCCTTCTCAAGCCTGAGGGTAAAGGCGCTCCTCATCTCATCGCGTTGCTGCATAGTCTCATTCCTGTTCATCCACTTTCGAAAATTATAGCATTAACTATTGGTTAATTTAAAGGGGTTTGTTATGGTTTAGTAAACCATTGGTTAATTTTGTTGGCCTTCGTCCCGCCAGTGCGCGACTGATGTGACAAAACTCGTCTCATGGTAACGGATCGGCTGGCTAACGTGTAATGAGGAGGAAAAAACATGATAAAGATTTCCAGTTTACTGAGCCAGTGGGGAACATGGCTGCGGCTTCACCCGACCAGTGAATTTGCCACCCCGCCGGCGGGGATGCGCCGGCCAAAGGTGGTCGACACTTCTCCACCACCCTGTACTGAAATCGAAGCGGCAATGCTCAGCGAGATTATCACGTCGTTGAAGCGTCAGGGGCAGCATAAAGAAGCTGAACTTATTCTGCGGCATTACGCTTATGGCGAGTCTAAATCGGCGATTGCCCGAAAATGGAAATGCTCAGAAGCACGGATAAGACAGATATTACAGAATATTGAAAGCTTTGTGGCGGGGATGATATTTGCCACGCAGGATGCATATCAAAAAAATGATTTTTATCATGAAGAAAAAGGTGTGACGGTGCGGGTTGAAAAAAAATAATAAAAAAAGTTATCTCGTTTCGAGTCGGTGGTATTAGCATTATTTCATCGCCACTGATTAAGAGGAGATAACCGATGAAGATGAACTGATTATTATCTTATGAATTTTTCTTTGTAAGAACCTGAATATTTCCAACGTATTCCAGGACGGTATTTATACGGTTTTATATAAGGGAGGTATGCAACTATCTGAATAAATACGGGTTATCAATACCGGAGGTACAATGATGTGCAGAATACTCTCGCTGTGCGCATACAGTTCTGCGTTGAGTAACCTGGGTTGGTGGTGGTATCAGCTCCTTAACCACTTCAATACAGAACAGTGGAATGCAATAGGCGTAATAGGCGGTTTGTTGTTTACTTTTCTGACATGGCTGACAAATCTGTTATTTAAAATTTACGAGGCCAGGTAGTGATGTAATAACTGAAAGATAACATGCCGCTGGCAACAAGATTAAATATTAACTGAAGAGTCATTTAAAGCTATCGCTTTATTGACGGGATTCTTATGTCCTGAAAATCGTGAGTATAAATTAACTTAATTGAGGTAAATTATGACTAAATTATCTAAAACCACCGTATGGACTCGTGCTGATGCACTGAAAGTAAAAGCCGACGATCCCACCACAACGCAGCCTTCAGTACAGCTGGATTTTCCGGTGATGAATGAAGAGCTTGCTTTTTGGGACACCTGGGCATTACGTGATCTTTCGGGAACATCTGTCTCCTTTAATGGATGGAACGTTATTTTCCAGCTGACTGCACCGTTGCAGCACAACGATAATCCCAACATCGTTAATGACTGGGAAAATCGTCACGGCCATGCGCGTATCAGTTACAGCTATTCCCGCGATGGAAAGAATTGGCAGTACGGCGGCTATGTTTTTGCCGAAGGCGCATCACCAACCACTCGCGAATGGGCCGGTTGTACCTTACTGACCAGTGATAATACGATTGAAATGTACTATACCGCGGTCACGCCGGGTGCCACTGTGATCAAAACGCTGGGACAGATCCATTCCGATGAAAATGGCGTCTGGTTCAGTGGGTTTGAGACGTTTATGCCTTTGCTGCAGGCCGATGGACTGATTTATCAGACAGAGGAGCAGAACCCGTACTGGGCATTCCGCGATCCCTGGGTGTTTAAAGATCCGCACTCTGGCAAGACCTACATGCTATTTGAAGGTAATGTGGCTGGCGTTCGCGGCTCTCATGAAGTCGGGGATAAAGAGAAAGGCTTCCTGCCGCCAGGTTATGACGATGTGGGCGGCGCACGTTATCAGACGGGATGTATTGGTATTGCTGAATGCGTGGATAAGGATCGTAATGCCTGGAAAATGCTGCCGCCCCTGGTTACCGCCGTGGGGGTCAACGACCAGACCGAGCGGCCGCATATGGTATTCAAGGACCAGCGTTACTATCTGTTCACCATCAGCCACTCCTTTACTTATGCCGATGGTCTGAAGGGACCTGACGGGGTTTATGGCTTTGTCAGTGATTCACTGCTGCGTGATTATCAACCCTTAAATGGTTCGGGGCTGGTGCTGGGCAATCCTTCAGCGCAACCTTTCCAGACTTACAGCCATTATGTCTCACAGGATGGTCTGGTTCAGTCATTTATTGACTCGGTTCCCCTGGCGGACAACGAGAGTTTCCGCATCGGGGGAACGCTGGCTCCAACGGTACGTATCGTTCTGGAAGGCAATGACACCTTTGTGGTTGAAGAGCTGGACTACGGTTACATTCCTGCGCAGAGCCATCGCGTTTTCATCCAGCCTAACGGCTAATCTCCACGCTATATGTCAAGCCCCGGCACTGCCGGGGCTTAGTCACTGGTTCCTTCCTGTCCATGTCCGGGAACCTCTCAACGGACAGTACTGACCGGGCTGCGGTCAGGGCGCCGGGAAGGTGAACCGGCGATGAATCGCTTCCAGCCCCTGCAGGACTTCCTCATCCAGCGTCAGGTTATAGCTGTCGATATTTATTTTAAGCTGTTCCAGCGTGGTGGCACCCAGCAGGGTACTGGCAACAAACGGCTGCTGGCGGACAAAAGCCAGAGCCATCTGTGACGGGTCCAGGCCATGCTTGTTGGCCAGCGCGACATACCCGGCAATTGCCAGCTGCGCCTGTTCACCGCTGTAACGGGTGAAGCGGCTGAACAGGGTATTACGAGCCCCTTCCGGTTTTGCGCCGTTCAGGTATTTGCCGCTCAGCGTGCCAAACGCCAGGCTGGAGTAAGCCAGCAGCTCAACGCCTTCGTGTTGGCTGATCTCTGCCAGCGCCACTTCAAAGCTGCGGTTCAGCAGGCTGTAGGGATTCTGGATGCTGACGATGCGCGGTAGTTCATGTTTCTCTGCCAGCTGCAGGTAACGCATCACGCCCCATGGCGTTTCATTCGACACGCCGATATAGCGAATTTTCCCCGCGCGAACCTGCTCATTCAGCGCTTCCAGCGTTTCCAGCAGCGTCACCGTCGCCGTGCTGTCGGTATATTCATAGTTCAGCTTGCCAAAATAGTTGGTCTGGCGCTGTGGCCAGTGCAGCTGATAAAGATCGAGATAGTCAGTGTTCAGGCGCTTCAGGCTGGCATCCAGCGCTTCACGGATGTTTTTACGATCGAGCGCCTGCCCCGGGCGGATTGAGGCATCAACACCCCGCACCGGACCAGCCACTTTTGAGGCGAGAATGATTTTTTCGCGGTTGCCGCGGGCTTTCAGCCAGCTGCCAATGTACTTTTCGGTTAAACCCTGGGTTTCCGGGCGGGGGGGCACCGGATACATTTCAGCGGTATCAATAAGGTTGATCCCCTTACTGAGCGCTAAATCTAACTGGGCATGGGCGTCGGCTTCGCTGTTTTGCTCACCAAACGTCATGGTGCCCAACCCCAGGCTACTGACTTCAAGAGTGCTGTGGGGGATACGATGATAGTGCATTTGCCGGCTTCCTTTTTTCATTATTAAAAGGTCTGGAGTCTGGCAGCGATCTTCACGGTACGGTGTTGCTTACGGCGTGCTGCCAGATCCGGCATTTGACTATAACCGTCGTGCGTAACAGGGGGAAGAGCGGATTTATCGGGAAATGCGGTGGAGCCACCCGTTTACGGCAACAGGTGGCAAAATTTTGCGTTAGCGTTCGACAATAGACGAAACGTCGTCGCCGTTAATCTGTAATTCATGACCGGTGTTATCGGTATATTTCACCAGCCCGGTGTCTTTATCAATTTCCGGTTTGCCCTGGGTCATGATCATTTTACCATCCCTGGTTGCCATCACGTAATCGCTGCTGCACCCGCTGATCAGCGTTGCCAGCACCAGTGCAACCGCGCCAAACATCCACTTCATACTCCGCTCCCTTAGCCTGTCATTTTCAGACATTATGATGTTCTATAGCACAACGAGACTATCGTAACACTCCGAAAATGTGTAGTACGCACGGTGTGTCATTGACTTTTTTCGTAAAGTGATATTACAGGAAGGCAGGCTGGCCGGGGTTTCCGGCCAGTATTTATCAGGTGTGATTCTTTTTATTTCTTAATAAATTCAGGCACTCAACAGCCATTGAGAAGAACATAGCGAAATAGATGTAGCCTTTTGGGATGTGAATATTGACGCTTTCCAGTATCAGGGTAAAACCGACCAGAATAAGGAAGGCCAGCGCCAGCATTTTAACCGAAGGATGGCGTTCAACAAATTCACCAATACTGCGGGCGGCAAACATCATTACCATTACCGCAATCACAACAGCGGCCATCATAATTATCAGATGGTCAGAGAGGCCCACTGCCGTGATCACGGAGTCCAGGCTGAAAATAATATCCAGCAGCATAATCTGCACGATGGCACCGGCAAAAGAGTGAACGTTGGTCTTGTGCTCTTCTGTGCCCCCTTCAATCGTTTCATGGATTTCCTGGCTTGATTTCCACAGCAGGAACAGGCCGCCAGACAGCAGGATAAGATCCCGGGCGGAGAAGCTGTGATCCATCAGTGTGAACAGAGGGTGGGTCAGGCGGATCACCCAGGCAATCGAGGCCAGCAGGGTAAGGCGCATCAGCATCGCACCGGCCAGGCCCAGACGGCGTGCGCTATTCTGCTGCTGCGCAGGCAGCTTTGCCACCACCAGAGAAAGGAAAATAATGTTATCAATACCGAGGACAATCTCAAGAATCGTCAGCGTACCCAGTGCCAGCCAGGCATTTGGATCGGCAATCCATTCAAACATACAAGTGTCACATCCTAAACGAAAAGTAAACGAAGAGGATACTCAACCCGGTTGCCGGAAGCTATAGCTTCGATCCTGCTAAATACTGCGCATTAATTTGGTTCGACGGGTCACAGCAGAAAATGGCGGGCCAGCAGCGGAGCGGTAAACGTTTTCTTCAGATAGAATCCGCGAGGCAAGGTCATGATTGGCTGCCCGTTTTCCCCGATGCCTTCCGTCAGTGCCTTACTGTTAGCCGCTTTCGGGCGGATTTGCAGCACCTCTCCATGACGGGCAGTGATCCGTTCCACCTGGCCCAGTACAATCATATCCATCAGCTCTTCCCAGTCCTGCCTGAGCTGAGCTTCTTCATGGTCATCAGGACTCCACAGCAGGGGAGCACCCACCCGGCGATCGGCCAGCGGAATGGCGCGGTCACCCTCAACCGGGACCCACAGCACGCGGGCCAGCTTATGGCGGACATGGCTGGTCTGCCATACCAGGCCCGTATTGCCGGTGAGAGGGGCCACGCAAACAAAAGTGGTCTCCAGCGGGCGGCCCAGCGCATCGACCGGGATGGTTTTCAACTCCACACCGATTTCGGCAAAATCCTGTTCCGGTTTGCTGCCCGCGCTGGCACCGAGATAGCGTTCCAGCAACATTCCCACCCAACCCTTATCCCGACGCAGGTCGCGGGGGATAGCAAGATTCGCCCGCAGTGCCAGTTCACCCAGCGTGTAGCCTGCCAGCAGTTGCGCACGGTCCAGCAGCTGCTCTTCATTTTCCGGCTTCAGCACCGGGATAAAAGGTTGGGTCATGGTTCACTCTCTGTTGCCGTTCAAAAAAACACCACTCTTTTTTGCTTGCCGTAATCCGGGGCAGAAGATTGTGCAAAAGTGAAATAATAGCATGATAAATCGTGTTTTTTTATTCAGGTGTCAGGGGTTTTTCCGGGGCATGCTTAAGGTTATGCCAGAGTTGTCACCGACAATGAACAGGATCTTACACCCTGTTATCCACAGAAAAATGGGATAACTCGTCTTTTATGATCATACTGTTTCGATTTACAGCCTTGACGTGGGGGGTTTATGCCTTTTTTAGCGCTTTTTTGCGCATCTGAGTGGCATAACCTGTGGATAAAAACCTCAGTGCTCGATCTTTCACCACCGAAGTATCTTATCAGTGTGACAGCGGGATGACAGGGGGAATTCCCGGTGGATTATCCAGACAAATCTTAGTAACCACAGAGGGTTAACAGCAGAGGATTGGTCTGGCTCTGCCACGCTTGAGAAAGTTTTCCCCATGGGTTAACCGAGTTCTGCACAAAGCTATCCACAGAAAAGGTGAATAAGATCGCCTTTTAACGCCGTTTTCTGTTCATAACTTTGCCTGACGCGGTGAGTTATCCCGCATCTGCCGGGTGCTGACGGCGAAAACCAGTGGTTTACCACCTGTAAGGAGTATGAAACAATCAGAACATCCGAGTTTTAGTTTGAGGTAGTCCAGTGATCGATGATGATGGCTACCGCCCGAATGTTGGTATCGTAATTTGTAACAGGCAGGGACAAGTGTTGTGGGCCAGAAGATATGGCCAGCACTCCTGGCAGTTTCCTCAGGGGGGAATTAACCCCGGGGAGACGGCGGAACAGGCGATGTATCGAGAACTTTTCGAGGAAGTCGGTTTGCACCGTAAGGATGTGCGTATTCTTGCCTTTACCCGCAACTGGTTACGCTACAAGTTGCCAAAACGTTTGGTGCGTTGGGACACAAAGCCGGTCTGTATCGGCCAGAAACAGAAGTGGTTTCTTCTGCAATTATTGTGCAATGACGCGGATATCAACATGCAAACCAGCAGTACGCCGGAGTTTGATGGCTGGCGCTGGGTCAGCTTCTGGTATCCGGTGCGCCAGGTGGTCTCCTTTAAGCGCGACGTCTATCGTCGGGTCATGAAGGAGTTTGCCGGGGTGGTGATGCCGCTGCAGGAGAATGCCGTACAGCGAAATGCGCTCTACCGACGGAAGAGAGGTTAAGCCACGTAGATTATGCTCACACAGCTGCGCGAAATAGTTGAAAAAGTGGCCGGGGCACCGAGGCTGACCGAGGCGCTTGATATTCTGGTCAACGAGATCTGCCTGGCGATGGAAACCGAAGTCTGTTCGGTTTATCTCGCCGACCACGATCGCCGCTGCTATTACCTGATGGCGACCCGCGGGCTGAAAAAGCCGCGCGGTCGTACCGTCGCGCTGGCCTTCGACGAAGGGATTGTCGGATTGGTGGGGCGGCTGGCTGAGCCGATCAACCTGGCGGATGCGCAGAGTCACCCCAGTTTTAAATACGTTCCTTCGGTAAAAGAAGAGCGCTTCCGCTCGTTTCTGGGCGTGCCGATCATCAGCCGTCGCCAACTGCTTGGCGTGCTGGTGGTACAGCAGCGCGAACACCGCCAGTTTGACGAAAGCGAAGAGTCGTTTCTTGTCACGCTCGCCACCCAAATGGCGACCATTCTTTCCCAGTCGCAGCTTAATGCCCTGTTCGGCCAGTATCGTCAGACCCGCGTCCGCGCGTTGGCGGCTGCGCCGGGTGTAGCGGTTGCCGCAGGGTGGGTTGATACCACCCAGCCTTCGCTGGACAACGTCTTCGCCGCTTCAACGCTGGATTCGGCACGTGAACGTGAGAGGCTCTCGCTGGCAATGGACGAAGCCTCCGGCGAGTTCCGCCGGTACAGCAAGCGTTTCACCGCCAGCGTCAATAAAGAGAGCGCGGCGATCTTCGATCTTTACTCCCACCTGCTGAGCGATAACCGCCTGAAAAAAGATCTCTTTGCTGAGATCGACAAAGGATCGGTAGCCGAGTGGGCGGTCAAAAAGGTGATCGAAAAATTTGCCGCCCAGTTTGCCAGCCTGCAGGACAGCTACCTGCGTGAACGTTCCGGCGATCTGCGGGTACTGGGGCAGCGCCTGCTGTTCCACCTTGATGATACCATGCAGGGCACCAACACCTGGCCTGAGCGCTTTGTGCTGGTGGCCGATGAGCTGACGGCGACAACCCTGGCCGAGCTTCCGCACGATCGTCTGGCGGGCGTGGTGGTCAGGGATGGCGCATCCAACTCCCACGCGGCGATCCTGGTGCGGGCGATGGGGATCCCGACAGTGATGGGGGCGGATATTCAGCCTGAACTGCTGAACGGCAGGCTGCTGATTGTCGATGGCTATCGCGGTGAGCTGCTGGTCGATCCTGAGCCGGTGCTGGTGCTGGAATATCAGCGGTTAATCAGCGAAGAAAATGAGCTGAGCAAGCTGGCTGAGGATGTGGTCGAGTGTCCGGCAGCGTTAAAAAGCGGCGAACCCATCAAGGTGATGCTGAATGCGGGCCTGAGCGCCGAGCACGAAAAAGCGCTGGGGAGCTGGGTGGATGGCGTGGGCCTCTATCGCACTGAAATTCCGTTTATGCTGCAAAACGGCTTCCCTTCTGAAGAGGAGCAGGTGGCGCAGTATCAGGGCATGCTGCAGCTGTTCCTGGAAAAACCGGTGACCCTGCGTACGCTGGATATCGGCGCTGACAAACAGCTGCCTTACATGCCAATCAGTGAAGAGAACCCGTGCCTCGGCTGGCGAGGTATCCGCCTGACGCTCGATCAGCCGGAGATCTTCCTGGTGCAGGTGAGGGCGATGCTGCGCGCCAACGTGGCCAGCGATAACCTCAGCATTTTGTTGCCGATGATCACCAGCATCGATGAGATCGATGAAGCGATCCGGCTGATCGACCGCGCCGCACTGGAAGTGGAAGAGATGCTGGGCTACGCCATCCCCACACCGCGCATCGGGGTGATGATTGAAGTGCCGTCGATGATCTTTATGATTCATCACCTGGCCAGCCGGGTCGATTTTATCTCGGTAGGTACTAACGATCTGACCCAGTATCTGCTGGCGGTTGACCGTAACAATACCCGGGTAGCTAACCTGTACGACAGCCTGCATCCGGCAATGCTCAGGGTGCTGAAAACTATCGCGGAAGAGGCAAAGCTGGCCGGGATTGAACTCTGCCTGTGTGGCGAGATGGCTGGGGATCCGGCCTGCGTAGCGCTGCTGATCGGGCTGGGCTTTCACCATCTGAGCATGAACGGTCGTAACGTGGCGCGGGTAAAATATCTGCTGCACCACCTCGATTATGAAGAGACGCGTAAGCTGGCTGAATCCGGCCTGCGGGCGCAGCTGGCGACTGAGGTCCGGCATCAGGTTGCCGCCTTTATGGAACGTCGCGGGCTGGGGGGGTTGATCCGGGGGGGACGCTAAGTTCTCCCGGCACAACCCCGCCATAATTTGGTTCAGTATCTCAGCAGCTTAATAAAGTTTACAGTTCCGCCGGGTCGCTGCAATTCGCGCTGTGCTATGATGCGCGCCTTAATACAGCGCCGTGCGCGCGCGGGTTAAACCTTCCGTCGCCTGCCGGTCAGGACAGACTCTAAAAATGGTGAAAGATGACTAACGGCTATCTGGCTTTCCCTCAATTTGATCCGGTGATTTTTTCCGTCGGACCGATCTCCCTGCACTGGTACGGCTTGATGTATCTGGTGGGTTTTATTTTCGCCATGTGGCTTGCGGTGCGCCGTGCCAATAAACCTGGCAGCGGCTGGAAAAAAGAAGAAGTGGAAAACCTGTTGTATGCAGGCTTTCTCGGGGTCTTCCTTGGCGGTCGTATTGGTTATGTCCTGTTTTATAACCTGCCGCTGTTTCTCGATAACCCGCTGTACCTGTTCAAAGTCTGGGATGGCGGCATGTCATTCCACGGCGGTCTGATTGGGGTTATCTGCGTCATGCTGTGGTTCGCCCGCCGTACCAAACGTAACTTCTTCCAGGTTTCTGACTTTATCGCACCGCTGATCCCGTTTGGTCTGGGCGCGGGTCGCCTGGGTAACTTTATCAACGGCGAACTGTGGGGGCGCGTGGCACCAGACCTGCCATGGGCCATGCTGTTCCCAGGCTCCCGCAGTGAAGATGTCGCGCTGGCGGCAAGCCACCCTGAATGGCAGACGCTGCTGTCTACATACGGCGTGCTGCCGCGCCATCCGTCGCAGGTCTATGAGCTGCTGTTAGAAGGCGTGGTGCTGTTTGTCATCCTGAATCTCTTTATCCGTAAAAATCGCCCGATGGGGGCCGTTTCCGGCCTGTTCCTGATTGGCTACGGTGCGTTCCGCTTTATCGTGGAATTCTTCCGCCAGCCCGATGCCCAGCTTGGTCTGTTCGACAACAGTATCAGCATGGGGCAAATCCTCTCCACACCGATGATTTTTGCCGGTATCGTGATGATGATCTGGGCCTATCGCCGTCGCGGCGCGCAGCAACTTCGTGAGGAAAAATGAAACAGTATCTGGAATTAATGCAGAAAGTGCTCGCTGAGGGCACACCGAAAAATGATCGCACCGGTACCGGCACGCTGTCGATTTTTGGTCATCAGATGCGTTTCAACCTGCAGGAAGGCTTCCCGCTGGTCACCACAAAAAAATGTCATCTGCGCTCGATTATCCATGAGCTGCTGTGGTTCCTTAATGGCGATACCAATACCGCTTATCTGCAGGACAACAAGGTCACTATCTGGGATGAGTGGGCCGATGAAAATGGCGACCTGGGCCCGGTTTACGGTAAACAGTGGCGTAGCTGGGGGGCAGCCGATGGCCGCGAAATCGACCAGTTAACTCACGTCCTGCAGCAGCTGAAAAGCGACCCGGACTCCCGCCGCATCATCGTTTCCGCCTGGAACGTCGGCGAGCTGGATAAGATGGCGCTGGCACCGTGCCACGCGTTCTTTCAGTTCTACGTGGCGGATGGCAAGCTCTCCTGCCAGCTCTATCAGCGTTCGTGCGATATCTTCCTCGGTCTGCCGTTTAATATCGCCAGCTATGCCTTGCTGGTGCATATGGTGGCGCAGCAGTGCGATCTGCAAGTGGGTGACTTTGTCTGGACCGGTGGCGACACGCACCTGTACAGCAACCACCTGGAGCAGACCCGGCTGCAGCTGGCCCGCGAGCCGCGCCCGCTGCCGAAGCTGACGATCGGGCGCAAGCCTGCTTCGCTGTTTGACTATCGCTTCGAAGATTTTGAAATCGAAGGCTACGATCCCCATCCCGCGATTAAAGCGCCGGTGGCGATCTGAGTACGGCCATGCCGCTGGCTCAGGCTTTTTGCGGCAGCTGCCGCAATACCTGACGCTGAACGGTCACGTCCAGCGCGGTAGTGGGGGCGTCAGCGATGATCAGAACCGGCTCATATGAGCAGGCGAAGGCAATGATCACTCGCTGGCGCATGCCACCGAAAAGCTCAACGGGATCACCCGCCATCCCCCGCCCGGCCTCCGGGGTTTGCCTCTTTTCACTCCCGATAACAAGACAGGTCAGGCGGGCGGATAGCAGGCAAAGCGATCCGTCAGCAGGGGATAACGTCCAGAGTCTGGCAGTTCGAAATGCCACCATTCGGTAGCGATGCCGGCAAAGCCGCCGCCAAACATCACGGCGTTCAGCATCAGTCGGTTACGGTGAGCCTCGCGGGTCAGTCCGGGAAAATAAGGGTGGGACCGTGGGTGCATTTCATCAAAACCTGCGCCCATATCCAGCACCTGGCCCTCACTGTCGACCAGCGTGACGTCAACGGCCGTTCCGCGGCTGTGGTTGGAGCCCAGAGAAACCTCCACCACGTAGGCGGGGTCGGGGCAGGCCTGCCATAAATTCCGCTGTGCCGCCTGGGGACGGTAGGCGTCATAAACCAGCAATGTGTACCCCGCCAGAGCAGCGATACTGATGCTTTTTTCCAGCGCTGCTGCGGCATCAGGATGCAGCAGGCAGCGATCTTCACAGTAGATCGGCTGGCCGCAGAGATTGTCTGCGGTGGCATATTTCATATCGATGGTCAGCTGTGGAAAAGTCTTCACTACATCAACCAGTTCGCACTCATCAGTCATAACAAACCCTGTTCACTATTCTTATCGTTTCCCGGCCGGATGGCGGTGGGTGTCCTGAGCCCGGGCGCTTTTCAGGCCATGCAGTTGCTGTGCCAGATTACCTTTCTGCTGATGAACCCCCACTGGCGGGTGCACTCAGCGGCGCAGGACGATTTTTCGGCGTAATCCGGCAACCCAAAAGCGGTTCAATCATCTGCAGTGTTGCCCGCAGTGGGTGCATTCGCCAGACAGCAGGATAACATCATGCTGATTTTGTGGCAGATCCCGCAAATATTTTACCAGTACAAATCCACGATTGATTTTGCCCTGAACGCGGCCCGCAATGCCATTTATCTGCGCTGGACGACTGTGCTGATAAGGGGCACTCTGCGGGGATGAAGAACACTCCCGGCTTTACCTTACCGGAGCTGCTGGTGGTGATGATTATCGCCAGCACGCTGACGCTGACCGCCCTCGGTGGCTGGCAGCACTGGCAGCAGCAACAGCGGCTGAATGCCAGCGCGCGCCAGATCCAGCATTTTCTGCTGAGGCTGCGCAATGAGGCGAACTGGTCTAACCAGCAGCAACTGTTGTGGTATCGCAGCGGCAATATCTGGTGCGTGGGTAGCGGACCGCCGCAACCCACCTGTCAGCGTCAGCGCCGGGTATTTGTCACGGCATGGCCGGAAATAACGCTGCGTTCACTGACAGACGGAATGGGCTTTTATGGCCGCCGTAACGTGGCGAAGCCGGGGCGTATCGTGATTGCCAGTGCGGCTGGTGAACGGCATATCATCGTTTCGTCGCGCGCCAGAGTCCGTATCTGCCAGGCTTTATGCCCATGAAACAGGCGGGTTTCACGCTGCTGGAAATGCTCATCGCACTGGCCGTCAGTGGAGTATTGATGGTCAGCACGGCAAGGTTTCTGCCTGCGTTGCAGGTGGCGAATTTGCGCATGCTGATCAGCCTGCAGCTTCATGAAGAGCTGCGGCTGATGATGGGCACGCTGGAAAAGGCCGTCCGCCGGGCGGGCTACTGCCGGGGGCAGTGTCCGGGCGTGGCACTGACCCTCAACCAGCAGGGCAACTGCCTGCTGCTGCGTTGGGATGGAAACAGCAACGGCAAATGGGAAGGTGTGGAAAATGAGAACAGTGATTTTTACGGCTTCCGTTTGCGTGAGGGAAATCTTGAAACTCAGCGCGGCGTGGAGAGGTGCGATTCAGGTGGCTGGGAGAAACTTAACGACCCGGCGACCGTGATGATCACCGCGTTTCAGGCAGTGAGAGCAGGGCCGCAGGTACGCCTCAGGCTGAGCGGTTATGCACTGGCCTTCCCGCAGCATCCCCTGATGCTGGAGAGCTGGGTGACGGCGGTAAATTTATCGTCGCCGGAGAGGGGCTATGCGGCGCTGCGGCCGTAACGTATTAATGCCGGAGCAGCAGGGATGTGGGAAACGAGAGAGCGAGGGAGCGGGGCAATGATCATGGTGATTGTGCTGCTGCTGATGTCCGCTGCGTTGCTGAACGCCACCCGTCGTCAGGTGGACGATTCACTGAGCCTGGTGGCGGATGAGCGTCAGTATTTTCAGCAGGCCAGCCGGGCTTTGTCGGCGCTGGCCTGGGGAGAGCAGCAATCGTGGCCCGGACAGCAGGGCTGGCAGTGCAAAACTCTGGTTTCACCGGCCTGGCGAGCATGCCTGCTGGAGCAGGAGAAACTGCCCGTATTGCTGCGGGGAGACGGCGGATCGGGGACGATAGCCTTTTATCAGTGGCTGGAGAGAAGCACCGTGGGCTCGCTGGAAAAAATTGCCCATGGCTGGCTTGACTTTTGCCCGTTACCAGACGAGGTGGGATGTGAGCCGGATGAATGATCAATGTGGCTTCAGCCTGCCGGAAACGCTGGTTGCCCTGCTGTTGTTTACCCTCAGTTTCACCGCGCTGATGCACTATCAGCTGGCGCTGGCAAAAGGGGCTCAGCAGCAGATGCAGCAGAGAGAAGCCTGGCGGCAGGCATGGCAGCGTTTTGAAGGTTATCAGGCTCCCGGCTGGCAGACCTCGCTGACGCAGGAAAATGCTGCGGGTTGTATGATTGTAACGGCCCGCGTGATCAGTCGCAGTGGACAGGAAGCCACCCTGTCGCAACTTCGCTGCGATCCGCTAAATGATCAATGAGAGTGAAGCTGTACGGCGGGCAATGTGCTGAGGCTGGACATGTGTACTGCAGCCTTGATAAACACAGCACGGTAAATCGTTTTGATGTTTGTTGCCGTTATCGCCGGGACGATCTGACACCACCTGTAAAGACATTTATATGCCTGGCGGCAACACGCTGTTTGCAGATCCGGTCAGGGTTGGCACATTTCCTACGCTGGCCGGACGGGGTAGAGTATCCTGTCAGAATGCGTTTCCCGGAAAAGGAGTTACCATGTTTACCGTTTACCACTCAAACCAACTGGATTTGCTGAAATCGCTGGCGGCCTGGCAGATAGAAAACCAGCCGCTGCGCGATCCTTTCCAGTCGGAAGTGGTACTGGTGCAAAGTCCGGGGATGGCGCAGTGGCTGCAGATGTCGCTGGCGGAGCAGTTCGGCATTGCCGCTAATATCGCCTTCCCGCTGCCCGCCACCTTTATCTGGGATATGTTTGTCCGCGTGCTGCCGGATATCCCGAAAGAGAGCGCGTTTAACAAGTCAGGTATGAGCTGGAAGCTGATGGCGATCCTGCCCGGGATGCTGGCACGTGACGAATTCGCCATGCTCAAACACTACCTCACTGACGATGAGGACAAGCGCAAATTGTTCCAGCTTGCCGCACGCGTAGCGGACCTGTTTGACCAGTATCTGGTCTACCGCCCTGAATGGCTGATCAGCTGGGAAAAGGGGCAGACCGTGGCCGATTTGGGCGAGGCACAGCAGTGGCAGGCTCCGCTGTGGGCCGCGCTGGTGGAGTATACCCGGGAGCTGGGACAACCCGAATGGCACCGCGCTAATCTTTACTCGCGCTTTATTTCCGCGCTGGAAAATAATCACGAGCGCCCGACTAACCTGCCTGACCGCGTTTTTATCTGCGGGATTTCCGCGCTGCCACCCGTGTATCTGCAGGCGCTGCAGGCGCTGGGCAAACATATTGATATTCATCTGCTGTTCACCAATCCCTGCCGCCAGTATTGGGGCGATATTCAGGATTATGCTTTCCTGGCGAAGCTGCAAAGCCGGCGGCGTCAGCATTATCAACAGCAGAGCGAAAGCTCACTGTTTCGCCAGACGGATGCTTCCGGCCTGTTTAACGAGGCGGGCGAGCAGCAACTCAGTAACCCTATGCTGGCTTCCTGGGGCAAGCTGGGGCGTGACAACCTGTTCCTGCTGGCGCAAATGGAGTGCCAGGAGATTGATGCCTTTGTGGATATCGAGCCCGTTTCCCTGCTGAAAAGCCTGCAGCATGACCTGCTGGAGCTGGAAGACAGGGCGGTGGTTGGGCTGAAACAGGAAGAGTGGGAAACCAGCCGTAATAAGCGGGTTCTCGACCCTGCCGACCGCTCGGTGAGCATTCACCTCTGCCACAGCCCGCAGCGCGAAGTGGAGGTGTTGCAGGATCGGCTGCTTGAGATGATGGCGAAAGATCCTGACCTCTCCCCGCGAGATATTATTGTGATGGTGGCTGATATTGACGCCTACACGCCCTTTATCCAGGCTGTGTTTGGCAATGCTCCGGCCGAACGTTATCTGCCCTTTTCGATTTCTGATCGTCGTGCCAGCCAGGCGCATCCGGCGCTCAAGGCATTTATCTCCCTGCTCAGCCTGCCGGACAGCCGCTTTACCTCGGAAGAGGTGCTGGCGCTGCTGGAGGTCCCGGCGGTTGCCTCGCGTTTCTCTGTCGACGAAGAGGGGCTCAGACGCCTGCGGCATTGGGTAGGGGAGTCCGGTATTCGTTGGGGGCTGGATGATGAAACGGTGCGGGATCTGGATCTGCCGCCAACCGGCCAGCACACCTGGCAGTTCGGTTTGACAAGAATGCTACTCGGCTACGCCATGAACAGCGAGACCGGGCACTGGCAGGGGATCCTGCCCTACGATGAGTCCAGCGGGCTGATTGCCGAGCTGGCAGGGAACCTGGCTGAACTGCTGATGTTTCTGCGACGCTGGCGGGAACGCCTGACTGAGCCACGCGGGCTGGAGAGCTGGCTGCCGCTGTGCCGTGAGTTACTCAATGACTTTTTCGCCGGGGATGCCGACACCGAAGCGGCGCTGGCGCTGATTGAAGAGCAGTGGCAGCAGGCGATCAACTATGGCATTCAGGCGCATTACCAGCAGGCGATCCCGCTGACGCTGCTGCGTGATGAACTGGCCGGTCGGCTTGATCAGGAGAGGATCAGCCAGCGCTTCCTCGCCGGACCGGTCAACTTCTGTACTCTGATGCCGATGCGATCCATTCCGTTCAGGGTGGTATGTCTGCTGGGAATGAACGATGGCGTTTATCCGCGCACGCTGCCGCCGCTGGGCTTTGACCTGATGAGCCAGCAGCCGAAAAAAGGCGATCGCAGTCGCCGGGATGATGACCGGTATCTTTTCCTGGAAGCGCTTAACTCCGCTCAGCAGCAGCTCTATATCAGTTATATCGGGCGGACGATTCAGGACAACTCGCAGCGGTTTCCTTCGGTGCTGGTCAGTGAACTGGTGGAATATATCAGCCAGAGCTTCTGCCTGCCCGATGACCGGGACCGGGATGTGGACAGCAGCGCTGCCGCGGTAGAGAAACATCTCCACCATCTGCACAGCCGCATGCCGTTTGCGGCGGAGAATTTCTCACCCCATGCCGAATATCAAAGTTTTGCGGCAGAGTGGCTGCCAGCAGCTAATGCCAGCGGTGTGCCGCATCCACCGTTTATGCAGCCGCTGCCGGAAGCGGAAATTACCGAACTGAACTTCGAGCAGCTGGTCCGTTTCTGGCGCCATCCGGTGCGTGCCTTCTTCAGCCAGCGGCTGGGGGTGAGTTTCCTGTTGTCCGATCCTGAGCTGCCGGATGCAGAGCCGTTTGCGCTGGATAATCTGAGCCGCTACCAGGTGAATACTCAGTTGCTTAATTCACTGATTGACGACCAGCCTGCCGAACCGTTGTATGATCGTCAGCGTGCGGCAGGAAACCTGCCTTACGGCGCTTACGGAGAACTGTTCTGGCAGGACCAGCTGGCAGATATGAACGAGCTGGCCAGCCAGATCCGTACGCAGCGCAAAGAGTCCGGCAGCCAGGAAATCGACCTGCAGGTCGGCGGTTTGCAGCTGAATGGCTGGTTACCTGCGGTTCAGGATGATGGCCTGCTGCGCTGGCGTCCCGGCCAGCTGAATTTCACTGATGGCCTGGCGCTCTGGCTTGAGCATCTGGTTTACTCTCTGGCGGGCGGCACCGGCGAAAGTCGTATGTTTGGTCGTAAAGAGAGCCAGTGGCGTTTTCCTGCATTGCCACCGGAGCAGGCGGGTGTCTGGCTGGAGGGGTACATTGCCGGATACCGGCAGGGCATGCGTGCGCCGTTACTGCTGCTGCCGCGCACCGGCGGGGCATGGCTGCAGGCCAGCTTCGATGAAAAATCCCGGACCGTTCTGCACGATGATGCCACTCAGGCCAAAGCACGAATCAAGCTGCTACAGGCCTGGCAGGGAAATATGCAGAGGGACGGTGAGGGCAGCGATCCCTATCTGGCACGCCTGTTCCGCACTCTGAATGAGGATACCATTCAGGCGATCACCGGCAACGCGGAGGCATGGCTGCTGCCGCTGCTGCAGATGAATGACATTAAGACAGACATCCTGTAGTGTTACTTTATAACCTTATTTTTTTGAATTTTTTCTGCTCGCTGATCACTCACAGCTGACAGTGAGCTCTCTGGGGTAAACCTCTGTCACTGAGTGCACTGCACAGGGCTGACGGAAGATTAGAACGTTGAGGAGTTTGAATGCGTCGTTATGCAGTCTGGTTCACCACTCTGTTTCTGCTTGTCACTTTCTGGAGTCCACTGACTCAGGCGCAACCAGGCTGGCAGCCGATCCCTGAAACGATCCGCAAAAGTGAAAAAGATCCGCGTCAGTATCAGGCTATCCGCCTTGATAACGGCATGACGGTGCTGCTGGTTTCCGATCCGCAGGCGACCAAGTCCCTGTCGGCCCTGACCATCCCGGTGGGATCGTTAGAAAACCCCCGCAATCAGCAGGGGCTGGCGCATTACCTGGAGCACATGTTGCTGATGGGGTCAAAGCGCTATCCGCAGCCTGATAACCTCGCTGAATTCCTTAAAAAACACGGCGGCAGCCACAATGCCAGCACCGCGTCTTACCGTACGGCCTTCTACCTTGAAGTGGAAAATGACGCGCTGGAGCCTGCGGTTGACCGGCTGGCGGATGCCATTGCCGAGCCATTGCTGGACCCGGTCAATGCGGACCGTGAACGCCATGCGGTGAATGCTGAACTGACCATGGCCCGCTCACGTGACGGTCTGCGCATGGCGCAGGTTGGAGCAGAAACGCTTAACCCTGAACACCCTGGTTCACTCTTCTCCGGCGGCAATCTGGGAACGCTGAAGGACAAACCGGACAGCAATCTGCATGAGGCACTGAAAGGGTTTTACCACCGTTACTATTCCGCGAACCTGATGAAAGCGGTGATTTACAGCAGCAAGCCCCTGGAAGAACTGCAGAAAATCGCTGCCAACACCTTTGGTCGTGTTGAGAATCGTAATGCCACCGTGCCGGATATCACCGTGCCGGTGGTGACCAATAAGCAGAAAGGCATCATTATCCACTACGTGCCTGCCCAGCCGCGTAAGCAGCTGAAAATTGAATTCCGTATCGAAAATAACAGCGACAAATTCCGCAGCAAAACCGACACGCTGATTGCTTACCTGATCGGCAACCGCAGCAAAAACACCCTGTCCGACTGGCTGCAAAGCCATGGCCTGGCCGACTCAATTGATGCCGGAGCCGATCCGGTGATTGACCGTAACGGGGGGGTATTTTCCCTCTCCGTTTCGCTAACCGATAAAGGGCAGGCTAATCGCGATGAAGTAATTGCAGCAGTATTCAGCTATCTGAATAAGCTGCGCAGCGAGGGGATCGACAAGCGCTATTTTGATGAGGTGGCGCGCGTATTGAATCTGGACTTCCGCTACCCGTCCATTACCCGCGATATGGATTATATCGAGTGGCTGGCTGACACCATGCTGCGAGTGCCGGTTGCCGACACGCTGGATGCGCCTTATATCGCTGACAGGTATGACCCGGCGGCAATCAAGGCCCGGCTGGACGGTATGACGCCACAAAATGCCCGCATCTGGTTTATCAGTCCGGACGAGCCGCATAACAGGATGGCTTACTTCGTGAATGCGCCTTATCAGGTGGATACCATCAGCCCACAGCGTTTTGCCGACTGGCAGACCGCCAGCGATAAAATCGCCCTGTCGCTGCCGGTGCTCAATCCTTATATTCCGGACGACTTCACGTTGATTAAACCCGATCACAAGTACGACCATCCGGAAGAGCTGGTTAACCAGCCCGGCCTGCGCGTGTTCTATATGCCAAGCCAGTACTATGCTGACGATCCCAAAGCCAATATTACGCTCTCGCTGCGAAACAAAGAGACGATGAGTACGGCGAAAAATCAGGTGCTCTATGGCCTGAATGATTATCTGGCGGGTCTGGCGCTGGATGAACTGAACTCGCAGGCCTCCGTCGGCGGCATCAGTTTCTCCACCAGTGAAGATGATGGCGTAACCTTCAACGCCAGCGGCTTTACACAGCATCTGCCGGAGTTGATGAAAGCGTTACTGAAAAGCTATGCCACTTACCAGCCAACGCAGCAGCAGCTGGATCAGGCAAAATCCTGGTACCTTCAGCAGCTGGATGCCGCAGAAAAAGGCAAAGCCTTTGAGCTGGCAATCCAGCCGGCGCAGATGCTGTCACAGCTGCCTTATACCCAGCGTGCAGAGCGCCGTAAACTGGTTCCTGATATCACCCTGCAGGATTTGAACGCTTACCGCAAAATGCTGCTGGAGAATGCCACCCCGCAGATGATGGTGGTCGGTAACATGACGGCAGACAGCACAAAATCGCTGGCCAGTGATCTTAAAGCCCAGTTGAACTGCGCGGGCGAAAGCTGGTGGCACAGCCAGTATCTCTCTATCGACAGGAAAACCTCAGCCAATCTGCAGCAGGCTGGCAGCAGCACCGATTCCGCGCTGGCCGCACTGTATATCCCGCTGGGCTACGAGGAATATACCAGCGTTGCCAGCAGCGCCATGCTCAGCCAGATTATTCAGCCGTGGTTTTACAATCAGCTGCGGACGGAAGAACAGCTGGGTTACGCGGTGTTCTCCTTCCAGATGCCGGTCGGGCGTCAGTGGGGGATTGGCTTCCTGCTGCAGAGTAACGTCAGGCAGCCGGCTTACCTGCTGACCCGTTTCCAGGCGTTCTATCCGACCGCCGAGCAGCGCCTGCGTGAGATGAGTAAAGAAGATTTTGCTCAGTATCAGGCGGCAATGATCAACGAACTGAAGCAGCGTCCGCAAACGCTGGATGAAGAGGCAGGACGTTTCAGCAAAGACTTTAACCGTGAGAACTACAGTTTCGACACGCGCGCCAAAGTGATTGTGCAGATCCAGGCGCTGACGCCAGAAAAGCTGGCCACTTTCTTCCACGATGCGGTGATTGCTCCGCAGGGCCTGATGCTGCTGTCGCAGATTTCAGGCAGTCAGCATGACAAGGCGGATTACGCTGCGCCGAAAGGCTTTACCACCTGGCAGGAAGTGTCGAAACTGCAGCGTTCCTTCCCGGTGAAAAGTGATAAGCCATGACAGGAGCAGCCCAGCGCCTTGATCCCCTGACGCTACCGCTGCAGGGTGAAAGGCTTATCGAGGCTTCGGCGGGCACCGGAAAAACGTTTACTATCGGGCTGCTCTATCTGCGGCTGCTGCTGGGGCTGGGCGGTGAAGCAGCTTATGCCCGGCCGCTGGCGGTTGAAGAGATCCTGGTGGTGACATTTACTGAGGCGGCCACGGCAGAACTGCGTGGTCGTATCCGCGAGAATATACACCAGCTGCGTATTGCCTGCGTCAGGGGGCACTCTGCCGATGGCATGCTGAGCCAGTTGCTGCAGGAGATCGGTGATTTGCCGCAGGCCGCCGCTCAGCTGCTGGCTGCTGAACGGCAGATGGACGATGCGGGAATATTTACCATCCACGGCTTTTGCCAGCGCATGCTCAATCTCAATGCGTTTGAGTCCGGTATGCTGTTTGAGCAACAACTGATTGAGGATGAGCTCCCCCTGCGGCGCCAGGCAGCGGCTGACTTCTGGCGTCGCAACTGCTACCCGCTGCCGCTGCCGATTGCCCGGGTGATGACTCAGATGTGGCAGGGGCCGGAGCAGCTGCTGGCAACGCTCTCACCCTGGCTGAACGGTGAAGCCCCGTCGCTGAAATATCCGCCAGACCTGCAGGAAACCTTTGCGGAACGCCATGAGAAAATTATCGCGCAGATTGACCAGCTGAAAGCCGCATGGCTGGCGGCGGGAAATCTGTACGATCTGATTGCCCTGTCAGGCGTGGATAAGCGTAGTTACAGCAGTAAGCACTTACCAAACTGGCTGGAAAAGCTGACGCAGTGGGCGCAGGAAGAGACGGCCGACTATGCCTTTCCGAAGGAGCTGGAGCGCTTTGGCCAGCGCATACTGCTGGAGAAAACCAAAAAAGGACAGCCGCCTCAGCACCCCTTGTTTGATCAGATTGACCATTTTCTCGCGCAGCCGCTGTCACTGCGCGATTTGGTGATTGCCCGTGCCCTCAGTGAAATTCGTTTCGCCACGCAGAAAGAGAAGCAGCTCAACGCACTGCTGGGCTTCGACGACCTGCTGGGCAGGCTGGACAGCGCCCTGCAGCAGCCCGGCGGAGAGGCGCTGGCCGCAGCAATTCGGGCGCGCTACCCGGTTGCGCTGATCGATGAATTCCAGGACACGGACCCACAGCAGTATCGTATCTTCCGCACGCTTTATGCGCGCCAGCCTGACAATGCGCTGCTGCTGATCGGCGACCCTAAGCAGGCAATTTATGCCTTTCGCGGTGCGGACATCTTCACCTATATGAAAGCGCGTAGCGAAGTTAGTGCCCACTATACGCTTGAGACAAACTGGCGCTCGTCTCCGGCAATGGTTAACAGCGTCAATCAGCTGTTCAGCCGCCTGGAAAATCCTTTCCTGTTCAATGAGATCCCGTTTATTGCCGTGCAGCCAGCCGGGCCGAATGCGGCACTGCGCTTTATGGTTGCCGGAGAGGCACAGCCCGCGTTGCGCTTCTGGTTACAGCCCGGCGAGGGGGTGGGGGTAAGTGATTACCAACAATTTATGGCCCGCCAGTGCGCGGCGGATATCTGCCGCTGGCTGACCGCCGGGCAGCAGGGAACTGCACTGATTGGTAAAGGGGATAAGCTTCGTCCGGTTCAGGCCTCAGATATCACCATTCTGGTCCGCAGCCGGGGCGAAGCCTCGGTCATGCGTGAGGCGCTGAATGGCCTCAACATTCCGTCCGTTTATCTCTCCAACCGCGACAGCGTGTTCACCACACCGGAAGCCCGCGAAATGCTGTGGCTGCTGCAGGCGGTTCTTGCCCCTGAACAGGAACGAATTTTACGCAGTGCGCTGGCGACCAGCATCTTTGGTCTGGATGCGCTGACGCTGGAAGCACTGAGCCAGGATGAGCGGCAGTGGGATGCACTGGTGGATGAATTCGACCGCTACCGGCAGCGCTGGCTGAAGCGTGGCGTACTGCCCATGCTGCGTGAGCTGATGGTGCACCGGGAGATAGCTGAAAACCTGCTGGCGTCGGAAAACGGAGAGCGTCGTTTGACCGATCTGCTGCACCTTGGCGAGCTGCTGCAAGAGGCCTCCGCGCAGCTCGACAGCGAACATGCTCTGGTGCGCTGGCTGGCGCAGGAAGTGGCGCAGCCTAACGGTCAGTCGGCCAGCCAACAGTTGCGGCTGGAGAGCGACCGCCATCTGGTACAGATTGTCACCATCCACAAATCCAAAGGCTTACAGTATCCGCTGGTCTGGCTGCCTTTTGTCGCTCACTACCGCGAGGCCGGACAGGGGATCTATCACGACCGGCAGAGCTTCCAGGCTCTGCTGGATTTACGCGACGATGCCGAAAGTATTGAACTGGCAGAGCAGGAGCGGCTGGCGGAAGATCTGCGCCTGCTTTACGTAGCCCTGACCCGCTCGGTCTGGCACTGCAGCGTGGGCATTGCGCCCCTGGTGAAGGGCAACCGGAAAAAAGAGGGTGCCAGCGATCTCCATCACAGCGCGGTTGGCTATCTGATTCAGCGTGGAGAAGCCGCTGATGCCACTCAACTGCGTGAGCACCTGCTGGCGCTGGAAAATGACGCGGTGGTGGTCACGGTAGCGGGGGCAGCTGAGAGCGAACCCTGGCAGCCTGTGCAGGCCGTACTGCCTGAACTCACCAGCCAGAAAATATCCCGCCCGCTGCGCGACGACTGGCGGGTGACCAGTTACTCAGGCTTGCAGCAGCAGGGCCACTCCGTGACCTATGAGTTATTGCCCCGCCTGGATGTGGACGCGGCAGGCGAGGGACAAAGCCAGCAGGTTGCCCTGCTCACACCACATACCTTCCCGCGTGGAGCCGCGCCGGGGACGTTTCTACACGGCCTGTTTGAAGAGCTGGATTTCACCCAACCCATCGGGGAGGAGTGGCTTGGCGAACAGCTGGCCGCGCAGGGGCACGATCCCGCCTGGCTGCCGGTGATGAAAACGTGGCTGGAGCGCGTGCTGAAAACGCCGCTGGATGGCACTCTCAGCCTTAGCCAGCTCCCGGACGCCAGCCGCCAGGTTGAACTGCAATTTTATCTGCCGATCCAACGCCTGCTGAGTGCCGACAGCCTCGATAAGCTGATGCGCCGCTATGACCCGCTGTCGGAAGGGTGTCCGCCGCTGAATTTCCAGCGGGTCGTCGGGATGCTGAAGGGGTTTATCGACCTGGTGTTCTGCTGGCAGGAAAAGTATTACCTGCTGGATTACAAATCAAACTGGCTGGGCGAGTCGGGCGAGGATTACACTCAGGCGGCAATGGCACAGGCCATGCAGTCGCATCGGTACGATCTGCAATATCAGCTTTACACGCTGGCGCTGCACCGCTATCTGCGGCACCGCCTGGCGGATTACGACTATCAGCAGCATTTTGGCGGCGTTATTTATCTGTTTCTGCGTGGCGTGGACGGCACTGCCAGTGACAATGGTGTATATCGCACCCGGCCGGAGGCAGAGTTTGTGGCCGCGCTGGATGCACTGTTTGCTGGTCAAGATGGGGAAGAACAATGAGTGGGATGGCTGAGTTGCTGATGGCGGCCTGTGACCAGCGGCTGCTGCGTTCTCTGGACATCCAGTTTGCCCGTATGGTTGCCGGTGTTGACCAGCCCGCGCTGATGCTGGCGGCTGCCTGTGTCAGCGCTGAGGCCGGGGAAGGGCATGTCTGCCTGCCTCTGGCCTGGTTTACGGAACAGCAGTTATTTGGCGGACGTCATCCTGAGCTTGCCCGTCAGCTCTGGCAGATGGCCGGGGAGCCGGACTGGTACACGCTCCTGCCGGCCGCTGAGGCGGTGAGTGATGGTTCCCGTGCAACGCCGTTGGTGTTGCATCAGCAGCGCCTCTATCTGCACCGGATGTGGCAGTCGGAAGGGCAGGTCGCGCGATTTATCATTAAAGATGCGCCGCTGACCGGTTTCGATGAAAGCCGCCTGCGGGCCGCGCTGGATCGCCATTTCGGCCAGCAGCCTGAAAACTGGCAGAAAATTGCCGCGGCGGTCGCTATCACCCGCCAGATTGCGGTGATTTCCGGTGGGCCGGGTACCGGAAAAACCACCACTGTTGCGAAACTGCTCGCTGCACTGCTGGAGCTCTCCGCCGGGAATCTGCGTATTCGTCTTGCCGCGCCGACAGGAAAAGCGGCCGCGCGTCTGACGGAGTCGCTGGGCAAAGCCCTGCAGCAGCTGGAGGTCAGCGAGGCTGAAAAGCAGCGTTTTCCATCCGAGGCCACGACCTTACACCGGCTGCTCGGTGCCGTACCAGGCAGTCAGCGGATGCGTTATCACTCAGGTAACCCACTGCATCTGGATTTGTTGATCGTGGACGAAGCCTCAATGGTCGATTTGCCGATGATGGCCAACCTGATTGCCGCACTGCCTCCGCAGGCAAGGGTCATTTTCCTCGGCGACCGCGACCAGCTGGCTTCGGTGGAAGCTGGCGCGGTGCTGGGCGATATCTGCCGCTGCGCTGAAGCAGGTTACAGCAAGCAGAGGGCTGAAGAGCTGATGCGGCTTACCGGTTGTGTGGTTGCCGGAAATGAAGATCCGTTCGCCCCTGCGGTGCGGGACAGCATCTGTCTGTTACGTCAAAGCTACCGCTTTGATACTTCTTCCGGGATCGGGCAGCTGGCGCGGGCAGTGAATGCCGGTGACATCCGTCAGGTGGAGAAAGTCTTTGCTGCAGGATTCAGCGATATTGAACGCTTCTCACTGAGCAGCAGCGAGCAGTACCAGCACCTGCTGGACAGCTGCGTCGCAGGCTACCAGGACTATCTGCTGGCGCTGCGTCAGGACGCAATGCCGGAGCAGGTTATTGAGGCTTTTGGCCGTTTCCAGCTGTTGTGCGCGCTGCGCGAAGGGCCATTCGGTGTGATGGGCCTTAACGAACGCATTGAGGCGTCGCTACAGAAGAAAAGGCTGATCCAGCGTGCCAGTACCAGCGGTAAATGGTATGTCGGTCGCCCGGTGATGATAGCCCGTAATGACAGCGCGCTGGGGTTGTTTAATGGCGACATTGGTATTGCGATGAATGATGCCGAGGGAACGCTAAAGGTGTTCTTTCCGCTGCCAGATGGCAGCATCAAAGCGGTACAGCCAAGCCGTTTACCGCCGCACGATACTGCTTTTGCCATGACCGTGCATAAATCACAAGGCTCAGAATTCAATCATACCCTGCTGGTGCTGCCAGGCCAGTTCACGCCGGTACTGACCCGTGAACTGGTGTATACCGCCATCACCCGTGCAAAACAGCGTCTGACTTTATATGCAGACAGTGCCGTATTTAACAATGCGGTGAAGATGCGGATTCTGCGCCGCAGTGGTCTGGTGGAGCGGCTTGAGGAATAAAAATGACGACTGATTTTATTCGTTATTAAATTCTTTTATTCATATTTCCCGAAAAGGATTTTGGGTGAGGGTATTTTCCCTTTTTTAAATACCTCTTCCATTAGTTGTCAGTTAATTAAGACTTTATGCCTGTTTTTATCGTTCACTGATATGCTATAAATTCTTTTTTTTCATGGAAAGAAAAGAAAATGGAAATGTACTGGATTATCAGCCTGTCCGTTTGCGCACTGGGCGTCCTGGAAGTGTTCCTAATCAAGAATGAAAGAACAAGATGGCTGAGGATATATCTCTACTTCATCGTGGTGTGCGTCATTTTTACTTTCGGGGGGATTCGCGATGTTAATACGGGTATGGATGATTATCAGTACAGGCGTTTTTTCCATGAGTTTAGCGCTAAAATCACTATTCAGGGGCTGGAAAAAGCAGTAGATCAGTTTCGCTATGAGCCAGCCATTTTTCTGATTGCCTGTCTGGTAAGAGTATTCACCTCCAATGCCGATGTGTTTATCTTTACTTTTTGCACCCTCTCCGTCTGCGTTAATGCACACTATTTCAGAAAGCTTTCGCCGCTACCGATCGTTGCACTGGCCGTGTATTCAGCCCATCTGTTTATTAATAAAGACCTGAACCAGATCCGCTTCGGCCTCAGCTCCGCTTTTTTTCTGGGCTTCCTCTATCATCTCAGCAACAGGCATAAACCAGGGGCGGCATGGCTACTGTTTCTCTCTTTTATCAGCCATGCCACGGCAATCATCGCTTTGCTGATCCCGGTGGCACTGTTCCTTAAAAAAAATAAATATATTCCGGCCGTTATTGTGCTGATCTGCATTCCGCTGTCTCTGCTGGGGAGCCAGGCGGTGATTAGCTTTGTCGCATCCCACCTTGGAACACTGGGGGAGCGAGCGATGGGGTATGCCGATCGGGAGTCGGCGCAGGAGCAGGGAATTTTCACCCTGTCTAACCTTAAAAATATCCTGTTTGTTTTTATTTACAGTGTATTGCTTCTGAATGACCGGATGAAAAAAAATGCGCCTGAAAAATTCGCTTTTTTTTACGTTCTGGTGCTGACTTTCGCTCTTGGCAGCGGGCTGAGAATGGCTCTGCAGGATTATGCCTCCGGTGGGCGACTGGCGAATTATCTTCTGCAGGTCGAACCTGTACTGATCTCTGTTTGCCTGTTTGAATGCCGGAAAATTCTGCGTGTTGTTGCGCTGACCGTCACGATACTGATGATCCTGTATTACCTCTATTACAACACCATTGCCAGAAAACAGTCTGTTACTGGCTATCATGTGTCCGGCACTTTTATGCTGATCCAGCCGCTCAAAATCTGAATCAGTTATCAGAGACGGTGGTGTCAGGGGGGCGCCTGAACGGAAGCAGATAAGGATCACGAATAAATTAATTTTGCCCTGAGCGGCAGGTAGCGCGGCAACCCAGGGATATGGCGGTGATTTGCTGAAGCGTTATCGGGAGAGGCTACCTGAACACAGCGCCCGCCCCGCGAAATGAATGGAATACCTGCTGCGGGGCAGAGTCTGAAATAAAACAGGCACGGCAACGTGCTCAGCATGGAGAACGTTAGTCTTTGCCTGGCGGCTAAAGCGCATTCACTGAGCGCTGAAGGCTCTCCTTGCCTCAGGCGAGCCGGGCATGGCGCAGGTCGGCCATCAGCACTTTGGAGCGGCGCTGATAGTTGTACATCTGCTTTTTGCTCTCCGGCAGCAGCTCAATATCAACCGGCGTAAAGCCACGCTCCTGAAACCAGTGAATACTGCGAGTGGTCAGCACAAACAGCTTTTTCAACCCCATCTGGCATGCCTGCAGTGCTACGCGCTCCAGTAAAGCTTCCCCACGCGATGAGCTACGGTAATCCGGATGCACCGCCACGCAGGCCATCTCACCAATCTGCTCTTCAGGAAACGGATAAAGTGCCGCACAGCCGATGGTCAGATTATCGCGCTCGATAATGGTGAACTTGTCGATCTCCATCTCCAGCTGTTCGCGCGAGCGGCGCACCAGAATACCCTGCTGTTCCAGCGGGCGGATCAATTCCAGAATGCCGCCGATATCATTGATGGTGGCGCGGCGGATCTGCTCGGCGCTCTCCATCACGATTTGTGTACCAATACCGTCACGGGAGAACAGCTCCTGCAGCAGGGCGCCGTCTTCCTGATAGCTGATCAGGTGACTACGGCGCACGCCGCTGCGGCAGGCTTTTACCGCCCCACGCAGGAAACGAACCGTGCCGGAAAGATAGTCATCACCGTTTTCAAGCTCTTCAATACGCTGATGGGCTGCATTGGGGAACAGCTCGGAGAGGATATTCCCTTCGGCGTCGGTCACCCCCTGTTCGGAGCAGAAGCCGATCATCTTTTCTGCCTTCAGCTTGATGGCCAGTTGGGTGGCGACTTCTTCCGAGGTCAGGTTAAAGCTCTCGCCGGTGACGGAAACCGCCACCGGCCCCATCAGCACGATGGCACCGCTGTCGAGCTGGCGATGGATTGCTTCTTCATCAATGCGGCGAATGCGTCCGCTGTGGCAGTAGTCCACACCATCATCCACACCCAGCGGCTGCGCGATGATAAAGTTTCCGCTTACCACGTTAATGTGCGCGCCCTGCAGGGGAGTGTTGTTGAGGCTCATCGACAGGCGGGCGGTGATATCCAGCTGCAAACGCCCTGCAGCCTGCTTTACCAGCTCCAGTGACTGGGCATCCGTCACGCGGGTGTGCTTGTGGTACACCGGTTGCAGCTGATGTTCAGCCAGGTTGGCGTCGATTTGCGGCCGTGCACCGTACACCACCACCAGGCGGATGCCCAGGCTGTGCAGCAGGCCAATATCATTGACGATGCCTGAAAAGTTCTCATGCTCAATGGCTTCACCACCCAGCATAATGACAAACGTTTTACCACGGTGGGCATTGATGTAGGGGACGGTATGGCGAAACCCCTGAACCAGCTCGGTACTCCGTTCCTTCACGGCTAACCCTCTATGAATTATTATTCGCTAAAAGTGTATTTTTATTCTTTTATGGCTCAGGCGCAAGGGGCAATTCGTCACGCCTCTCTTTAACTGTAGCGTGAAAAAGACCTTATCTGGCTCATTAGCCGGGCTATTTCCAGGTGACACCGCCAGCAGGATTCGCTAAAGTTTTCAAACTTGGTAGTTATTTGGCTTTATTTTCCCTAAAAAAACAGCAATCAGATTGGAGTGGCATGTCAGATTTACCTTCGCCAGACCGACGCCGGTGGTTAAAAAGCGCCGGGGCAGTGCTGCTGCTCAGCGTCAGTAAAGTCGGCTTCGCGGCCGCCAGCCATGTGGTCGCCATCCGCATCTGGCCTTCTTCGACCTATTCCCGCTTAACGCTCGAATCCACTACCCCGCTGAAATACCACCAGTTCGCACTGAGTACCCCCGAGCGGGTGGTGGTGGATATTGAAAATCTGCACCTGAATCACGTGCTGAGCAAGGTGGGAAACCTGGTGCGCAGTGACGATCCCTACATCAAAAATGCGCGCGTTGGTCAGTTCGACAAAAACACGGTGCGGCTGGTGCTGGAGCTGAAGCAAAACGTCTCGCCCAGGGTCTTTACGCTGGCTCCGGTGGCCGGGATTAAACATCGCCTGGTGCTGGATTTGTATCCGGCACAGGGCAAAAGTTATGACCATGAAGACGATCCGCTGCTGGCGTTACTGGAGGATTACAATAAAGGCAATCTCGATAAGGATCAGCCGGCCAGGGCTCCGCTACCTGGCAGAGCCGGGAAAGATCGCCCGATAGTCATTATGCTCGATCCGGGGCATGGCGGTGAGGATCCCGGAGCAACAGGAAAGAATAAGACGCGTGAAAAAGACATCGTGCTGAAAATTGCCCGGCGGCTGAAATCGCTGATCGACAAACAGCCCAATATGCGGGCGTATATGACCCGCAATGAAGATGTCTTTATTCCGCTGAAGGTAAGGGTGGCCAAAGCCCGTAAGCTGCGTGCCGATCTGTTCATTTCCATTCATGCTGATGCCTTTACCAATCGCGCCGCACGAGGTTCCTCCGTCTTTGCGCTCTCCACTAAAGGGGCCACCAGTACTGCCGCGCGTTTTCTGGCACAGACGCAGAACGAATCCGATCTGATTGGCGGCGTGAGCATGAGCGGTGACCGCTATCTTGACCATACCATGTTCGATATGGTGCAGAGCCTGACCATCAATGACAGCCTGAAGTTCGGTAAAGAGGTGCTGTCGCGACTGGGCAGAGTGAATCATCTGCATAAGAAAACGGTGGATCAGGCCGGGTTTGCGGTACTGAAGGCACCGGATATTCCGTCGATCCTGGTGGAAACGGCTTTTATCAGCAATCTGGAAGAGGAGCGTAAACTGCGCACCCCTCATTACCAGCATCAGGTGGCTGAGGCGATCCTCGCCGGGATTAAAGCCTATTTTGCGAAAGGCGCGACGTTGGCACCCAGAAAATAGCGGCTGCATCCGGGCGGGCAGTGACTCGCCTGGACGGGGTTTCAGAGGGGCTGGTGCAGATTTTCAAACGCCAGAAACAAAAAAACACCCGTTAAGGTGTTAAGTTGGTTGCGGGAGCCGGATTTGAACCGACGACCTTCGGGTTATGAGCCCGACGAGCTACCAGGCTGCTCCATCCCGCGTCCGTGGTACTGTTGCTTCCGTCACAACAGGTCTTGCTGTATCACTCTTCCGTGAGAAGAGTGGTTGCGGGAGCCGGATTTGAACCGACGACCTTCGGGTTATGAGCCCGACGAGCTACCAGGCTGCTCCATCCCGCGTCCGATATACTGTTGCTTCCGTCACAACAGGTCTTGCTGTTCACAGACATTCTCCGGGGAGAAATGGTTGCGGGAGCCGGATTTGAACCGACGACCTTCGGGTTATGAGCCCGACGAGCTACCAGGCTGCTCCATCCCGCGTCTGTGGAAGCGCACTATACTCTGAGTGAGTTTGGTTGCAACCCCTTTCTGCGATAAAGTTGTTAAAATAGCGCTTACTGCTCAATTCTTCCTCATATCCTTTAATGTTGCAGCAGTACCAGCGATCTTTACCTTCAGCACGTTTAAATCTCCCGTTGGCTTTGCTATCTTCGGCCAGCAATTACGCAGAAAGGTGGCACCGTAATGAAAGGAAGTTGGGCGAAGTATGTAATTACCGGGGTGTTTATCGCCCTGCTGGCGGGATGTTCCTCAAAACCTACCGATCGCGGCCAGCAGTATAAGGATGGCAAGCTGGATCAGCCGCTGGGGCTGGTGAATCAGCCCAATGCCAAAGGGCGTCCGGTCAATGGCAAAGATTTTGCCGACCAGGTGTCGGAAATTCAGTACGCTTCGCCCGCTATGTACTCCCGGCAGATTACCACTTACAGTGCGATCAAGAGCTGGCTGATGGCCGGAGGTGATACCCGCCAGCTGCGCCAGTTCGGCCTGGACGCCTATCAGATGGAAGGGACCGATAACTACGGCAACGTGCAGTTCACCGGTTACTACACGCCGGTGATCGAGGCCCGCTACACCCGACAGGGTGAGTTCCAGTATCCTTTATACCGTATGCCTCCTCGCGGCAAGCGTCGTCTGCCAAGCCGGGCGGAAATCTACAGCGGCGCGCTGGATAACCGTTACGTTATCGGTTACAGCAACTCTCTGATGGACAACTTCATTATGGACGTGCAGGGCAGCGGCTATGTTGATTATGGCGATGGCCGTCCGCTGATGTTCTTTGGCTATGGTGGGAAAAACGGCCACCCCTACCGCAGCATCGGTAAGGTGTTAATTGACCGCGGTGAAGTGAAGCGCGAAGAGATGTCGATGCAGGCCATTCGCCAGTGGGGTGATGAGCACAGCCCGGCAGAAGTGCGCGAGCTGCTGGAACAGAACCCTTCCTTTGTGTTCTTTAAACCCGAAAACTTCGCCCCGGTGCGGGGGGCCAGCGCCGTGCCGCTGATTGCCAAAGCCTCAGTTGCCGCCGATCGTTCACTGATCCCGCCTGGCACCGTCCTGCTGGCTGAAGTGCCGCTACTGGACATTAAAGGTAAATTTACCGGGAAATATGAGATGCGCATGATGGTTTCCCTCGACGTGGGTGGCGCTATCAAGGGCCAGCATTTTGATATCTACCAGGGGATCGGCCCGGATGCCGGTCATATGGCGGGCTGGTTCAATCACTATGGCCGCGTCTGGGTGCTGAAAACGGCACCCGGCGCAGGCACGCCGATCTTCTCCTCTGCACAAAACAGCACGGGCGGCCCGGCACTGTTAACGCAAAAGTAACCGTCATGTGGGCTGCTCAGCCAGCCCGCAGTTGAATTCTGAGGTATAGCATGACTTCTCTCTCTGACGCCTGGCTGCAACGCTTTGGCGGCACCGCCCGTCTCTATGGACAGCCAGCCCTGCAGCTTTTCGCTGAGGCGCATGTCTGCGTGGTCGGTATTGGCGGCGTGGGCTCCTGGGCGGCGGAAGCGCTGGCGCGAACCGGCATTGGCGCTATCACCCTGATCGACATGGACGATGTCTGCGTGACTAACACCAACCGCCAGATCCACGCGCTGAAAGAGACGGTGGGGCAGGCGAAGACCGAAGTGATGGCGGAGCGTATTCTGGCGATCAACCCGGAATGCAACGTGACCTGCGTCGACGATTTTATTACCGCAGAAAATACGGCTGAACTGATGGGGGCCGGTTTCACTTACGTGATTGATGCTATCGACAGCGTTCGGCCAAAAGCCGCGCTGCTGGCCTGGTGCCGCCGCAATAAGATCCCGCTGGTGACCACCGGCGGCGCTGGGGGGCAGATCGATCCCACCCAGATCCAGGTCGCCGACCTGGCGAAAACGATTCAGGATCCGCTGGCGGCCAGGCTGCGTGAGCGCCTGAAGCACGATTTCAACATTGTGAAAAACAGCAAAGGGAAGTTGGGAATCGACTGTGTGTTTTCTACGGAAGCGCTGATGTACCCGCAGCCGGACGGATCGGTCTGTGCTTCACGCAGTACGGCGCAGGGGCCAAAGCGCATGGACTGCGCTTCAGGTTTTGGTGCGGCGACCATGGTCACCGCCACCTTTGGCTTCGTTGCTGTTTCGCACATGTTGAAAAAGATAATGGCTAAAGCGGCTCGTCGCTAATCTGTCCGGCGAAATTCATCGCCATAACCTGGCGGCCAGCTCACAACACCGATTTCCCGCTTGTTTGTCTGGCGGCTTTCATCACCGCATCGGCCAGCGCTGTCAGGCCCGCACTGCGTGACGCGCTGAGCTGGTTGCGAAGCCCCAGATGGTCAAACAGGGCCAGCGGATCCTGCTGCAGCAGCGCGGCAGGTTGTTGACCTTCAACTGCCGTCAGCAACACAGCCAGCAATCCCCGTACGATGCGACCCTCACTGTCGCCATAGAAATGCAGGCTGCCATCGGCCAGCTGCTGATGCCCCAGCCAGACGCGATTCTCACAGCCGCTCAGCTCAATCTCTGCCGTTTTCAGCTCTTCTGGCAGGGCAGGGAACTGTTTGCCCATCATGATCAGCTGACGATAGCGGTCTTCCCACTGCGTCAATGCTGAGAATTTTTGTTTCAGGCCGTCGGCAGTAATCAGGTCGCCAAACGGATGGGGTGCAAATAAATAAGTCATCATTACTCTGCCAGCAGGTCCAGGGCGAGGGTCATGCTGTTGACCAGCGCCTCAACATCGTTAAGCGTATTATAAGGCGCAAATGAGGCGCGCAACGTCCCGTTGACGCCTAGTGCCTGTAACAGTGGCTGAGCACAGTGCTGGCCAGCCCGCAGCGAAATGCCACTTTCCGCCAGCAGCGTGACCACATCGCTGTGATGCATGCCGGCAATATCAAACGACAGCAGGCTGGAACGGCTGGCACGGAAACTGCGGAAACCAGGCAGGGCGGAAAGGCGCTCTTCGGCCAGATCGGCCAGCCCGCAGCTCCAGCGCTCAGCCTGGACCACGTCCAGCTTTGCCAGCCAGGTCAGCGCCGCGCTGAGCCCTATCACTCCCGCCACATTGGGCGTACCCGCCTCAAAGCGCCACGGCACCGGCTGCGGCGTAAAGCCCTCAAAAGTGACAGCTGACAGCATTTTTCCTCCGCCCTGCCACGGCTGCATCTCTTCAAGCAGCTCAGGTTTGCCATACAGTGCACCAGTGCCCATCGGACCATACAGTTTGTGGGCTGAGAAAGCATAAAAATCAATGTCCAGCGCCTGCACATCCGGTGGAGCGTGAACCACACCCTGCGCACCGTCGATCATCACTTTCGCGCCAGCCTGGTGGGCCAGAGTAATGGCCTGGGCCAGATCCGGACAGCCACCGGTGACGTTCGACATCTGTCCCAGTGCCAGCAAACGGCTGCGTGAAGTGAGTAAGGGCGGAAGCAGGGCAATGTCGGGCAGCAGATCTTCACCCAGCGGCCATTTGATCACTTTCGCGCCGGTCTGTTCCGCCACCATCAGCCACGGCACCAGGTTGGCATGGTGTTCAGCTTCACTGACGATGATCTCATCCCCGGCCTGCAGGCGGGGACGGAAATACCCCTGAGCGACGAGGTTTATCGCCTCGGTTGTGCCCTTCGTCCAGACAATCGTGCTGGCTGCAGGGGCATTCAGCAGGGTGGCGACCTGACTGCGAGCATTCTCATACCGTTCGGTCAGCTCCCGCGCGGCGGCAAACTGGCTACGGTGCACGGTTCCGGCGCTCAGGCTGTAAAATTGTTGGGTAGCCTCTATCACCGCCTGTGGCTTCAGCGTGGTGGCGGCGCTGTCGAGGTAGATTCCGGCATCGGCCAGCGCGGGGAACTGCTGGCGAAACTGAGCGGGGGTGAATGACGTCATACTCTCCTCGACACGAATGATGGATTGGTGCGGTTCTTGACAGGACCACTCTGAATAACAGGCACTTTCCTGGCAATGTTGGAAAAGCGAGTTATCCTGAATTATGCAAGGTTTAAACTATTACCCGCAAATAAGCGACCTCCAGACAGGCAATTTACTCGATTTTCGCCCTCTGGTCGTGCCCCTCGGGTGGTTTATCGCATTACTATCTGCAAGGAGATATAAAGATGAAAAAATTCGCTGCTATTATGGCCGCCTGTGCCATGACTTTCGCTCTGGCTGCCTGTTCCAGCAACTATGTGATGCATACCAATGATGGCCGGACTATCGTCGCCGATGGCAAACCTGTCGTCGATACTGATACCGGGATGATCAGCTACAAAGATGCTAACGGCAACAAACAGCAGATTAACCGTTCTGATGTAAAAGAGATGGTCGAAATGGGCCAGTAAGTTTCAGGCAAAAAAAAGCACCGCAATTTGCGGTGCTACTAATATCACTATGGACAGACAGGGTAAATCTTCAGGAATACTACGGTAGACAGGCTACCTGGTCCGAAAATCGTCAGACCAATTGCAAACACAACATCACGACCACAAGCCAAAAGCTGTTCAAAACCCCGCGTAAACGCTTAAATTTCAAACTGCTTTTCGTTCCGGCTCAGGAAGTGCGGCAACTATAGGTATTTGCTGGTGCATCCTCAACGGACAAATTATAATGGCTCGGATAAAAAAAACTAATACGTAAATCTCCGTAAGGAGCATTGTATTCCGATGTCATCACTAAGTTTCCGGTAACCATGTCTAAACGTCTTCCTCCTTTAAATGCGCTGCGTGTTTTTGATGCAGCCGCGCGTCATCTCAGCTTTACCAAAGCCGCGGAAGAGCTGTTTGTCACCCAGGCTGCGGTCAGCCATCAAATCAAGTCACTGGAGGATTTCCTTGGCCTGAAGCTGTTCCGGCGGCGTAACCGATCGCTGCTGCTGACCGAAGAGGGGCAAAGCTATTACCTCGATATTAAAGAGATTTTCACCGCGCTGAATGAGGCAACCCGTAAACTTCAGGCGCGCAGTGCCAAGGGGGCACTGACCGTCAGCCTGCTGCCAAGTTTTGCCATTCAGTGGCTCGTTCCCCGTCTCTCAAGCTTTAACTCAGCTTATCCGGGGATCGATGTGCGTATCCAGGCGGTGGACCGTGATGAAGAGAAACTGGCCGATGATGTGGACGTGGCCATTTTCTACGGGCGTGGTAACTGGCCGGGCCTGAGGGTGGAAAAACTTTACGCTGAATATTTGTTGCCGGTTTGCTCACCGTTGCTGCTCACCGGAGATAATCCGCTAAAGACGCCGGAGGATCTGGCCCGCTATACGTTACTGCACGATGCCTCCCGTCGTGACTGGCAGTCTTATACCCGGCAGCTGGGGGTATCCCATATCAATGTGCAGCATGGGCCGATCTTCAGCCACAGCGCCATGGTACTGCAGGCGGCGATTCATGGTCAGGGCGTGGCGCTGGCCAACAATGTGATGGCGCAAACGGAGATTGAAGCCGGTCGGCTGGCCTGCCCGTTTAATGATGTTTTAGTCAGTAAAAACGCTTTTTATCTGGTTTGTCATGACAGTCAGGCAGATCTGGGTAAAATAGCCGCCTTCCGCCAGTGGATCCTGGCGAAAGCGGCCAGCGAACAGGAAAAATTTCGCTTCCGCTATGAGAGCTGAACGATGATTTCGTCACGCGTGGCCCAGGCGGCGCGTGCAACCCTTGAGGATGATTGAATGTCTAGTCGTGCAATGCTGATTTTTTCAGCCATCAGCGGGTTTGTGTATGTGATGCTGGGCGCGTTTGGCGCTCATGTATTGAGTAAAACGCTGGGGGCGAGTGAAATGGCCTGGCTGAAAACCGGGCTGGAGTATCAGGGGTTTCACACTCTGGCAATCCTCGGTCTGGCGACGGCGATGCTGCGCCGGGCCAATATCTGGTTCTACTGGAGCAGCGCGTTTCTGGCGCTGGGCACGGTGTTATTCAGCGGCAGCCTGTACTGCCTTGCGCTGTCTCATCTTAAACTGTGGGTTTATGTGACGCCGATCGGGGGCACCTGTTTCCTGGTGGGCTGGATTTTGATGTTGGTTGGCGCGCTGCGTCTGAAAAAAAAGGCAGAACGCCATGAATAAAGTTTTACTCTATTGTCGCCTGGGCTTTGAGAAAGAGTGCGCAGCAGAGATCACCGCCAAAGCCGCTGCCCGTAACGTGTTCGGCTTCGCACGGGTTAAGGAAGATTCCGGCTATGTGCTGTTTGAGTGCTATCAGCCGGAAGAGGCAGAGAAGCTGCTGCGCGAACTGCCGTTCAGCGAGCTGATTTTCTCCCGCCAGATGATTGTGGTTGGCGAACTGCTGCGTGACCTGCCGGCGACCGATCGCGTTACGCCAGTGACCGGAATGCTGACGGGCGTGGTCGAAAAGGGGGGCGAGTTACGTGTTGAGGTGCCTGATACCAATGAAAGCAAAGAGCTGCTGAAATTCTGCCGGAAATTCACCGTGCCGCTGCGTGCCAGCCTGCGCGCCGCTGGCATCCTGCTGAATTATGAAAGCAACAAGCGCCCGGTGGTACACGTGTTCTTTATTGCGCCCGGCTACTGCTACGTCGGCTATTCCCTGCCGCAGAATAACTCGCCGTTCTTTATGGGAATTCCGCGGCTTAAGTTCCCGTCCGATGCGCCAAGCCGCTCGACGCTGAAGCTGGAAGAGGCGTTTCACGTCTTTATCCCTGGTGATGAGTGGGATGAGCGTCTGGCAAGCGGTATGTACGCAGTGGATTTGGGGGCCTGTCCGGGCGGCTGGACCTATCAGTTGGTCAAACGCAGCATGATGGTACACGCCATCGATAACGGTCCGATGGCACCGAGCCTGATGGATACCGGACAGGTTTTCCATCACCGCGAAGACGGTTTTAAATATCGTCCGACGCGCAGTAATATCTACTGGTTGGTATGCGATATGGTAGAGAAACCGGTGCGGGTGGCGAACCTGATGGCGGACTGGCTGGTGAACGGCTGGTGCCGCGAGGCGATCTTCAACCTGAAGCTGCCAATGAAAAAACGGTATGAAGAGGTTGCGCAGAATCTGGCGATGATCGATGAGAAGCTGAAGGCAAACGGCATCAATGCCCAGATTCAGGCTCGCCAGTTATACCACGATCGTGAAGAGGTGACGGTGCATATCCGCCGGATCTGGAGCGGTACCCCTGGGCGCCGTGACGAGCGATAAGCTGTACGTTCCGTGAGGTTTAAAGGCGCCGTTCCGGCGCCTTTAAACCGGTCAGTTGAAGACTCTTTATTGTAAAAATGCCGCCATCGATCTCACGGATCAACCCCGCTCCTTTTGCAATCGCAACTCTTTCAGATTTCCTGCCAGTGCCAGGTTGGTTTTCAGGGTAGCCACCTGACGGCAGAGGCTGGCCATCTGCTGGTGTTGCTCCAGCTTTTTCCGCCACTTCTCCGCGACTGCAGGCAGATTCTGATAGACCCCTTCCAGCGTACCGAACTCCTGTAGCAGCTGCGCGGCGCTTTTGGCACCGATACCTGCCACGCCGGGGATCTTACTGCTGCTGATCCCGGCCAGCCCCCAGTAGTCGGGAAGCTGGGCAGGCGTCACTCCGAACTCCCTGGTGATAAACGGCACGTCCAGCCAGCGCTTTTGAAAGTAGTCGCGGATCAGAATGTTGGGCGCCAGCAGCTGGCAGTACCCCTTGTCGGTGGAAACGATAGTAGCCTGATGGCCGCTGGCCGCAACTTTTGCCGCCAGCGTGGCAGCCAGGTCGTCCGCTTCTTCTCCGGCAGCATGCCAGCAGGGGACGCCCGCGGCGGCAAAAGCTTCACGCAGCCGCGGCATTTCCGCTTTCAGCGTCTCCGGCATCGGCGAGCGCCCTGCCTTATAGTCCGGCAGCAGCTGGTGACGCCAGCCTTCATGGCGGTCATCATCATCAAATACGGCCACCGCATGGGTAGGCTGGCTGTGCAGGATCAGCTGCGTGAGCGCATGGACGCAGGTTTCCTGGCACGGCGACCCCTGAACCGCATGGATACGGCGGATCAGATTCAGCGCATCAACAATCAATAAATGAATAGTCATAGTCAGGCACGAAGGGGAGCGGCACGGCAGCCGCTCCTGAGAGGATTACTTGATGATTTCGTAGCAGGGAATGTAGGCCGTTCCCGGCAGCTTCATACGGTGCTGGGCAACAAATCCCTGTAACAAATCGTCCATGCGGCGCATCATTTCCGGATCGCCATGCAGCTTGTACGGGCCTTTCTCTTTAATTGCCCGCACGCCCACTTCCTTCACATTTCCGGCCACAATGCCGGAGAATGCCCGACGCAGGGCTGCAGCAAGCTGCTCGGCTGGCTGGTCAGGATAGAGGTTCAGGTTCGCCATATTTTCATGCGTCGGCATAAATGGCACCTGCAGTTCCGGCGCGATGCGGATAGCCCAGTTAAAGCTGTAGGCATCCCCGGTTTCACGGCGGTGCTCTTTCACTTTTGGCATCGCTTTCTTCATCAGCCGGGCCACTTCAGGTGCATCATCAATAATGATGGTGTAGTGCTGGCGGGCGGCTTCACCCAGCGTGCTGACGATAAATTCGTCCATCACGCGGAAGTAGTCGGCGCTCTCTTTGGGGCCGGTCAGGATCAATGGCAGGACCTGATTCTGGTTGTGCGGGTTCATCAGGATACCCAGCAGGTAGAGCAGTTCTTCCGCTGTTCCCACCCCGCCAGGGAAGATGATGATGCCGTGAGCAATACGCACAAACGCCTCAAGACGCTTTTCAATGTCCGGCATGATGATCAGTTCGTTGACCAGCGGGTTCGGCGGTTCAGCGGCGATAATCGATGGCTCGGTCAGGCCGATAAAGCGACCTTCTTTATAACGCTGCTGGGCATGACCCACCGCGGCGCCTTTCATGGGGGCTTCCATTACCCCGGGTCCGCAGCCGGTACAGATGTTCAGCTCACGCAGACCCAACTGCGAGCCGACGTTGCGGCAATACTGGTATTCAACGGCATTAATCGAGTGCCCGCCCCAGCACACCACGGTGTTTGGCTCTTCGCCAACATGCAGTGCCCGCGCGTTACGAAGGATGGAAAACACCAGGTTAGTGATATGGACTGAGTCATCAATATTCAGATGCTGGAAGCGGTCGGCGCTGTCGATCTGCCCGTTGACGAACAGGATGTCACGCAGCACGGCAAACAAGTTGGCCTGCAGTGAACGGATAATGCGACCGTCGACAAAGGCTTCATCCGGTGGATTCAGCAGTTCAAGCTTCACGCCGCGCTCGCGACGCAGCACATTGATGTCAAAATCTTCAAAGCGGGACAGGAGTTCATGACTGCTGTCGGTCTGGCTGCCGGAGTTCAGCACGGCAAGGGAACAGTTGCGGAAGAGTTGGTAAAGGTCGCTGCTGGCCGTCCGTTTCAGCATGTCGACTTCCAGTTGTGACAGCAAATCCATTGAGCCTAACGGGCTGATTTGTGTAATCAAATTAACTCCTTTACACCCATCCGGGTGGTGATCACTCCCGACGGGCAGCCAGGCTGGCACCTCGTCGTGGAGAGGAAATGTCCCTGGGCGGGGAAACCGTTCGCCCACACTCAGAGTAGCCTTGTCCACGGGGGTTTAACAATAGCGTGCCGCCTGCTTATGCGTAACGACACGCAAAATGGTGCAGATTACTGGCGAACCAGGCGGGAAAGCCCCGGTTTAAACTCGCCGTTGCTGCGCCACGGATTGATATCCAGCCCGCCGCGACGGGTATACCGGGCGTACACGCTCAGGCTTTCAGGCTGGCAGAAGCGCAAAATATCGTTGAAAATGCGTTCGACGCACTGTTCGTGGAATTCGTTATGATGACGGAAGGAGACCAGATAGCGCAGCAGCGCCTCTCGCTGAATACGCGGCCCGCGATAGCTAATCTGCACCGAGCCCCAGTCAGGCTGGTTGGTGATCAGACAGTTGGATTTCAGCAGATGGCTGACCAGCTGCTCTTCCACCACTTCTGCCTGCGTGGACTGCTGCAGAAAGTCGGTGCTGAACTGGTAGTTATCGATTTCGATATCCTGCTCATCAATACAGTAGCCGCTGAAGTGTCCAACAGGCTGGCCTTCCACTTCCTGCAGACGGAACAGCGCCACGCTTACCTCTCCCTGCGCACAGGCACTGAGATCCCGCTCCAGCGTAGCACGGACTTCGCCCCAGTCGGCAAAACGGGTCTGATTAAAGCTGTTAAGGTAGAGTTTGAAACTCTTGGATTCGATCAAATTGAGGCTGCTGGCGTTCAGGGTCACTTCACCCACGGCCACCTGCGGCAACCCTTTGGCATTCAGCCAGGACACTTCATACAGCGTCCAGATATCCGCGCCGTGAAAAGGTAAACTTTCCGGGAACAGACCCAGCGGCTCGCGATTCATACTGCGCGGGACAGCCTGCAGCAAGGAGGGCTGGTAGATATCGTGGTATTCTGTTGGTTTCCCCAGGGTCAGATCGCTGAGCGCCTGATGTGGATCCTTTAGAGACATGGTTTTACCTTAATCGTTTCCCGGTGTGGGCATAGCCTTAGTGTAACCCAGGCAGCAGAGAGTGAAAAAACAATGATTGAAGAGACTTCCCGCGCACTGACTGAATTTACCCGGCAGTATTGTGCTGCCTGGCAGCAGAACAGCGGCCATGCTCCGGCCAGCCGCGAACTGTACGGCGTGCCATCCCCCTGCGTGCAGCATACGGGGCTGGACGAGGTGTTCTGGCTGCCGCAGCCGTTTACCCTGGCGCAAAATCTGGAAGCGGTTGAGGGTGCACTGGATCTGCGTATTCAACCCTCAGTGGTAGCCTGGTACACCTCACAGTTCGCCGGGGATATGGCTGTTCGCGTGAACGGACAACCCTGTACCTTACTGCAGACCTGGAGTGAGGAAGATTTTGTTCGCTTGCAGGAAAACCTGATCGGCCACCTGGTGATGAAGCGTCGTCTCAAGCAGACGCCGACGCTGTTTATTGCTACTACAGACTCCGGGCAGGAGGTGATCTCAGTCTGTAACCTCAGCGGAGAAGTGGTGCTGGAACAGCCAGGTACTCAAAAGCGGAGCGTGCTGGCGGGCGATCTGGCAACATTTCTGTTGTCTGTAACGATTGAGGGCGGTGACTGCGGAAAAGGACTGGCGACTTTGTAAGACATTTCTCACATAACCTGTGAGAGATCGCTTTTATATATACAGAGTATTCCTGGGGTTATTTGCTAAAACTATTGTAAATCATAGTGTTGATTGATTCGGAATTTACAAAAACCCCTTCCCCATCAAAAAAGAGCTGTAAGCCATATTGTTTGCTTATGACAATCGGGCAAAATAGCACTCATCGGAAAGGATGCTGTGGCTTAAGGATTGAGTCAGGACACATCTGGAAGATGCTGCAGGGAAGGTCTTCAGGACGAAGATAAAGGGAACACCTCAGGAAGAGTTAAGGGACACCTCCAGGACGGAGAATGTGAGCTGCCAGAATAGACAGCGGGCCGGGATGCTTAGGGACTATCACCATAGACGGTGAAATTGAAGGGAAAACTTTAGGGACATAGTTATCAAGGATGAGCAGGGAGCACTAATGTAGCTGGATGGCTGCGAACGAACCGGGAGCACTGTTATTACAGTGCTCCCTTTTTTCGTTCAGACTTTTCCCCGTCCCGCGTGAGGATGCTATGCTTGCGGCCCTTTTTGAAACTCTTTGACCTGAAGGAGAGCGCTGATGAGCCGTGAACAGCAGGTTCGGGAACGCTTACAGGCGATCCAGCAACTTTTACAAGACGCGGGGCTGTGGCAGGCCTGCGCACCCAATACCGAGGCCTTTGAGAGCCGGGAGCCATTTTGCGTTGACACCATGATGCCGGTGCAATGGCTGCAGTGGGTGTTCCTGCCGCGCATGCTGGCTATGCTGGATGCCGGAGTGACTCTGCCCGCTAAGCTGGCCGTTGCGCCTTATTATGAAATGGCGCTGGAAGGCGATATCCCTGCCCGTGCCGGCTTGCTGCACGCCCTTAACGAGCTGGATCAGCTTTTTGAGCACGAAGCCTGATGCTGGAGATTATTTATCAGGATCGGTGGCTGGTGGCGGTGAATAAACCCGCTGGCTGGCTGGTGCACCGCAGCTGGCTCGACCGGCACGAAAAAGTGTTTGTTATGCAGACCGTGCGTGACCAGATTGGACAGCATGTTTTCACCGTCCATCGTCTGGACCGCCCGACCTCCGGCGTTTTGCTGATGGCCCTCTCCAGCGACGTTGCCCGTCAGTTGTCAGAGCAGTTTGAGCAGCATCAGCTGCAGAAAACTTATCACGCGGTGGTCAGGGGCTGGCTGGAAGGTGAGGAAACTCTCGACTATGCCCTGACCGAAGAGCTGGACAGGATAGCGGATAAATTCGCCAATCCCGAAAAAGCTCCGCAGCCTGCGGTGACCCACTGGCGTGGGCTGGCGACAGCCGAACTGCCGGTACCGGTCAGCCGCTATGAAACCTCACGTTATTCGCTGGTGGAGCTGAAACCGCAAAGCGGCCGCAAACACCAGCTACGCCGCCATATGACCCATCTGCGCCATCCGATTATTGGCGACACTGCGCACGGTGACTTGCGCCAGAATCGCAACGCCGCGCAGAACTTTGGCATGAATCGCCTGATGCTGCACGCCAGCGAGCTGCAGCTGAATCATCCTGTCACCGGGGAAGCGTTGCTGCTGCGTGCCGGGCTGGATAAGGCCTGGCAGGGAATCATGTCGCCTTTCGGCTGGCAGGCCTGTCTCCCTGATCTTCCGGGGGTTGAGTTTGACCCGGCTTACCCTCAGGATAGTGCCTCAGAATAAGCGCCGGAAAGGAGAAAAGCATGGCTCAGGTAGGCATTTTTGTTGGCACGGTTTACGGTAACGCGCTGTTGGTCGCTGAGGAAGCGGAGCCTCTGCTGGTCGATCAGGGGCACGAGGTGAAGATTTTTGAAGATCCGACGCTGGATGACTGGCAGCGCTACAGCGAAGGCGTGGCACTGGTGATCACCTCCACTACCGGACAGGGCGATCTGCCCGACAGCATTGCGCCACTGTTCCACGCCCTCAAAGATAAGCTGGGACATCAGCCCACACTGCGCTATGGCGTGATTGCGCTGGGTGACAGCAGCTACGATGATTTTTGTGGCGGCGGTAAAAAGTTCGATGCCCTGCTGCAGGAGCATGCGGCACAGCGCGTGGGAGAGGTGCTGATGGTGGATGCCACTGAAAATCCCGAGCCGGAAGAGGTGACCTCTCTGTGGGTTGAACAGTGGGCGAAACAGCTCGGCTAACAATTTATCGCCCCGGCACTGTCTGCCGGGGCGTCTCATCGGTCAGGTTACCGGTGCCGGGTTGAACACTGACAGCGCATTGTGTATGCCCCAGCGATCGGACCAGGTCTCTCTGCGACCGCTGGCAATATCCAGAATCAGCTCAAACAGCCTCCAGCCTACCTGCTCGATTGTTTCCTCGCCGGTGGCGATTGTCCCTGCGTTAATGTCCATCAAATCATGCCATCTGTCAGCCAGAGCCGTGCGGGTCGCCATTTTGATCACCGGGATGGCAGCCAGCCCGTAAGGTGTGCCCCGTCCGGTTGTGAACACCTGCAGTGTGATGCCGGAAGCCATCTGCTGCGTACCGCAGACAAAGTCACTGGCCGGAGTGGCGGCATAAATCAGCCCGCGCCGAGTCGGACGCTGTCCCGGTGACAGCACCTCTACAATGGCGCTGCGGCCAGATTTAGCGATGGACCCTAACGCTTTTTCAACCACGTTAGCCAGGCCGCCTTTCTTGTTGCCTGGGGAAGGGTTGGCGCTGCGATCGGTCTGCCCCATAGTGAGGTAGTCGTCATACCAGGCCATCTCTTCCAGCAGCCGTTGTCCCACTTCTTTACTGACGACTCGTGGCGTGAGCAAATGTACCGCATCACGCACTTCGGTGACTTCAGAAAACATCACCGTTGCGCCACAGCGCACCAGCAGATCCGAGGCAAAGCCAACGGCTGGGTTAGCCGTCACGCCGGAAAAAGCGTCGCTGCCGCCGCACTGCATGCCTACAACCAGCTCAGCGGCGGGCACCGTTTCACGCTTGCGCAGGTTAAGGCGCTGCAAATGGCGTTCGGCGACCTGCAGAATATCGTTAACCATTGACTCAAAGCCGACGTGTTTTTCATCCTGCAGCCGCACCACATCTTCATCGCCCAGCGAGATCGCCTGGACATCCGGCGTACCTTCCAGCAGGCGCTCTGGCTGCAGCTTTTCGCAGCCCAGGCCGACGATCATCACTTCGCCACCGAAGTTGGCATTCAGCGCCAGATTATGGATAGTGCGGATCGGCACCACGGCCGCCGGAGCATTGATTGCGACACCGCAGCCGTAGAGATGATTCAATGCAACCACGCCATCGACGTTCGGGTAACGGGGCAGCAGCTGGCGCTCGATAATCTGCACCACATACTCCACCACGCCCGCCACGCAGTGCACGCTGGTGGTAATGCCGAGCAGATTTTTCGTGCCCACGCTGCCGTCCGCGTTACGGTATCCTTCAAAGGTGTAGCCTTCAAGCGGGGGCAGTGCGGGGGGGATATTGCTGGCGAGCGGCAGGCTGCCCAGAGCAGGCGCTTCCGGCAGCACCACCAGCGATTCATCAACCCAGCTACCACGGGAAATATCGCGCACCGCGTAGCCGATGACCTCGCCGTAACGAATAATATTGCCGCCTTTGGCAATATCGCTTAGCGCCACTTTATGGCCCTGAGGAATATGTTCTTTTAACACCAGCCCGCAGGGAAATTCGGTGCCGGCCTTCAGGCCATTATTATTTACCACAATGGCAACGTTATCGTTTTCATGCACCCGGATATACAACGGGAGATCGTTTCTGGAAATGTTCATTGCTCGACAAGTCCTGACTTAAGAGTGTAGGGGACGTTTTTCTCTCCCTGAGAAACGTGGGTGACTTGCCAGCGCATCGACCTGATTCTGCTGCTCACAGTATAAAAGTGCAGCCGGGCAAAAACATTATGCAAATGTCTGACATCCAGGCGCATCAACGGCCGTCCTTTATGGCATAAGACTCATTATTAGTGAGAATGCTCACAAAGAGCGGGGAGATGAGCGCAGAGTGTGACCGGCTCCGCAGATTGCGGGCGTTCCGTGAGCCAGCCCGCAGAATATTGTGCAACTGCAATAACAATGCCTGATTTAAAGCCTGTTACCAGGGCGTTTCTCCGATGTGTTCCCCTCCAGCCCTTCCTATAATTTTTCACCACCATGATGAGTGATTGCCACGCTGACCGTTTCTGCTAATGAAATTTTAATCGCTGTGTTTAACCGAACATCATTCTGATACCCAACGCGATGTGTATGCAGTACAGAGTGACTCTGCCCTGGGCTCTATTTCAGGAGTGCATCATGAATTCAATCAGTAGTGCTGCGAGCGCGGTACAAAAAAGAACAAATGCTCGCTACTGGATAGTGGTGATGTTGTTTATCGTCACCTCTTTCAACTACGGAGACCGGGCAACGATTGCCATTGCCGGTTCCGCCATGTCAAAGGATATCGGTCTGGATCCGGTCGGTCTGGGCTATATCTTCTCGGCGTTCTCGTGGGCCTATGTTATCGGACAAATTCCTGGCGGCTGGCTGCTGGACCGCTTTGGCTCCCGACGCGTCTACTTCTGGAGTATTTTCCTCTGGTCGCTGTTTACCCTGTTGCAGGGCTTCGTCGATCTCTTCAGTGGTTTTACCATCATCGCGGTGCTGTTCATGCTGCGCTTTATGGTCGGCCTGGCGGAAGCGCCCTCCTTCCCGGGTAACAGCCGGATCGTGGCTGCCTGGTTCCCGGCTCAGGAACGGGGTACTGCCGTGGCTATCTTTAACTCCGCGCAGTACTTCGCTACGGTGATTTTCGCTCCGATTATGGGCTGGCTGGTCTCTGCCGTGGGCTGGTCACACGTGTTCTGGTTTATGGGCGGACTGGGGATCATCCTCAGCTTTATCTGGCTGAAAGTGATCCGTGACCCGAACGATCATCCCGGCGTGAACAAAGCTGAGCTGGAGTATATGGAGCAGGGTGGTGCGCTGATCAACATGGATCAGAAGAAAGAAGAGCGCAAAGTCAGCTGGGCAGAAAAAATGTACCAGATCAGGCAGCTGGTCGGCTCAAGGATGATGATCGGCATCTATCTCGGCCAGTACTGCATTAACGCCTTAACCTACTTCTTTATCACCTGGTTCCCGGTTTATCTGGTGCAGGCGCGCGGCATGTCGATCCTGAAAGCCGGGATGGTCGCTTCGATCCCGGCCGTCTGTGGCTTCCTTGGCGGTGTGCTTGGCGGGATTATTTCTGACTGGCTGATGCGCAAAACCGGTTCGCTGAATATCGCACGTAAAACGCCAATTGTGCTGGGGATGCTGCTGTCGATCTCAATGGTGGTGTGTAACTACGTCGATACCGAATGGGTGGTGGTGTTCTTTATGGCGCTGGCGTTCTTCGGTAAAGGTATTGGCGCGCTGGGCTGGGCGGTGATGGCGGATACCGCGCCAAAAGAGATCAGCGGCCTCAGCGGCGGGCTGTTCAATATGTTCGGTAACATCTCCGGCATCATCACGCCTATCGCTATTGGCTACATCATCGCCACCACCGGCTCTTATAACGGTGCGCTGATCTACGTCGGCATCCACGCTTTTGTCGCGGTACTGAGCTATCTGGTGCTGGTACAAGACATCAAACGGTTTGAGCTGAAACACCTGTAAGGACAAGTTATGAACACGCAAAGCAGCCCCGTGATCACTGATATGAAGGTCATCCCGGTTGCGGGCCATGACAGCATGCTCCTGAATATCGGCGGGGCCCATGGTGCTTACTTTACCCGCAATATTGTGGTGCTGACCGACAGCGCAGGCAATACCGGTGTGGGTGAAGCACCGGGGGGCGAAACCATCTGGCAGACGCTGGTGGATGCCATCCCCCAGGTTAAAGGCAGAGAAGTGGCGCGGATGAACAGCCTGGTGCAGCAGGTGCACAAGGGGAATCAGTCGGCGGATTTCGACACCTTCGGCAAAGGAGCCTGGACCTTTGAGCTGCGGGTTAATGCGGTGGCGGCGCTGGAAGCCGCGCTGCTGGACCTGCTGGGCAAATACCTGAATGTACCCGTGGCCGAACTGCTTGGACCGGGCAAACAGCGTAATGAAATAACGGTACTTGGCTACCTCTTTTATATCGGGGACCGTGAAAAGAGCGACCTGCCTTATCTGAACGGTGAAAACGCGGCTCATCCCTGGTATTACCTGCGTCATCAGAAGGCGATGGACAGCGCGTCCGTGGTGAGGCTGGCGGAGGCGGCGCAGGACAGGTACGGTTTTAAAGACTTCAAGCTGAAAGGCGGCGTGCTGCCCGGCGAGCAGGAGATTGAGGCGGTGAAAACGATGAAAAAACGTTTTCCCGAGGCGCGTATCACCGTCGATCCTAACGGCGCCTGGCATCTGGATGAAGCCATTGCCCTGTGTAAAGACATGCAGGGCATCCTGACCTATGCCGAAGATCCTTGCGGAGCAGAGCAGGGCTATTCCGGTCGTGAGGTCATGGCTGAGTTCAGGCGCGCCACCGGCCTGCCGGTCGCCACCAATATGATTGCCACCAACTGGCGTGAGATGAATCACGCGGTGATGCTCAACTCGGTGGATATCCCGCTGGCAGACCCGCACTTCTGGACGCTGAGCGGAGCTGTTCGGGTGGCCCAGCTCTGTGATGACTGGGGACTGACCTGGGGCTGCCACTCCAATAACCATTTTGATATTTCACTGGCGATGTTTACCCATGTGGCGGCGGCCGCACCGGGTAAACCTACGGCGATTGATACCCACTGGATCTGGCAGGAGGGCGACCAGCGCCTGACCAGAGAACCCCTGCCGATCCGCAACGGCAAAATCGCCGTACCGGACGCCCCGGGGCTGGGTGTGGAGCTGGACTGGGCGCAGATTGAAAAAGCCCATGCGCTGTATAAAACGCTGACGGGGGGAGCGCGCAATGACGCCACCGCGATGCAGTATCTGATCCCCGGCTGGACATTCGATCGCAAGCGCCCGGCTTTTGGACGCTGAACCCTGACAGGCAGAAGGAAAACGTTATGAGCCAAATTACAGCAACGCCGCTGATCACCGCAATGCAGGTGATCCCGGTGGCCGGTCACGACAGTATGCTGTTGAACCTGAGTGGTGCCCATGCGCCATTTTTTACCCGCAATATCGTCATTATTAAAGATAATTCAGGCCATACCGGCGTGGGCGAAATCCCCGGCGGTGAAAAAATTCGTCAAACACTGGAAGAAGCAGCAGCGCTGCTGATCGGCCACACCCTCGGTGAATATAAAAACCTGCTCAGCCACGTGCGGACCACTTTTGCTGACCGTGATGCGGGAGGACGTGGAACACAGACCTTTGATTTGCGCACCACCATCCATGTAGTGACCGGGATTGAGGCTGCGCTGCTGGATCTGCTGGGTCAGCATCTGGGCGTGAATGTGGCTTCGCTGCTTGGCGATGGTCAGCAGCGCGATTGCGTCGAGATGCTCGGCTACCTGTTCTACGTTGGCGATCGCCGTAAAACTTGCCTGCCGTATCAGAGCCAGCCGGATGACAGCTGCGACTGGTATCGCCTGCGTCATGAAGAAGCGCTGAGCCCCGAAACGGTGGTCAGGCTGGCCGAAGCGGCTTATGAGAAATATGGCTTCAACGATTTCAAACTGAAAGGCGGCGTACTGGCCGGGAGCGAGGAGGCCGAGGCCGTGACGGCGCTGGCGAAACGGTTCCCGGAGGCGCGCATCACGCTGGATCCTAACGGTGCCTGGTCGCTGAACGAGGCGATTGGGCTGGGCAAACAGCTGACCGGCGTGCTGGCCTATGCGGAAGATCCCTGTGGCGCAGAGCAGGGCTATTCCGGGCGTGAGGTGATGGCTGAGTTCCGCCGTGCTACCGGGTTGCCGACCGCCACCAATATGATCGCCACCGACTGGCGACAGATGGGCCATACTCTTTCCCTGCAGTCCGTCGATATTCCGCTGGCGGACCCGCACTTCTGGACGATGCAGGGCTCCGTTCGCGTGGCGCAGATGTGCCATGACTTTGGCCTTACCTGGGGCTCTCACTCCAATAACCATTTCGATGTTTCTCTGGCAATGTTTACCCACGTTGCCGCCGCTGCGCCGGGCAAAATCACCGCAATTGATACCCACTGGATCTGGCAGGAAGGCAATCAGTGCCTGACCCGCCAGCCATTACAGATTAAAGGGGGCCGCGTGCAGGTACCTCAGAAGCCGGGGCTGGGCGTGGAGCTGGATATGGATCAGGTGATGAAAGCGCATCAGCTGTATCTGAAACATGGTCTGGGCGCGCGTGATGACGCGCAGGCAATGCAGTTCCTGGTGCCGGACTGGACCTTCGATAACAAACGCCCTTGTCTGGTGCGCTAACTTTTTCAGGAGAGAGTGATGAGCTACGTAAACACCCCCAACAGCTTTCGTCAGCGCCTGCTGGCCGGAGAAACTCTGATCGGCAGCTGGTGCGCGCTGGCTAACCCGATCACCACGGAAGTGCTGGGACTGGCCGGATTTGACTGGCTGGTACTGGACGGCGAGCATGCTCCCAACGATATCACCACCTTCGTGCCGCAGCTGATGGCGCTGAAGGGCAGCGTCAGTGCCCCGGTGGTTCGCCCGCCCTGCAACGAGCCGGTGATCATTAAGCGCCTGCTGGACATTGGTTTCTCCAACTTTCTGATCCCGTTCGTGGAAACGGCTGAGGAAGCGGCACTGGCCGTTTCCTCCACCCGCTACCCACCGCTGGGTATTCGCGGGGTTTCGGTCTCTCACCGCAGCAACATGTACGGCACCGTGCCGGAGTACAACAGCACCATCAACGACAACATTACCGTGCTGGTGCAGATTGAAACTCAGCAGGCGGTGGACAACATTGACGCCATTTCGGCCGTCGATGGCGTGGACGGCATCTTTGTCGGCCCGGGTGACCTTTCGGCCGCACTCGGGTATCTCGGCCAGCCTGCGCACCCGGAAGTGTTGAAAGTCATTAAGCATATCTTCGGGCGGGCAAAAGCCGCCGGCAAACCCAGCGGGATCCTGGCACCGGTTGAGGCCGATGCGCGCCGCTATCTGGAATGGGGGGCCGGTTTTGTGGCGGTAGGCAGCGATCTTGGTGTCTTCCGTGGGGCCACTCAGGCCCTGTGCGATCGCTTCAAAAAATAACCCACACTTCAGGAGAACGATGATGAAAATTGGTTTTATTGGTCTGGGCATCATGGGCAAACCCATGAGCAAAAACCTGGTGAAAGCAGGCTACTCACTGGTGGTACGCGATAATAACCCGGAAAGTGAGGCGGAACTGGTCAGCCTGGGCGCGACGGTGGCTGCCACGTCAAAAGCGGTGGCAGAGCAAAGTGATGTGATCATCACCATGCTGCCCAACTCGCCGCAGGTAAAAGACGTATTACTGGGCGAAGAGAGTGTGATCCAGGGGGCGAAACCGGGCACGATCGTGATCGATATGAGTTCGATTGCCCCACTTGCCAGCCGGGAAATCCATCAGGAGCTGGCGAAGAAAAATATCGCGCTGCTGGATGCGCCCGTCAGCGGCGGCGAGCCGAAGGCTATCGAAGGTACGCTGTCCGTGATGGTCGGCGGCGACAAGGAGTTGTTTGACAAGTGTTATGACCTTATGAAGGCGATGGCGGGCTCGGTGGTGCACACCGGCGAAATCGGCGCGGGCAACGTGACCAAGCTGGCGAACCAGGTGATTGTGGCGTTAAATATTGCGGCAATGTCGGAAGCGTTAACGCTGGCGACCAAAGCCGGCGTGAACCCGGACCTGGTTTATCAGGCAATTCGTGGCGGTCTGGCTGGCAGTACCGTGCTGGATGCCAAAGCGCCAATGGTGATGGACCGCAATTTCAAACCGGGTTTCCGCATTGATCTGCATATCAAAGACCTCGCCAACGCGCTGGACACTTCGCACGGCGTCGGGGCGCAGCTGCCACTGACTGCCGCGGTGATGGAGATGATGCAGGCGCTGCGGGCCGACGGGCTGGGCACCGCCGACCACAGCGCGCTGGCTTGCTATTATGAGAAGCTGGCCAAAGTTGAAATCAGCAGATAGCACAGGGTACCGGCTTCGCTCGCTGAGCCGGTAACTGTACTCCTGGCCCGGTCCCGTTCACCAGCGCACGGATAATGTATGAAAATAGTAATCGCACCGGATTCATATAAAGAGAGTCTGTCAGCCCAGCAGGTTGCCACGGAGATTGAGCGGGGGTTTCGCGAGATTTTCCCCAATGCAGACTACGTCAAACTGCCGGTAGCCGATGGTGGGGAAGGAACGGTTGAGGCGATGGTGGCGGCAACCCACGGCCGCGTGATCCGGCTGAACGTGACCGGCCCACTGGGCGAACCCGTTGAGGCTTTCTATGGCCTGTCCGGTGATGACAGCTGTGCCTTTATCGAAATGGCCGCCGCCAGCGGGCTGGAGCTGGTGCCCGCTGCACGTCGCAATCCGCTGGTGACCACTTCTTACGGCACGGGGGAGCTGATCCGTAACGCGCTGGATAAAGGGGTCGAGCACTTTATTATCGGCATCGGCGGCAGCGCAACCAACGATGGCGGAGCAGGTATGGTGCAGGCGCTGGGGGCGAAGTTGCTGGACAGGCAGGGCCGCCAGATTGGCTACGGCGGCGGGCAACTGCCGGCACTGGCCAGTATCGAGATGAGCGCGTTTGATCCGCGGATCAAAAACTGCCGGTTTGAAATTGCCTGTGACGTGACCAATCCGCTACTCGGCGATGAGGGAGCCTCCGCCATCTTTGGCCCACAAAAAGGTGCCACGCCGGAACAGGTTTTGCAGCTGGATAAAGCGCTGGCACACTATGCTGAGGTCATCCATCGCGAGCTGGATATCGACGTGCTGTCGGTCCCCGGTGGCGGAGCGGCTGGCGGCATGGGCGTGGCACTGCACGCTTTCTGTCATGCTGAGCTGCGGCGGGGGATTGAGATCGTGACCGAGGCGCTGGGGCTGGATGAGCTGGTCAAAGACGCCACGCTGGTGATCACCGGCGAGGGACGTATCGACAGCCAGACCATTCACGGCAAAGTGCCGATTGGGGTGGCGAAATTGGCAAAGCGTTATAACAAGCCGGTTATCGGGATTGCGGGGAGCCTGACTGCTGACGTGGCGGTGGTACATAAGCACGGACTGGATGCGGTGTTCAGCGTGATTTACAGCATCTGCACACTGGAAGAGGCGCTGACAAGTGCCGCAGAGAATGTGCGAATGACCGCGCGGAATATTGCTGCTTCCCTGGCTATCGGGCAGACAATGCGCGGGGACTAAATTCCGTCATCACCGGCAAGCATCGGTTAGGGCGGAATAACTTCCGCCCTGCAGACAGACATATTGCAACCCCTTCACCCTGCCAGCCGCTACTCCTCACTGAGGCCGAGCTTCTCTTTCGCCAGCCTGGCGACATTCTCCATTTCATCCAGCAGTTCAAACAGTTCTGGCTCAATGATCGCAATGTCGTTATTGGCCCGCAGGCTCTGCTCCAGCTGTTGGCACAGCTGCTTCAGGCGCGGGACGCCGCTGTAGCTGGCGCTGCCGTGCAGTTTGTGAATGATATCGCGCAGGCCGACAGGGTTGTTTTCCGCCATAGTGCTCTCGACCAGCGCGTGCACATCCGGCAGGAAATCAATCAGCATCTTCAGCAGGTCGCGAGCCAAATCGGGCTTATTGGCAGCCTGACGCAGCGCCAGGTCCCAGTCCAGCGAGGCCGAAACATCGGGAAGTTTTGGCAACGCAGGCACCGCGCCTGGCGAGTAGCGGGCCAGCAGATGGCTGAGTTTCATCTCATCAATCGGTTTGGCGAGATAGTCATTCATCCCGGCCTTAAACAGATGTTCCCTTTCACCATCCAGCGCATGGGCAGTCACCGCCACAATCGGGGTGGAAGCGTGTTCGGGCAGCTGACGGATCAGCTCACTGGCGCGAATGCCATCGATTTCCGGCATCTGAATATCCATCAGGATAATATCCAGATCCTGTTGTTTTGCCTTCTCAATCGCCATTTCGCCGCTGTCGCTGAGGACGATTTTTTCCACCTGCTCCTCCAGCAGTGCCCCAATCAACTTCAGGTTGGCCGGATTATCATCCACCGCCATCACCGTCAGCGGAAGCCGCTGTCTGCCCGGACGGTATTCGGACTCACGCGAATGGTGATCCAGCAGCACCGGCAGCAGGCGGGCGAGGGAAACCGGTTTAATCAGACAGGCGCTGACGCCGCGGGCTTTTAAGTCTTCCGCATAGACCTGCATCTGGCATGGCAGCGCCATAATCACGTTATCGGCACGTTGCAGGGCAGGCAGCAGTTCATGATTGCCGATCTCGTAGTCATGATCTCTGGTTACCGGCAGGCCAATCAGCAGGGCATCATAGTGCGGCTCGGTCAGGCCCTCCAGCGTGGCGCTGTAGCTGATGGTCATCCGCGTTGCCGCCAGCAGATCCAGCGTCGCCTGGGCTGCGGCCGGGTTTGCCTCAACATAGGCCAGACGCTTGCCCTGCAGGCAGTCGGCAGCACGGGGATCGCTGGCGGCGTTAGGGTTGAGGGCCAGATTAATATGGAACCAGAAGGTAGACCCCTGGTTCAGGCGGCTGTGGAAAGAGATCTCTCCGCCCATTTCGTTAACCAGTTTTTGGGTGATCACCAGCCCCAGCCCGGTACCGCCATGACGCCGCGAAATGCTGGCATCGGCCTGGCGGAAGGCCTGGAACAGCTGCGACTGCTGCTTCTCGGAAATGCCGATGCCGGTATCGTGGATCTGCACTTCCAGATCGACCCGGTTGTTGCTCAGCGAGCGCTTCTCAACGCGAATATCAATATTGCCGCGCTCGGTAAACTTAATGGCGTTGCCCAGCAGGTTAACGATGATTTGCTGCAGGCGCAGCGGGTCACCAATGGCATTATCCGGCACGTCATGCTGGATGCTCAGCGTCAGCTCCAGCCCTTTTTCATGAGCGGACTGGGCCAGCAGCACCACCACCTCATCCAGCGTGGCGCGCAGTGGGAAGGGAATGGTTTCCAGGACCAGTTTGCCCGCCTCCAGCTTGGAGAAATCGAGCACGTCATTAATGATGCTAAGCAGATTGTTGGCCGAGCTCTCAATGGTATGCAGGTAGTCGCGCTGGGTAATATTCAGCGACGTCTTCAGAGTCTGGCGGGTGAAGCCAATCACGCCATTCAGCGGCGTTCGCAGCTCGTGCGACATATTGGCCAGGAATTCGGATTTGATCCTCGCCGCTTCCTGCGCGCGCTTCTTGGCAAGATCCAGCTCGACATTCTGGATCTCCATCTGCTCCAGCGTTTCGCGCAAATCGGAGGTCGCCTGGTCGATATTTTGCTGCATCTCTTCGTGATAAGCGGTCAGCGACATCGCCATGGAGTTGATGCCGTTTTTCAACATATCCAGCTCCCCCAGCATATGCCCGGCCACGCGGCTGTCGAGCTGCCCGCGGCGGATGCGGTCGACGGTGTTCACCATATTGCGGATCGGCCCGGTAACGTCACGCATCAGCCGGTAGGCAAACAGCATGGCAAGGCACAGGCAGAACAGCAGCAACAGGGTGGAGACAAAAACTTCTTTGTACTGCTGCAATCTGACCGACTGTAAATCCAGCTCAATGGCCACATAGCCCAGCGGATTGCCGCTTGGCTTGGCATCTTCATCTGGCGACTCATCCGGATAGTAACTTTCGGAAAGAACCGGCGTGCGCAGGATCACCGAATTGCCCTGGCGCTGATAGCTGAAGGTGTCCGGCAAAGCTGTACCTTCCGGAACGCGCAATTTTTCAGCATTTAAATGATAATTAGAGGTCACGAACAGCTGGTTCTGCGCATCGAACACGGTAATGGCGCGGACAATGTCAGAATGACGACGGTGCAGCAGGCTGACCAGCTGGCGAACCGACTCCTTGCTGTGGAAGGTCATGCCATATTCGCTGGAGACGGCAAGCGGCTCAATGATGTTCGCGCCCGCATCCACCAGCTGGCGTTGCAACTCATGGTAACGATGCACAATAAAGAAAGTGCTCAGCAGCAGCCCAATCATCAGGGTGGGGGCCAGAATCAAAATCATCATGCGTGCCCGCAGGCTGTATTTGGTCATAATTGTCCTGTTGCGCGGGTGACTCCGGTCGAATTTATCCGATCGCTGGTGTAGGCTACGCACGCTTTTTCGCTCACAACACTCAAGAAGAAACTGAATAATGGCGCAATTCTACTCTGCAAAACGGCGCGTGACGACCCGCCAGATCATGACAGTGGCAGTTAATGACCTTGACGGATCGGGTCAGGGCGTGGCACGGCACAACGGGAAGGCGCTGTTTATCAGCGGAGCCTTGCCCGGCGAGCAGGCAGAGGTGGAGATCGTCGAGGACAAACGATCGTGGGCGCGGGGGACAGCGAGACGCCTCCTTTCCATCAGCCCTGAGCGCGTGGAGCCAAAATGTCCGCATTTCACTCGCTGCGGCGGCTGCCAGCAGCAACATGCCTCTCCGGCTTTGCAGCAGCAGAGTAAAGCCAAAGCGCTGGCTCGCCAGCTCAGTCAGGAGACGGGGCAGCAGGTCGCCGTTGATACCATTATTTCCGGTGAGTCCTACGGCTATCGCCGCCGTGCCCGTCTGGGGTTGAGCTTCGACAAGCGTAGCCAGAAGTTGCAGATGGGGTTCCGCCAGGCGGCCTCCAGCGATCTGATTACCCTTACCCAGTGCCCCGTTTTGAAGCCCGAACTTAATGCGTTGATCCTGCCGTTGCATCAGGTACTGAGCAGTTTACAGGCGGTCCGCCAGCTGGGGCATGCTGAGCTGGTGCTGGCGGATAACGGTCCGCTGCTGGTTCTGCGCCATCTTGCACCGCTGAGCGCAGCGGACCAGCAAAAACTGGAACAGTTTTCGCATAACCATCAGGTAGCGCTGTTTCTGGCCCCTGACAGCGACACGCTGGTGCAACTCAGGGGCGACAGCCCTTTTTATCAAATCGATGGCATTAAACTGAATTTCAGCCCACGTGACTTTATTCAGATCAACGGCGAACTCAATGAACAGATGGTCAGCGAGGCGCTGGCATGGCTGGATCTGCAACCAGAAGATCGCCTGCTGGATTTATTTTGTGGCATGGGAAACTTTACGCTTCCTTCAGGAAAACGAGTGAAAAATGTCACCGGTGTGGAGGGCGTTGAAGCATTAGTCTTAAAGGCCAGGTATAATGCAGCCGAGAATAGTCTGAATAATGTTGAGTTCTTTCAGCATAATCTGGAAGAGGATGTTGCGGGACAGCCCTGGGCTGCAAAAGGATTCAACAAGGTGTTACTGGACCCGGCCCGCGCCGGAGCGGCAGGTGTGATACCTCACATAATTAAACTTGCCCCGGAACGGGTGGTCTATGTTTCCTGTAATCCGACTACACTTGCCCGGGATAGTCAGAATTTTCTGACATCCGGCTACCAACTGGAAAGAGTGACGCTGCTTGATATGTTTCCGCATACCGGGCACGTGGAATCCATGGTGTTATTTAGCCGAAAACAGACTCCCGCGAGGGAGTAAGCCAGGAGAGGATATGGTTGCGGTAAGAAGTGCACATTTGAATACGGCTGGCGAGTTTGCTCTCGACCAATGGATCACCAGTTTGGGGATCTCTAACCAGCAGTCATGTGAACGACTGGCCGACACCTGGCGCTATTGCGAAGAAGCCACACAGCACCATGCCGATGCCGCGCTCCTGTTGTGGCGCGGCGTCGAGATGGTGGAAATCCTCTCAATGCTCAGTATGGACAGCGAAAGCCTGCGCGCAGCGCTGTTGTTCCCTCTGGCCAATGCCAACGTGGTATCGGAAGAGGTGCTGGAAGAAAAATTCGGCAAAGCCATCGTCTCGCTGGTTCACGGCGTACGTGACATGGACGCTATCCGTCAGCTGAAAGCCACCCATAATGACTCCATGGCCTCCGAGCAGGTCGATAACGTCCGCCGTATGCTGCTGGCCATGGTGGAAGATTTCCGCTGCGTGGTGATCAAGCTGGCCGAGCGTATTGCCCATCTGCGTGAAGTGAAGGATGCACCGGAAGACGAGCGCGTTCTGGCCGCCAAAGAGTGTACCAATATCTATGCGCCACTGGCTAACCGCCTCGGTATCGGCCAGCTGAAGTGGGAGCTGGAAGATTTCTGCTTCCGCTATCTGCATCCTGATGAATACAAACGCATCGCCAAACTGCTGCACGAGCGGCGTATTGACCGCGAACAGTACATTGATACCTTTGTGCAGTCGCTGCGTACCGAGATCGTAAAGGAGGGCGTGAAGGCCGAAGTCTATGGCCGTCCGAAGCACATCTACAGTATCTGGCGCAAAATGCAGAAGAAGTCGCTGACTTTTGATGAGCTGTTTGACGTGCGGGCAGTGCGTATCGTGGCCGAGCGCCTGCAGGATTGCTACGGTGCGCTGGGCATTGTGCACACGCTGTATCGCCATCTGCCCAGCGAATTTGACGACTACGTTGCCAACCCGAAACCCAATGGCTACCAGTCAATCCACACCGTGGTGCTGGGGCCAAAGGGCAAAACGGTGGAAATTCAGATCCGCACCCGCCAGATGCATGAAGATGCCGAGCTGGGCGTGGCCGCACACTGGAAGTATAAAGAGGGCGGCTCCACCGGCAGCGCGCGTGGCGCATCGGGTCATGAAGAGCGGATAGCATGGCTGCGTAAGCTGATCGCCTGGCAGGAAGAGATGGCCGACTCCGGCGAGATGCTGGATGAGGTACGCAGCCAGGTCTTCGACGACCGCGTCTACGTCTTTACCCCCAAAGGAGATGTGGTGGACCTGCCGGCAGGCTCCACGCCGCTGGACTTCGCCTACCATATCCACAGCGATATCGGTCACCGCTGTATCGGTGCCAAAATTGGCGGCCGTATCGTGCCGTTTACCTACCAGCTGCAAATGGGCGATCAGATCGACATTATCACCCAGAAGCAGCCGAACCCCAGCCGCGACTGGCTGAATCCTAACCTGGGCTACGTCACCACCAGCCGCGGACGCTCTAAAATTCACGCCTGGTTCCGCAAACAGGACCGTGACAAGAACATTGTTGCCGGGCGGCAGATCCTCGACAGCGAGCTGGGCCAGCTCGATATCAGCCTGAAGGAAGCCGAGAAGCTGCTGCTGCCGCGCTATAACTTCAACACGCTGGATGAGCTGCTGGCGGCGATTGGCGGCGGCGATATTCGCCTCAACCAGATGACTAACTTCCTGCAGTCCAGGCTGAACAAGCCGAGTGCGGAAGAGGAAGACCGCGAAGCGCTGCGCCAGCTGACGCAGAAATCAGCCGCGCCGCGCAGCAAAGAGAGCGGTCGCGTGGTGGTGGAGGGCGTCGGTAATCTGATGCACCACATTGCCCGTTGCTGCCAGCCGATCCCGGGTGATGATATTGTCGGCTTTATCACTCAGGGCCGCGGTATCTCCATCCACCGTGCCGACTGCGATCAGTTGACCGAGCTGATGTCCCATGCGCCTGAGCGTATTGTCGATGCGGTCTGGGGCGAAAGTTACTCCAGCGGCTACTCGCTGGTGGTGCGCGTGACCGCTAACGATCGCAGCGGCCTGCTGCGCGATATCACCACTATCCTGGCTAACGAAAAGGTCAACGTGCTGGGCGTCTCCAGCCGTAGCGACACCAGAAAGCAGCTGGCGACCATTGATATGGATATCGAAATCTACAATCAGCAGGTGCTGGGAAGGGTGCTGGCAAGGTTGAATCAGGTGCCGGATATCATTGATGCGAAAAGGCTGCACTGATCCTGCACGACAAACAAATGGAATGACTATGAACTCATTAGATCGCCTGCTGGGCATCATGAAAACCCTGCGCGATCCGCAAAAAGGCTGCCCGTGGGATCGCGAGCAGACCTTTGCTTCCATCGCCCCTTATACGCTGGAAGAGACCTGGGAGGTGCTGGACGCCATCAGCCGCGAAGATTTTGACGATCTGCAGGGCGAGCTTGGTGACCTGCTGTTTCAGGTGGTGTTTTATGCCCGGATGGCTGAAGAAGAGGGGCGTTTTAACTTCGATGATATCTGCAATACCATCAGCGACAAGCTGGAGCGCCGTCATCCGCATATCTTCGGCGACGTGAAGGTCAGCGGCAGCAAAGAGGTGCTGGCGAATTGGGAGCAGATTAAAACCCGCGAGCGTGCCGGGAAAGAGCAGCACTCCGCGCTGGATGATATTCCGCGTGCGCTTCCTGCCCTGATGCGTTCACATAAAATTCAGACGCGTTGCAGCAACGTCGGTTTTGACTGGCACACCCTGGGGCCGGTGCTGGACAAGGTTTATGAAGAGATCGACGAAGTGATGCATGAAGCTAATCAGGCGGTGGTCGATCAGCAGAAGCTGGAAGAAGAGATCGGCGACCTGCTGTTCGCCACGGTGAATCTCTCCCGCCATCTCGGCAGCAAGGCGGAAACCGCCCTGCAAAAAGCTAACGACAAATTCGAACGCCGCTTCCGCCAGGTGGAGCTGATCATTGCTGCTCAGGGCTTAAAAATGCAGGAAGCGACGCTGGAGCAGATGGAATCCGCCTGGCAGCAGATTAAATCCCAGGAATAACAGCTGACTCGATTCAACAAAAATGTGACTTGCGTCAACCTCCAACGCCGCGCGCCAGGGTAACATCGTGGCGGTCAATACGGTGGGCTGGCAGATAACCAGAAACGAGCAATTGTGGCACTGAGGGGATTCCGGTATACTGTTTTCCCGTCCTGGTTATTCCATCGTCTTTAAACCTACTTTCTCAGGTTCAGCATGACAACGAACTATATTTTTGTGACCGGCGGGGTCGTATCCTCTCTGGGTAAAGGCATTGCCGCAGCCTCCCTGGCCGCCATTCTCGAAGCACGTGGTCTTAACGTGACCATCATGAAGCTGGACCCGTATATCAACGTGGATCCGGGTACCATGAGCCCCACTCAGCACGGCGAAGTGTTCGTCACCGATGACGGCGCCGAAACCGATCTGGATCTGGGCCACTATGAGCGCTTCATCCGCACCAAAATGAGCCGCCGCAACAACTTCACCACTGGCCGTATCTACTCAGAAGTCCTGCGCAAAGAGCGCCGTGGCGACTATCTGGGCGCGACCATTCAGGTGATCCCCCATATCACCAATGCCATCAAAGAGCGCATCATCGAAGGCGGTGAAGGCCACGATGTGGTGCTGGTGGAGATCGGTGGTACCGTCGGTGATATCGAATCCCTGCCGTTCCTCGAAGCCATTCGCCAGATGGCTGTCGATGTGGGCCGCGAACACACCATGTACATGCACCTGACGCTGGTGCCTTACATGGCTGCAGCCGGTGAAGTGAAAACCAAACCGACTCAGCACTCCGTTAAAGAACTGCTTTCAATCGGTATCCAGCCGGACGTGCTGATCTGCCGCTCCGACCGTGCCGTACCCGCTAATGAACGGGCGAAAATCGCGCTGTTCTGTAACGTGCCGGAAAAGGCCGTTATCTCTCTGAAAGATGTGGATTCCATTTATAAAATCCCTGGCATGCTGAAATCTCAGGGCCTGGATGATTATATCTGCAAACGCTTCAGTCTGAACGCGCCGGAAGCCAACCTGGCTGAATGGGAACAGGTTATCTATGAAGAAGCCAACCCGGGCGGCGAAGTGACTATCGGCATGGTCGGCAAATACGTTGAGCTGCCGGATGCCTATAAGTCAGTGATTGAAGCACTGAAGCACGGCGGCCTGAAAAACCGTGTTACGGTGAACATCAAGCTGATCGACTCGCAGGACGTTGAAAGCCGCGGTGTCGAATTGCTGAAAGATTTGGATGCTATCCTGATCCCGGGCGGCTTTGGCTACCGCGGGGTGGAAGGCAAACTGATGACCGCTCGTTACGCGCGTGAGAACAACATTCCATACCTGGGCATCTGTCTGGGAATGCAGGTTGCTCTGATGGAGTTCGCCCGTAACGTTGCCGGTATGGAAGGCGCAAACTCCACGGAATTTGTGCCAGACTGTAAGTACCCGGTGGTGGCATTGATCACCGAATGGCGCGATGAAGAAGGCAATGTTGAGCTCCGTACCGAGCAGAGCGATCTGGGCGGCACTATGCGTCTGGGCAGCCAGCAGTGCCAGGTGACCAAAGACAGCCTGGTGCATCAGCTGTACGGTTCTGACACCATTGTCGAGCGCCATCGTCACCGCTATGAAGTCAACAACATGCTGTTGAAGCAAATCGAAGCGGCTGGATTACGTGTGGCAGGCCGTTCCGGGGACGACCAGCTGGTCGAGATCATTGAGATCCCTGACCACCCATGGTTTGTTGCGTGTCAGTTCCACCCGGAATTCACTTCAACACCCCGTGACGGTCACCCGCTGTTTGCCGGCTTTGTGAAGGCGGCCAGCGAGTACCAGAAGCGTTTGGCAAAATAAGTGTTTTCATAACGGCGCGGGGATCTTTTCCCCGTGTTGTTTGTCTGAGTTTAGATAACTTGTACTGAGGAAAAACTAATGTCCAAAATCGTTAAAGTCATCGGTCGCGAAATCATCGACTCTCGTGGCAACCCGACCGTTGAAGCAGAGGTGCATCTGGAAGGCGGTTTCGTCGGTATGGCTGCTGCGCCATCAGGCGCGTCTACCGGTTCCCGTGAAGCGCTGGAACTGCGTGACGGTGACAAATCTCGTTTCCTGGGTAAAGGCGTAACCAAAGCCGTTGCCGCCGTAAATGGCCCCATCGCTGACGCGGTGACCGGCAAAGATGCGAAAGACCAGGCAAACATCGACAAGATCATGATCGATCTCGACGGTACAGAGAACAAATCCAAGTTCGGCGCCAACGCCATCCTGGCTGTTTCTCTGGCTGCGGCTAAAGCCGCTGCTGCTGCGAAAGGCATGCCGCTGTATGAGCACATCGCTGAACTGAACGGCACCCCAGGCAAATTCTCTATGCCGCTGCCAATGATGAACATCATCAACGGTGGTGAGCACGCCGACAACAACGTCGACATCCAGGAGTTCATGATCCAGCCAGTGGGCGCAAAAAACCTGAAAGAAGCCATCCGTATGGGTTCTGAAGTGTTCCACACCCTGGCAAAAGTGCTGAAGTCTAAAGGCATGGGCACTGCAGTAGGTGATGAAGGTGGCTATGCGCCAAACCTGGGTTCCAACGCCGAAGCGCTGGCTGTTATCGCTGAAGCAGTAAAAGCAGCAGGCTACGAGCTGGGCAAAGACATCACTCTGGCGATGGACTGTGCAGCGTCTGAATTCTACAAAGACGGCAAATACGTGCTGGCTGGCGAAGGCAACAAAGCCTTTACCTCTGAAGAGTTCACTCACTTCCTGGAAGATCTGACTAAACAGTACCCAATCGTTTCTATCGAAGACGGTCTGGACGAGTCTGACTGGGCGGGCTTCGCTTATCAAACCAAAGTACTGGGCGACAAAATCCAGCTGGTTGGCGACGATCTGTTCGTCACCAACACCAGGATCCTGAAAGAAGGTATCGATAAAGGCATCGCTAACTCCATCCTGATCAAATTCAACCAGATCGGTTCTCTGACCGAAACTCTGGCTGCGATCAAAATGGCGAAAGATGCTGGCTATACCGCAGTGATCTCTCACCGTTCAGGCGAAACCGAAGATGCCACTATCGCTGACCTGGCGGTAGGTACTGCAGCGGGCCAGATCAAAACCGGTTCTATGAGCCGTTCTGACCGTGTTGCCAAGTACAACCAGCTGATCCGTATTGAAGAAGCGCTGGGCAGCCGTGCGCCATTCAACGGTCTGAAAGAAGTTAAAGGTCAGTAATTTACTGACACCTGGGTGCTGAGCCCGGGGTTAACTTGCTGGACCAGAAAGCCCGGACGGAAGTCCGGGCTTTTTTTTGCGCTTTTTGCACGCCACCAGAAATCAGTGTGCCCTGATGGTAGGTGCCCTGCACCTTCCATCAGGGCAACCGCCCCGGCTGAACAGCTTGCTTCAACCCGCATTTTCTCTGCCGCAACATGGATCGCAGACCAGCGGCGCTGACCAGACTCATCCCGCGACAAACTGAGAGTGTATTTCACCAGACTAACGGCTGATTGCCGCCGGGGGACAGGTAGAGATAAAAAAGGCATTCCGTAGCCGAAACGAAACAAAATCATCGTTTGCAGCAAGAAATGAATGGAGGTGAGGAAAATCTGAAAAGGTGCGCTTGATCCCCTCGGGTTAGCGGGTTTAACTCAACCTAATCATCGGGTTAGAAAGGTTTTGATGGTGTTACGGATTGGTCTGATTTGCATTATATTCGCAGAATTATCAGTTTATTTTATGTAAATTCCTGGTAACCAAATGTAATCAGGACCACGTTATAATGAAATATCGGGCAGATGTGGATGGGCTGAGGGCGCTGGCGGTATTGCCGGTGATTGCTTATCACATGGGGATCGGCGGCATACCCGGAGGGTTCACTGGTGTGGATATCTTCTTTGTCATATCAGGGTATCTGATATGCGGCATTATTCATGCGGGGGCCGAAAACAACACCTTCTCTTATCTGGATTTCTACAAGCGGCGCTGCCTGCGTATTCTTCCTCCTCTGTTCGTGGTACTGCTGAGCACGCTGGCGTTTGGCTATTACCATTTGCTGCCTGCTCAGTTCAGCGATCTCAGCAACAGTTCGCTGGCCACGCTGCTGTTCTCATCTAATCTGTTCTTCTGGAAAACTACCGGGTACTTTGCCGGGCCGGCCGAGTTAAAGCCGCTGTTGCACACCTGGTCGCTGGCGGTTGAAGAGCAGTTCTATATTATTTTCCCGGTTATCCTGCTGTTGGTGATGCGTTTCTTCCGCCAGCGGGCGACTCAGGTGATGCTGCTGATTATCGGTGTATCGCTGTTACTGAGCATCTTTGCCGTGACCCGCAAGCCGACCTTGACCTTTTACATGCTGCCTACCCGCGCATGGGAACTGGCGCTGGGGGGGCTGATAGCGGTAGCCGGACTGGAAGCGAAGCTGAGTAAAGCCCCGGCGGCCGTAAAACACCTGATGAGTCTCGCCGGACTGGCGCTGATACTGACTGGCTTTCTGTGGCTGGACACCACTAAGCCTTTCCCGGCATGGAATGCCCTCTGGCCCTGCCTGGGCAGTTTCCTGATTATCCTGGCCGGGCAGAACGCCGCCGTTTCCCGAGTGCTGGCGTTGAAGCCGGTGGTCTTTATCGGCATCATCTCCTACTGTCTCTATTTGTGGCACTGGCCGATCATTGTTTACAGCCGGATGTTCTTTAACTTTGCGCCGGGCGTCCGTGAACTGGTTATTGTCGGCCTGACGCTGGGGCTGGCCGTGGCTTCCCGCTATCTGATTGAAATCCCGTTCCGCTACAGGCTGGCGGTGTTCTCTCCGGGCCGGATTGTGACGGCTTCGGTTATCGGGCTGGTGCTGATGGCCTCCGGCACGCTGTACAAAGGCCATCTGAGCAACAATGCCGGGCAGTTCTCTGCAAAAGCGCTGGCGCTGGCGGAGTACTCCCAGTACAAAGATATGCCCGAGTTCAGCTACCAGTACCGTCTGGGACGCTGCTTTGTCGATGGTAAAAGCGAAGAAGATAAGCCCTACGATCGCGATTACTGCCTGAAGACCTCTGCCAGCGCGAAGAATTACCTGCTGATTGGCGACAGCCATGCGGCGCATTTGTGGCGGGCGTTGAGCCTGGCGGCAGGTGAGGGCATCAATGTGATTCAGGCTACGTCGGCTGGCTGCAAGCCACTGTATCAGCAGGCGCTGCGCAACCCCTGCACTGACCTGGTGGATTATCTCTACCGTTCCTGGATACCGGACCATAAAATCGATGGGGTGATTATCTCCGCCCGTTGGTTGCCGGAGGATATTGCTCCACTGAGGGCGACGCTGGAACATCTGAAAGGCGTGTCGCCTAATATTATGGTGATGGGGCCAACCATTGAGTATTCGGAGGCGCTGCCGGATCTGCTGGCTTATCAGACAGACGGCCGCAAAGACCTGGTGGCTGATTCCGTTGACCACAGTATCAAAGGCACTGACCAGACGATGAAGCAGGTGATGCAGAATGAGCAGATACCCTATATTTCGGTCTACTCGATTATCTGCCCTGGCGATATCTGCCGTGGATTAGCGTCTGATGGTCACCCGATTTCTAACGACTATGGTCACCTGACGCTGAGTGGCGCGAAGGACGTGGCAAAAGAGGCGATGCGGCAGATGCATCAGGACAACTTTATGTAACGGTAACGGGCCAGCGCCGCCGCAGAGGGAATCGGGTCTGCTGATGGCGCAGCTCAGGCATGCCCGCACAATGAGATTTGGTTAAGGTGCGCCGATCTGTCATAATCTGCGCCCTTATTTTCACTTTCAGTCGAGATGGTGATGCAGTACCCGATAAATGAGATGTTCCAGACGTTGCAGGGCGAAGGGTTTTATACCGGCGTTCCGGCAATTTTTATCCGCCTGCAGGGATGCCCGGTGGGCTGCAGCTGGTGTGATACCAAACACACCTGGGATAAGCTGGCCGATCGGGAAACCTCGCTGGGCGATATTCTTTTAAAAACTGTGGAGTCTGACGCCTGGGGGGCGGCTGACGCGCGGGCTTTGCTGGCTGTTATTGCGCAGCACGGCTGGACGGCACGGCATGTGGTGATCACCGGGGGAGAACCCTGCATTCACGATCTGACGCCGCTGACACAGACGCTGGAGCACAACGGCTTCAGTTGTCAGATTGAAACCAGCGGTACCCATGAAGTGCGCTGCAGCGAAGCAACCTGGGTGACGGTTTCACCAAAGGTGAATATGCGTGGGGGTTATGATGTGCTGAATCAGGCGCTGATCCGCGCGGATGAAGTGAAGCACCCGGTGGCCCGCCAGCGGGATGTGGATGCGCTGGATGACCTGCTGGCGACACTCCATGACCAGAAGAGCCGTATTGTGGCCTTGCAGCCGATCAGCCAGAAGGACGATGCCACTCGGTTGTGCATCGAAACCTGTATTGCGCGTAACTGGCGCCTGTCGATGCAGACCCATAAATACCTGAACATCGCCTGATTGCCTGCTGGCGGCATCCCTGCCGCCCGCTATTTATTCTGCTTTACCTGCCTCCAGTGCTGCTACATGAGTCCAGGAACAGGCTGATGATGGTGCAGGAGAAGCGAAGGCGAAAACCTCAACCACTGCCAGCCATCATCCGCATCATGAGCTGGCAGCCATTCTTAGCCCTTGTACACGCAGCCCGCAGTACAGGTCTCTTTGATCATTACCGCGCTCAGCAGCGGCAGCTTCGGCTTCATCTGGTCCCAAATCCATCTGGCCAGCACTTCGCTGGTAGGGTTCTCCAGCCCGGGGATCTCATTCAGGTAGTAGTGATCCAGTCGGTCATAAATCGGCTTAAAGGCCGCTTTCAGTTCGGCAAAGTCCATGATCCAGCCGGTATGCGCATCCACTTCGCCGGTAATTTCGAGCCGCACCAGAAAGGAGTGCCCGTGCAGGCGGCCGCATTTGTGCCCGGCCGGGACGTTAGGCAGATGGTGAGCGGCCTCAAACATGAAATCTTTAAACAGCGTGGTAGCCATAAGACAGGTCTCGGTGATTTCTTGAAAAAACCGGCGAAGTCTACCGGAAAATCCCTTTTTTCGCACCCGTTTCGCCGCCCATTCCAGTGGAATTCGCTGGAATGAAAAGTGAACAGCTGTAACCTGCTGATTTATAGTCAGTTAATTAACCTGTTTTGCCACTATGTCTTAGTTGTAAAACCGTTTAGTCATTTTGGTTATTTATTATTACCAACCCTTATTTAAGGGTTATTATGCCAGTCGTTACCCTGTCTCTTTCTCACAGACTTTTGGCCCCAGAGCCCCTTAACTGGAATACTCTACGCAATGACGACTCAGGCTCCCCCAGGTTCTCTGCTTCCGCTTAATCCGGAGCAACTCGCCCGCCTGCAGGCGGCGACCGGTGACTTCTCCACCACCCAGCTCGCATGGCTTTCCGGTTATTTCTGGGGCATGGTCAATCAGACTCCCGGCACCGCGGCGGTTAACGCCCCTGCACCGGTTGACGTCCCGACCATTACGCTGCTCTCCGCTTCGCAAACCGGCAATGCCCGTCGCCTGGCCGAGCAGCTGCGTGATGACCTGCTCGCGGCTAAACTGAACGTTAATCTGGTTAACGCAGGTGACTACAAGTTCAAGCAGATTGCTCAGGAAAAATTGCTGATCGTGGTGACTTCGACGCAGGGCGAAGGTGAGCCGCCGGAAGAAGCCGTGGCGCTGCACAAATACCTGATGTCGAAAAAGGCGCCGAAGCTGGATAACACCGCCTTTGCAGTCTTCGGGCTGGGTGATACCTCTTATGAATTCTTCAGCCAGGCCGGGAAAGATATTGACGGCAAGCTGGCAGAGATGGGCGGCGAGCGCCTGCTGGAGCGGGTCGATGCTGATGTGGAATACGCGGCAGAGGCTGAAAAGTGGCGCAGGCAAATCGTTGACATTCTGAAAGCCCGTGTACCCAGCGAATCGCCAGCCATGGCTGCGGTTACCGCCGCAGGTTCGGTCAACGAAGTGTTCAGCAGCCCGTACAGCAAAGAAGATCCGCTGACTGCCAGCCTGGCGGTAAACCAGAAAATCACCGGTCGTCATTCAGATAAAGACGTGCGCCATATCGAAATCGATCTGGGCGACTCCGGCCTGCGCTACCAGCCGGGTGATGCGCTGGGCGTGTGGTACGAGAACGATGCGGCGCTGGTGCAGGAGCTGACAGAGCTGCTGTGGCTGAAGGGTGACGAGAGTGTGGCAATCAACGGGCAGACGCTGCCACTGAGCGAAGCGCTGCAGAAACACTTCGAGCTAACCGTTAACACGCCGCAGATTGTGGAGCAGTACGGCAAGCTGGCACGTGATGAAAAACTCCTCTCCCTTGCCAGCGATAAGAGCAAATTACAGCATTACGCCCAGTCAACGCCGATTGTGGATATGGTGCGCCAGACACCGGTTGAGCTGCGTGCAGAACAGCTGACTGAGCTGTTGCGTCCCCTGACGCCGCGTCTCTACTCTATCGCCTCCTCGCAGGCAGAGAGCGAAACCGAGGTGCATATCACCGTTGGTGCAGTGCGTTATGAAATTGAAGGTCGTGCCCGCGCAGGCGGTGCATCCAGCTTCCTGGCCGACCGCCTGGAAGAGGATGGCGAAATCCGCGTGTTCATTGAGCACAATGACAACTTCCGCTTACCGGTCAATCCGGAAACGCCAGTGATCATGATTGGTCCCGGTACCGGTATTGCGCCGTTCCGCGCCTTTATGCAGCAGCGTGATAATGACGGTGCTGAAGGCAAAAACTGGCTGTTCTTCGGCAATCCGCACTTTACCGAAGACTTTCTCTATCAGGTGGAATGGCAGCGCTACGTGAAAGACGGCCTGTTGACCCATATCGATCTCGCCTGGTCTCGCGACCAGCAACACAAGGTGTACGTGCAGGATAAAATCCGCGCCAGAGGCGCTGAGGTGTGGAGCTGGATCGAGCAGGGCGCACACCTCTATGTCTGTGGCGATGCCAACCGCATGGCGAAGGATGTCGAGCAGGCGCTGCTGGACGTGGTGGTGGAGCACGGCGGGATGGATCGGGAAACCGCCGACGAATTTTTAAGTGAGTTGCGCATCGAGCGCCGTTATCAGCGAGACGTTTACTAATGAATGAGAAACACCCTGGACCGCTGGTGGTTGAAGGCAAACTGACCGACGCCGAGCGCCTGAAAAAAGAGAGCAACTACCTGCGCGGCACGATCGCCGATGACCTGCAGAACGGTCTGACCGGCGGTTTCACCGGCGATAACTTCCTGCTGATCCGTTTTCACGGCATGTACCAGCAGGACGATCGTGACATCCGTGCCGAACGAGCGGAACAGAAGCTGGAGCCGCGTCATGCGATGATGCTGCGCTGTCGTCTGCCGGGCGGGATCATCACGCCCAGACAGTGGCTGGGCATCGACAGGTTCGCCGAAGAGAACACCCTGTATGGCAGCATTCGTCTGACTAACCGTCAGACCTTTCAGTTCCACGGCATCCTGAAGGGCAACGTCAAACCTGCGCACCAGATGCTGAGCGAAGTGGGCCTGGATTCACTGGCGACCGCAAACGATGTCAACCGCAACGTGCTGTGCAGCTCTAATCCTGTGGAGTCAGAACTGCATCAGGAAGCTTACGAGTGGGCGAAGAAAATTTCCGAGCATCTGCTGCCGCAAACCCGCGCTTACGCGGAAATCTGGCTGGATAAGGAAAAGGTCGCCACCACCGATAAAGAGCCGATCCTCGGCGAAACTTATCTGCCACGTAAGTTTAAAACTACCGTGGTGGTGCCGCCGCATAACGATGTGGATCTGCACGCCAATGACCTGAACTTCATTGCGATTGCGGAGAAGGGCAAGCTGATCGGCTTCAACCTGCTGGTGGGCGGTGGCCTGTCTATCGATCACGGTAACAAAGCCACTTATGCCCGTACCGCCAGCGAGTTTGGCTATCTGCCGCTGGAGAAAACCCTGGCCGTTGCAGAAGCCGTGGTGACCACCCAGCGTGACTGGGGCAACCGTACTGACCGCAAGAATGCCAAAACCAAATACACGCTGGAACGCGTGGGCGTGGACACCTTTAAAGAGGAAGTCGAGCGTCGCGCCGGGATAAGGTTTGAGCCGATCCGTCCTTATGAGTTCACCACCCGTGGCGACCGTTTCGGCTGGGTGAAAGGCATTGATGATAAATGGCACCTGACGCTGTTTATTGAAAATGGCCGCCTGCTGGACTATCCGGGCCGTCCGCTGAAAACCGGTATCGCTGAAATTGCCAAAGTGCACCAAGGTGACTTCCGCCTGACCGCTAACCAGAACCTGATTGTGGCTGGCGTGCCTGCGGCGGATAAAGCAAAAATCGAGCAGCTTGCCCGCGACCATGGGCTGATGGAAAGCGTCACTGCTCAGCGTGAAAACTCGATGGCCTGCGTGGCGTTCCCGACCTGTCCGCTGGCGATGGCCGAAGCCGAGCGTTTCCTGCCGGAATTCGTCACCCGCGTGGAAGGCATCATGACCGCGCACGGGGTGGGCGATGAGCACATTGTGCTGCGTGTGACCGGCTGCCCGAACGGCTGTGGTCGTGCACTGCTGGCCGAAATTGGCCTGGTAGGCAAGGCTCCGGGCCGCTATAACCTGCACCTGGGCGGTAACCGTATCGGTACGCGCATCCCGCGCATGTACCGGGAAAACATCACCGAGGACGAAATTTTGTCTACCCTTGATGAATTAATGGGCCGCTGGGCCACAGAACGTGAAGCCGGAGAAGGCTTTGGCGATTTCACCATCCGGACTGGCGTGGTGAAACCGGTGCTCGACCCGGCCCGCGATTTTTGGGAATGATGGAGGCTTGATATGGCTGTACTCGATCTCTCAGCACTGAACGATTTGCCGAAAGTAGAGCGCGTGATGGCGCTGGCGGAAATCAATACCAAGCTGGAAAAACTCTCCGCTGAAGAGCGTGTGACCTGGGCGCTGGAAAACCTGCCCGGCGAGGCGGTGCTCTCCTCCAGTTTTGGGATTCAGGCCGCGGTGAGCCTGCATCTGGTGACGCGGCTGAAGCCGCAAATCCCGGTGATCCTCACGGACACCGGCTACCTGTTCCCGGAAACCTACCAGTTTATCGATGAACTGACGGACAAGCTCGGCCTGAATCTGAAGGTGTTCCGCGCAGAGCAGAGCGCCGCCTGGCAGGAAGCGCGCTACGGTAAGCTTTGGGAGCAGGGTGTGGAAGGGATTGAGCGCTATAACCAGATCAATAAAGTCGAGCCGATGAACCGCGCACTGGAAACGCTGAACGGCCAGACCTGGTTCGCCGGTCTGCGCCGAGATCAGTCCAGCAGTCGCGCTAACCTGCCTGTGCTGGCTATCCAGCGTGGGGTGTTCAAGGTGCTGCCGATTATCGACTGGGACAACAAGCAGGTTTACACCTACCTCAGGGAACACGGTCTGGGTTATCACCCGCTGTGGGATCAGGGATATCTTTCAGTGGGCGACACGCACACCACGCGCAAATGGGAACCCGGAATGGCGGAAGAGGAAACCCGCTTCTTTGGCCTGAAGCGCGAGTGCGGGCTGCACGAGTAATTTACTGCGGTTCAGGCAAACCGTTCACGGCGCAGGCACCAGACTGACAGCCTGCGCCGTTTCTTTTATTTACCGACCAGAGTGGCATATTCATCCGCTGCGCGGGTCACATTTACCTTTGTCACTTCATAATCCGCCACGGCCTGGAAGGCATCCTCCGCCAGAATGGTATTCAGCCGCTCACGATCGATATCCGCAGCAATGATCACACCGCCGGTGCGCGGATCCTTACGGCCAGCGGCAATAAACACGCCGGCCTCAAAGTATTTGTCCAGCCAGGCGAGATGCGCGTCCAGCACGGCTTCCACTTCTTCCAGCGGGCGGGTGTAGTTCAGGCTGACGATATACATTTCGATTCCTCAAGATTTTATTTTTGGGTTTGCCAGATCAACGACCAGCGGCAGCAGAATTTTAATGCTGCTGTGCATACGCTGGCTTACGCGTCCCGGCAGCCAGCGATCCAGATACGCGAGGTTATCCAGCGCGGCCTGATGTCGGGTGGTGCCCTGCGGGAAGTGCGGGCTGATGGCGCGCTGCTGCTGACCATCTTTCTCGCCCAGCCCCCAGTCTGTGGCGCGAACGCTCAGCAGCGGGAAACCGGCCTTATCGAACAGGTCCACTGCCGGTTCAGTCCGGACCACTTTGCCACGGGTGGACGCCGGGATACCACTGGCCCTGGCGATAGCCAGCGCCCTGTCGCGGGACTGTCGTGCCACGGGTTCAGGCGTGTTAGCTCCGCTGTCGAAATAGAGTTTATTGCCCACTACCAGGCTGTCCAGTTTGATCACCAGCAGCGTGTTTTTCTTCTCTTCCGGCTTCATTCGCGCAAGATAGTCTTCTTCGCCACGCTGTCCCAGTTCTTCGCCGCTCAGCGCAACAAAGCGCAGGCTGTAATGCAGTGGCACTTTGCTCAGGCGCTGCGCCAGTTCCAGCATCACGCCCAGCCCGGAAGCGTTGTCATCGGCCCCCTGCAGCGTCAGGCCGCCCAGGTTCTTCTGGCGATCGCTGTCGGACTGCGGCAGCCAGGTGTCAGAGTGGGTCATAATGATGATTTGCTGAGGAACCGTACCGGCTCGCGCAGCCACCACGCTGGTTGCGGTTACGGTGTGTGGCGTCAGGCGGCCATCCTGTGATTTATACTGATAGTGGGTGGTAAAGTCTCTTTTATTACTCTCATACCCCAGATGCTGAAACTGCTGCTGCAGATAGTCTGCGGTCAGCATCTCGGCCGGACTGCCAGCCATCCTGCCCGGAAAATAGGTGGCGATATGCCGCAGCTGCTGCTCGGCATACTGTCCCTCGGCCACGGTTGCCGCGTGCAGAGGTGAAAGGGCACCGCAGAAGAGCAGCGCAGCCAGCGCGCTCAGGCGGAGTCGGGAAAACATGTAGCGTCCTTAGTCGTCATCCTGTGACGAGCCTGCGAAAAAATTTTTGCTGCACCAGTATGAAAGTGTGACCGCCATTGCACAATTTCAATCTCTCTGAATTGGCCTGAATATCATCCGTTAAGCACATTTTGTCTTAAGCTTTGCCAGGGCGTTATTCCATTCAGTAACTACTCATTCCAATTAGTAATTTCATAACCCTCAAGCCCGGGCCGTATAGTCTCGTTAACTTTTTGTTATTACGACAAGGCTGACGTGGACTATCTCCCGATTTTTGCAGACATCCGAAACAAACCGGTGCTGATTGTGGGTGGCGGTGATGTTGCTGCACGCAAAATTGATTTGCTGCGCCGCGCGGGTGCCCGCGTGCTGGTAGTCGCCCGGGAGCTGTGTACTGAACTGGCACAGCTTGAAAGCAGCGGCTCTGTTGACTGGTTCGCGCGGGAGTATCAGAGCAGCCAGCTGGACAGTGTGTATCTGGTGATTGCCGCGACTGATGACAGCGAGCTGAACGGCCGCGTTTTTACCGATGCCGGTGAGCGTCGCCTGTTAGCCAATGTCGTGGATGACCAGCCGAAGTGTTCTTTTATCTTCCCGTCAATTGTCGATCGTTCTCCACTGGTGGTGGCTATCTCCTCCAGCGGCACGGCACCGGTGCTGGCCCGCCTGCTGCGCGAGAAGCTGGAAGCCCTGCTGCCGGGCAACCTTGGCCAGATGGCGGAAATCGCCGGGCAGTGGCGGGACAAGGTCAAGCAACGTTTCGGCAGAATGTCTGAACGCCGTCGCTTCTGGGAAACCGCCTTTAACGGCCTGTTTGCCAGCCAGGTTGCTTCCGGCAACGTTGCCGGCGCGAAACAGACGCTGGATCAGCAACTGTCCTGCCCGGAAACCAGCCAGGGCGAGATCGTGCTGGTCGGCGCAGGCCCTGGCGATGCCGGGCTGCTGACGCTACGTGGCCTGCAGGTGATGCAGCAGGCCGATGTGGTGCTGTATGACCATCTGGTCAGCGAGGAAATCCTCGATTTGGTGCGCCGTGATGCCGATCGCATCTGCGTGGGTAAACGAGCCAATGCTCATAGCGTACCGCAGGAAGAGACGAACCGTCTGCTGGTCGAGCTGGCGTTGCGGGGCAAACGAGTGGTGCGCCTGAAAGGGGGCGACCCGTTTATCTTTGGGCGCGGCGGAGAAGAGTTACAGGCTGCGGTTGAGGCAGGTATTCCCTTCCAGGTTGTGCCGGGCGTCACTGCGGCAGCGGGCGCTACGGCCTATGCCGGGATCCCGTTAACCCATCGCGACCATGCGCAAAGCGTACTGTTTATCACCGGTCACTGCCGCGCCGATGGCGAAGGCATGGACTGGCCCTCACTGGCCCGGGCACGGCAGACGCTGGCTATTTATATGGGTACGGTGAAAGCGGCTGAAATCTCCGCGCAGCTGATTGCCCACGGCCGCGACGCTCAGACGCCGGTTGCGGTGATCGGCCGCGGAACCCGTCAGGATCAGCAGGTGTTGATCGGGACGCTGGAAGAATTAGAAGCACTCGCGCAACGCGCGCCAACGCCAGCCCTGTTAGTGATTGGGGAAGTGGTTAATCTGCACCAGCAGCTGGCGTGGTTTCAACATTCAGCGCAGCAGGCCGGACGTGAGTCCGCCGTTGTGAATTTGGCTTGAGGAAAAGTTATGGATCAAAAACGACTCACCCACCTGCGTCAACTGGAAGCGGAAAGTATCCATATCATCCGTGAAGTGGCGGCAGAATTCGGCAACCCGGTGATGATGTACTCTATCGGGAAAGATTCGTCGGTGATGCTGCACCTGGCGCGTAAGGCGTTCTATCCTGGCACGCTGCCGTTCCCACTGCTGCATGTGGATACCGGCTGGAAGTTCAAAGAGATGTACGAGTTCCGTGACCGTACCGTGAAACAGATCGGGGCTGAGCTGTTGGTGCACCGTAACCCGGAAGGGGTGGCAATGGGCATCAATCCTTTCGTCCACGGTAGCGCCAAGCACACTGACATCATGAAAACCGAAGGCCTGAAGCAGGCTCTGAACAAGTATGGCTTTGATGCCGCGTTTGGCGGTGCCCGCCGCGATGAAGAGAAGTCGCGTGCCAAGGAGCGCATCTACTCCTTCCGCGATCGTTTTCACCGCTGGGACCCGAAAAATCAGCGTCCTGAGCTGTGGCACAACTACAACGGCCAGATTAACAAAGGCGAAAGCATCCGCGTGTTCCCGCTCTCCAACTGGACCGAGCTGGATATCTGGCAGTACATCTTCCTGGAAAACATCGACATCGTTCCGCTGTACCTGGCCGCTTCGCGACCGGTGCTGGAGCGCGACGGCATGCTGATGATGATCGATGACGAACGGATTAATTTACAACCTGGCGAAGAGATCAAGCAGCGCATGGTGCGTTTCCGTACCCTCGGCTGCTGGCCGCTGACCGGCGCGGTGGATTCTGAGGCGCAGACGCTGCCAGCGATCATCGAAGAGATGCTGGTTTCCACCACCAGTGAACGTCAGGGCCGCGTGATTGACCGCGATCAGTCCGGCTCAATGGAGCTGAAAAAACGCCAGGGTTATTTCTGAGGAGCCAGTTATGAATACCGTCATTGCACAACAAATTGCCGATCAGGGCGGCGTGGAAGCCTGGCTGCACGCTCAGCAACACAAAAGCCTGCTGCGCTTTCTGACCTGCGGCAGCGTCGACGATGGCAAGAGTACGCTGATTGGCCGCCTCCTGCACGACACGCGCCAGATTTATGAAGATCAGCTCTCATCGCTGCACAACGACAGCAAACGTCACGGTACCCAGGGCGAAAAGCTGGACCTGGCGCTGCTGGTGGATGGCCTGCAGGCCGAGCGCGAGCAGGGCATCACCATTGATGTGGCCTACCGCTATTTTTCCACCGAAAAACGCAAGTTCATCATTGCCGATACGCCGGGACATGAGCAGTACACCCGTAACATGGCGACCGGTGCCTCGACCTGCGATCTGGCGATTCTGCTGATCGATGCCCGCAAAGGCGTACTGGATCAGACCCGTCGTCACAGCTTTATCTCCACGCTGCTGGGCATCAAACACCTGATTGTCGCTGTTAACAAGATGGATCTGGTGGAGTACAGCGAAGCGCGTTTTGAGCAGATTAAGCAGGACTATCTTGATTTCGCCGGCCAGCTGCCCACCGATCTTGATATTCGCTTTGTGCCACTTTCCGCGCTGGAAGGTGAAAACGTTGCTAACCCAAGTGAAGCAATGAGCTGGTACAGCGGCCCCACCCTGCTGGACGTGCTGGAAACCGTGGAAGTGAAGCGCGTGGTAGAACAGCAGCCAATGCGCTTCCCGGTGCAGTATGTCAACCGTCCAAACCTGGATTTCCGGGGTTATGCCGGGACGCTGGCTTCCGGAACCGTGCATGTCGGACAGCGTGTGAAAGTCCTGCCGTCCGGGGTGGAGTCATCCATTGCCCGCATTGTGACCTTCGACGGCGATCTGCAGCAAGCGCAGGCTGGTGAAGCGATCACGCTGGTGTTGAAAGATGAAATTGATATCAGCCGCGGCGATCTGCTGGTGGAAGCTGAAGCCCAGCTGAAGCCGGTTCAGGCCGCCAGCGTCGACGTGGTCTGGATGGCGGAACAGCCGTTGTCGCCGGGGCAGAGTTTCGACATCAAAATTGCCGGGAAGAAAGCCCGCGCCCGTGTGGAGAATATTCAGTATCAGGTGGAGATCAACAGCCTGACGCAACGCACGGTAGAAAGCCTGCCGCTGAACGGTATTGGCCTGGTTGACCTGACTTTTGACGAGCCAATGATGCTGGACAGATACCAGCAGAATCCGGTGACCGGCGGGATGATCTTTATCGATCGTCTGAGCAACGTCACCGTCGGCGCGGGGATGATCCGTGAGCCGCAGGAAGACGTGGTGCAGGACAGCGGTAACTTCAGCGCGTTTGAGCTGGAACTGAACGCGCTGGTGCGTCGTCACTTCCCGCACTGGGGTGCACGCGACCTTTCAGGCGGTAAGTAAGATGACCGCCTCACACGATGAAAACGTCGTCTGGCATTCGCACGCGGTAACGCGTGCAGATCGCGAGCAGCAGCACGGTCATCATGGCGTGCTGCTGTGGTTTACCGGGCTGTCCGGCTCGGGCAAATCCACCGTTGCCGGCGCACTGGAACAGGCGCTGCATCAGCTGGGCGTCAGCACCTACCTGCTGGATGGTGACAATGTGCGTCACGGGCTGTGCCGCGATCTGGGCTTCAGCGACGAAGACCGCAAAGAGAACATCCGCCGGGTCGGCGAAGTCGCCAGGCTGATGGTTGATGCCGGGCTGGTAGTCCTCAGCGCGTTTATCTCGCCACACCGTGCCGAGCGCCAGATGGTGCGGGATATGTTGGGAGAAGGGCGCTTTATTGAGATCTTTGTAGATACGCCGCTGGCTATTTGTGAGCAGCGCGATCCAAAAGGGTTATATAAAAAAGCCCGTGCCGGAGAGCTGCGTAATTTCACCGGTATCGACTCGGTTTATGAGGCCCCGGCTGAGCCAGAAATTCACCTTAATGGGGAACAATTGGTAACAAAATTGCTGGTTCAAGTGTTAGATCTGCTGCGTGAGCGCGATATTATCAACTCCTGAGATAGCCACGGCAAAACGCCTCAGAGCGGGCCGTATTTCGCGTCAACAGGATACTTATGCATAACGTTACGCCCATGCTGGCCCGCAAAGAAGACCGAGACCAGGAAGAGATTTCCTGGTCGTTCCCCGGTGGGGTGGTTGGTTTTGCCTCATACTGGTTCGCACTGGCGATCCCGTTCATTCTCTATGGCTCCAATACGCTGTTTTTCTTCCTCTATACATGGCCTTTCTTTCTGGCGTTGCTGCCCGTTTCCGTTCTGATTGGCATCGCGGCCAGCGTGCTGTTGCGTGGCCACCTGATCTGGACGCTGCTGCTCACTGCGGTTGTGGTGGTCGCTGTTTTCTGGCTGTTATTCACCCTCTTAAGTGGGTGGTGAACGGTTGGTGGTCGAAACACGGCCGCCGGTGCGGCAAAATCTGCTGTCTGCCCCCCCACTGCGGTGACAAAATTTTGCCTGAGATCGGCTTTCAGGGCAGGAGATTGCTCACCGATTCGCCAATCCACGGCTATTTCGCCTGTGGAGTGGAGTCGGATGGAAAGTTATGGGATGATTGAGCCGTTTTTCAGGGGGCGGGGATGGGAAAACTGACGCTGCTGTTACTTGCTTTACTTTGCTGGCTGCAATATTCGCTCTGGCTGGGCAAGAACGGCTTACATGATTATACGCGCGTTAATGACGATGTTGCAGTGCAACAGGCCAGTAACGCCAAGCTAAAAGCGCGAAACGATCAGCTGTTTGCAGAAATCGACGACCTTAACGGCGGTTCTGAAGCAATTGAGGAACGCGCACGCAACGAGCTGGGGATGATCAAACCCGGCGAGACCTTCTATCGCCTTGTGCCGGATCAGAACAAACGAAACGTGCAGCAGGGTAATCCGACGACTCAGCAACGATAATTCATGAACAAAACTGGTACACCGGACATTATTGCCGTGGTCCCCGCCGCAGGGATTGGCAGCCGGATGCAGTCCGGGTGCCCCAAGCAGTACCTCGTCATCAATGATAAAACCATTCTGGAACACTCGCTGGACAGCCTGCTGGCTCATCCGGCCATCAGCCGCATTATTGTCGTCATCAGCCCTTCCGATCCCTGGTTTGCTGCACTGCCCATTGCGGCCGATCCACGTATTACGGTGGTGAAGGGCGGTAAAGAGCGGGCCGATTCCGTGCTGGCCGGGTTACAGGCCGCGCCTGCCGCACACTGGGTGCTGGTGCATGATGCTGCCCGTCCTTGCCTGCACCTTGATGACTTAACGCGCTTACTGGCGATCGCCGGCACCGGTCGTGTGGGCGGGATCCTCGCAGCGCCGGTTCGCGACACCATGAAGCGTGCAGAGCCTGGTAAGCAGGCCATCGCGCATACGGTAGACCGCGAGGCACTGTGGCACGCGCTCACACCGCAGCTGTTTCCGCTGGCGCTGCTGCGCGACTGTCTGCACCGGGCGCTGCAGGAGGGGGCTACAATTACTGATGAGGCCTCTGCGCTTGAACACTGCGGCTATCATCCGGAACTGGTGGCCGGTCGCAGCGACAATATCAAGGTGACGCGGCCGGAAGATCTGGCGCTGGCGGCGTTTTACCTGACTCAACGACATAATAAGGAGAGCGCATAATGCGTATTGGCCACGGTTTTGATGTTCATGCCTTTGGCGGCGAAGGCCCGCTGATTATTGGTGGCGTGCGAATTCCTTACGAAAAAGGCCTGCTGGCCCATTCCGACGGCGACGTGGCGCTGCATGCGCTGACCGATGCGCTGCTGGGTGCGGCAGCGCTGGGCGATATCGGCAAACTGTTTCCGGACACTGACGACGCGTGGAAAGGGGCGGACAGCCGCATGCTGCTGCGCGAAGCACTGCTGCAGATTGAAAAGAAGGGGTATCGTGTGGGCAATGTCGACGTGACCATCATTGCCCAGGCTCCGAAAATGTTGCCACACGCTCCGCAGATGCGCATTAACATCGCGGAAGACCTGGGTATCCATATGGACGAGGTCAACGTCAAAGCCACCACCACCGAAAAGCTGGGCTTCACCGGGCGTGGTGAAGGCATCGCCTGCGAAGCAGTGGCGTTGCTGTTTAAGGCGGAAAAGTAATGGGACTGGCCGATCTGAGCTGGTTGCACGGGCAGCCCGGCGCCACCGGCGTGTTGAAGGCGAACCCGGAAGATTTTATCGTTATTGAAGATCTTGGCTACCGGCCAGACGGCGACGGCGAACAGCTGCTGGTACGCATCCGTAAAAACGGCTGTAACACCCGGTTTGTGGCTGAGGCGCTGGCGAAATTTGCCGGTATCCATCCGCGTGATGTCAGCTTTGCCGGAATGAAAGATCGCCATGCGGTCACCGAACAGTGGTTCTGCCTGCGCATTCCGGGCAAAGAGACACCGGAGCTGTCCGCATTTCAGCTGGAGGGCTGTGAGGTGCTGGAAAGCGCCCGCCATCGCCGCAAACTGCGTACCGGTGCGTTACAGGGCAATGCTTTCACGCTTATCCTGCGCCAGATCTCCGATCGAGATGCGGTAGAACAACGCCTGCTGCAGATAGCGGCGACGGGGGTGCCAAATTATTTTGGCGTGCAGCGTTTCGGTCATAACGGCAACAATTTGCTGATGGCTCAGCGCTGGGCGTCAGATGAGATCCGCGTCCGCGAACGTAATAAGCGTAGCTTCCTGCTCTCAGCGGCGCGCAGTGCGCTTTTCAATCAGGTGGCGAGCGACCGTCTGGCGCAGCAGGGTTCTCTGACAAAGGTGCTGGCCGGGGATGCGCTGCAACTGACCGGGCGCGGTAGCTGGTTTGTGGCCGAAGAGGCTGAACTGGAGTCACTGCAGGCCCGCGTTAACAGCAATGAACTGCGCGTGACGGCTGTGCTTCCCGGCAGGGGGGCATGGGGAACCCAGAATGCTTCGCTGGCGTTTGAGCAGCAAAGCCTGGCAGAGGAAAGCACCCTGATCGGTCTGCTGGAGCGCGAAGGGGTTGAAGCCGCCCGCCGCGCAATGCTGGTGATACCACGCGACCTGCGCTGGAGCTGGTGGGATGACGTCACCGTCGAACTGAACTTCTGGCTTCCTGCCGGCAGCTTTGCTACCAGCGTGGTACGCGAGATCGTGCAACAGCCTGCGGGAGACGTCGACGTAGACGAATAAAATATTCTTATCAGGCTCAGTTGTTGAGCCTGAAGATTTCCCCCCAAACTATCCTGTTTCAATGAAAAATCATACCCATTCTGGAAAGAATGAGGCTTAATACCGTGGTGCATTACATACTTTTGTCTCAGAATATGATTCAAGCTATTTTCCGAAAAGTATATGTTCGACGGTTTGCATTTTCGGAACAGAATTCTATTGGTTCTGGCTTTAATGCTATTAACAGTCATTTTCAGGATGAATGTTTTTTATTTGTTATAAATTCCTGCGCGAAAAAATCAATAAAACCTTAAATTCGTTCTGTTGTCACAATATTTATTTTCTATTGTCTCTGCCTGCATTACAGTGTGGCCGCCGGAAAAAATGTTAATGTTAAAATATTACGTGCGCTGTTATCTGCCGGTATAACAACACGTTGGATGAAAAAAAGAGGCAGGGTAATGGGTATTCTCTCATGGATTGTTTTTGGTTTTGTTGCCGGTATTCTGGCGAAATGGATCATGCCAGGCAAAGGGGAGGAAGGCTTTATCATGACGGTAGTTGTGGGGATCGCCGGTGCACTGATTGGCGGGTTCATCAGCACCCGCATGGGACTGGGCAGCATTACCGGTTTTGATTTCCGCAGTTTTGGAATTGCCGTTGTTGGCGCATTGATTGTGATCTTTATTCATCGCAAAATTAAAAGTTAAGGTATCTATATTATTATGGGAATTTTGGGTGATTTAGTTGGAAAAGTATTAACCGGCGGTAGTCAGCAAGCTGACGAAATAAGTTCGGTGATGAGTTGGGTGGATCAACAGGGGGGGTTACCCGCCATTCTGGCGAAATTACAGCAGGGTGAAGTGGGCGAGGTTGTGAAATCCTGGCTCAGCTCCGGCGACAACCTGCATGTGAGTGGCGAGCTGGTGACCCAGGCGCTGGGCAGCGAATCCGTGGGCCAGCTGGCCGATAAGCTGGGCATCGATCTCTCTCAGGCTTCCGGTCTGCTGGCGAAATATCTGCCGCTGCTGATCGACAAGGCTTCGCCTGATGGCGAGCTGCATCAGGACGCGCTGTCCGGCATGCTCGGCAAACTTCTCGGGTAAATTCCCTCTGCCTCCGGCACTGCCGGAGGCACGCTGTTCACTTCTTGCTTCTACCACTGTTCGCCGCCACGCGATAGAATGCCCTCTGTCGACCTGGGGAAGACCTCTGTTTTACCTTGTTGCCGCGAGTTTCCCGGCCGGGCAGCAGGAACCGCCAGGGCGTGTTATGATGGAGATCAGATTTAAATCAAGAGGTTGAAGCTTAGATGCGAATATTGCTGAGTAACGATGACGGCATTCATGCGCCTGGCATTCAGGTGCTGGCTGAGGCTTTGCGCGATTTTGCTGAGGTGCAGGTCGTGGCGCCCGATCGTAATCGCAGCGGCGCATCCAATTCCCTGACGCTGGAAACGCCGCTTCGCACCTTCAGCTATCCCAATGGCGATATCGCCGTGCAGATGGGCACGCCAACCGACTGCGTCTATCTTGGGGTGAATGCCCTGATGCAGCCTGGGCCGGATATCGTGGTCTCTGGCATCAATGCGGGGCCGAATCTGGGCGATGATGTGATTTACTCCGGCACCGTGGCGGCCGCCATGGAAGGGCGTCACCTCGGGTTACCGGCGCTGGCCGTCTCTCTTGATGGCCATCAGCATTACGAGACCGCCGCTGCTGTAACCTGCTCTATCCTGCGCGCACTGCTGCGTGAACCGCTACGCACTGGCCGAATCCTCAATATTAATGTGCCTGATTTGCCTCTCTCTGAGATTAAAGGTATCCGCGTGACCCGCTGCGGTAGCCGCCATCCCAGCGATCAGGCGATCCGGCAGCAGGATCCTCGTGGCAATACAATGTACTGGATCGGGCCTCCAGGGGAGAAGTTCGATGCAGGGCAGGGCACTGATTTTGCCGCCGTTGATGAAGGTTATGTCTCGGTCACCGCGCTGCATGTGGACTTAACTGCCCATGGTGCGCAGGAGGTGGTGGCTTCCTGGCTGGACAGCGTGGAGGTCGGTCGCGAATGGTGAGCCGGCGTATTGATACGCTTCTGGCGCGGCTGCGTCAGCAGGGCATTGACGACGAGCGGCTGCTGAAAGCGATTGAAGATGTGCCGCGCGAACGCTTTGTCGACGAGGCATTTGAGCATAAAGCCTGGGAAAACATGGCGCTGCCGATCGGCTCCGGCCAGACTATTTCGCAGCCCTATATGGTGGCGAAGATGACCTCGCTGTTGGGGCTGACGCCCACATCCAGAGTGCTGGAAATTGGCACCGGTTCGGGCTATCAGACGGCCATCCTGGCTCACCTGGTAGAACACGTCTATTCTGTTGAGCGGATCAAGGGATTACAGTGGCAGGCCAAACGCCGCCTGAAGCAGCTGGATCTGCACAACGTCTCCACCCGTCATGGCGATGGCTGGCTGGGCTGGCCTGCAAGGGGCCCTTTTGATGCGATTATTGTCACGGCGGCCCCACCGGAAATTCCGGTGGAACTGATGTCCCAGCTCGACGAAGGCGGCATTCTGGTGCTGCCGGTGGGCGAAGATCAGCAGCAGCTGAAGCGTATCACCCGTAAAACAGGGGAGTATGTCGTTGAGACTATCGAACAGGTCAGATTTGTGCCGCTGGTGAAGGGCGATCTGGCCTGAAGGCCATACGCAATTGTATACATCTGCCAATTGGCACGCGGACAGCGATATTGTTACTATCTCATAAATTTAGAATTTATTACTGCTGGTGCCGGGCTTTGGGTCATGTGCATCCGGCAGTTGACACTGTTTTGCCGTAACGGGGGATATAAATGAGCACGGGAAGCCCAGGATTTAAGTTGCGCCGTATTGCGGCGGTTTCACTGGTTGGTTTTTGGTTGGCTGGCTGTTCCAGCGATAACACACAGGCCCCTATCAGCTCTGTCAACGGCGGCAATGACTCCGGCATAAGCAGCAGCTCCGGCAATTCAGGCACGCTGAACAATTCCGCCATGAGCAGCAGTGCCGGTAACAGCGGCGGCGGGTTGATCTCTCCTCCCCGTTCCATCGAGGCTAATCAGCCCGGGACAATTAACACTCCGGTAACCGCTCCCGCAACCAGCGGTGGACACGATAACGTTGTGACCCAAAATGGGCACATAGTTTATAATCGCTCCTATGGGAATATTCCTAAAGGCAGCTACAGTGGACAGACTTACACCGTTAAACGCGGCGATACTCTGTTCTATATTGCATGGATTACCGGCAACGATTTCCGCGATTTAGCCCAGCGAAATAACGTGTCTGCACCCTACAGCCTCAATGTGGGTCAGCAGCTGCAGGTTAGTAACGGCTCCGGGCAGACCTTGACTGGTGGCAACGCGATCACCGCGGCGGATGAAAAAGCCAGTGGTGTAGTGACTAAGACAACCCCTGCACAAACTCAAGGCGCAACGGTTGCACAACAGCCAGTTATTACGTATTCTGAGGATTCAGGTGAACCAAGTGAGGGTAAAATGTTACCTTCATCCGGCACAAATACTGTTGCAACGACAACAGCGCCGGTTACCGCTCCGACAGTCAGTAGCACGACCAACAGCGCGACCCCTGTGGGAAGCTGGCGTTGGCCTACCGACGGTAAGATCATTGATAACTTCTCTGCTTCCGAAGGGGGCAACAAAGGTATCGATATCGCGGGATCGCGAGGACAGCCCGTCGTGTCAACCGCCTCAGGGCGCGTTGTGTATGCCGGTAATGCTCTGCGCGGTTACGGTAATCTGATTATCATCAAACATAATGATGATTACCTGAGTGCATACGCCCATAACGATACAATGCTGGTCCGCGAGCAGCAGGAAGTTAAAGCGGGTCAGAAGATTGCGACCATGGGCAGTACCGGCACCAGTTCGGTTAGATTGCATTTTGAAATTCGTTACAAGGGGAAATCCGTAAACCCGTTGCGCTATTTGCCGCAGCGATAAACCGGCAGAACGATGCTGTTCTGCCCTGGGATCACGGGTAGGAGCCGCTTATGAGCCAGAATACGCTGAAAGTTAACGAGTTACAGGAAGATGCGGAATTCGACGAAAACGGAGCTGAAGTTTTTGATGAGAAAGCTCTTGTCGGAAACGAACCTGCTGATAACGATATAGCTGAGGAAGAGCTGTTATCACAGGGCGCCACACAACGCGTACTGGATGCGACGCAGCTCTACCTTGGTGAGATTGGTTATTCTCCGCTTCTCACGGCAGAAGAAGAAGTGTTCTTCGCACGTCGTGCCCTGAGGGGAGATGTTCCGTCTCGCCGCCGCATGATTGAAAGTAACTTGCGTCTGGTAGTGAAGATTGCCCGTCGTTACAGCAATCGTGGTCTGGCTTTGCTGGACCTGATTGAGGAAGGTAACCTCGGGTTGATTCGTGCCGTTGAGAAATTTGACCCCGAAAGAGGTTTCCGCTTCTCAACCTACGCTACCTGGTGGATTCGTCAGACCATTGAACGGGCTATTATGAACCAGACCCGTACAATTCGTCTGCCAATTCATATTGTTAAAGAGCTGAATGTCTATCTGCGCACCGCGCGTGAACTGGCCCACAAGCTGGATCACGAGCCAAGTGCCGAAGAGATTGCCGAGCAGCTTGATAAACCCGTTGATGATGTCAGCCGGATGCTGCGACTCAACGAACGCATTACCTCAGTTGATACCCCGTTAGGCGGTGATTCTGAAAAAGCGCTGCTGGATATCCTGGCTGACGAGAAAGATAACGGTCCGGAAGATACCACCCAGGACGATGACATGAAGCAGAGCATCGTCAAGTGGCTGTTCGAACTGAACGCCAAACAGCGTGAAGTACTGGCGCGTCGTTTCGGCCTGTTGGGCTATGAAGCGGCAACACTGGAAGATGTCGGTCGCGAAATTGGTCTGACCCGTGAACGTGTACGCCAGATTCAGGTTGAAGGTCTTCGTCGTTTGCGGGAAATTCTGCAGGCTCAGGGACTGAGTATTGAAGCATTGTTCCGCGAGTAATAATGCGATAATGCGTTGCTGTTGAGAATGCGAAAAAGCGGTGGTTTAATAACCACCGCTTTTTTTATTGCCTGCCAATCAGACGATATCCTTGATCTTGTCCCTGGCGTCGGACTTTACGTCCTGCATGGCGTAGGTATCCATCACCGCGCCTTTATACGCGCTCATCAGCATCTGCACCGGGCTGAGTTTACCCTTCATCAGACCTTCCGCCACGCCTTTCAGGGCATCAAACGCCGTCTTCACGCCGCCGACAATGCCACCCTTAATTACATCCCACGGGTTGGTGCTCTCTGATTTACCCATGCCGGTCAACACGTTGCTCAGGCCCGGAATAAACGCCAGCGCTCTGCCCAGCTTCAGACAGATCCCCTGGAAGCCACTTTTATTCGTGCCGTTCAGATTCACCATCTCATCGCTGGTCTGAGTCAGCTTGCCGTCTTTCGGGAACATCTTATCCAGCCCCTGTTCGGCAACGTCTTTCACTATGGCGGCTTCGGTGCCGTGACGGGCATCGCCGTCCCTGGTCAGTCCTTCGATTTTGCCATTGGTGGTAATATCGCCACGGTCGCCACCGTCACGGTTATTCAGTGCCTTAACGTTATTGAGAAAGTAGGACATGTTCTTGGCAGCCAGCGCGCGGCTCTTTTCGTCCGGGTTGTTTGACGTCCAGTCACCAAACTGTTTTTTCAGCTCATCCTGCTTAATGTCTTTCTGGTTACCCAGATTTTTCAGCACCGGGTTGTCATTGATGATCTGATCGGCGGTACGGTTATCACCATCCATATTTTTGAACAGCGTATCGCTGGAGGGCGGTACGCTGGTGTCCTTTTCATCCTTCGGCATCGGCTGGCTGCTGGCGGTGGTGTCGCCGGCAGTGGCTCCGCTTCCCGCTGTGCCTGCCGTGCCGGAGGCGGCGGAAGTGCCGAGCGATCCCAGCAGATCCTTCAGCTGTGACAGGGCATTGCTAAGCTGAGAATCCGTTGAGCTGCTGCTGCCGGAGGACTGCTGGCTCTCCTGGCTCTGTTTTATCAGCTTAGTGATGCTGTCGAGCAGCATCTGTAACTGAGACAGGGTGTTCTGACTGCTGCCACCGTTGCTGCCTGACGTGGCTGAGGTGCCGCTGTCGGAGGAGGTCGCGGACTGCAGCTGATCCTTCAGTTTTTTCAGTTCGTCCTGACCCTGTTTAATCAGTGAGTCGATCACGGATTTGTAATCGGCACTCAGGGAAGAAGTCGACGTTCTTTCGCTGGTGGTACCAGCCGCCCCCCCGTACTGCAGCACACCGGAGTTACCGGCAGCAGCACTGGTTCCGCTTTCATTGCCTTTCCCATCCTGCCTGACGCCAAAGCGTGAGACGAACTGGGCGCTCTGGCTGGCTGCTTGATTCATTATCCCACCGGGATTCACTCTCATATTCATGACAATCTCCACTGGACCAGGTTAACAGACACGGATAAAACGGTCGCGCGCTGGTCGGGAGTGGGGATCGACAGCGCAACCGGACTGAACGCTTTATCTCAGTCATTACGTGGCTGGCAGAGAAGGATGGTTCCACTGGAACAGGAAAGAGGCCTGCGCGATGATGGCGCAGGCAGTACCAAAAAGCCCAGCACAGGAAAGCGCTGGTGCGGAAAGTATGAACGGTGGGTCATGCCCACCATGATGGTCTGGTACAGACTCCGCTTGCGGGGAGGACGGTCAGACCAGAGACTTGAGGCGGTAAATCCACTCCAGTGCCTGACGCGGTGAAAGAGAGTCAGGATCCAGCGCTTCAAGTGCCTCAACCGCCGGAGAGGTTTCTTCCACCAGCAGCGGCAGTTGTGGGCCATCTGCATGGGTGGCGGCGGCGTTACCCGAGACCGTTTCCAGCTCTTTCAGCTTCTGCCGCGCACGCTTGATCACTTCTTTCGGCACGCCGGCCAGTGCCGCTACGGCCAGACCATAGCTCTTACTGGCTGCGCCTTCCTGCACGCTGTGCATAAAGGCGATGGTGTCGCCATGCTCAATGGCATCCAGATGAACGTTCGCCACACCCTCCATTTTCTCCGGCAGGGTGGTCAGCTCGAAATAGTGGGTGGCAAACAGCGTCATCGCTTTAATGCGGTTTGCCAGGCTCTCAGCGCAGGCCCAGGCCAGCGACAGGCCGTCATAAGTTGAGGTCCCCCGGCCGATTTCATCCATCAGCACCAAACTGTATTCGGTGGCGTTATGCAGGATATTGGCGGTTTCAGTCATCTCCACCATAAAGGTCGAACGGCCGGAAGCCAGATCGTCCGCTGCGCCGACGCGGGTAAAGATACGATCCACCGGGCCAATCACTGCTTCATCCGCTGGTACATAACTGCCGATATAAGCCATCAGCGTAATCAGGGCGGCCTGGCGCATATAGGTACTTTTACCGCCCATGTTCGGCCCGGTGATCACCAGCATCCGCCTCTGCGGAGACAGCGATAGCGGGTTGGCGATAAACGGCTCTTTCAGCACCTGCTCAACGACCGGATGGCGACCGCCAGTCAGCTTAATGCCCGGCTTGTCGGTCAGGGTCGGGCAGTTGAAATTCAGCGTCCACGCACGCTCTGCAAGGTTCGACAGTACGTCCAGCTCGGCCAGCGATGCCGCGCTGAGCTGCAGGGCTTCCAGATGAGGCAGCAGCAGATCGAACAGCTCTTCATACATCGCCTTTTCCAGCGCGAGTGCTTTGCCCTTAGAGGTAAGCACTTTGTCTTCGTACTCTTTCAGCTCCGGAATGATGTAGCGTTCAGCATTTTTCAGCGTCTGACGACGGACGTAGTGGATCGGCACCAGATGGCTTTGCCCGCGGCTGACCTGAATGTAATAGCCATGTATCGCATTAAAGCCGACCTTCAGCGTATCCAGCCCCAGCTTCTCCCGCTCGCGGATCTCCAGACGATCAAGATAATCCGTTGCGCCATCGGCCAGCGCGCGCCACTCGTCCAGTTCTTCATTGTAGCCGGGAGCAATAACGCCGCCGTCACGAACCAGCACCGGAGGCGTCTCGACAATCGCCCGTTCCAGCAAATCGCGCAGCTCGTCGAACTGCCCCATCTGCTGGCGCAGAGTTTGCAGGTGCGGCGTGGTGTTGTCCACCAGCATGGCATCCAGCTGTGGCAACTGCTGGAAGGCATGGCGCATTCTTGCCAGGTCGCGGGGCCGGGCGGTGCGCAGCGCCAGCCTTGCCAGGATACGTTCCAGATCGCCGATCTGACGTAGCAGGGGGGAGATGTCGGGGGTGAAATCCTGTAGCGAGCCAATACTCTGCTGGCGGTTAACAATGGTTCGGGTATCGCGCACGGGCATATGCAGCCAGCGCTTGAGCATGCGGCTGCCCATCGGAGTGACGGTTTTATCCAGTACTGAAGCGAGGGTGTTTTCAATACCCCCGGCCAGATTCTGAGTGATCTCCAGGTTGCGGCGCGTCGCGGCATCCATAATGATGCCGTCCTGTTGGCGCTCCATGGTCAGCGAGCGGATATGTGGCAGGGAAGTGCGCTGGGTATCCTTCACATACTGCAACAGACAGCCTGCCGCTCGCAGCGCCAACTGAGCCTGCTCCACGCCGAAGCCGCTGAGGTCGCGGGTGCCAAACTGCAGATTAAGCTGCTGCCGGGCGGTATCCACTTCAAATTCCCACAGCGGACGACGACGCAGCCCGCGGCGGTGTTCAATCAGCGACATCGCCGCCAGGTCTTCGGAGTAGAGCAGCTCAGCCGGGTTGGTGCGCTGCAGCTCAGCCGCCATAGTATCCAGGTCGGTGGGCTCGGCCAGCCGAAAGCGGCCAGAGCTGATATCCAGCGTGGCATAGCCAAAGCCGCGGGCACCCTGCCAGATAGCGGCCAGCAGGTTATCCTGACGTTCCTGCAATAAGGCTTCATCACTGATGGTGCCGGGCGTGACGATACGGACGACTTTACGCTCCACCGGGCCCTTGCTGAGCGCCGGATCGCCAATCTGCTCGCAGATTGCCACCGATTCCCCTAACTGCACCAGTTTGGCGAGATAGTTCTCCACCGCGTGATAAGGCACACCAGCCATTGGGATCGGCTCTCCTGCCGAGGCACCGCGCTTGGTCAGCGAGATTTCCAGCAGCTGGGATGCGCGCTTTGCATCGTCATAAAACAGCTCGTAGAAATCCCCCATGCGATAGAACAGCAGGATTTCCGGGTGCTCTGCCTTCAGGCGAAGGTACTGCTGCATCATGGGGGTGTGGGAATCTAGATTCTTATTGTCAATCATAGACATAATTTTTTTATTCCATTGAATTTAAAGTAAATTGTGATTTTGGTTATTATCATTAAGTATCACGTTGTCTCATAAAAAATCATCAAAACTCGCTTGTAAGTGTAGGTCAAAGTGTAGGTTGTTATGTAGGTTATGGTATAATTGTAATCAATAAATGCACAACCTACACTTGGTAAGAAAGGCTGGTTTTTAGCCTAATTAAGTCAAGTGGTTAGCCATAAAATGGATCTTATATGACGGATAAATCAGCAGGCAAACCTTTGTCATCCAAAGCTATCGAAATGATGAAGCCTACGGACAAAAACAAAGCCGATACGGGTGAAAACCGGGGCTTACGTGTGACCTGCGGCGCTTCTGGTATCAAGACCTTTTTCTACCGCTATACTAGCCCAGTGACCAATAAGCTGTCACAGGTAAAAATTGGAAGCTTCCCACAAACCTCGCTCGCAATGGCCCGCATGAAGTTGCAAGAACTCAAACTAATCAGAAGTGAAGGGCGCTGTCCGGCGTCTGAGCTGAAAGATGAGAAGCAACGGTTACTAGAAGAGAGTCAAAAACCGAAAGCGGCAGTGCTGACGGTTGAAGGGGTTGTTGAGCTGTACCTGACTGAACGGATAGAAGACCGTAAAAGTACTGATGGAAAAATCATTCCAGGAGCGCGTAAAAAGAAAGGGCAAAAGGAAGTACGTCGTACTCTGGAGAATGATGCGGTTGCCAAACTAGGTACGCGCGTTGCAGCAGAAATCACCCGTAAAGATATCGTCGAACTGGTTAATGGAGTGATTGAACGTGGTGCCAAGGTTCAGGCAGGAAATCTGTTGCGTGAACTATCCTCTGCCTATGAATTTGCAATTGGCTTAGGGCGCTTCGATGACAATTTTGCTAACCCGGCACTGTTAGCTAAATCCAGTTTACGCCAGACCAATATCAAACTGACCTGTGAACGTGGCACTCGAATACTGAGTGAGAAAGAATTAGCTAAATTCCTCCACTGGCTTCCCGGCTCAGCTTATACGCCAACGATTAAAAACGTGCTGCGGTTGACACTCTGGACAGGATGCCGAACAGGTGAAGTCTGCAACATGGCCTGGGACGATGTTGATCTTGAAAAAGGCACCATTCATCTGCGGGAAACCAAGACCGGGGTAGAGCGCTACGTTCAATTATCCGATCAGGCTATCGACTTTCTCAAAGTTCTACGCCTCACCTCCGATAAGTACCTATTCCCTTCACAGGCTACTAAGAAGCCAATTCAGCAGAAGTATCTAACTGAAAACTCATGGCGTTTACGTGAAAGCGGTCAAATGCTTGATATACCTCATTGGACGCCGCACGATCTGCGTCGTACAGTACGAACGGGATTATCACGCTTGCAGTGTCCAAATGAGGTAGCTGAGGCTGTATTGGGGCATACGCGTGGCGGTGTAGAAGGGATCTACAATCTATATAAGTATGATGCTGAGTGCAGGAAGTGGTTGCAGTTTTGGGCAGATTATTTGGATAAATTGCTATAAACTTCTGATTAGACACTGAATCATGACATTTATTCTATAGTATTGATTTGTATGATTTTAATAAGATTTTTTTATTTGTACTCATTTTTGATTTGGCTCGCATTACTTGATGCGAAGGTTGTAGGTTCGACTCCTATTATTGCACTATCTTTTATCGTAAAATCAGGGATTAACTATTGCAGTGTTTTGCTTTGTTCAACACTAATGTGCATTTTGCGCGTTGCACGTGTCACAAAGTAGTGGCAACTATCATTTTTTTTAATGAGAAGATGCGCTAAAGATCTCAACTCATTTCAACATGCCTTGAACCAACCCGTAGATGCTGTAAGATCTGTACATAGTTCTTCTAATTTACCTGAATTCATAGTATCGGATTAGTTTATAATTTAAGGATAGTATTTGTGAACAGATCTATTTATTTTGATTTATGTGAGAAAAGGCTTACTTTGCTATGCTACAGCGTTGAAGTAAGAGGGAAGCTAAATATACTTAATTATAATCTTCATTGTGAAGACTTTTATATGCATTTCTTCAATTTGCTATTTGGATACTCTCTGCAAAATACTAATCAAGAGAAGCATAATTTTGAGGGTATCGATCTAATCGATAAAAATGGAAAGATAGTTTTACAGGTTTCATCAACTGCAACTAAAATAAAAATTGAGTCAGCTTTAAATAAAGATTTAAGCGTATATAAAGGTCATCAGTTCAAATTTATATCAATAGCAAAAGATGCTAGTGATTTAAGAAATAAAAATTACGCAAATCCCCATGCCTTGGTGTTTATTCCTGAACAAGACATTCATGATGTAAAGACGATGCTTAATATCATTTCACACCTCGATATAACAAAGCAGAAAGAAATACATGGTTTCCTTAAAAATGAATTGCAAGAGGAACCTGATAATATTTTAATTGAAACTAATATTGCAGCTGTTATAAACATATTAGCGAAAGAGGACTTTTCTAATGTTGAAACAACAGACTTTCCACAACCATTCGATGTAAATGAAAAAATCACATTTAATAATTTGAATGCCGCAGAATACATTATTGAAGATTATAAAATCCATCATGGAAAGGTTTCTCGCATTTACTCAGAGTTCAGCCAGATGGGTAAAAATTCAAGCTTTTCAGTTTTGTCTGCCTTTAGAACTATCTTCATAAAATTGAGTGCACAATACACTGGAGATGAGCTATTTTTTAAAATAATAGAAAGCTCTGTTGAAACGGTCAGAAAAAGCGCGAATTTTACGCAAATACCATTAGAGGAACTGGAACTTTGTGTTAGTATACTCGCAGTGGATGCGTTCATACGCTGTAAGATTTTTAGGGACCCTAACGGAGTGAATGATGCTGTTACCAAAGGACATTCATCCTAAAGAAAGCTTATATTATAATGGCGGATTTATTATAGATGCGCTGAAACGTTTCGATGAAATTGAATTAATAGATCTTTTTTACGAAACAAAGAAAAAAATTGAGATATCTATATCAATTTTTGTTTTATCGCTTGACTGGTTATATCTGGCAGGAATAGTTGAATTAAATTCAAAGGGGAATTTAGAATATGTTTATAAAATCTCTCCAAATAACCAATAATGATGGGATTATACGATTAGTAAATTTCCATTCTGGTTTGAATTTGATTGTTGATGAGACTCCAATCGAATCAACCAAAACAACTGGTAATAATGTTGGAAAAACAACAGTATTAATGTTGGTTGATTTTTGTTTGGGTGCAGATGCTAAAGCCATTTATACTGATCCAGAAACGAAAAAGGGTGAATATACACTTGTAAAAAACTTCCTTATTGAAACAGAGGTTTTAATAACATTAGTACTTGTTGAGGATTTAAACGATCCACTTTCTAATACAGTCGTGATTGAAAGAAACTTTCTCTCTCGAAAAAAATGTATCAGAAGAATTAACGGACAACAAAAAACCATCGATGAGTTTGAAGAAGCACTAACGAATATATTAGTTCCTGGTCATTATGGTAATAAGCCTACTTTTTCCCAAATCATATCTAACAATATAAGATATAAAGAGCTTAGTGTTACGCATACACTAAGGACACTTAGCTCTTTTACTCGTGATGATGAATATGAAACGCTTCACTTATTTCTTCTGGGATGTGATTTTGGAAAAGGGGCTCTCAAGCAAAATTTATTAGCTAGCATTCGGATGGAGACAACTTTCAAAAATAGGTTGGAATCTAAACAGACACGCACAGCATATGAAACTTCTTTAGCGTTGTTGATTTCGGAAATTAGCGAATTGGACCTAAAAAAATCCACATTCTATATAAATCCTAACTTTGAAAATGATCTCAATGCTCTCGATGATATTAAGTATCAATTGAGCATTATAGGTTCAAAATTGAGTAAGTTAAAGTTACGGAAAGAACTCATAGTCGAGGCTGTAAAAGATATAGAAAGTGGTAAGATGGAAATTGATACTAATCAATTGAAAGATTTATATATTGAAGCCAATAACAATATAAATAATATTCAGGTGAAATTTGAATCATTGCTTTCTTTCCATAACAAAATGGTTGAAGAGAAAGTCAAATTTATATCAAAAGAGTTACCCTTAATAACAGATAAAATTAATAGCACTCAAGATAATTTAACACATCTTCTCGCCAAAGAAAAAGAATTAGTTGAAAGTATTAACAAAAGTGGTTCATTTGATGAGCTCGAGGAATTAGTATTAGAGTTGAATGAGAAACACCGAAAAAAAGGTGAATTTGAAGCTACTATAAACCAAATTGAGCAAACTGAAAAAAGCATCGAAGAATTGAACTCTCAAGTTGATGCTATTAATAATGATTTATTTTCTGATGGTTTTGAGATAGAAGTTCAATCTCAGGTTAATAAATTGAATAAATATTTCTCGTCAATATCTCAAGAGTTATATGGCGAGCAATACGCTTTAAAATATGATATAGTTACAGCTGTTAAAACAGGGCAAAAAATATACAAATTCAGTTCATTTAACACCAACTTTAGCTCAGGAAAAAAACAGGGTGAGATTGTTTGTTTCGATATTGCATACATTTTATTTGCAGACGAAGAAAATATACCCTGCTTTCACTTTTTGTTGAATGACAAAAAAGAGTTAATGCATGGCAATCAATTGGTTAGAATAGCTAATCTTGTTGAAAGATACAAATCACAAATTCAATACGTTGCATCTATACTGAAGGATAAACTTCCAAAAGAACTAAATGATGAAAGGAATTTTATTGTGAAGCTTTCTCAGGAAGACAAATTATTTAGAATTGAAAATAATTAATGTCATAAGTAATAGCCGTTAGTTTTATAAATCACTAACGGCCATTTTTTTAGTAATGAGTCATTTCTTTGATGCCAAATGTCATAATCTCATTATAAATTAATCCAAAAATTTGCGTTAGTTTGAAAAACGTCTGGCGAGTAATAACCCTTCATTTATGTTAATGGGGCGAATGATGTATTAGAACATTTTTAGTACATTATAAGAAATACTCATCAGGTCAGATAATTTATATAAGGTCATATCCATAGGTTTCAAAAATTCCTCAGAAAATAGTTCACCTACTGAACTGGGCACCGCTTTTTCGTCCTCATATTTATCACCTTTTCCACTTGTCTTATAAAATATTTAAAATCAGTAAAAAATTTCCCAAATATTACTTATTCGCATTTATATGAGAATACGATACAGATTTTTCGCCCTTGCGGTATCGCATTTAGGTTATCCAATGAGGCAATATCGACACCAGATGTCGTATAGCGCGAAAGTACGGCCTATTGCTATAGTTAAGCCTGTATTGAATTCAGGCTTACCGTTCTACTGTCAGATGTCTTCTGCCTCTTCGTACCAATCACGCTCGGTATCAGATTCTACGTGCTTAATTTCAAAATCCTTATTAATAAAATTCCACTTTTCATTGCGCCATGACAAACGAACTTTTGCCTCGACTTCGAACGCGGTACCGGAGTAAACATGGTCTGGTAGCTGATCGCCCTGGTAAAGAAATGCGACATTCAGGTCCAAAATACCCTTTGTTTCATCGTAAAAGGCATCAGTTATCGTCAGATCTTCAATGGTAAAACCATCTGCATTGGTAGTTGCGATATCGCCTGAGAGCTCTTCCTCTACAGCCATCTCAAGAGAGGGAAAGGGGCCGTCGGTATAGCTGCCGTATAAGTTATAGATGACATCTTTAAAATCAGAATCACCGAAAGCGGCCATCAACAAACGAGGTTCCAGCGGTGTACTTTTTGCGACCTTAGCAAGTTCATGGTAATTCGAAAAATTCGAATTTTGTGCAATGAATTCCAACGCCTGAGAGTGTGTGAGCGAATCATTAGAGCGCACCATTTGTTTCGCTTTGGTTCTGATGATTTCAATACAAGAATATTGTGACATGGCTGTGACTCCAAATTTCAGACGCTTTTGGAAACCGATAGCCTGCTAACCGGACTCCGCGCGTCACAAATGTGGGCGAGCCAAGTATGATGTGAGTTAAACCTAAAACGATGGGCTATTGCTTCGCGAGACAGGCGCCAGGTGACCATCACCACCTAGCGTTATGGTGACAAGATCACCTGATAAAGTCAATCTGGGTAGCTCAAAAAATAGGCTTTCCGTGCAAAAACTTCCGGTCTGCAAATTCATCTCCTTATAGTCAGAGATATGTGAGTAGTCATCGAAGCAGCATCTCCCATTCTTTGCTTACAATTCTGTAATGGTCTAATAATATCGGACACTTTGTTGAAGATATAATGAGCAACGCTAAAGAGGTGAGAATGCGAATAAAAACGTTTAACCATGAGTTCAAACAGGAATATGTCAATTTTATTCTGTAGCACAAGTACACGGTGCCCCAGGCTGCTGAAACGATGAATATAGGCCTTTCAACATTACAACGATGGTTACGCCAATATCGCGGAGAAGTCAGGGTAGATGCTCCTATCGCCACCGCGATAACGTCTGAACAACGACGCATACAGGAACTTGAAAAGCAGGTACGTCAGTTGCTGTTGTGTCCGTCAACATGGTGCCATGCTGTCTGATTTTTCCAGCCATTCCCACATGGGCAAGGCCATTGGTTATATATGGAAAATTTCTTCAATTTGAACAGGGAAAGCAAGGGTTGGTGGATACAGGTCTTGACATCAAATATACCGTACCTGCGCGCAGTTAGGGAATGCAGTAAAATTAGTAATGTGTATAAAACTGTACCCTGCACGCGACGACAGAAGCATTTCGTATGGTATCGCCAGCAGTTTCAAAAACTGTGGCCCTACATGAACCTGGTAAGTGAGATTTAATGATGAGGGGAGTATTAATAGGGAGCTCTTTTTCAGGTTCAGATGCCTTATATATGATGAACCAACAAATTAAGGTCATAGTGATAATAGTAAACATGGTGATCTTTTTCATCAACTTTCCTTTTGGGTTAAAATGTCAATTACTTTAACCCAAGGAATCCCTGATGTTGCCTCAGCGTCTTACAAGCCAAATACGTTTATGTAAAACTGCCCGTTAGTGTCATCCGTTTTTTGGACATTATAAGTTATCGGTAGTTCAGTTGTCTTGTCTGGTAAAGTCATTTTCAAGTTGGCAGAGCATGAGTAGGCATCTAGCGAGGAGTCATGCTTTATAGTTCTGACATTAATAACAGCTAATTGAATGTTATCTGCATCCTTAGGCACCATCCCTGCCATCTGTGAGTTCCTGAGTTGGTCAAATTGTTTCTTAATTTGCTTTTGCGAAATATCAACCACAAGGCTTTTAGCATCATCACTATTACATTTTGGCGTGCTATCCCCGCAACCAACTAGCAGACTTGCAGATATACATAATAAAGCCAATTTCGATGTCATTTGATCAATCCTTATTGATTGCAATATTTATTATTTTTCCAGACGTAGACGTTCAACTATTCGGGCTGCACGGTTATACCCCACGCGAAAATGAAGTTGTACCGTTTTGACTTTAATTTCTGTTAGCCCTTCATGAATAATCAGCTGAAGCGTTTTATCGTAAAGTTCTGCGTCCATTTTACGGTTAAGATCATCCCGTTCCTGCTCACTCACATTCCATCTCCCTGCGTTTCCTCGCTATTTCTTCTGGTAAATCCCATCCATTGCTCCAACGGAGGTCATGCCGCAATAGCCTTCACACCCCTTGGTTATTACCGTCACTCTGCCGTTGTTCTGCTCGCTGATGACTGCTACGCAGTGGCTCGATTTATCGTTATAAACCCAGCGATGCTTCTGATTTTCTCCGGCACCAATAGATTGCGCTGAACCTTCCATATTGCAGATGCCGGAAGCATCTTTGGTTGCAGCGTTAATGTTGAATTCAACATTATTACCGCCTGCTGCCAGTGATAGTGATCCGTTTGGTTTTACGTACTCTGCAGCAGTTACCAGTGCTGAGGTGCTCAATAATAAGGTGGCTAAAATGACTCTTTTCATCGTTACTCCTTGTCAATTAATACGAATATTTTTGGTGATTTTCCCGAAAGTAAGCGGTCTGCGTTTTTCGACATAAAAATAGGCGACATTAAACGCCGACTTTTTGTGATTGCCTTTGCCTAGAGAAGGCCAGTCGCGAAAAGCCTCAATCTGGGCTTCTGAGTAGGGAGTGGTAGAGAAGTCGAACAGTACCAGCAATGCTTTGCCGTCATACTTCATCAATTTCTTCATTTCAGTGCTATTAACCGTGGCGGATACCGTTGATTTGGCTGCGGTGGGTTTACGGACTGCGAATTCAACAGCTACATCATCAATTACAAAGTCGATATAGCCATTCCCCGTAATAGAGCCCGGAAGTCTCCCTTTCACTTCAGGCGATACATCATCGGAGAAACAGCCTAAAAGGTAGCAACGAACTAGCGGTAGAAGTTCCCTTTCACTGCACTCATTCAGGCGTAGTGTTTTTACAAACTCAGTGCGGTAAAGGGAATGAAAGAAGTACTCAAAGCTTTTCGTTACCGAATTGATGGTGGTAGCCATGGCTAATCCTTGCCGGAATGTATTGAAGGTTGTTTATCAAAATAACGGCTGGGCCATATCTCCTCGGGCACCATGCCCAACGCCGCTGCTATCAACCGTTCTGCCTTCGGATAGTGCTGACTAAAGGCATTGTTCAGTGTACGGGAGCCTAATCCCTGATCGCGGGATAACTGCGCCAGACTTAATCCACGCTTGTGTAGTGCAGCCACAATGTCGGCCCTGTGCCAGTCCTTAACCCTTCCTTTAGTTCGCTTTTTTTGCGATGCTACGTGGTTATTCACAGTGTTAACTCCTCTGTATCAGTACAGGGATATTAAATGCGAATAAAAGGAACTTATCAAGTTCTCTTTGTGGTCTTTGTTGGTGTTCCTTTTTAACGTATTGATATTATGGATTAAGTTAATGAAAAATATTTTGGACATATCGCCTGCTGATAAGAACCAAAGTGGCAGTATTGATGGCAGTGAGCAGTGGCTCCCGGCACAGGCATTTGCAGGAAAACCGGGGATGCCGGGGACGGCAAAGGGCTGCCGCCTGCGTCTGGAAAAGCTTGCAGCTATGCACCCGGAAATCAGGAGAAAGAGAACAGGGCATAAGGGCTTTGAGTACCATATTCGCGCTGCGGGAATGTCGCTAAAAAGTGAACGGGCAGAGCAAGCCACTCAATCTGTCGTTTCTCCTTATGGTACTGACGAACAGCTTAATCTCTGGGTTCAGTTGTTCAAAACGATGAAGCCCCATTCCCGTGACCGCTTGTTGAAGCAGGCGCTTGAACAGGTGGCTGATGATCTTGCGTTAACCCAGCCAGCTTTGCCAACAGAAGTGATTTCACTGGCGCACCAGTTACTGACGTTTTCGGAAGAGCAGCGTAAACAATTGCTGGAGACTATTTCGAAGTAATAGTTCGCGCTGAAACGCTTATTTCCCTGAGTTGCTTTCTTCTTTTCTAATTTACGCAATAATAGTTTCCCTGTGAAACTATTTGCTCGTTATGTATTGATTTGATATAATGCCATTACTGGAAAGTGTTATTATTAGCAGCTAGCCAGTCATTCAAGTTATCATTTAATAGTAATCCTTCACTGGAGGGATGGTTGTATTTAAAGAATGCCAGTCTGACCATGTTTTTTAAGGCTTGATTCAGTTAATAATCTATTAAATGAAACTAATGATTTACCAGTCAAATAACGTATGAGATTGAAATGAATAAAATACATCAGGAAGGGCTTGCTATGCCCGTCGCTCAGGAATTAATAAACATTATATTAAATGAGGCGGGAAGTCCGCCGCCGCATAAAGCCAGAATAACCGCTGTTATTTTATTATTTAAAGATCTGACTTACAGTGCTGAGTATGGGGGTTATCATCCTGTCGAAATACGGCTTATTTCACGCAATCATGAATGGTATTTTGATTACATTACCGACTTCAGTTATATGGGAGTGGTGTACTCCGAACTGGAAAAGGAAATTGATATCAGCTGGAGTCAGCAATATGTCTTTCTTGCTCATGTTGGTGATCTGCCTGTTAATGCCGGAAGAGAGTTGTTTGAACTCTGGCAATCCAACTTTATTCAATACCACGCCATGAACTCTTACTCCATTACTGTTCTCTGGGAAAGCTAATCCCACCACACTAATCATCACTATCTTATGGGAAATTATCTGTGACTGATAACAGAGGGATACGTGCGTCTCAACAGGGCGAACTGGACTGTCTTTGCGGTGCTTATTGCGTGGTTAACCTGCTGAGCTGGCTATATGACGGCAAGGTGAAACGACGCCCGTTAATGAACCGGCTTATTCAGGCTTACCAGCAGCGCTGGCATTTGCATGAGTGGCTGACTGAGGGGATTGAAGAAGACCGTTTAGACTGGCTGATGGCGCAGGTGTTGCAGAAAGGACATTACAGCCGCCAGTTTCCGGTTCAAATTACCAGACCCTTTGCAGGGAAGCGAGGGTTATCAGACGGGCGGCTTTTCAGGGAAATGCAGCGTTTTCTGGACGTCACTGACTACTCCCGCCTGATTATGCTCAGCGACCAGTTTCACTGGTCTCTTCTGGTCAAAATAGATGAAGAAACGCTCTGTTTCTTCGACAGCAACGGGCGAACCACTATGCCCCGTAAAGCTTTCTCCCTGCGTACTGGCGTAACCCGCCGCCAGCTGTTTCCCGACGCCATTTACTTCATTGAACGGGAGTTCTGACATGACCATGTTTACCCAACGTGAAACGCATATCCTCGATCAGGCGCGTGACATTATTAGCCGGTACTACCAGCGTGGGGTTCACCTCTGTTCCCCTGATGATGTTCGACGGTGCGTGATGGTTGAGCTGGCACCGCTTGAACATGAAGAGTTTGGCATCATCCTGCTCGATAATCAGAATCAGCTGCTGCACCGCGAAATCCTGTTCAGGGGTACGCTAAACTCGGTCAGCGTTCACCCCCGTGAAGTTATTAAGCGTGTACTGAAGCATAACGCCGCCGCAGTCATCCTTGTCCACAACCACCCCAGCGGCGAGCCTGAACCCAGCCGTTGTGACATCCAGTTGACCAAAAAGCTTCAGGAGCTGCTGGAAATGCTGGATGTGCGGTTACTTGATCACTTTATCGTGGCAGGAACTGAAACGGTGTCGATGGCTGAGCGAGGACTGGTGTGATGCTGAAAGTTACCTGGTTTAATGTACGTTATCACGGATTAGACGCGTGAGCAGAGCAGCCTTGCGTCAGGTCGTGCAAGTTGTGCAAACCACCGTGTTAGATGCGTATATCAGCGGTCTTGCACCATCGGGTAGGCGGGGTATCACCAGCCTGTTAAACCGCAGCGCCAGCATACTTAAACGCGGTGCGGATGCAGCAGACTATCCGTGGGAACAACTTAACTACGCTGCTGTTGCTAAAGTACGTGCGGCACTGCTGGATGACGGTTATGCCGTGTCGTCGGTCAATATGGCGTTGTCAGCACTGCGGGGCGCTGCGCAGGCGGCCTTTAACCTCAATTGCCTTGATGCCGAAACGCTGGCACGTATACGGTCAGTGAAGCGCGTGAGCGGCGATATCCAGCGTAAGGGAAGGGCATTAAACAAGCATGAAATCCGGGCACTGATTCAGGTAGCAAAACAGCATCCGCAATCGGTACGCCGCTGCCGTGATGTCGCCATTGTGCTGACGCTTTGTGGAACGGGCCTCCGGGCCGGGGAACTGGTCAAACTTGATCGCCGGGACTATGACAACGGAGTGCTGACGGTGAGGCAAGGGAAGGGGCGGAAATACCGTGAAATTCACGTGGCGTATACAGTGGATAAGGCTATCCGCGCATGGCTTAAAGTCAGCGCAAACGAAGCTGACAGTGCGCTGTTCAGCCGAATTCAGCGTAACGGTAAGGTAGTCAGTCAGCCGCTGACAACAACCGGATTAACGGGCATCCTGGCTGAGTTACAGCAGAAATCTAGCATTGCGCGGTTTACCCCACATGACATGCGGCGCACCTTTATCACCCGTTTACTGGAACAGGGCGTGGATATTAACACCGTCCGCCAGCTGGCGGGCCACAGCGACATCAGCACGACAGCCAGTTACGATCACCGTGGGGATGGGGCGAAAGTAATGGCTTCGCAGCGTTTGAAGTGCTGGTAGCATGTCAATCGGCTGCCTAGTAAAATAAGGATGTTTTGCCTAAAAACTTCATGTTCACTTTGTCTTCTTCTCATTCGATTCAAGCATCTCAATGACCTTCCCGGTGTCTGAAAACTTGGCAATATCATCTCTTGTCCATTTTCCTTTCTCCACTACAATTTTACCGCTTATATCGTCAACGTAAGGGATTTTCACCCCTTCCTTGTTGAGCTCGGTGGCTATCAATCCTGCTGTTTTTTCATCCAGATTGCCTTTCCATATTCGGTTATAAACCTCATATGTCAGCAATGACGTCTCATGCTCAAGGATAAGAATATTATCAATGTAGTATTGATTAATAAGTTCTGCGATCGTTGTGCCCCGTCGTTCTGCTTCATTTTTTTCTTTGCGAGTTAGAGACATTTTTTTAAAGATTAATTCAAGCCTTTTTTTTGTCTTCTCCTTCATATGCACTGGCATTAGTTTCCCTAACCTACCTGATACCAAATCCCGTCTTTTCTGCTGCCTTAAGCTGTCTAATTTCTTTTCCCTCTCTTTCTTCGCACGAAGAATTTCCTCAATATTTTTAGTGATCAACATAATTGTTACCTGTTTTAAATTGGAGATCGGAAGCTTGGTTCATGATTATCACGGCAACCGCTTGTGCAACCAAAGACAACTAAGCTTTTTGGATTCAGCGCGCCACTGCGGAATGAACTCTAGCGTGATAATCATGATTTTTCTTAGTACACCATGATTATCACGATTGTGGCTGGGCTGAAAAGGTGTTTTTTCCGTGATTATCATGATTTTTTTTCAGAAAGTAGTCATTTTCATCGCTTGTAAATGCATCGCTCCTGAAACAGCTCAAAGGAGCGAACAACATGCAGCACAACCGTATTCTCCGCAAAAAAGAAGTTCTTCACTTAACCGGAATCTCATCAGCCACGCTCTATAGGCTTATCGAAAAAGGAGATTTTAAGGCAGGGAAAAAATTGACCGGCGATGGTGGACGCGCAGTGGGCTGGGGACTCAATGACGTACTGGAGTGGATTCAGTCACGCGGTATCAACGCGCAACTCTAAGCGCATGCGTGTGTGTAACCCTCACATAGCCCCCCAACGAACCCTATAGAGGACATAGCAATATCAATGATTGCTCCTCTTGTAGGTGGATCGCTATTGCTTGTTGGTGGGCTACTGGCCATCGGGAAAAGATTATGATGAAAACATTTAATAGTGAACGTGTTGATTCACTGGCATACGCCGTATCACTGGAATGCAGTAACGTAGGACAGCAATGCTATGGACATTTCGACAAAATTGCCTGGGTAACTGACCTGTTCGACAAGCAGGAAAATCAGGTGGTGGTAGATCGCTTGTTTCAGCTTGAATCAGACGATACTTATCAGGTCAGGGGTCGCCCCGCAGGCAAGGATGAGTGCGATAGTCTCTACCGCTGGGTAGTTGAAATCCGTCTGGCAAACAAGTCTAAACATCACCCAGTTCTATTGATGATCTACTTTGGACCAACAGACAAGAAACGCGGTGCCGTGCGAATGGAATTAAGCCCCCAACACTATCTAGCTGAACAGATGAGCGACTTATTCATTTGGTTGGGGCGCAAAGGCCGTATTGGTAAATACCTGTACCAGGGGTTGCGTAACTCATGGGTCACGACCATCCATTACGCGTTGGATGTGATGGGGATGAAGCTGCATGACTTTCTGATTGGTCTTGCCAAAGTTCATGATGGTGATTTCAATGACCCTTATGGCAAGCAGGAGGGTATGCGGCTAGGGGCTACCACCGTCGTAGCTTCGATATACGAGAAAGTGAACGCCCCTGAGTTAAGCCTTGAAGAACGTCGGGCAACAGCTCAGCTAACACTGGATGAAAGCCAGCATGAGTGTTTTTTACGTCTGGAGCTGCGTCTGTCTCCAGGCAAGCAGAAACTGATGCTGAGTAACCTGTTGCAAATGGAGAATCTGGTGTCACGTTTGGCATTCTATGACCGTAAGCTAATTAAGGATTGCAAGCTGGATCCAGACTTTGCCCGACGATTGAAACGAATGACTGTACCCCGTGCTCGTAAAACGTTCCGTCCGGCCGGTGAGCTGAATGGCAGGGCTGTTAGTCCGACCAAAGCGGCAGCTAAAAAGCGAGTAGATAAGGTCATGAAAAGGTATCTGGTGGATTTGTTTGATGCAGACGCTATCTGGCACAAACTTCCACTGGTTGTCGAGAAGCTGGGTATTTTGGGACAGCCGCAGTATTGGCAACTGGGCATCCGTAAGAAATGGCTTAAATCGCGCGGGAAATAAGCAGGTTGGGAGGCGGCAAGGATGCTGCATTTTTCATCTGTGGGTTGGTAAATGGCAAGGATCGGCGGTTTTGAGTGGAATCGCGGTTTCAAAAGAGTGAAATCCAGGAAATAACGTGCGTCTACCACCGCAATCTATTAGCCCCTGACCGTTATTATACCGCCTAACCGGTAACGTTGGGGGTGACCGCTACTCCCATTCTGGCTGAGCTGGGAATTAATCGCTCCTTCAGTCTACCAGGTGTATTACTGTAACCATTAGGCTCTATAGGTACTGTATCTCTATATATAGTATATATGGCTTCCCCATACTATAGCCATTATCCAGTATTAGCTATCATGAGGCTCCAGCCTCTATCATCATAACGTTATATTATTATATATATATCATGATAACCATCTTGGGCCTCGTTACGGGGGCAATGTTATTTATTGTAATTCAGTTGTAAATAAATGGGGCTAGGGCATGGTGCCCAGCAATTATCTACAGGTGAATTATGAAACCGTACATCACGAATAACAATATTCTTGTGACAGACTCGACGCTGAAATTTTTCAAAATGGTTGTATTTAGCGTTCCTTATGATGGGCCGAAGAATTTAAGGCGTCCATTTTATGGTGATATTGCAAAGTTTCTTCAACACATAATTTGTGTTGCTACCTGTAGCAAGAAAAACAAAAGAAAGGCAGCTATTAAGGAAGGGAAAAAATGGTCATATTCTGTTCCTTTGCCGTTTGAACTTGGTAGGGATAAACTTCCTGCTGCTTTTAAGAAAAAAAGTGAACTGCCGTTTACTCGCGCACAAGAGCTGTTGGTAGCAGCCAAGATTATTAAGGTAGCAGCGTATTCAAAGCGTAAATGCAGAGAGTTCTCTATATCCAAACCTTTCCTCTGCAAGTTATTTGGTAACGATCGCGAAGCTTATCTTAGCAGGGATGATCGCTATCATTACCTGACAGACATCTTCAATAAAAGGAAAATCTGTACATTTGATGAGCTGATCGGGGATGCCATTAATCGAGGGCAAAAGGTAAAACATCAACTTTCCAAGCGTGATATTCCAAACGAGCCATTCAGAAAGCGCGTTAGTGAGGTATGGGGCAACCTTGAACCACTGCATATCAATCTAACGGCCTTACTGGACTACTATCGTGCTAAGCCAACAGTGAAGCGTAAGCTATTCATTTTTAATTTCCTCTCTCATTTGGCGGAAACTGGCGTTACTAAGGTAAAAGATTCACCGCTGATTGTTTCCTACAGGCAGTCATACAAAGCCGCCAAGATTGGTGGGCGTTCCTTCGAAATCGGGGCAGGCTTCCAGAGTCTACCCTCAGAGATGAAATGGTCGTGTCTTGGTAAAGGTTATAACTATGATATTAAAGGATGCCAGCTTGAGATCCTTCGTCATGAGATGTTGAATATTGGTATATCCGACAAAAGCCTTAAGGTGTTGGATACTGCTTACATTTGCCGGGTGTTGAAGGTGTCGGAAGATTTGGTGAAGCAATTTCGGTTTTCGAGCGTATTCAATGCTGGGTATGTAAGCCTTTCATTCAAATCAAAGACTGTTCGCTTATTGAATCGAGAGTTGGGGAAGGGGGAGGCTGGGCGGGTGCTTCAACGTTGGCGTGAACATCTGGAGCCACTGCGTGAAGATCTAGCTTCGCTACTTGACCATTATCTCGATTTGGGCAAGACAAACCGCCATGGGACATGTGTGACAAATGCTGTTGGTCAGACATTCAACATCACCTATCAGGATGTGGCTAATGGTAAGAGGTGGAGAGCTGACGTAATGCGCCGCAAGCTACTGTCCCATATGCTGCAAGGCTTGGAAAGCAAGGCCGTCTATGATTACGTTGCCACGCATAAGGGGATTTGTGCGTTAGAACACGACGGGTTTGTTTCCTGCAAGGAGGTAGATGGCTGGGATCATCAATATCTGAAGATCGTGTTAAAACACGAAAAAGAAGGCTCGTTGTAGCGTGTAGCGGGGAGATTGCTGTGGTACTGGCGTCTCAGAAAAGTAATGGATCAGCCCGAAATAGGTGATCTGGCTGGATATGCCGATTTTTCGTTTCGGGCTGACATCGTGCTCAATAGCTGCATTATCAAAGCAACGTGATTTTTGAGCCTTGGCTAGCCCCTGCCAATACGCAGGTCTATGGTGATGATGCTGCTATAAATGTAAGGAAATTTACATTTATGCGATTCGACGTGACACAGGCTCTAATCCTACACTTGGATCCACTGTATTGGCGTCTAATTTGCGATACTATGGATCTAATCTTTAAGCAAAGGTGAAGGCGATTGAATGGAAGCATTAAGAGCTACAACATCGACAAATTTCAGCTTTCTTGCTGAACATGATCCGCTGTTTCTACAAATTGCCACTGCCGCTGAAAATGCCTTCTCAGGCGACCCTAACACCACCTTGATCAAACTGCGTCAGCTAGGCGAAGCGTTAGCGCAGCATATTGCCGCACTTGTAGGGCTAACGTTTGATGAACAACCCAAACAGGTCGATTTGCTCTACCGTCTTAATCGTGAGCTAAAATTTGAGCCTATGGTGCGTGAGCTATTTCACATATTGCGAGTAGAAGGCAACAAGGCCACTCATCAGTTTAAAACAAAACATAAAGAAGCGCTTGATGGTTTAAAAGTCGCGCGAGCGCTGGCTATCTGGTTCCATCAGTCTTTTGGTAAACAGGGCCCGGCGTTTAAACCTGGTGCTTTTGTTGCCCCTGTAGATCCCAGCAATCAGCTCAGACAATTACAAACTGAAATTGATAGGCTCAAAGGTGAACTGACCACAGCTAACGTACAGCTGGATTCCAGCCAGCAACTCCAAAATTTACTGGCACAGGAAAAGACAGAATACGAAATGCTGGCGTTAGCCATGGATGATGAAACCAAAGCGCTGGCATCGCAGGCTAAGGCTCAAGAGGTTGCGCTCGAACAGCTTAGGCAGCAATACGACGAAAAATTAAAAGTCCTGCAAACAAAGCTGACCGAAATAGATGAAAAGCAGACACAAACACAACGGCAAAAATTTACACAAAAGATCCGCACTGCCAGTCAACATATCGCATTAAGTGAAGAATTAACCCGTATTCTGATCGATCAAAACCTGAATGATGCTGGTTGGCTTGCCGACAGCCAGGAGCTGACGTGGGCTAACGGAACTCGCCCTGAAAAGGGGATCAATAAAGCCATTGCTGAATGGCCCACCGAATATCATGGTAAAAAAGGCCGTGCTGATTATGTCCTGTTTTGCGGTTTAACCCCGCTAGCGACAATCGAGGCCAAAAAAGAAAATACCGATGTTGCGGGAAAAATCCCGCAGGCAGAGCGCTACAGCAAAGGTTTCAACATCATTGCCCCGATGACAGGTGCATGGGAGCAGGAAGGCCGAACTATTGCATGGGCTAATGAAACTGACGGGCATTATATTGTCCCGTTTGTCTACTCCTGCAATGGTCGCCCCTACGTACCTCAGTTGGCTGAGTCATCAGGAACCTGGTTCAGGGACGTGCGAGAACCGCAGAATATTCGCCGTGCTCTCCAGCAGTTTCATACACCACAAGGCTTGCTGGATAAGCTCAAACGCAGCAAAGACAGCGCAGAACAGAAGCTGAAACAAGAAGGCTTTGCTTACCTGCGTTTGCGTGATTATCAGCAAAAGGCCATTCTCGCAGTTGAAAACGCGTTGGCGCAAAACATCCGCAATGCGCTGTTGGCAATGGCAACTGGCACGGGGAAAACACGTACTGTTGTTGGCCTGATGTACCGTTTTCTCAAAACAGAGCGTTTTAAACGCATCCTGTTTCTGGTGGACCGAACGGCTCTGGGTGAGCAAGCAACGGACACTTTTAAAGAAGCGCCACTGGAGCAAAACCAGACCCTGTTTCAAATTTATAATATCGCTGAACTGGGCGATATGGCGGTAGAGGCAGAAACACGGATACAGGTCGCGACAGTGCAAGCGATGGTCAGCCGCATTTTTGCATCAGACAACCCGCCATCCGTGGATGAATTTGACTGCATCATTGTTGATGAAGCCCACCGGGGTTACACACTGGACCAGGAAATGACGGAAGGGGAGCTCTCGACACGTGACGCCAGCCAATACCTCTCCAGCTACCGTCGGGTTCTGGATTATTTCGATGCGGTGAAAATCGGTCTTACCGCCACCCCAGCCAAACACACCAGTGACATATTCGGCAAACCGATTTATATCTACTCCTACCGTGAAGCCGTGGCGGATGACTGGCTAATCGATCATGAGCCGCCTATCCGTTATGAGACTCTGTTGACGCAAAACGGCATCCACTTTGAAAAAGGTAGTCAGGTCCATGCTATCAATATCCACACAGGTGAAGTTGAAATTGACCAGTTGGAAGACGAAGTGGATTTCAACGTGGATGCATTTAACCGTGGAGTCATCAGTGAAAATTTTAACCGGGTTATCTGCCAGCAACTTGTAGAAGAACTCGATCCTTTTGGCGATGAGAAAACGCTTATTTTCTGTGTTACCGATAAACACGCCGATATGGTCAAACGCCTGTTGGATGAAGCCTTCTCCGCCGAGTATGAACATTATAATCAAGCTGCTGTAGAGAAAATTACCGGTGAAAGTGACAAGGTTAAACAGCTCATCAAGCAATATAAAAATGAGCGCTACCCTAATATTGCGATCACCGTAGATTTGCTCAGCACCGGTATTGATGTCCCGAAAATTTGTAACCTGGTCTTCATGCGCCGTGTCAAGTCGCGTATTTTATTTGAACAGATGGTTGGTCGCGCAACGCGTCGCTGTGATGACATTGGTAAAACGGTATTCCGTATTTACGATCCGGTGGATATTTATGAAGCCCTCCGTGACGTCAACACTATGAAGCCGCTGGTTAAAGATCCCCACATTACGCTTGAACAATTGGTGGGTGAGTTAACCGATGCTGAACAGCTTGAAAAGGCGTTCAACAGTCCCGGCGAACAGGCAGGTGAAACTCAGGCTGATGCGGTTCTCAGCCAGTTGAGCCAGAAGGTGATGCGAATCTTGCGTAAAGCAGAAAAACGTGCAGACACCAGTCCGGCCGTGCGACAAAAGCTTACCGATCTTCACCAGCTTTGGGGCGTGGAGCCTAAGCAACTGCATCAACATCTGCATCACTTAGGGCCGCGCCAGGCAGCGGCCTTCATCCAACAGCAACAAGGATTAATCAGCCAGCTCAACGAAATTGACACATTATTGGGCAGTGAATACCGGCCGATTATTTCTGAGCATCACGACCAGTTGCAGGAGCGCAACCAAAGCTATGGTAGCCATGAGCGCCCAGAAGATTATCTGGAAAGCTTTGCGGATTTTATTCAGCAGCAGCTTAATCAGTCCACTGCGTTGGCTGTGGTGGTGAATAAACCCCGCGATCTCACCCGTGAACAACTCAAAGAGATCCGCTTATTATTAGACGGTGCGGGCTATTCCGAAGCCAAACTGCAAACTGCCGTGCGTAATCAAACCAGTCAGGATATTGCCGCCAGCATTGTCGGCCATATTCGTAAAGCTGCATTAGGGGAACCGCTGGTGTCTTTTGAGCAACGCGTGTCTCAGGCGATGGTCAACATTTATAACAGCCACGCATGGACAACCCAGCAACGAAAATGGCTGGCTCGTTTGGCAAAACAACTGGTTCATGAAGTGATCATTGACCATCAGTTTATTAATAGCAGTTTTGCTGATGACGGCGGCGTAAAACAGCTTAATAAGGTTTTGGTAGACCAACTGGACAACGTTCTGGATGAGCTTAACAGTGCTATCTGGCCTCAACAACACGTCTGATTCTGGTAAACTTCGCTACCGTAATTCGCCATTTTAACCCCCGCTTACGGCTAATGTCGTGAGCTGATGCAGGAAAATAATGAGTAATAATAACGATATAGTACAAAAGTTGTGGAACTTGTGTGACGTATTGCGCGATGACGGCATTAACTACAGTGATTATGTCAGCGAACTGGTACTGTTGCTGTTTATCAAAATGGTGCATGAAAATACTGAAGCAGAATTATTAGACCAACACACTTTGCCGCACGGATGCCGCTGGGGGGACCTCAACAGCTTGTCTGGCCTCAACCTGCTTAACCATTACAAGCAAATGCTGCTGAAACTCTCCACAGGCAAAGACGCTGAAGGCAATTCTGTTCATGCCGACCCGCTGATCAGTGCCATTTATGCCGATGCACAAACCCGCTTACGTGAGCCTCGTCATCTTGAACAGATGATCCGCACTTTAGATCAGATTGACTGGTTCAGCGCTAAGAAAGATGGGCTTGGGGATTTGTATGAAGGTCTGCTGGAAAAAAACGCCGGAGAAACCAAATCCGGGGCCGGGCAATACTTCACGCCACGAGCCTTAATCAACAGTATGGTCCGCTGCATAAAGCCACAGCCTGGTGAAGTGATTCAGGATCCTGCTGCGGGTACCGCTGGCTTCCTGATTGCTGCCGATCAATACATCAAACAGCAGACCGATAATCTTTACAACCTTCCGGCCAAAGCGCGAACTTTTCAAAAAAATAAAGCTTTTGTTGGTGTGGAACTGGTTCCGTCTACGCGCCGTCTGGCACTGATGAACTGCCTGCTGCACGGTATGGAAGGGGATGACGAAGGTGTGGTGCATCAGGGCAACGCGCTGGGCATGGCGGGAGCCAGCTTACCGAAAGCCGATATCATTCTTGCTAACCCGCCGTTCGGAACGGCGAAGGGCGGTGAGGCCAGCATTACCCGTGATGACTTAACCTACCCAACCAGTAACAAACAGCTAGCGTTTTTACAGCACATCTACCGTAACTTAAAACCGGGTGGTCGCGCTGCCGTGGTGCTGCCCGACAACGTCCTGTTTGAAGCGGGCGTTGGCACTGAAGTACGCCGCGACCTGATGAACAAATGCAACCTGCACACTATTTTGCGTTTACCTACCGGGATTTTTTACGCTCAAGGGGTGAAAACCAACGTTTTATTCTTCACCAAAGGCAGCGCCAGCAATAAACATCAAGATGAAAACTGTACCGAAAACGTTTGGGTCTATGACCTGCGCAGCAACATGTCGAGCTTCGGCAAGCGTACCCCGTTTGGTGAGCAGCATTTAAAACCGTTTGAAGCGGTTTACGGTGAAGATGCCAGGGGCCAAAGCCCACGTAGCGAAGGTGAATGGAGTTTCAATTCTGCCGAGCTGGAAGCACCGGATAACGCTGAAAATCAGCACGTTGACGATCACATGGCGACCAGCCGCTGGCGCACATTCAGCCGCGAGTGGATCCGTGATGTTAAAGGTGATTCATTAGATATCTCATGGCTGAAAGACAATAACAGCGTTGATGCGGCGAACCTGCCGGAGCCTTCTATTCTGGCTGCCGAAGCTATGGGCGAACTGGTACAGGCGCTCAGCGAGCTGGATGCGCTGATGAGAGAATTGGGCGCTAGTGATGAAGCCGATGCACAAAAGACCTTGCTCAATGAAATGCTGGGTGGGGTTAAGTGATGGGCGAGGTTAAATTGCCGGGGAGTTGGATTGATGCGCAGTTAGGCGAAATTGTTGACTACGGCAAAGCTAACAAAAAAGCGCTGTCTGATGTTGAACCAAATACCTGGGTCTTAGAACTGGAAGACATCGAAAAAGACTCATCGAAATTACTCAATCAAGTTGAAATGTCCGAAAGGCCATTTAAAAGCACAAAAAATAGCTTTAAAAATGGCGATATACTCTATGGAAAACTACGCCCTTATCTGAATAAAGTCCTTATAGCTAACAAAAATGGTGTTTGCTCAACAGAGATTATTCCTATAAATGCAGAGCCACTTTGTTCAAATAAGTACATTTTTTATTGGCTTAAAAGCTCAATTTTTCTACGTTACGTGAATGATGTGAGCTATGGGGTAAATATGCCACGGCTTGGTACGTCTGATGGTAATAGAGCACCATTTCGGCTAGCCCCCTTAGCAGAACAAAAAATCATCGCCGAAAAACTCGATACCCTCTTGGCACAGGTAGATAGCACCAAGGAACGCCTTGAGCAGATCCCGCAGATCCTGAAACGTTTTCGTCAGTCTGTGCTGAGTGCTGCGGTGAGTGGGAGATTAGTTTTATCGAATAAAATAAGGAAGTCTGTTCGAGTCGACAATTTTTGGTCTCATAATGTTGAGGGATTACATCATTGGAAAGAATATAGATTTTCTGAAGCTGTAAAAATTATAGGTGGAAGTCAACCACCTAAATCGGAATTTATTTCCGAATCTTTAGAGGGTTATATTCGTTTAGTCCAAATCAGAGACTACAAAAGTGACTCTCATAAAGTATTTATCCCTGAAGGGAAAGCTAAGCGATTAGTCTCTAAAGATGATGTAATGATCGGACGATATGGCCCCCCAATATTTCAAATATTGAGAGGGTTGGAAGGTGCTTATAACGTTGCTTTGATGAAAGCCGTTCCTAAAGAAGAGATATTGCACAATGAGTATCTGTTTTGGTACTTAAAAAATTACAAATTATTCAATTATATTGAAGCTGGCTCAGATCGAACAGCTGGTCAATCTGGAGTAAACAAAAAGCATCTAGAGTCATATCCTATGTTGCTTCCGCCTTTAGCTGAGCAAACCGAAATCGTCCGCCGCGTAGAGCAACTCTTCGCCTATGCCGATACCATCGAAAAACAGGTGCAGGCCGCCTTACTGCGCGTCAACAATCTCACTCAGTCAATTTTGGCTAAAGCGTTTCGTGGTGAACTCACTGCACAGTGGCGTGCTGAAAACCCAGATTTGATCGACGGAGAGAACAGCGCTGAAGCGTTGTTAGTAAGAATTAAACAAGAACGTTTAAAAAATAAACCCGTTATACGTGGTAAAGGTAATAGCTGATGCGATTACTTACCTTAGTTGATGACATGGAAGGACTTTGATAGATGATAACAATCAACTGTTCGCGTCTGGCGGCAGAGCATTTGTACAAGGGATTCAAAAAAGGCATTGATGAGGGATTTTTTGAACCTGCGACATCAAAAAGTCTGGCTGAAACACAAGAGCAACAAGAGCAAGGTCTCTGCTTTCAGTGGGTAGTACATGCCGTCAAGTTTGGGCGCTCAACCTGCCTGATTGCGATGGAATATAACACCCGCTATTGCCATGTGATCCATCAGGTCAGGAAAGGTGATATGCAGGATTTCTTTAGCCGTCTGCAAGATCGTCTGATGAATGGCCTGGAATGGCAGGGGCAAGACTATTCACTGTTTGATACGGCAGAAATGGAACAAGGGATCGGACGCTACTTTTCCCTGCATAAAAATATTCGTTTTTATCAGCGTACCGACGCCAGTGTTATGGCCCATATCAGCCAGGCTGCGGTGGAATATGGTGACGTTTACCATAATACAGGTTGCTTCCCACCCGATGAGGAAACCGCAGTAGATTTTGATATCAGACTTAATCAAACCTGGCGTACTCGGAAGGGTGAGAAATACGGTTTACGGGCAAATGAAAAGATGATTCAACTCTGGCTGACGGAGTATCTGCGCTATACCCCGCAGTGTGTTAATGATGCTATGGCACGGATAAAGCACGTAGAACAAGAACAATGGGATATGCGCTTAGCCGGGATGTCAGCAACTGATCCGCTGCGTAATGAGGCTGGTATTATTGACCCTGATAGTGCCCAGGGTAATGTGATTGACCTTAGTCGCTATCAACAGAGTAGAAAGTGATTCGTTGAGTTTGATGATCAATAAGCCTTGAATATCGCCAGCCGAACATAGAACTGTTAGCAACAGTCCTGGCTTAAATTGTGGCTATGTCCAATGTCTATATCGGTGGGAGCTTAGAATGCGTTATGTGAGAAAAGCGGCAGTGCTTTATACCAGACCCTCCCGTGAACTGATTGTTCATTCCGTTGTGACTTCAACAGCAATTGCAACAGGCCAGTCACCGCATACAATCAAAGCCTCGCTTAAAACTCTGCGTGAGAAGTTTGCACATCTTCGTCTGGCAGTTTAGCCACTTTTTGGATCCCCTGACCACTACCTGCTCAGTCATACCCCTTAGTGTAATTGGACGTATGTCTCCCACTATTGACATCTTACCCACTCAGTAGTTTACTATTTATTGTTTTGTTAAACCAAGGGTGAATCTATGTCATCAAAACTAAACTGGCTTTTGCAGCACACTGCGCCGGGTTCCTTGGTACTACAGTCCTGGCTGACAAAAAATGGTATTAGCCCTTCTTTAGCCAATAAGTATATGCATAGTGACTGGTTACAAAAACTACGTGCCGGTGTATACGTGCGGAGTGGGCGTGAACCTCAGTGGAGTGATGCCGTCTTATGCTTGCAAAATCAGCTGGGGATTTCTGTGCATCTGGCGGGGCTTACTAGCCTAACCTATCAGGGACGCTCTCATTATCTTCACTTAACGCGTCAGGCAATTTGGCTTTGCGTAGATGACAAAGCTTCGTTGCCAAAATGGTTCAAAGAATTTCCCAATGTGGAGTGGCTTTTACTTTCTAATCAGAAGCTCAATATGCATGACGAAAAGTATCTGACAGAGGTAGAAATTAAGGGAGAGCGGTTGAAAGCAAGTGTACCGGAATTAGCTGCTTACGAGATTGCTAATGCTGTCCCTGGTTCGCTTTCATTTGAGCACGCTGCCGAGTTGTTTCAGGGGCTGTTAAATCTGAGTCCACGTAAAGTCGAAGTGTTGTTACAATCCAGTCGAGCAGTGCAAACCAACCGCCTTTACCTGTTTCTGGCCGATCACTATGCTCATGCATGGGTTAAGCGAATAGATAAAGCCAACATTGGTTTGGGAGCCGGGAAACGGCAGATCGTATCTGGTGGTAAGCTGGATCAAAAATATCAGATCACTGTTCCAGAGAGTTTTGTTAGCAGAGGGATCTCACATGGATAAGCAATCACCTTATTATCGGCAAGTTGCGTTGCTGCTCAGTGCACTACCTGTTGTGGCATCAGAGCGATGCTTTGCACTAAAAGGTGGGACGGCGATAAACTTGTTTGTTCGTGATTTTCCACGTTTATCGGTTGATATCGATTTGGCTTATATTCCGCTGGAAAGCCGAGATGTGGCATTGCCAAACGTTCGGGCTGCTTTGACGCGTATCGCTGAAATACTGCAACAACAGGCTGGCATTTCGGCGGTACTACAAACGAATAATCCTGATGAAATGCGCATTGTTGTGTCTTCTCAGGAGGCACAGATAAAGATAGAAGTTTCGCCTGTTGCGCGAGGTACGCTGTATCTTCCAGAAGAACGTGATGTTGTTGAAGCGGTAGAAGACGAATTCGGCTTTGCTACTATTCAGGTTGTATCGCTTGCCGATCTCTATGGTGGCAAGCTTTGTGCTGCGCTGGATAGGCAACATCCCCGTGATTTTTATGACGTCAAAATGCTGCTTGAAACGCAGGGTATTGATCGCCAGATATTTAATGGTTTCATCACCTATTTGCTAGGACACCCACGCCCATTATCCGAGGTGCTTAATCCCCGCTGGAAAAATATTTCTGAGCTGTATGCGAATGAATTTAACGGAATGACATTCGATGCGGTCTCTCTTGAAGAGCTCAATGCGATACCCAACTTAATGGGTACTGCTCTCAAAGCACAATTCACGCAGCGGGATTATGATTTTTTGATGTCTTTCAAAAGTGGTCGACCGGACTGGAGTCTGGCTCCTGAAGAGCAGATTCAGCATTTACCAGCGGTTAAGTGGAAGTTGCAAAATATCGGGCGCATACCAAAAGATAAGCATATTCAGGCGTTGGCGAAGCTTGAGGCGGTTCTTGCCGAGTGGATGAAGTAGTTTAGCATTTTATCTGTACATTCACCTTGGGTGTCACTGTACGGTATTTTGTAAACTGAATTGCTAATCTGTCAAAGTACAACAGGGTAGTAACAACAGATAAATCAACTGGTTATGAAAGTGTAGGCTAAAGCGTAGGTTTTACTAAAATTATCTAAATAATCATTATTTATCAGTGTAAACACACCAATGCATCATAGGGGTGTGGGAGGAAAGATTGTCAGTTGTGCTCATGGCGTAATGAGATCCATTTCGTTGAGTGTCAGTGTTACCGTGACGGTTATTGTTCTGATCTGAAAGTCACTTGAAACCAATGATAACGGACTCTTGCTGGGAGGAAAACCAGCGCGCACATCACCAGGCTCTTTTCATCTCGCTTTACGTGCTGGCTCGCAATATAAGATTGATCGGCGCCAGAAAAGAGCGCTGTTGCAACAGGAATCACTGATACGAGCCCGGTATGTGATGTTCCCTCTGGTCTGAGGTTTTTAGGCTCATCAGGCGCTGATGCCGGCAGACTGTGTTGTCAGCATTGCTTAATGAGCAGACTCCGGGCAATAAGTGCCTTCCGCAATTGTTTCGAGAGGCTTGTGAAATAAATGTTCAAAATTACAGTAACAATTCTGTATATCGCTGTTCCCGGCGGATTGAAAGCACAGGCAGGGGTGAATGCCAAACCATTTATCTCTGCGCATCAAAGAAAACCAGTGGGCATCAATGGCGCAGCTCACGGGAGGCTGACCCTCTTCTAATTTTTTTACAGACGCATTGAAATTATCCAATAAAATCTCGTAATACTTTTTGTTAACTATATAAGCACTTGCACAATGAGCCATATTGACTTTCAGAAAACTATTGCTGTAATTGAACGTGTCCACTTTATAATAATTCGCGGCTAACATAGCAACGTCCCATACCGTTGTCTTGAGCATGTTAAGAAAATTATTGGCACGACAAATGCTCTCCTCATCTAAATTGAATGCCGTATCGTCTTCAATAATAAGTACGTTTTCCCAGTTTTCATTGAATGCTAATGTTAACGCGGCTTGATGAGATTTAGCACATCCAATATAACCCGGCGAGGATTCAATAGCTTCGAATCTGACAATTTTATCATATGATACATCGACAGCCCGCAACTGATTCAGAATAGATTCATTTCTGTCACTTCTTTTCTTTAAATTTATATAGACAACTTTTTCAATAATTGATAAATCCAGCTTTGTATTCATAATGGACCTTCTGAAGGCAATGGAGCACTTTTAAAATAGATTTCTGTTGGTATCAAGTGGTTGGTTAATGATTTTACGCGAGTAAAATGATAGACTTCAATACGTTAAATTCTTATTATCGCACTGTGATTGAGGATTGTTATTTTATTGGTTTTTTGTTGGGGGGCATACGCGGGGCTGTGCCTGAAATGATATGATTTTTTTTGTTTATGTGCTTGTCTGTTAATTGTATTTTAATGGTAAATGCGTTAGAAGCGCAATTGCATTTTCATCACTATAGTATTCTGGCTTGCATGTTATAAAATTGTACATGGTAGGTAAGAAATGATGGGGTGTTATGAGAGGTGAAAATTCGTGAATGGCTGCCCGGAAAATAATCCTCTCCAGGCTCATAGTGCAAGTCTGAGGCTTATGTATGGCAGCGGAAACCAATCGATAGCATTAGCTGAAAGTTGTACATACAAAGACAGAACAGAGTTACAGAGTCACTTCGGGATTGACCAGTTTCCACTGGAGTTGTGTCTTTAGTCGGGAGTGTGATTTGTTATGTTCGACAAACCCCTTTTCCTCCATTTTTAATAAATGGTACCGCGCTTTATAAATGCTCATATTGCAAGCCTCTGCTATCTCACGAGTTTTCAGGAAAAGAGGAGGGGGGTTAGCAAGAGAAGCATTGTCCTCATCATAAAGATTTTTTGATAAAGATAAGCTCAGCATCGCGTGAATGATCCTATTTTCGTAATAACTGAGAGAAGTTGCAGTGAGGTAGGTCATTTCATTCCTTAAGAAAAAAATGGTTTAAAAATGTTCGCATTGCATCAATAAATTACATTTTATTTTCTAATTGCAAACCTTTACAGACAATATGCAGTGTTTATTTTGTAAGAAAGATGTTGCGTCAGGGCCAGATATTAAATTATTCGTAACAAAGAAAAATGGGCATTGTAATATTATTATGCATGTTTGATATAAAAAATCAAATCTCAATTTATAATGGTTATTTATTCTGAAAGGCAATAACATTGCGATGTTAAAGATCGTAAGTGATAATGTTTAAAGTTTTATCTGGTCATAAATTTTGAAGTTCATAACTTAGCTATATTTTATTTTAAAGGCGTATCTCTTTGTGCAACAATTAAATAGTCTTCAGTTTTAAAATTAATCGTCTGGCTTATTACCAGGATTTTTTCCATTCATCGATTTTAATCTGGAATATTGGTTTCTGCTTTAATTAAATATAAAAAGATGTTTGACGAAAAATCCTGCCTGAAGAAGTGGAGTGATATTGATTGTAAAGGATTCATAATGTTGCATGTCAAAGTGTTGACTTCGGATAATTTTTATAGCATTGGGCTCAGTGAGATTGCGAATGAAATTATCAATGATTATTTGAATGAGGGCTGTAGGGAGGAGTGTTTTTCAGGTGAAATTAATATTGTTTTTGGCGAGGTGATTGCAACAATCGAACACCATCCAGCCAGAGAACATCCTGACTGGTCAGATAATGAGGCAATAAAAATACACGTTCCTTTCGTGTCCAGAGGACATGACCTGAGTATCCTGAAGTACAAAATCAGGAAGATAGTTAATATGGTAAGAGGCAATAATTTAAATCATGCTATTAATAAAGAATATGAGAAGATAGGACTAAAGAAAAAGAGACAACTATCAGAAAATGAATTTAATATTATTTGCTTGATTGGCAGGGAATGCAAAATAAAAGAAATATCAAAGATGTTAAATCGTTCAGAGCGTACCGTAACTATACATTATCATAATGCCAAAATGAAAATGGATATCGAAAACAGAATTGATTTCATCAAATGTGCTTCATATATAGTTAATTTGCCAGAGAATAATAAAAATATTATATGCCTTTAGGAGACAATAAATAAATTAATCATTCGTGAAATAAAAATCGTGCATAATTCAATGGCAGTGGGGGAGACCATGTTCACCCCACTGAATTGGTTATTTATTAATAAAAAGAGTGCTCCTGAAACTATTAATCAGCCTGACATAATGCTTGCGTTGATAGTCTGTAAAGTCACTCTCCGTATGTAAAGTGAATATAATAACATCTAAGGAATTATTATTAATAACTGGAGACGGTAACTGAACGACAGACTGCACTTGCTTCACCATCTTTCCATTTTGTAAAAAACGATTAGCGACCTGAATGACCGGGAGTTTCTCAGGCCCTATTTGATGCTTAAGTCGCTTACCATCCACCTGGAAACCAGGAAGATCGTTGCGTAACTTTTCAATCTGCATTTCACAAAAATCTTCAAGAGTTTGCTCTTCTTCCAGTGTCGTTCTGTTTATAATGATATTATATTCTGAATTCTGTGGGTCTCTGAACATCATGATGTTAACAGAACGATCCTGAACAGGCTTCTCTGTGGTAATTATTCCTTCGAAAAGATGATAAGTGTTTTTTGTATTCATAATAAAACTCATATTTAATTGTAAGTGTTTAAGGGAGTGATGACAACGCGACGGTTTTGGCTTCGCTCATCATCTGTGAAATTTCCAGCAACAGGATTAGCCTCTCCAGCACCACTGGATAAGATGTTTTTGTAGGGTATATTCGAATGTCCAGCGAGCCACCGGCTAACGACTCTGGCTCTCTTTTTTGACAGGGTGATATTCTCCTGACTATTACCTGTATTATCTGCATACCCCGTGACTTCATACCTCTTATCAGATTTAATGAGTGGTAAAAAATCATACAGCATTGCTTCACCTTCAGACGTGATTGCAGCACTATGGGAGGAGAAGAGGGAAAGGGAATAATGAGTTCTTTGTTCTGAAGTGGCATTGATAAGTGAAAGCCAGTCGTTGACTTTATTAAGTAAAATATCGCAGCGATCCAGATTCAGAAAAAAATAACTGGAGGTTTTGCTACAGATTGTAAGGTAATGACTTTCTTCAGAGAGGGTTGAGGTTTCATATTTTTTTATTTTATTACTGAGTGTCATCTGAATAGGTAGATTATTAATTGTTTTCAGAATGATATGAGTGTGCTGGGTAACGTAGATAAAGGTAATCAATAAAATTACAGACAATAATGAAGTGACGATAAATGAGATGCGACTCCAACAAGGTCTGTTATAGTAATCGGTTTTATCGGAGGCCGGCAGATGATTCAGAACCGGGGGTAAGGGTAATGTATTCTGCCGGCCAGCTAAGCCAGGGAGGATGCCAAAGTTCTTCTCTAACCAGCGAGACCAGGCACCATGCCGGACAAAACCATGGCCATAATCTGCAATAGCCACCTGTCCAAGAATGAGATTACTTTCAGTAAAGGCTGTTGTGAGCTGGTCTGCTATGCCTGACTCGTTAAGCCAGAAAAATAATAATTTAGCACAAGACTGGCGTTGTACTGAGTAGACGTTCAGTGTGGCTGCTTCTTCATCCAGTCGGCCCGAAAGCTGTAAAAGTGCATTTTTAAGATCCACCGCCACTGGACTGATGAATTCAGAATTGTAGACCCACGTGGTCTGATCATGCCCGAGTGAGTGGTATTCATTACTCAGACGTGCATAGAAAGCTAATACACAGCGCATCGGTACGGTTGTGGTAAATAGCATGAAGCTCTGCTGCCAGGACAAAAGCAGATCTTTAAAATTTTCTTCATTTTCGTGAGCATCGGGGATATAAGGAAAAAATGCCAGGATTGAACTTTCGTCATGCTCCAGCTTTACCTTTTCATAAGTTTCAGACATTTTATTAATGTCAGGAATACAAATCCAGACCGTTTTTTTCAAAAAGCGAAATGATGAATCTGAAAACCATTTTGTAGCGTAAGGTCCAATCACAAAAACCACGGTTGTCAGATCGGAATCATCATGATAACCCTCACGTTCAGTACAGAAAGACATTTTTTTACGATAGTAACTAAGCAAGATAAGCGATGAAAGAAAGAACGAAAATAGTGAAAAAAAATAGTCATAATAAAAATGGTAGTGTCTGGTTCCAGATATAAGCGAGATCAAAAACATAACATGCGATATCAAAAAATATAAACTGAAACTAAACTTGTTCATCGAATTAAATCATCCATGTAATGGGACAGGCATAACCACATGACACAAATAAACAGGAACATGATGGCCGATTGTAAAACAGTAAATCTGACAAGAGGTACAGGCACATAAACCCTTTTTCGTCTGAAAAAAATAGCCGGTAAAATGTTGGGCTGTTCTTTTTTTACAGGGGGAGGATAATCGCGATAGAGTTGTTGTACCCCAACATCATCAAGTGAAACAGTTTTCAGAAAGTAGAGAATTTCCAGTGCCGCAGATGAAACTGATTTATTTGCAGAGCGTAATAATATTGTAAGCTCTTCACTTAAGCGTTGCCTGGTCGGGTCGATAACCCTGTAAGAAGAGGTCAACGCATCTGATTTCCATTGGAATGTTTGTTTATCAGTGATGGTTGAAATATGATAATCAAAACATTTGCACAGAACATTTGTCAATTTAATTACATCATTCTGCTCAACACCTTCATCAAGCAGCGATGTTGTAAATAAGTCAATTAAATTTATCAGGTTCATTTTTAGTCGAGAAAGTGACGGTATAATCTCATAGACTGAGAGAGCTATGTTTATGTTCAGTAAACTATTAAGTATAAGTTTGCTCTTTACCATGACAATTCTACCGTTTTTTCACAGGAGGAATGACTGTTATATGGCGATATCAGGATTTTGTCAGGATGTTGATTTCTGGGAACTGAGAAGTTCAGGAGAATTTGCGCCTTATCTGTACCTTCAGATAGAGACAGATTGCTATAAACAGGATTTTTATAAATTTTACTGAACAGCAGTTTGTTTACATTATCAAAGACATTGACTTCCCACTGTTCTTCAAGACAGCCAATCAGGCTAATTTGATCCCTGTTCAGTGAGAGCTGCTTTCGGCAGGGACGGACAAAGGTATCCCGCCATGAGGAGGACTGACTCATTTCCTTTGAAAAATAGCTAATGCAGCCTGGGCTGATGACGTCCGGATGAACCAGGGCATGATGGAAATCCACTCCGATAGAATCAGAAAAATCGGCAAGAGTTCGCACATTGCCAGGTTTGAAATTGCCAAGAGCGCTATAATCTTCAGTTGCCTGAAAGAGCAGCCGAATCCTGTCTTTAGATATTTTGTCCCTTTGCCACCAGGTCTTTTCTATTTTTCCGGACTCTTTCGCTTTATTATTGTGATCTGTCCAGACTTTACTGTGGTTTTTTCTGATGTAAAAATGCCACAGGAGCACCTTTCCCGGAGCATAAACATCATAGCCGTTGGTAAAGGCGCGAGCCGCAGTCGAAATCTCCTCACCTGCAAAGAAAATCTGCGGATCGCTGGGAACTTCTCTAACGAAGGAACCTAACGTGAAAATAAATCCGCCAGCGATATAGGAGTTCCTGACAGATAACGGTCCAGGGATCTGTGTGGAAGAAAGCATAACAATACCGTCTTTATCGAACTCCCTGAAGATAAGGCGATTAATCAATTTTGATCTTTCGCTATTATCGTCTGGCTGGTATGGCGGCGGATAGGTTGATAAGACGGGCTTATCACTTGTTTCTTGCAAAGAGAGGAGCATCTCGACCATCTCCTCATCCCAGTTCTCGATAAAACGGCAATGGGAGTCAATTTGCAGAAAGAAATCCTCTTCGGTGAAAAAAGTTTCACTCATACTTCTTGCCCAGCATGCCCCCTGACTCTCATAAAAATCCACGTTCAGAACACTGATTTCAGCATCCTGATAACTGAGCATGAAACACGAGTATCCATTATGCTGATATTCCGCTGTAATGCTCATTCCCGCGGAGATAAAAATTTCATCACTGGTTTTATCATCATGCTGCCAGCATACCGCTATGTGTAATCTTTCCGGTCTTTTTGCCCTGTGGATCATATCCAGTAAGGTGGGCACCAGTTCGGGATCGCGATAGCTGGCAATACTGACAAAAATACTTCCTGCTTTATCCATCAGGTGGTCCTCCGGCAACGTGTCATTTGACCTGCAGGGTGATTTCTGCATTAGATGAAAAGTTGCCATTGGCAGGTTTTTTGCTACCTGACAATGAAACCAGTGTTGCAATCCACTTGAAATCAGCGCTTGAACCGGATTTGACGTTATCGATGGTTTCACTGCTTGAACCATCTGTTTTTATTATATTTCCACTGCTGTCGGAGATTTTAATCGCTAACACATCATCGCTTCCGTTAGCATCTGAGACTTTGATGTAATTGTTATCATCCGTTTTATTATCAGAAGAGAGAGAGGCAGTGGCTGAATAATTACCATAATCCGTTTTACAAAGGATATTGAAGTTCAAATTTCTGTCAATGCCAGCTGAAGTCAGAGTCCGTGAAGATACAGTATTAAAATCGACAGTTTTTGACGACTCATAGCTACAAGAAGGGGTACTGACAACTTCAATTTTTCCAATATTTAAACTCTGAACAACTGTTCTACTGATCGTTGCCCATGTATAGGCAACCGCTTCTGCCGGAATGACCTGATCGCCATCATGACTGGAAAGATCAAGTGTGTCTGCTGTTTTAAAAAATTGGACGCGAAAGTATGAAGCGCCCGGGTATACCCATCTTCCGAGAGTTGAACTATTTTCCCAGGACATATTACCCTGAGAAGGAAAGTCGCCAAAGGCCGCACCATTATTCCACAGGACTTTCATGGATATCCCAGGAATACTGGTTGGGAAAAGTTTTGTCTGAGGATTCTGAGTCGTGGTAAGAGAGGTATCTTTACCATAAATATCTGCTGTTGTGCAGTTGTGGAAAGACACATCCGTACCTTGTGTTGAGGTATCGTAAGTGGCTATTGCTTTTGTCGTATCATTCGGAGCATCTGCGTCAATGAAAATGGTTTGTGCTGGAAGCGTGAAGGTTTTAGGGATAGTGCCAGATGTACTGTCGAATGTGCACTCAGTGGCCGTAGCTTGCGAACAGTAACTTGCTGAGACTGTCAGCATTAAAAAAAACAATGAACTTCTTTTCATGGCATTAACCCTTTTCGATAGTCAGTTGAGAAATAATTTCGGGAGTAAAAAAATTAATCAATTCGGCGTAGCTTTTTCCTGCCATTTTTTCTGCTATATCCAGCAAAAAGATAATTGGGTTGCCAGGTTCAGCGTCAAGAAACCAGGCATGGATATCTCTGAGTTGTAACAGCGCTTCTGAGCGACTTTGGATCGATTTAATCGCGGAGACTGAGGGAATGTTCAGAGTCTCAGAAACCGCTATGTTAATTTGGGCTGGAGTGGAACAGTTTTCCGGATTCAAAGCTGAATTGGGCAGTAAGGGAAGAGGACTGATATGAGTACCAGCATCAGCATTCCCGGCTGAGTCAGTCTCTGCCTGATCAGAAAAAGTGAATATTTGAAGGATATATTCAATTGCGCTGAGATCCGGAGCAAAATCCCCCAGGGTGTTACTAAGACTTTTTTGTAAATCATTGAGTAAGTTGCAGGCACTGCCGATTGCTCTCATCTCTTTACTACCGGTCCATTCAGACTGGAGAGTACTGATCTGCGCAGTTGACAAGGCATTTTTATCGTGAGGGAAACGGTGAGTGTTTTCGATATCTCTGATTGTGACTGACATACCACCAGCAGGTGGTAACGTTATGCTGCGTAAGTCGGCTAAAATACCATCATTGTTGATCAATTCAGCAAATGCATTTGCTCGCATCAGAGGGTCATATTCCCCCTCATCCAGCAATTGGGGATATAGTTGATCGGGATAGGTCTCTAACAAAGAGAGAATGGCAGTCAGACCTTCAGATAAGCTGGCCAGACCGGTTATTCGCAGTCGGCAGCGAATCAGTATGATGATTAACCTGATGTCTTTACTTTTTTGCAGCAGGGAGAGGCAGTCCCGCTCTATTTCAGCCCAGTTTAGCGGAGTGGCAGCTTCAACAAATGAACCATACTCTGCGTTAAGTTTGGGTTGTAGCCTGGTCTGCAGCAAGATGAAATTACCATCATATTCAAGATTTTCACCACAGGGTTTTTCACCGGGAAAAGGTGTGGTGAGCATGTTAAAATAATTCATATCATTACTGTTGCTGTTCATGGTTCACCTGCTGGTAGTCGGTTATTTTGGCTCTTTTTTTACGTTAACAGACATATGTTTCCGGCTCGAAGCACATACCAGTTATATCGTGATCATTTTTTTCTGATATTAACCAGGTCGCATAGCCTAACTGATGTGAACCATCAAGATTGGCCATTGGGATTTCTGATGCTGCAAGGATAAGCTCAACATCCCACGCATATTCATAACCGACAAAACTTCTCACCCACTCTTTTAAAGACGGCAGATTATTACCCCAAACGCTGAAGCTCATATATTGAGCCATGGTCAAAGGGCCTAAAATAACTTTGAACTTATGCTGCCGATCCAAAATGGTATTTCCCAATATTGCACCTTCCCCCATAAGCAGGGCTGCATCATTGTTTCCCAAAACCGACTGGTCATTATGATCCAGTGAAATCCAGTGACGGGTGAATTCTTCAATTTTGACGGGGATTGAATAATAATAATGTAGTGCTCCTGACAGGCCTTCCGGATTACGTGACTCCCGGATAAGATGAGCGGAGGCGGCGAGCCGCGCATGAACAGGCAGGTCAGTATTTTTGAGTTCATCAGGAGCAAGCCCAATCAGGCTACCCAGGTAAAAAGAAAAACGTTCATCATCCACACGGTCCAGTGATGCGGAGTCTTGTGAAACAAACCAGGCGCGAAAAAAAAGTGACAATGCCCGATGATGAAAAATATCAAGGAAATCTGTCAGGTTATTGTCATGTGATTCTGCACGTGAATATGCAAGCTCACTATTGTGCACTGGCATGGCTCCCTGAGGTCCCCATACACCAAGGCTGAACAGCTGAATTTTTAACTTATCCTCGATTGAGTCTATTTTGGCGATTTCGCGAGGGGCGAATGAAACATGGGCGCTTTGTCCAAGGATAAATGGCTCGTCGGCTGGCAGTTGTGCCGTGCCTGGCTGCGGAATTGAAGGGTATCTTGCGGATATCGCACGCATAATACTGATGAAACCGGCGCGCCATGGTTCATCAACATTCAGCCAGTTCGACAACATGTCATGCTGCTTGTCCATCATCCTAAAATGCTCCACGTGTGCCTGGCCTTGCTTCCCATAAACCAATTTGTCCTCGCTGCAGAGAGTGCAATTCAGTTTCAGTGAACACATTGATTGATGCGTGACGTGAAATATAATTTTGCATTATTAATCCAAAAAGGTATGGACTAATACCAGAAAAGTTTTCTTCATCCACCGTGATTGTGCAGCGAACTCCCCGGCCGTAAACAAGTAAATCATTGCCGGGCAGGCGTCTTGTCACGGGACGGGTTTGGCATGAAATAAGACCGTCAATTTTAGTGTTGGAGTCACGGTCACTGTTGGCAACGAAAAGACGTAGCATACTTCTCATTGCCTCTCCGCCAAATTTGCTGTCAGCATCTGAGAGAGGGAGGTAATTAAAATTTAATTGCCGAATTAACCTCCAGGGCGATTCACTATTTGCAAAAGGTTCCCTTGGAATACTGGGTTTACAAACGAAGTTAACTTCACTGACCGGAGCGGCATCAGACATACTCAGTGTCCGGCTACCATGAGTGACAAACAAGCGTGGGAGGTCTCTGTTCGTGACCATTGCTTCCACGGTCAGGTATTTAATATCGTCGCTATAAGGAGCTTCAAGCTGATCTACCAGAGAGAGGTAGACCTCCGTGCCATCATAAGCCGTTTGCGTTTCGTATCTTCGTTGGTTGGTGTTCTGAATACGGGATTTTCGCAAGGTTGAAAAATATCTTCCGTAGTTACCATTATCGCTGTTTCTTGTCTGGTAAAGAGGATTGAAGGTCACTTCCGTGCTGGTTTCAGACTTCAGCCCCGACACTTTATTGATTGAGTAAACTTCAAAGTCCATGGGGCGGCTACGGTCAGGAACAACATGAAACTCGTTATGCGACCTTTTAACTTCAATGCGGTCAAGACGTTTTGGAAAAAGGTTAATGACGGGTGTACAAAAGAGCAGAAAACGATCTGCATTGATATGGCCGACTAAATCCTGCGATAGCTGGCGCAGAAGTATAATGATTTCGGCTTCATTCGTATGGTTATCCTTCAGACCGGTCGAGAGCTGTGTGACTGTGAAAAAGTAAAAACGATGACGACAGGAAAAATATTCATGAACCATATTATGGCCATGAAAAATGTTCCATGCAGCAGGCAACAGACTCTGTTGGTGATCAAGTCCTTCAAAGATTAAAGGACGTACACTGTTAACAGTATTCTGAGTGCCTTCGCCGTGCCCTGAGCGGACGATGGTTGCGACATTACTGGCATGGAGCAATTCAAATATGTGTGACGCTATTCTTTCATCGCCGCTTATATATATGGGTAAAGTGTTTAATCCCTCTAACTGAGAAAATGTAAGGTCATTTTTTAGCTTTAGCCTGATCCGTAACGCACCCTTTAACTTATGGCAATCAATGCGATGATTTCCCAGATTCGGCATATCTGGAGGGACAGAGGTTAAAGACGCCTCTACAATCTCTATCGGCCAGAGCGTTACATCCTGGCTGTTGCGATACTCACAACGGGTCATTTCACCAGGGATAATCCCGGAATAGAAGCTGCTGTCGCGTAAAACCTTATAGCCCTGCTTCAGATCTCCTTCTTTAAGATTGGGGGTCAGCTGTACAACACCCATTGACGGAGTGGGTGAGTTATAGTTTGGGTAAATAATATTCAGCAGGCGCTGTGTGAAATTTGGGAATTCAGCATCCAATTTCAGTCTTGTTCGGGCGGAAATAAAGCAGAATGCCTCAATCAGGCGCTCGACATAAGGATCCGCTACCTCAATGCCATCCATACCTAATCGGCGAGCTATTTTGGGATGAAGAACGGCGAATTCATGGGCCATTTCTCTCATGAATGTAAGTTCTTTGTTGTAATATTCGAGAAATTTATAGTCCACGAGTTCCTGCATTCCTGATGTTATTAAAAATACATCTATATGATATTAACGTTACATATTGAGTGCTCAGTTACTTAATTGTATGCCTGTACAAGATTCAATTTGAAAGGGCAGGCAAAACATTCAATATGCAAAACAAGAGTACAACAGAAAAACTATCAGTACACGGCCTGGTTTTTATTTTGAGAGAAAGAACTAGCGGTTATTCTTAATGTGGCTCAGTAATGGGAATAGTTACTAGTATGGAGTCCTGAAATAGAGGGTGAATCATTTTTTTTGTTTTTTTTTGTTCTTGTTTTATCTATGTTGTGCACATCAACTACAGGATGAAATTTCATCATATTACAAATTGTAATGGGGCACCTATCTTGTCTATCACGAGAAAAAACTTGTTTGATAAGTTGAACAACAAGTTATTTACCAGCATTGAGAGCGCGACCACATTCTGTAAATTGCGTGGAAACCCATATGTGGAACTGGTGCACTGGCTGAACAATATATTCCAGCAAGATATCGATAATGATATGAAGTTGATTGCGAGATTTTTCTCACTCGACACAAGTGTCCTGGTGACTGATTTCGAATATGCACTGGCAAGTCTGCCATCGGGTGCCAGTACTCTCTCTGACTTTTCGTACCATATTGAACTGGCCATTGAACGGGCGTGGGTTTATGCCAGTCTGGAACGTTTGGAAACCCGAATCAGAAGCGCATATCTGCTGATGGCGATGCTCAATACGGTGGAACTAAGACGTGTATTACTCGGAATATCAGCTGAGTTTAATAAAATAAATGTCAAAAAACTGAGTCAGGATTTACCGGCTATAACCCAGCAATCTGAAGAGAACGACGAACAAATTCATCATTCCATAAACTCAGGTCAACTCCCGGGGGAAACGAATGGTGCTCTGAGTGTGGAAAAAAAGGGAAGGCTGAAGCAATTCACTACAGATCTGACCGCGCTGGCTCGGGAAGGTAAGACCGACCCGGTACTTGGCCGCAATAACGAAATAGCGACCATGATTGATATTTTACTGCGCCGCAGGCAAAACAACCCCTTACTGACGGGCGAGGCAGGCGTAGGCAAGACTGCAGTCGTGGAGGGGCTGGCACAGGCAATTAGCCAGGGGGATGTGCCGCCTGCACTACAAAAAGTCCGTTTGCTCTCGCTCGACATTATTGCGCTTTCCGCTGGTGCCAGTATGAAGGGGGAGTTTGAAGCAAGATTACAGGCTGTATTGGAAGAGGCCATTGCTTCAGAGCAACCAGTAATCTTATTTATTGATGAAATTCACACCCTCATCGGTGCCGGTGGAAATGCCGGAACGGGAGATGCAGCAAATTTGCTTAAGCCTTTTTTAGCCCGAGGGCAGTTACGTACGATTGGTGCAACAACCTGGAGCGAATTCAAACGTCATATTGAGAAGGATCCTGCGCTGACCCGTCGTTTCCAGGTTCTCCAGGTGGATGAACCACAAGAAGCGGCAGCTGTTGTTATGCTCCGTGGCCTGATACCCGTGCTGGAAAAGCATCATAACGTCTGGATTATGGAAGAAGCGTTACAGGCTGCAGTCAAATTGTCTCACCGCTATATTCCAGCGCGACAACTCCCGGATAAGGCCATCAGTCTGCTCGATACAGCCTGCGCGAGAGTAGCCAATGCTCAGCATACCCCACCAATGGCCTTGCAGCAGTTGGAATATAAGATTGAAACAGCGCGATCTGAACTTGCTCTGCTCGAAAAAACCAGTCAGTTATGCAAGGGAAAGGATGAGGGAAGAATTACCTGCCTGCACCAGAATATCGCCGCTGACTGGCATGAAGCGGAAAAAATCAGGTATCGGTGGTTAAGAGAAAAAGAGAGCGTCTCAGCTATCGTCGCAAAACGAAATGCCCTCAATGAAGCTCTGTCACAGGCAGGTGAGCCCGCGCGACAGGATGAATTGCGCACGGAGTTGATCTCCCTTGAACAACATTTCAGTTCAATTTGCCAGCAGGTTCCTCTGGTTCCGGCTGAGGTGAATGCTGATACGGTTGCAACGATAGTTTCCAACTGGACAGGTATTCCTGTCGGTCAAATGCTGGAGGACGATATTCGTTCTCTGACAGAGCTGCCGCAGCGCCTCTCACAACGTGTGACCGGGCAGCAGCAGGCATTAAACCTTATCAGTGAAAGTATCGTCGCTGCCCGTACAGGCTTATCCGACCCGAATAAGCCCGTTGGGGTCTTTATGCTGGCAGGTCCTTCTGGTGTGGGAAAAACGGAAACAGCCCTGGCGATAGCGGAAGGTATCTACGGTGGTGAGCAGAATCTTATCGTAATTAATATGAGTGAATATCAGGAAGCCCATACCATTTCATCTCTTAAAGGATCCCCCCCCGGATATGTCGGCTACGGTGAAGGTGGGGTGTTAACAGAAGCGGTACGTCGTCGCCCCTATAGCGTAATTTTATTGGATGAAATTGAAAAAGCGCACTCTGATGTCCATGAGCTTTTTTATCAGGTATTTGATAAAGGTCAGATGGAAGATGGAGAAGGGCGGTATATCGACTTTAAAAACACAATAATACTGTTAACAAGTAATGTCGGCAGCGAATTAATCAGTAATATTTGTGCTGTTCCTGAGACGACACCCGAGATAAGTGGTATTACGAAAGTATTACGAGCAGAGCTCTTAAAGGTTTTTCCAGCGGCATTTCTGGGTAGGGTGAATATTGTTCCCTATTTGCCTCTGCAGTTTGAATCGCTGAGCTATATTGTTTCCTTGCATTTGCGCAGGCTGGCAGAACGGTTGTATTCACAGCATAAAATAACATTTAATTATCAGAGTGAACTGGTTAATTATATCATCGAACAATCGATAGTGAGTGAAACAGGTGCGAGAAATCTTGTTCAGTTTATTGAGCGAAAGATCGCGCCAATGATTGGAGGGTTTATTATAAAAAATGGTGTGCATCCTGAAGGTTGTACCCTTAATGCAGTGGTAAGTACTGAAGATGGAATAACTTTAATTCTACAGAAAAAAGGAGCAAGAAAGTCTGCCAGAAAAGGAAGAGGTCGCACAGGGATGTTTAACTAAGTTCGTTCTTAAATTAGGAAAAGCAAATGTATAAATTTAATTGTATTGCAGGCGTAGTCGCGCTTGGGGTTGTTGCTGGTCATGCGATGGCTGCAACGCCTGCTGGGCAAGGTACTGTAACTTTTAATGGAACGCTAACGGCAAATACCTGTGTTATTGACGGAGATGTCGACCAGACCGTTACTCTGCCGACATTGAGTGTTAAAACACTTGCTACAGCAGGTAACGAGGCAGGAAGCAAAAATTTTGATATCAAGGTCAAAGAATGTGACGCCAGTAAAGTTGCGACGCACTTTGAAGCCATTGGTAGCTCTGGGGTTGATGCAACCACCGGTAACCTGACTAACAGCTTAACAGGTGACGAAGCAGCTACAAAAGTTGAAATCCGTTTGTATAACCCGGATGGGACGCAGATCAGGGCTGGTGATACAGGAAAAGAGTATACGGTCGATTCCACCGCTAAAACGGCCACCATGACTTATGTTGGTGGCTATTATGCTACTGGCCAAAGCACGGCTGGTAACGTCGCAGCGAAAATAGTTTATACGATCGCTTATCCTTAAATCTATTCATGGCCTGCCTGGCAGGCCATGCAATCATCATGTCAACGCGATTGCGACATGGATAATTGAATTTCACTAAATGGTATATCAAATGTTATCAAGATTTTTTCTGTTAGTACTGGTGTGTTGTCTGTACACCGGAAATACATTTGCTTCGATGACAATAAGTGGAACACGCATTGTATTTTCTGGTCGAGACAAAGAGATGGATATCAAAACCAGAAACAGAGGGACAGCTCCTGCGCTTGTTCAGGTCTGGGTTGATAACGGACATAAAACGGGGGATATAAATGAAATGAAAGTTCCTTTCATATTGACACCCCCCGTATACAGAGTTGAGCCGGGCAAAGGTCAAAGTTTAAGAATGATCTATAATGGAATGCAAATGTTACAGGACAGAGAAACATTGTTCTGGTTTAACCTGCTTGAGATTCCACCGGCCCCCAAAGACAAAAAAACGAACCGATTAGACCTTGCGTTCAGAACGAGAATAAAAGTTTTTTATCGACCAGTGACACTGGATGAGGACAGCGTTTCTGTTGCAGAAAAATTGAATATACAGTTGATGCACAAAGGGAAAAGTGTCAATGGAATTAAAGTGAGCAACCCAACACCCTATTATTTTTCTTTAGATAGTGCTGCTATCTCAGGGGGTAATGGTCTTTACGATGTAAAGTCAGACATGATTCCACCTTTTGGGGATGAGCAGTTTTTAACAGAAAAAAGTTTGCCTGAAAACGTGACTATCAATCACGTGAAACTTAATATAATAAATGATTTTGGCGCGATTAAAACAAAGGAATATGTTTTAAAAAATAACGAATTTGTTTTGGATAAATAAAATTAAAAATCAGGTGTAATAATAACATGAATTAGGTCATGGAGGGGTGCTTTGGACTTTTTTAATGGAAAGAAAATGCGGTTTATCAAAAAAAATGAAGCTTTCATTCAGCGAATAAAGAAACCGGTGCTATTGGTGATGACTCTCGGTTGCTCTTTATTGCTGATCAATGAAGGCGATGCTGAACCATCGGTAAATGATGTTTTATCTGATATCAAAGAACCAGCCAATATCCAATATGACGCATCATTTATTCATGGCGCTGCAATTGATGTCTCTCAATTTGCAGAAGGAAATCCTGTTCTTGCGGGAACTTATTCGGTAGATGTCATTGTAAATAATCAGAATCGTGGAAAGCATGTTATTGCTTTTCGTAATCTTAATGGTGAATCACAGGCCCGGGCGTGCCTGACAAAAGAGAACCTGACTAGCCTGGGAATAAAATCGTCGGGAGACAGTTTGTCCTCGCAGGAAGGGTGCGTTGATCTAGAAAAGTTCATCAAGCATAGCCGTGTTTATTTTAATCAGGGTGATCTTGAAGTCGACATTACTGTCCCCCAGTATAATCTGGTGAAATATGAAAGAGGTTATATCGATCCCAGTCGCTGGGATGCGGGGTCAACTGTTGGAATTCTTGACTACAATGTGAATTATTACACTAATCATGCTGATACTTACGGTAATGACACGGGTAATTTAAATCTGACGGCAGGCATTAACGCAGGGGACTGGCGCTTCAGAAAAAGGATCAATACCAGCTGGAACAGAAAGTACGGTACGCATACGGATAGTTTGTATGGCTATGCAGCAACAGATATAACCTCTCTGAAAAGCCAGTTGACCCTGGGTGATATCAATACTCCTTCTGATATCTTTGACACCATCGGGTTCCGTGGTGTGGTATTGCAATCTGATGACCGAATGCTGCCTGAGGGGTTAAGAAGTTATACACCCGTTATCAGTGGTATTGCTGAAACCAATGCAAAGGTAACCCTTACGCAGGCCGGTAAGGTTATCTACGAAACGATCGTTCCTCCAGGCCCCTTCGAATTAACAGATGTGGGAACAATGGGCTATGGCGGTGATTTACAAATGATCATACGTGAATCCAATGGTCAGGAACGCACCCGAATTATTCCATTTTCTGCCCCTCCTATGCTTCTGCACTATGGAGTGTCACAGTTTAGTTTAGCTGCCGGAGAGGCTAATGATCCACAATTAAGAGTCAATCCCAGTGTACTACAAGGTGGTTATCATTATGGTATCGCCAATAACTATACCTTATATGGCGGGGCGTTGCTTTCAGAACATTACCAGTCTGCTGCTATTGGAAATGCAATTAACACCACGGTTGGTGGTTTTTCCTTTGGCATCACTCATGCGCACAGTATTTTAAAGCACGATAAGAGAGCAGTTGGAAACAGCTATGATATTTCCTATTCGAAATATCTCAATCAGACCAATACGAATATGCAACTGGCGGCATATCGCTATTCTTCCGATGGGTTTTATACTTTGCGGGATGCCTCAATAAATCGCTATGGAACGCATAGTCAGTATTATAATTACCATGCCCGGCAGAAACTGTCTCTGAGCCTTTCTCAAACTCTTTGGAATAATAGTTCTGTGAGTTTCTCCGGTGCAATGTATGATTACTGGAGTGGAGCACCTCGATCTCAGCAATATTCACTCTCCTTTAATGATTCATTTAAGAGGGTTTCATATTCAGTTACCTTGATGAAAGATTATTACAGCAAAAACAGAAGTCAGAACTCAATTATGCTGTCATTCTTTGTGCCTCTCTCACCGGGTATAACTCACGACACTGGTTTCAATTCTATTTATTCAACTTACACGCACTCCGGGAGTAATAATGATGCTCTGCAAGTTAATGCTAGCGGAAATTATGGTGAGCAGAGTGAACTGGCGTATGGTATTGGTGCATCAGCAGCCAAATATGAAGATGCAGATTCAAGGGAGACACTCTCCGGTAATCTGAGTTACAAAGCTTCGGCCGGTCAGGTTGGTATGACTGCATATGCAGATAACCGTTCGTTACAGCAACTTTCATTCTCTGCGAATGGGAGTGTCGTCGCTCACCGCGGCGGAGTAACGTTGGGACCACAGCTTGGAGATTCAGCCTTTGCAATTGTTGATGTTCCCGGCGGGAAAGGCGCAAGAGTTGTCAATGGAGATGGTGCAAGAATTGACCGCTTTGGTTATGCAGTCGTTCCGTCATTAACTCCTTATCGCGAGAATGATATTTCAATAAATAATAAAGATCTTCCTGATACTGTCGACATTTTACAGGGTGTTAATACTGTTGTACCACGTGCAGGCGCTGCTGTTTCAGTCAATATGAAAACCATTGTTGGTAATCCTGTCGTGTTAATTGTTCGCGATCAGAGTAATGATTATATGCCTATTGGTACAGAAATTATCAATGAACAAGGCGAAGTTAAGACTGTAATCGGACAGGGGGGGATGGCCTTTATCAGGGGCTGGGATCCTGAACAGACTAAATTGCTGGTTAAAGCCACATCTGCCCAGGCGCAATGTCGGATCCTGATTATGAGTAAACAGGCCAGTGCAACAGGTCATGTAATTAAAAACAGCGGTATTCAGCAGTGGGAGGTGAAATGTATTCCTCAATAAACAAATACGGTTTAGTCAATATACTCTCAATGGCCAGCGTTATGGGGATGATGATGGCTCTGAACTTTCATACTGCATGGGCCGCATCCTGTTCTGACACTAACAGTTGTAAAGTTGCGGTCTCATTCAAAGGTAATTATGAGGATGAAACTTGTGTTGTCAGTATTAATAATCAATCATCTACTGAAAGTATTTCCCTTGGCGTTGCTGCTATTGCGGGTAATCTGGATACAAAAGGCGCTGAGTATGGCAGCAAAGATTTCAATATTACGCTGAAAAATTGTCCTTCGAGTACGACTGTAGGATTGCGTTTTTTGAGCCAGACAACGTCAGATCCTGAAACGGGTAACCTTGTTAATAAGTCAGGTGATAATTACAGTGCTGATGCTCAGATAAGATTGAGGGATGTCAGTGGTACTCAGTTGAAAGTTGACGATGAAACCAGTGAACAAAATTATGATATTCCAGAAAATGGTGCTGATGTAACACATCTCTTTACTGCCAGTTATTATGCAGCCAGTAGTGGAGTGACACCGGGGAACGTAAATGCTGCAGCCAGTATCGTTCTTGATTATAAATAAAGGTTTTTATGTTGTTATTTAAAAAGGAACTGGTCACTCTGTTGCTGCCAGGTATTTAATCTATTGGTAAAGAGGTTTCATATGGCTTTAAATAAAAGTAGCTCCCAGAAATTTATTGCGCGTAATCGCGCACCACGCGTGCAAATTGAGTATGACGTTGAGATTTACGGAAGTGAGAAGAAAATAGAATTACCATTTGTCATGGGGGTACTTGCTGATTTATCCGGTAAATCAAAAGAACCGCTGCCGCCTGTAGCGGACAGAAAATTTCTCAATATAGATATTGATAACTTTGATGAGCGTATGAAAGCGATGCAGCCCCGCGTTGCATTTGCTGTACCCAATACGCTCACGGGAGACGGACAATTAATGGTTGATGTCACTTTTGAAAGCATGGACGATTTTTCACCGGATGAGCTGGCAAAAAAAGTTTCACCTTTATCACAGTTACTGGAAGCTCGTACGCAGCTGGCTAATTTGCAAACCTACATGGATGGTAAAGCCGGTGCTGAAGATCTGGTTATGAAATTACTGCAGGATAAAGCATTGCTAAGCGCCCTGTCTTCTTCACCAAAGTCAGTTGCAAATACTAATACGCAGCTGGAGGAGTAAGGGATATGGAAAACAATATGCCACCGTCTTTTCAGAGAACAAACCTGCTGCCTGCGATGGGAACTGAAACCAGCAGTGATTTCGATATGCTGTTGTCGAAAGAATTTAAACCAAAGTCTGACGAGGCGAAGGTTGCCGTGGAGGCTGCGGTCAGAACACTTGCTGAGCAGGCACTTGCCAGTTCAATCAGTGTTTCGGACGATGCTTATAAAAGCATCGCTGCAATTATTTCCGAAATAGATAAAAAACTATCAGAGCAGATAGATATTATTCTTCATCATCAGGAGTTCCAGTCGCTGGAAAGTGCGTGGCGAGGTTTACACTATCTTGTTTATAACACCGAGACAGATGAAAAATTAAAGCTGCGCTTCATGGATATTTCTAAAGATGAGCTGAGGCGAAACATGAGGCGTTACAAAGGTATCGCCTGGGACCAAAGCCCGCTATTCAAGAAAACGTATGAAGAGGAATATGGCCAGTTAGGAGGTGAGCCGTATGGCTGCCTTGTTGCCGACTACTACTTTGATCACACAGCGCCAGACGTTGATTTGCTTGCGTCGATCAGCAAGGTCGCAGCTTCAGCACATGTGCCCTTTATCACCGGTGCCTCACCCTCCGTTCTACAGATGGAATCGTGGCAGGAGTTATCGAATCCCCGCGATCTGACGAAAATTTTTACTCAAAATCTGGAGTACGCGGCATGGAACTCTCTCCGACAGTCGGAAGATTCCCGCTATATAGGCCTGGCCATGCCTCGTTTTCTGGCTCGTTTACCTTATGGCATTCGTACTAATCCTGTGGATGCTTTTCACTTTGAGGAAACGACCGATGGGGCAGACCACAGTAAATATGTCTGGTCTAATGCCGCTTACGCCATGGCTGTGAATATCAACCGATCATTCAAAGAATATGGCTGGTGTACGTTAATCCGTGGCGTCGAGAGTGGCGGTGTGGTCGAGGGGCTTCCCTGCCACACATTCCCGACGGATGATGGCGGGATTGACATGAAATGCCCAACGGAAATTGCCATCTCCGACCGTCGTGAAGCGGAGCTGGCAAAGAATGGTTTTATTCCTTTAATCCATCGAAAAAACACGGATTATGCGGCTTTTATTGGGGCGCAATCGCTGCAAAAACCCGCCGAATATTATGATGCTGATGCAACTGCCAATGCCAACCTGTCAGCGCGTTTGCCTTATCTTTTCGCTTGTTCCCGGTTTGCTCACTACCTGAAATGTATTGTGCGGGACAAAATTGGCTCCTTTAAAGAACGCGATGATATGCAGCGATGGCTGAATGATTGGGTCATGAATTATGTTGATGGCGATCCCGCTAATTCAACTCAGGAAACTAAAGCCAGGCGTCCTTTGGCCGCAGCTGAAGTGTTGGTGGAAGATGTTGAAGGGAATCCTGGATATTATCAGGCTAAATTTTTCCTGCGCCCTCATTTCCAGTTGGAAGGCCTGACAGTTTCTTTAAGGATGGTCGCAAAATTGCCTTCTGTTAAGAATATGGCTTAATTGTATTTTATTGAAATATTTAACGGATGATAGAAGTCTTATCTCCGGAAGACTTTGTAACGCTTGTCGCTACAAACTGCAGTGTGGATTAATAACTTAATTCCATACTTTGTTATTATGCTTGGGTTTTATTTAAATAATTGATACAGAGGAATATATGTCACAGGATATTTTCATTAAGATTGATGGTATTGATGGTGAGTCTGCCGATGCAACACACACGAATGAAATTGAAGTTCTTTCATTTGGTTGGGATGTCGCACAACACTCTAACATGCATGCTGGTTCCGGAGGTGGTTCAGGTAAGGCGACGGTGGAAGATTTCAGCTTTGTACACTATGTCGATAAAGCAAGCCCGAATCTTCTCAGCTACTGTCTGACAGGAAAGCATATAGCTAATGTTTGTTTTGTGATTCGTAAAGCAGGCGGTGAGCCTTTAGAGTACTTAACTATTAATTTCACCGATGTGATTATTACCAAAGTGAATCTGCAGGGATCTGTTGATGATGAAGCCCGTCCTCGTGAGGTTGTTAAGTTCTCATTCACGAAGATGACCGAAGATTATGTTATGCAGAATGCTGCAGGCCAGAAGTCTGGTGTTATTTCTGCAAGCTATGATGTTAAAGCTAACAAAGGCTAATTTAAGCCTGAGCAACGAGTATAACTGTATTGAATAATTCTTTCTGAAATCCCTTTTTAGGTGATCTTCAATAATTGTAGCCAGTGGTTTGCCGTTTGGTTACGGCAAACCACGTCGAAAGAGAGGATCTGATGGGTAAGCCACATTTATTAATATTTAAAAAATTGTTTTCCTCCGTGTTGTTTGTCTCCGCCGTGGCGATCCTTTCGGCTTGTTCATCAACACCTGTACCTCAAAATAATGATATGAATGTTCTTTTGTCAGCCAGCAGTGACGTTAATCCTGATGTTAACGGTGCTTCATCTCCAGTCTGTATTGAAATCTACGAGCTGAAAGATGTTGATGACTTCCAGAATGCTGATTATTACTCATTGATGGGAGAGAGATTGAAGTCACTAAAAAATAATATTGCCAATATGCAGGAGGTAGTGTTACAGCCCGGCACCACTCAGTCACTGAATATTACTCCCCGCCAGGGAGTGGTTGCATTAGGGTTTGTTGCTGCTTACAGAGATATCGACAACGCAGACTGGATGGATGTTTATAAATTAAAGAAGACAGAAAAACTTGCGTGGTATCAAAAAGAAAAAAAACCGGTATTGAAGGTTAGCGTCCAAAAACTGGCAATTGCCGTTTCAGATCAAGAAGCGAATTGAGCGATGAAAACTAACAAAGTTGTCTGGAGTGAAGGGTTGTTTCTCAGACCACAACTTTTCCAACAGCAAGAACGCTATTTTGAATACTATGCTCACAAGAGAGCTTTGACGATAAATCCTTTTTTCTGGGGGTTTGCGCAATATGAAATTGATGTTGAAGCGTTGGCTTACGGTAAACTCGTGTTGCGTACGGGTAAAGGCGTGTTACCTGATGGTACACCTTTTGATATCCCGGGCCATGCTGAACTTCCAGAACCGCTGACGATTACCACCGATCATCTTGGTAAGCTCATTTATCTTTCTGTTCCTCTGCGTCTTGATAATAGCGATGAGACGTTGTTCGATGCTGATGACCGCTCCTCGCTGGCGCGCTTCAGTGTTATTGAAACAGAATTAAGAGACACAAATTCTATCCGACAGGGAAGCAAACCTGTTCAATTGTCCACTTTGCGCCTTAAGCTCGTTTCTGAAAATGAAATGACAGAGTCCTGGATTGGCTTACCTCTGGCAAAGGTCAAAGCCATCCAGCCGGATGGTAGCGTACTGCTGCATCTGGATGATTATATTCCACCAGTAACCTCCTATGCGGCAAACAATCTGTTGCAGGAATGGCTCACTCATCTGAATGGACTGGTGAAAATGCGCGCCAACATGCTGGCAGAAAATTTAGCCGGAACAGATGGTAAAGCAAGTGCCAGTGCGGAAATTATCGATTATTTCCTTTTGCAGATATTTAATAAGTATGAAGCTATTCTGGATAATCTCAGGCATATCCCTGAGCTGTCACCTTTTATGTTGTATGAAGAGCTGGCGAAGTTCGCCGGTGAATTGTCGACTTTTGTTCGTAAAGATACCCGACGTCCGAAATCCGCACCGGGATACGATCATGCAAGACTATATCAGTCCATTCGTCCCTTAGTCCTGGATATCCACGATCTATTGAACCAGATTCTAATTCGTGCTGGCGAGGTCATCCCACTCCATGAGAAAGGGAATGGTTTCTGGACGGCTACAGTGCTGCCGCAAGAACTTTCGGCTTATTCTCATCTGGTGCTGACAGTTCAGGCCCAGATGCCGATGGATGCTCTGCAGCAACAGTTTGTTGCCCAGGCTAAAATCAGCGCCCCTCAGCAACTGCATGAGCTGGTGCGTTCCCACCTGCCAGGGTTGATTTTGCAGTATTTGCCTGTTCCGCCACGTCAAATACCTTACAGCACAGGCCACGTTTATTTTGAATTACAGAGAAACGGCCCCTTCTGGGAGAAGATTGCCTCAACAGGCGCTTTAGCTGTGCACATTGCGGGTGGGTTCCCTGAGTTGGGAATGGAATTGTGGGGGATCAGAGATTAATGAGCGATGAGAATAACTATGACAAGGTCATACCATTAAGTAGCCTGCAAAACGACAATACCGGTGAGGATTCACAGGCTTATGGCAGCTTCCTGATAGACCAATTCTCTCCCGGCGGTGAGGTTGAAAGAGAAGCATCAGAGACGAATAAGAGTGCTAAGAACAGTTCTCAAAATGAATTAGCCTTGCGTGGGGAAAGTGTTCAGCAACGCGTTTATAAGGTCAGGCACGCGAAGAAGCCGCTGATGGAAGCTGCACAGCCTCTACTGCGAGCACTCAGCGACATGCCTTCAGATATTTCAAACATCGAAAATGTTGAATTTTTTAAGAAAGCCTTGATTGCTGAAATCGATCTCTTCAATGTTGTTTGCGATGAGGTGAATATTTCATGGAAGAAAATGGCAGTGGTTCGTTACTGTATCTGTACTGCCCTTGATGAGGCAGCGCACGCCACTTCCTGGGGAATGATGGCTGGCTGGTCACAAAGCAACTTGCTAAACCATTTTGAAGGGGATAATGACGGCGGGAATAAATTTTTCCTGCTCGTCGGTCGCCTTTCTATGAATCCCAAAGAGTATTCTGATGTTCTCGAAGTTCTGCTGATCATTCTTGGACTGGGGTTTGAAGGACGCTACAGCATTATTGAGGATGGCGACAGGCAATTACTTAAAATTCGTCAGCGATTATTGGCTTTGATTCAAAGTATCAATGATGCTGTACCCACTAAGCTCTCTCCGCATGCATTGGTTGAGATAAAAGAAGAGAAAAAACGATGGCAGGGCATCTCATTTTTTACGATGTCATTATTCCTGTCTACCCTGATGATTATTGTCTTTCTCTGCTGCAAATATTTTTTGTTTATCAGGGAAGGTGATATCTATGCCAGATTACATGATCTTTCAAATTTAACTCTCGCTGCCACTACGCCAGAAAAAACGCGTTTAGATCTTCCCGGTTTACTTAAGAAGTATATAGATGAAGGTCTTGTTACCGTTGATGACAGCCATATGCCTGATAAAATTGTTTTCAGGAGTGATTCGATGTTCCTTGTAGGATCTGCTGAGATCCGCAGCGACATGATTGCCGTATTGAAGAATGTCGCCAACGATATTAAAAGAGTGAAAGCGAACTTGCTGATCGTCGGACATACAGATTCAACACCTATTCATCATATTGGTCTTGAAAACAACCAGATACTTTCTGAAAAACGTGCGGAAAATGTTGCTCACCTATTTTTGGAAGAGGGAACGCCGCAAGACCGTATTGAAATAAAAGGGGCTGGTGATAGTCAACCAATAAGTAATAACGATGATCCTGCCGGGCGGGCGTTGAATCGACGAGTCGAAATTTTCGTAACCTACTAACGGAATTATTCATGTCTATTAATAAAAATTGGATCAGTGGCAATTCAGCAAGAAACCTGCTGATAATCGGTTGTTTTATCTTGTTAGCATTGTGCATTTGGTTTGTTGCACCTTATTTAGGATTTGGTCAGGTAAAACCATGGGCACGAATTGAAACAAGATGTATTTTTATTTTGTTATCTTTGCTCTATTTTTTGGCTTTTTTTTACTATATTCCCTTCATTGTTATGCTTGCTATGACGCTTTGCGTCATGATTTGGGAAATTTCGCCTTTCATATCGATTGGCGAAAAACATCCCTTTTTTTCATATCTTGCCAGGGCTGAGTTCATTGCCATCGTTCTGATGGGTATACTGATTTATGCATGTTGTCGATTTCTGCTCAGGTCACTTAAAGATCCTGATTTTATTAATAAATTCTCAAAGAGTTATTCACCAAAAGCAGATGAAAACCCCGTTTCGTCAGATGCTGTTGCCGTTATAAGAAATGCAGCAAATTATTCCAGAAAAGTCGTCAGAACAAGTTTCTGGCGATATGTTTTCTCTCTGAATAAAAATAAGCAACCTGCCTTACCATGGTATATGGTTCTGGGGCCAGAAAATGCAGGAAAAACATCCCTTATTCTGTCATCAGGCCAGGACTTTCCCTTACCTGAGCAACTTAACCGCATAGGAAAAGAAAATTCACCAACCGAACATTGTGAGTGCTGGTTTGCCAATGATGCGTTATTTATCGATACCTCAGGAAAATACGTCAATAGCAAAGAATCTCCTGCATTCCGTGATGAATGGCGCGCTATTATTTCTGAAATTAAGAAGAAAAGTAGTGTCAAAGGTATCAATGGCGCGATCATAACTGTTTCCAGTGCTGATATTATCGGGAAAACAAAAGTTGAACTGGTCGAATTGTCCTCAGATATACGAAGCCGACTCAATGAACTGAGAGATATTTTGGCTGGGCAGTTTCCTATTTATTTTGTTGTCACAAAAATGGATCTTTTTAAAGGTTTTGAAACCTATTTCAGGAGTCTGACTTCTGAGGAGAGAGAACAAATATGGGGGACTACTTTCCACTACAAAAATAAGAAGTTATCATCTGCAGATGAATTGCAAAAGCATATCGAGAATGAACTGGTTCTTCTGTTCAACCGTATCGATGGAAATATGAGCGTTCGTCAACAGGAGGAGTATTCAAGCAGCGATCGTAAGAAGATGTATACGTTGCCACAAGATTTTGTGACATTGTCAGATGGACTGACTGAGCTTCTTCGTAACATCTTTTTTGCCTCTCGCTATGACGAAAGTCAGATACTATCAACGCTGCGGGGGATTTATTTCTCCAGTTGCAAACAGTTCAGCCTGTTGTCACTGAGTAACAATAATACACTTACACAACGCTGGAAAAATGCCGTTTCCAATGTTCAAGCACTGTCTCTGGCCAGTCTGGTCAAACGTAAAGATGAGCATCAAGAGCTCGGCATCGATTTAACCTGGGCAGGACGTCCCTTCTTCCTGAAAAATCTTTTTTCTGACGTAATAATCAAAGATGCCGGGTTGGTAGATTATGATGCGGAAAATGCTGCCAACAGACGGATAAAACGATTGGTTTTCAACAGTGCAATGATTGTTTTCTTCGTCTTTTTTATGTATGGGATTAAGGTAAGTTATCATAATAACAATCATTACCTGGATGTTGTTGACCATAATTTACAGCAGTTGAGGCACCTGGCCTATAGTTCAGCCAACGACAGTATATTGCCACCGTTGTTGTCTTCATCACAGAGCCTGGCCACCATGAAGGGACTTGATCTCAAACGTCCTTTTATTTCTTATCGCTATGGCCTGTATACTGGTTCGGGGGTGGAGAAAAATACTAACGCATTGTACATTTCTCTTTTAAAAAAGTTTTTGTTACCTCAAATAGTTGACCAGGCTCGGCAGACGCTGATTGCCGCAAATGAGTCCCAGGATAATAATCGGGTGTATGATGCCTTAAAAAACTATCTGATGCTTTCAGGTAAAGGGACATTTAATAAGAATGATGCTATCAACAGGGTTTCCAAACAGTGGTACGAAACAGGTAAAATCAATACCTATGGCGAGAGTTATATTTTCAGTGATCATCTGGATGCCTTATTTTCTAACGTTAATCTCTCTGAGAGTGTTAAAGAGATAGATCACTCTCTTGTGGCAGATGCCAGAGCTATCCTTGAGAGGAAATCACCCTCGTCCAGAATTTACAGTCGTATAAAATCGAGTTTACAGCACACGGCCCCCCAAAATATTACTCTTAATAGTTTACTTAGAGATGTTCCAGAACAAATCTTCGTACAGTCTGATAAAGACCTCAGTACTAATGGTGTGCCGGGCCTGTTCACTTATGATGGATATTATAATATTTTTCGACAGCATTTATTCCAGCTTGTCAGTGAATTGTACAATGAAGAGTACTGGGTTGTCGGAGACAATGGCAGGGGGAGTGACGCCAGGAGTAAAATTCTATCCATTCAAAATTCTGTGCTCAAAATGTATCTCGATGAGTATACAAATGTGTGGAATAAATTTATCTCATCCATACATGTTATGTCACCGGCTGAAGAGGCGAGTAGTGCCGGATTACCCGTCAACATTTACCTGTTAAAAATGTTAGCCTCAGATAATTCGCCGATGATTCAGTTAGGTAATCAGCTGGTTAAGCAGACTACACTGGCCAATGTTTCTGCCTCGCAAGGTAAGTCTTATGTTCCTTCCGGGCAAATTGCGAGAAATATCGTCAAAATGAGTGACGTACTCATTACTCAGCAAAATAAGTTGCTGAAGGAATATGTTGATAATCATTTTATGGCGTTAAGGACATTTGTTACGGGCTCAGCGGAATCTACCGGGGCTGGCGGCCGCACCATGAATAGCAATAATTCCAGTACACCATTATCTAAAGCAATCAGTATGCTACATGATCAGTACACTCTCTTCGTAATTTCGCATAAAGGTGAAGAAGGTGCTGTGAATCTGTTATCCGATTCGGGACAGAAATTAAGTGCAGAGTCTCAAACCTGGCCGGCACCGTTCCAGAACATTGTTGAACCTTTACTGGACGGAACCTCTAAACAAATTAACAATGATATTGTTTCTCATAATGTCAGAAATGTGGCTTCTGGCCTCGGAGATGAGTGCAGAAATATCATTAGAGGTCGCTATCCTTTCGCTCAAAGTGCGCGTGAAATCAGTATCCGGGATTTTGAGAGACTCTTTGGCTATGGCGGCGTTATTGAAGACTACTTTAATAAAAATCTTGCTGATAAAGTTGATGTATCTTCGCATCCCTGGCACTACAAAGACAGTTCAGACAGTGCGGGACTTCGGGTATTCGAACAGGCGCAAGCTATCAGAAATGCTTTTTTTAATGGCTCGGATAATAGTATTTCGCTTGATATTTCTCTTTCAGTTTCTTATCTGGAACCCTCAATCACGCAGTTAGATGTTAATGTTAACAATAAAAACTTCAGATATCTGCATGGACCTGTTATTCCTTTTAATACTCAATGGCCCGGATTAGTCAGTGGTGGAGGCATTACACTTACAGCCAGGCCTCATATGGGTAACGATGATTACATATTGAATGAAAATAGCCGTGGGTTGATTAATCCTTTACGAATTAATGGCACCTGGGCGCTTTTCCGTCTTGCAGATAAAGCAAGTAGTGTCGCTGTTGATCCTTCAGGTCAGCAAAAGTTGACCTTCTATTTTGATAACAGGAAGGTTGAGTTAGATGTTTCTGGTATTACCTATGGGCATCGCTCCATGATTAATATGTTGAAGTCTTTCAGATGTCCAGGCTAGTTCGTCTTGTTTTGATAGTTTTTTTCAGGAGCTAATACGGTGAAAATAAATATGTCATTGCCTCAAGGTTTGGAGGGTAATAAGTTTTCTTACGGATTAAGAGGCAAGCAATTGCGTGCATATCTTGAAAAAAACGTACTGACTGAATTGCCACAGCTCAAGGTGGGAGAAAACGATCAGGCAGGCTATCCGTGGTGTTTTGTTTTACCTGCAGGCACCTTCCATAAAAAATATTTCTATGTTGGCACGTTCGTATCGTTATCTTGCGGAAAAAATGAAGGTCCGCTATTAGTAATATACAGTCGTCTCACGGAGAATATATTAAAAAAAGATTTCAATAATAATATGCATCAGGTGTATCTGCAAACCCGGATCCTTGCGCATCTTTCTGGGAAAAGTAATATTGATTCCAGCGATGTTGCTTTCATCAGGCAGTGGCGAAGAGCATTGCAACGGTCAACATTTAAATTAATAAAACTTATTACTCCGGGTTGGCAACTTCGTTTTACCAACAGAAAACTCTCTCTCTTTTCTGATTGCTGCATGATGGATTATGCCTTGCAGCAGGATGAGGGTGTGTTATTGATGCCATGGAATAACTGGCCGCTCTGTGTTCGCCAGAGTAACAAGTTATGGCTTTGGAGGTTAAGTAAAAATGGCAGGATTATTAATGCAAAGAAAATGGAAGCTCATTAATTATGTGTAGCTAAATATTAATTCTTTATTATACATTGGATACTAACATGTCGCGTACAATAAGTTTAAGTAGCCCGGCAATGCCTTATTTACTTGGCGAGCCAGCTTTAGTATTATCTAAACTGGATGGAGAAGAGTCCTTTTCTTCACTTTATTCCTATTCGCTTATTGCTAAAACGCCAGCCAGTTCACTTATCTCCTGGCAAACTGCTGCTAATATCGATATTAAGGATCTTATTGGTAAGGAGTTTACTGCTGATATTGAGCTTGACGGGTCGGGATTTGACCTTGTTGCAAATTCAGGTAAAGGGACCAGGGAAATATCCGGACTGGTGCACTCTGCACGTTTTATCGGTCGTGATGCCAATCAGGCAATGTTTGAAATCATTATTAAGCCATGGTTATATCTTGCCACGCTAACCAGTGATTTTAAAATATTCCAACAAAAAAGTGTCGTTGATATTATTGAGGAGGTGTTGTCTGACTATGACTTTCCAACAGAAAAACGTCTTTCGGCCAGCTATCCTCTCCTCGATTTTCAGGTGCAATATGGTGAAACCGATTTTAGTTTTATAGAAAGGTTGATGGAAGAATGGGGGATATACTGGTTCTTTGAGCATAAAGATCAGAAGCATAAGCTAATTCTGGCTGATAACGTTGGTGCACATTTGGCTTCTCCCAGTGAAGCTTACCATGTCATAAACTATCTTCCTGACCTGCCTAAATATGAAGCTGAACATATCAGTCAATTTCATACTCAGGAAACCATTACCAGTGGTAAATGGGTTACCAATGATTATGATTTCAAAAAGTCTCGTGCTGACATTCTCTCCCTTGATAATAAACCGCGTAAAACCAGTTTTAACGATATGGAGATATACCACTGGCCCGGTGATTACGAACAGACATCAGATGGGGAGATGTTAGCGAGAATTCGTGCTGAAGAGCGGGGAGCTATCGGTTCTCGTGCGACAGGCACAGGTGAAATCAGAGGTATTGCCTGCGGTATGATTTTTGATCTTGCGGGCTATCCTGTGGACAAAGCCAATCGGGAATATATGGTTATTTCAAGCCATCTGCTGATCAGCGAAGTTGCTCAGGTGACTCGTACAGATCAATTTGAATATTCCTGTTCGTTTACTGTTCAGCCAACGTCAAAAATTTATCGCCACCCTCTGACAGTTATTAAGCCTAAAACCAGCGGACCGCAAACTGCCATTGTGGTAGGGCCTCCGGGCGAGGATATCTGGACTGATGAGTATGGTCGGGTCAAAGTTCGCTTTGTGTGGGACCGCTATGGGAAAAACCGCGAATCTGATTCCTGCTGGTTAAGGGTGAGTCAGGCGTGGGCGGGGAATAATTTTGGTGGCATCTATATTCCGCGTGTAGGGCATGAAGTTATTGTTGACTTCCTGAATGGCGATCCGGATCGGCCTCTGATTACCGGCAGCCTTTATAACAATGTCACGATGCCACCCTGGGATCTTCCCTCTAATGCCACACAAAGTGGTTTGGTCAGCCGAACTGTTGGCGGAGGCAGGACAAATTATAATGGGATCCGTTTTGAAGATAAGCCCGGTCTGGAACAGTACTGGGAGCAGGCCGAGCGTGACATGAGTCGCCTTACTAAAAATAATGAGTCGCAGGTCATTGGCAATGATGCCTCGCTGAAGGTCGGTTCTAATCAGGATATCAACATCGGTTCTAACTACCATAAAGAAGTTGGCGTTAATGCTTCTACCTTTATTGGGGGGATGTCGGCACTGGAAGTGGGAGCCGCAATGAGTACCATCGTGGGAGCTGCATATACCTGCTCCATTGGAGCAGCGATGGCAACAACTGTTGGGCTTGCACATACGCTAAATATAGGAGGTGTGAACACGGTTAATGTTGGCGGTGCGAATGGAACGAATGTTGGTGGAGCCAATGCGACGAATGTCGGCGGAGCCAATATGACCAATGTCGGCGGCGCTAATGTGACCAGTATCGGGGGGTATAACGGTCTGGTTGTTGGGGGGGCGCATCAGGTGGTCGCTGGAGGTGCTGCCACACTGCTGGCTGGCGGAGCGATCGCCATTTCAGCCGGCGGAGAGCTGGTGCTGAATGCCGATATCATACGTATTATTGGTTCAGACAAGGTCATTATTCAGGGAGGAGAAGTTTATATCAATCCTGGTGACGGTAACTGCTGTGGCGGCGGCGGCGGCGGCGGCGGTGGTGGTGGCGGAGGGGGATTAGCCGCGCTTTCCAGCCTTGCCGGACTGTCATTGCTGTTTGGCATTTTTGTGCTGCCTTTACCTTTACCTCCTCTTCCGCCATGTCCGCCGCCTACGCCGACAGAAACACCAACGGCGACACCGACGGAAACGCCTACGGAAACACCGACGGAAACGCCAACGGAAACACCAACGGAAACGCCGACGGAAACGCCTACGGAAACACCGACGGAAACGCCAACGGAAACGCCAACGGAAACGCCAACGGAAACACCGACGGAAACACCGACGGAAACACCGACGGAAACACCGACGGAAACACCAACGGAAACGCCAACGGAAACGCCAACGGAAACGCCAACGGAAACGCCAACGGCAACACCGCCACCCATGCTGTCTTCCGGGCTGTAGATTTATAAAGCCGGGTTTCACCTCTATCGGTATTTACGGATACCGATAGTGGTAGTTTCAATTTATCGAGGATGACTTATGCAGAATGCAGCAAGAATAGGAGATGCTTCCAGCCACGGTGGCGCCGTGTGCAGCGGATCCGGGAATGTATTTATTAATGATATACCTGCAGCGATTGTTGGCGTCAGCATCGTTACCTGCTCTTTACTTCATGGTGCCGCTCCCCTGGCCAGTGGTTCGGAAACGGTTTTCATTAATGATGAACCCGCAGGACGATTGGGAGATACCACTGGCTGTGGAGGGGTTATTGTCAGTGGTTCAGCAAATGTTTTTATAGGTTAAATCTTATGCAGCTAATACTCACATGGCCTGCACCTCACAAAGTAATTGAATTCGATGAGCAATACTCAATTGTCAACGCGATATCTTTCAATAGTGAAAAGGAAGCGTTCATCAGCGCCGGAAATGAGGGGGATGATGTCTTATTTTACAGAACAGAATCATCAGCCGTTATTTTAAACAGGAGTCATGATTTCACCTGTGCAATTGATGGTGAACCTCTGGTTTGTGGTGAAAGTCGATATATTAGCGTCGGTTCTGAAATACAGTTTTCGCACTGCAATATCACGTTGCGCTACAAAGAAGGAAACGTCGATATAAAGGAATCATTACAATTGGCTCTCGCTAATCAAAATAATGACGATATCGACGATTTGGCTATCGGAAAACATGATGTGATGAATGATATGGGATTACATATCCCCTATTTTCATGATGGTAATGCTCCTGATAAGGGGAGTGAATGTGATGATAATGAGATCATTAAAAGTTTAGGTTCAGAGTATAAATCTTTTCTGACCTGGGGAGAGGTCAATAAAAATAATTATTTTGAACAAAATAACGCAAGCGGTAAGCTGGTAGGGGGGCAGGATTATTTTTATCTGGACCGCGAAGCTGTTAAAAACAAGACGTTAACAGATTGCATTCTCGATTCAACCACATTAATTGATAAATTTCTTGAGGAGTTGATGCAGGGGGAGGATGTTCCCCTTGATATTTTCGAGCGGGATAAAAACGACATTTTAAGGGAGTTAGCACCAGAGAATATCGTTTCGAAATCGAAAGGTGATCTTCCAACTATTATTTTGCAAGATATACACAAATTAGATATCAACAGCATTTTATAAATTCAAGAGGGTGAATTATGTTTGAAATAAAATCGCTAAGTGCTTTGTTGTTGGATTCAAGCCTGGATGAGGCAATGAATGATGCGAGGGTCAGAGTTAAATATTATCCCGAAGATTTACAGGCGCATGAATTGCTTTTCAAACTCTATTGCCTCGATTTTCAGTGGGAAAAAGCACTCAGTCAACTTGAAACGATGATGTTGATTGATAATGAGTTCAGACTTCAGGGCAAGAATTTTAAAGCCCTTATAACCGGCGAGATAAAAAGAATGGAGGTGCTGTCAGGACGGTGTGATCCGGCGGTGATAACCGATAATATTCCTGAGTGGATACAGCTTCTTCATCAGGGAAATAAAGACTATCATGCAGGAGATATTTCCGCGTCAGAAACTGCTCATAATAAAGCATTCTCTCTTGCCAGGGAGTGTGGTGGGGAAGGGCGTGCCACTGGCGTTTTCTCCTGGATATCAGATAGTGATGGAAGGATTGGGCCAGTATGTGAATTTATCTCCAGTGCAGGTTATCAATGGATACCCTTTTCGGAGATTCAGTCAATGAGAATTTCAAAACCTGAAAATTTAACGGATCTGTTATGGATAAAATCATCATTAGTCATCGACGATCAGGTATATAGTGGCTATCAACCTTCACGGTATTTGCCTGGGAAGAATATGTCCCAGCGGGTCAAACTCGGTCATCAAACCGAATGGGAAGAGATTTCACCGTCTTTTGTTATTGCAAAAGGCCGTAAAATGTACATTACCGATGCTGGAGAATACTCTCTTTTTGATATTCAGGATGTGACCCTGAACGTAGCGGAGTAACATGTGGATAATAAAATACAATTTCCCCCAACTTTGTTAGATCGGCTGATTGATGAAGAGCCAAGAAGAACAGTTGAGTCATTCGACAAGTTTTTCTTTACGTCAAGGGATATTCGTTCAATTGTTCAGCGTGACCTTTCTGATTTACTCAATTGTACGAATGTCGAGCGAGGTCTTAATGACGATAAATATAAAGCCATCAAAGGATCTGTCATTAATTACGGCGTGTGTTCGCTTGCCGGTGGATACCCTGATGTCCACAGGATGAAGTATTTTGAATCTTCAATAAGAACTTCAATATTAAGGTTCGAAACGAGAATAATCCCTGAGTCTCTTTTCGTTCGTCATATTGTCAGTGGCAATGAACCCATGCGAAACGGTGTCATTTTATTTGAAATCAGGGGGCTTATATATTGGGAGCCGCACCCAATAGATTTTCATGCAAAATACGGTTATGACACTGAAGTCGAAAAAGTCACGCTCAGCAGGCACTGACTATTCCCAAATTTTTTGCTTTAAGAAGCGTTTTATTACCCGGCAGCGTATGGCTTAAGGCTGTAGGTTGGCGCTCGGCCAGAGTATTAACACTGTCCATCAGTGGGGGGAGTGGTTGCTTATTCAGGGATTCCCCCCATCTCACTCATGCCCGCTCTGCAGCGCCCAGACTGCCGCCTCGACGCGTGATTTCAGCTTCATCTTTTTCAGCAGATGCTTCACGTGCACTTTCACCGTGCTTTCAGTGATCGACAGTTTGCGGGCGATGGCTTTATTGGTCATCCCAAGCGTGATCAACTTCAGGATATCCCGCTCACGCCGGGTTAATTGCTGGATATCGCGCTCTTCTGCCGGGCGGGTTTCCCGCAGGCTGGCGACCAGCACGTTAGTTAACGTCTCGCTCAGCACCATCTGTCCCGCCGCCGCCTGATGCAGGGATTTCAGCAGCTCTTCCGGCTCCATATCCTTCAGCAGGTAGCCATCGGCACCTCGCTTCAGCGCATTGACCACGTCGTCATCATGATTGGACACGCTGAACACCACGATGCGTCCTGACAGATCGATGGTGCGCAACTGCACCAGTGTATCCAGCCCGTTCATTCCCGGCATGTTCAAATCCAGCAGGATCAGATCCGGGTCGTGTTGCTCGGCCAGCTCCACGCCCTGGGCACCGTTGCTGGCTTCGGCAATCACCTGCAGCTCGTCATCCAGTTCAATCAGCTGCTTCACTCCGTTACGTAACATCGGGTGATCGTCGATCAGTAATATGGTGGCGGCTTCTTCTTTCACTGAGGTGATCCCTTTTGGTCGGTAACAAGGAGGCTAGCGTCTGTTTTCACGCCATTTTACTCATTGCCTGCATCAACCCTATACCACTAAGGGAGTAATCCTTAATTTTCATATGGAAGGGCTCTGTGAGTATGGCAGCAAATGTACTTTATAAACCCCATGATTTAAAAGGTTTAATTGAATTAAGACTCGATACTCATTTAGGTGCGAGGGACCAGTGAGGATAAAAAACAACCTGACTTCACGTTGATTTACGTCAACCTGGCTACAGGCTCGTATGAGCAGGATAAGCGCAATAATAATCCTTTACTGAGAAAATTATGTCGCAACTTACCCCTGAACGGCCAAAAAATAGTGCTGGAGTGATTGAAAACTGGCAACCCGAAGACGCCACCTTCTGGCAGCAGCGTGGTAAGCGGATCGCTAACCGCAATTTATGGATCTCGGTGTTGGGTCTGCTGCTGGCGTTCTGCGTCTGGCAGCTGTTCAGCGCCATTGCCGTCAACCTGAATAAAGTCGGCTTCAGTTTTACTACCGACCAGCTGTTTCTGCTGACCGCGCTGCCTGCCGTTTCTGGCGCATTGCTTCGTGTACCTTACTCCTTTGTGATCCCGGTTTTTGGCGGTCGCCGCTGGACGGCCTTCAGCACCGGCATTTTGATGATCCCGTGCATCTGGCTGGGCTTCGCGGTACAGGACATCACGACTCCTTTTTCAACCTTTGTGATTATTGCTCTGATGTGCGGTTTTGCCGGTGCTAACTTTGCTTCCAGCATGGGCAATATCAGCTTCTTCTTCCCGAAGGCGCAGCAGGGTGGCGCGCTGGGCATTAATGGCGGGTTAGGTAACCTCGGCGTCAGCGTGATGCAGTTCGTTGCGCCGCTGGTGGTTTCCGTCGGCGTCTTCAGCCTCTTCTGTGGCGAAGCGCAGGGCGTGGGGAATGGTAACTCGATCTGGCTGGAAAATGCCGCATGGGTCTGGGTGCCGTTCCTGGCGATTGCCACTGTCGCTGCCTGGTTTGGCATGAATGACCTCTCGGCGGCAAAATCCTCTCTGCGCGAACAGCTGCCGGTGTTGAAAAGGGCTCATCTGTGGGTGATGGCGATCCTGTATCTGGCTACTTTTGGTTCCTTCATCGGCTTTTCTGCCGGGTTTGCCATGCTCTCCAAAACGCAGTTTCCCAACGTGGTGATCCTGCATTATGCCTTCTTTGGTCCTTTCCTCGGCGCGCTGGCTCGCTCGGCGGGTGGCATAATCTCTGACCGTTTTGGTGGCGTTCGCGTCACTTTCATCAACTATATCGCCATGGCGATCTTTACCGCGCTGCTGTTCCTGACGCTGCCGGGCGAAGGTCAGAGCGGCTCGTTTATCGCCTTCTTCGCCGTATTTATGGGGCTGTTTCTCACCGCCGGTCTGGGCAGTGGTTCTACCTTCCAGATGATTGCGGTGATCTTCCGCAAGCTGACTCTCGACCGGGTCAAGGCCGAAGGCGGTTCCGACGACCACGCCCAGCACGAAGCAAAGACGGAAACCTCTGCCGCACTGGGCTTTATCTCGGCCATCGGTGCGCTGGGCGGCTTCTTTATTCCGCAGACTTTCGGTATGTCGCTGTCAATAAGCGGCTCGCCAGCCGGGGCAATGAAAGTATTCCTGGCGTTTTACATCCTGTGCATTTTGATTACCTGGCTGGTTTACGGCCGGAAAAAAAGCAGTTGATAACACTCAGCTGGCCCGATCTGAATCCGGGCCAGCCCTTTTTATCTGCCCCGCACTGTCAAGGGGCGCGGCAGATTTAGCAATGTCACTTAATACCCAACAGAGCCTTCAGGAGAATTCCGGATGAGCAAATTTCTCGATCGGTTCCGCTACTTCAAGCAGCAGGCGGAAACGTTTTCTGGTGATCACGGCCAGACGCTGAACACCAATCGTGACTGGGAAGACGGCTATCGCAGCCGCTGGCAGCACGACAAAATCGTGCGCTCCACTCACGGCGTAAACTGTACCGGCTCCTGCAGCTGGAAAATCTACGTGAAAAATGGCCTGGTGACCTGGGAAACCCAGCAGACTGACTACCCACGTACCCGTCCGGATTTACCAAACCATGAGCCGCGCGGCTGCCCCCGTGGTGCCAGCTACTCCTGGTATCTGTACAGCGCGAACCGCCTGAAATATCCGCTGATGCGTAAAAAGCTGATCAAGCTGTGGCGCGAAGCGAAGACTCAGTTCAGCGATCCGGTGGAAGCCTGGGGCTCGATTGTCAGCGATCCGCAAAAAGCCAAAAGCTACAAGGTGGCCCGTGGCCGCGGCGGCTTTGTGCGTTCCAGCTGGCAGGAAGTGAACGAGCTGATTGCCGCCTCCAACATTTACACCGCGAAAACCTTCGGCCCTGACCGCATCATGGGCTTCTCGCCGATCCCGGCGATGTCGATGGTCTCTTACGCTGCCGGTGCGCGTTACCTGTCACTGATTGGCGGCATCTGCCTGAGCTTCTACGACTGGTACTGTGACCTGCCACCAGCCTCGCCGATGACCTGGGGCGAACAGACCGACGTGCCGGAATCGGCAGACTGGTACAACTCTTCCTACATCATGGCCTGGGGCTCTAACGTGCCGCAAACCCGTACGCCGGATGCCCACTTCTTTACCGAAGTCCGTTACAAAGGCACCAAAACTGTCGCGGTTACCCCGGACTATGCGGAAGTGGCCAAGCTGTGCGATCAGTGGCTGAACCCGAAACAGGGTACCGACAGCGCAATGGCGTTGGCGATGGGCCACGTGATGCTGAAAGAGTTCCATCTCGATCGCGAGGTGCCTTACTTCCGCGATTACGTCCGTCGCTATACCGATATGCCGATGCTGGTGCTGCTGGAAGAGCGTGAAGGCGGTCACTACGCCGCTGGCCGCCAGCTGCGTGCCAGCGATCTGGTGGACAATCTGGGTCAGGACAATAATCCGGAATGGAAAACCATTGCTATTGACCGCAATAGTGGCGATCTGGTGGCTCCTCAGGGGTCCATTGGCTACCGCTGGGGCGAAAAGGGCAAGTGGAACCTGCAGCAGCGTGAAGGCAAGGCGCAGCAGGAAGTGGAGCTGGAGCTCAGCCTGCTGGGCAGCCATGACGACGTGGTTGAGGTAGGCTTCCCATACTTCGGCGGCGCATCAAGCGAGAACTTCAACAGCGTGGCGCTGGACGAGATCCTGCTGCACAAGCTGCCGGTAAAACGCCTGCAGCTGGCTGATGGCAGTGAAGGTCTGGTCACCAGCGTCTACGATTTGATGCTGGCGAACTACGGTCTTGAGCGTGGTTTGGGCGATGAAAACTGCGCACAGAGCTATGACGAAGTCAAAGCCTACAGCCCGGCCTGGGCTGAGCTGATCACTGGTGTTTCACGCCAGAACATCATTCGTATTGCCCGTGAATTTGCAGAGAATGCCGAGAAAACGCGCGGCCGTTCAATGATCATCGTCGGTGCCGGGATGAACCACTGGTATCACATGGACATGAACTACCGTGGCCTGATGAACATGCTGATCTTCTGCGGCTGTGTCGGGCAGAGCGGCGGTGGCTGGGCGCACTATGTTGGCCAGGAAAAACTGCGTCCGCAGACCGGCTGGACACCGCTGGCGTTCGCCCTTGACTGGCAGCGCCCGCCGCGCCACATGAACAGCACCTCGTTCTTCTATAACCACTCAAGCCAGTGGCGCTACGAGACAGTTGCCACCAGCGAGCTGCTCTCCCCGCTGGCGGACAAAACCCGCTACAGCGGTAGCCTGATTGACTTCAACGTGCGTTCAGAACGCATGGGCTGGCTGCCATCAGCACCGCAGCTGGGGACCAACCCGCTGCACATTGCCGCGCAGGCTAAGGCTGCGGGCCAGTCACCTGTTGACTTCACCGTCGACAGCCTGAAAAACGGCAGTCTGCGCTTTGCGGCGGAGCAGCCTGATAACCCGCAGAACTTCCCACGTAACCTGTTCGTGTGGCGCTCAAACCTGCTCGGTTCCTCCGGTAAAGGGCATGAATACATGCTGAAGTACCTGCTGGGCACTGAGAACGGCATCCAGGGTAAAGACCTGGGCCTGCAGGGCGGCGTGAAGCCGGAAGAGGTGGAATGGCAGGATCAGGGCGGTGAAGGCAAACTGGATCTGGTGGTGACACTCGACTTCCGCATGTCCAGCACCTGTCTCTACTCTGACATCGTGCTGCCAACCGCCACCTGGTATGAAAAAGACGACATGAATACCTCGGATATGCATCCGTTTATTCATCCGCTTTCTGCCGCCGTGGATCCGGCCTGGGAATCAAAAAGCGACTGGGAAATTTATAAAGGCATCGCCAAATCCTTCTCCGAGCTGTGTCCTGGCCATCTGGGCGTGGAAACCGATGTGGTGACCCTGCCAATCCAGCACGACTCGCCGGCTGAACTGGGCCAGGCTTTCGATGTGAAGGAGTGGAAGAAAGGCGAATGTGAGCTGATTCCGGGCAAAACCGCACCGCATATCATCGCGGTGGAACGTGACTACCCGGCCACCTGGGAGCGCTTCACCTCGCTCGGTCCGCTGCTCGACAAGCTGGGCAACGGCGGCAAGGGCATCAGCTGGAATACCCAGACTGAAGTCGACTTTCTCAAGCTGCTGAACTACACCAAGGCCAGTGGCCCGGCAGCAGGTCGTCCGAATATCGACACGGCCATTGATGCCGCGGAAGTGATCCTCTCGCTGGCCCCGGAAACTAACGGTCAGGTTGCGGTGAAAGCCTGGCGTGCCCTGAGTGACATCACTGGTCTGGATCACACGCACCTGGCGCTGAACAAAGAAGATGAGAAGATCCGCTTCCGTGATATTCAGGCACAGCCGCGCAAAATTATCTCCAGCCCGACCTGGTCAGGACTGGAAGATGAACACGTCTCGTATAACGCCTGTTACACCAACGTGCATGAGCTGATCCCGTGGCGCACCCTGACCGGCCGTCAGCAGCTTTATCAGGATCATGAGTGGATGCGTGCCTTCGGCGAAAGCCTGCTGGTGTATCGTCCGCCGATTGATACCCGTGCAGCCAAACCGTTGCTGAATCAGAAGCCAAACGGCAACCCGGAGAAGGCACTGAACTTCCTGACGCCGCACCAGAAATGGGGTATCCACTCCACCTACAGCGATAACCTGCTGATGCTGACCCTGTCGCGCGGCGGACCGATTGTGTGGATGAGTGAAGATGACGCCAGAGAACTGGGCATCGTCGATAACGACTGGATTGAAGTGTTCAACGCCAATGGTGCGCTGACCGCCCGCGCGGTGGTCAGCCAGCGTATTCCGGCCGGGATGACCATGATGTACCACGCGCAGGAACGTATTGTGAATATCCCGGGCTCGGAAATCACCAGCCAGCGTGGCGGTATCCATAATTCGGTGACCCGTACCTGTCCGAAGCCGACCCATATGATCGGCGGCTACGCGCAGCTGTCTTACGGTTTCAACTATTACGGCACCGTGGGCTCCAACCGCGATGAGTTCGTGGTGGTGCGTAAAATGAACAACGTTAACTGGTTAGACGGTGAAGGCAACGATGACTGCCAGGGCAGCCAGCAGGAGAGTAAATCATGAAAATTCGTTCACAAGTCGGCATGGTGCTGAACCTGGACAAATGCATCGGCTGCCACACCTGCTCCATCACCTGTAAAAACGTCTGGACCAGCCGTGAAGGGATGGAGTACGCCTGGTTCAATAATGTGGAAAGCAAGCCGGGCGTTGGCTATCCGACGGCCTGGGAAGATCAGGAGAAGTGGAAAGGCGGCTGGATCCGCAAGATTAACGGCAAGCTGGTACCGCGTATGGGCAACCGTGTCGGCCTGCTGTCGAAAATCTTTGCTAACCCGGATGTGCCGGGGCTGGATGATTATTACGAGCCGTTTGATTACGACTATCAGAACCTGCACAACGCTCCGGCGGGCAAGCATCAGCCGATTGCCCGCCCGCGCTCGCTGATCACCGGTCAGCGCATGAAGAAGATCGAAAATGGACCGAACTGGGAAGAGATCCTCGGTGGCGAGTTTGAAAAGCGTTCAAAGGACAAAAACTTCGACCACATCCAGAAAGAAATGTACGGCCAGTTCGAACACACTTTCATGATGTATCTGCCGCGCCTGTGCGAGCACTGTCTGAACCCGGCCTGTGTGGCCACCTGTCCGAGCGGTGCCATCTATAAGCGTGGCGAAGACGGCATCGTGCTGATCGACCAGGATAAGTGCCGCGGCTGGCGTATGTGCCTGACTGGCTGCCCGTACAAAAAAATCTATTTCAACTGGAAGAGCGGCAAGTCGGAAAAATGTATTTTCTGCTATCCGCGTATTGAAGCGGGCCAGCCTACGGTCTGTTCCGAAACCTGCGTTGGCCGTATCCGCTATCTCGGCGTTCTGCTGTATGACGCCGATCGTATTGAGCAGGCGGCCTCAGCAGAGAATGAAAAAGATCTTTACCAGAGTCAGATGGACATCTTCCTTGATCCAAACGATCCGCAAGTGATTGCGCAGGCGCTGAAGGACGGCATTCCGCAAAGCGTGCTGGACGCGGCGCAGCGTTCGCCGGTGTACAAAATGGCGATGGACTGGAAGCTGGCCCTGCCGCTGCATCCGGAATATCGCACGCTGCCGATGGTCTGGTACGTGCCGCCTCTGTCTCCGATTCAAAGTGCTGCTGATGCCGGACAGCTGGCGCATAACGGTGTGCTGCCGGACGTCGAGAGCCTGCGTATTCCGGTGCAGTATCTCGCCAACCTGTTGACTGCTGGTGATACCACACCGGTATTGCTGGCGCTGAAAAGAATGCTGGCGATGCGTCACTACAAGCGTGCCGAAAGCGTGGACGGCGTGGTGGATACCAGCGCGCTGGAGCAGGTGGGGCTGACCGAAGCTCAGGCGCAGGAGATGTACCGCTACCTGGCGATTGCCAATTATGAAGACCGCTTTGTGGTGCCTTCCAGCCATCGTGAACTGGCGCGTGAAGCCTTCCCGGAAAGCAAGGGCTGCGGCTTCAGCTTTGGCGACGGCTGCCACGGCAGCGATTCGAAGTTCAACCTGTTCAACAGCCGCCGCATTGATGCCATTGATGTGACGAAGAAAACGGACCGCCGGGAGGATGCCTCATGATCTCCACGCGAGTCATCGGCCGCCTGCTGGATTATCCGGACGGCGACCTGTTTCGGCATCACCAGGAGCTGATCGCTGCGCTGGAAACGGCCAGCGAGCTGAACCTGCAGCACAGCTTGCGGCTGGTGCAGTTTATCAGCGAGTTCTGCTCCCGGCCGCTGCTGGACGTGCAGGCAGAATATTGCGAACTGTTCGACCGTGGCCGCGCTACCTCGCTGTTGCTGTTTGAACACGTGCACGGCGAATCGCGCGACCGCGGTCAGGCGATGGTGGATTTGATGGAACAGTACCGGGCCGACGGCCTGGTTCTGGATTCAAAAGAGCTGCCGGATTTCCTGCCGCTGTATCTGGAATATCTCGGCAGCGGGTCGCCTGAACGCGCCCGTTCCGGCCTGCAGGATATCGTACCGATTCTGGCGCTGCTGGCGGCCCGTCTGCAGCAGCGTCAGAGCCCGTATGCCGTGCTGTTTGATGCGTTGCTGTCGCTGTCAGGCAGCGAAGTGGAACCTGATGCGCTGCAGGTGCAGGTAGAGAAGGAAGCCCGCGACGACACGCCGGCCGCGCTGGATGCGGTGTGGGAAGAGGAGCAGATCAAGTTCCTCGGCGAGCAGGGCTGTGTTTCCGCTCAGCAGGCCGCGCACCAGCGTCGTTTTTCCGGAGCGGTTGCGCCGCAGTATCTGGACGTGGCAGAGGCCACTAAGCGTTCCAAAGGACACTAATTATGCACTATCTCAACCTGTTCTTTTTCGATATCTATCCGTACCTGGCGGGTGCGGTGTTCCTGATTGGCAGCTGGCTGCGTTACGATTACGGTCAGTACAGCTGGCGTGCGGGCTCCAGCCAGATGCTGGATAAAAAAGGCATGAGGCTGGCCTCTAACCTGTTCCATATCGGCATCATCGGTATCTTTGGTGGTCACTTTGTGGGCTTACTGACCCCGCACTGGGTTTATGAATCCTTCCTGCCGATTGCCGCCAAGCAAATGCTGGCGATGGTTGCTGGCGGAATTTGCGGGCTGATGACGCTGGTGGGCGGCGGATTGTTACTGAAACGCCGTCTGACCAATCCACGCGTCCGGGCAACCAGCAGCGTGGGCGATATTCTCATCCTCTCGCTGCTGGTTGCTCAGGCCAGCCTGGGATTGTTAACCATTGTTTTCTCCACTCAGCATCTGGATGGCTCTGAGATGATGAAGCTGGCTGGCTGGGCGCAGTCCGTTGTCAGCTTCCAGGCAGGTGCATCACAGCATCTTGAAGGCGTGGCGTTGGTTTATCGGGTACATATGGTGCTGGGGATGACCCTGTTCCTGTTGTTCCCGTTCTGTCGTCTGGTGCATATCTGGAGCGCGCCAGTGGAATATCTCACCCGTCGTTATCAGCTGGTGCGCAATCGTCGCTAAGTCAACTATTGTTGCAAATTTGTTGTTTATGTTGAGACGTTGGTCAGCGTAACGGCCAGATTTATTGACTACACTCCCTGTACTTATGAGCGTCGGGACGGATCCTGACAGTATCCCGGCAGCTCATTCCAGAGTTCGCTGTGGTACTGGCTCAGGGATCTCGCCAGCGAGCGCATCATAAACAGGTGTGTACAGATGATCATTTCAGCCTCAACGGACTACCGGGCAGCGGCGAAGCGCAGGCTGCCTCCTTTCCTGTTTCACTACATTGATGGCGGCGCCTACAGCGAACATACACTTCGGCGTAACACCGCCGATTTAGCCGACATCGCGCTGCGTCAGCGCATCCTGAACAACATGTCTGAGCTGAGTCTGGAAACCACGCTTTTCGATGAAAAGCTGGCGATGCCGCTGGTGCTGGCACCGGTTGGTCTGACCGGGATGTATGCGCGCCGTGGTGAAGTGCAGGCCGCGCGAGCCGCCGCGAAGAAGGGCATTCCCTTCACCCTCTCTACCGTTTCCGTTTGCCCAATCGAAGAGGTCGCACCGGCAATGACCCGCCCGATGTGGTTCCAGCTGTACGTGTTGAAAGACCGGGGCTTTATGCGCAATGCGCTGGAGCGGGCGCAGGCTGCAGGCGTGAAAACGCTGGTGTTTACGGTGGATATGCCGGTTCCTGGCGCGCGTTATCGTGATGCCCATTCAGGCATGAGCGGGCCGAATGCGGCGCAGCGCCGCATTCTGCAGGCGGTAATGCATCCACACTGGGCGTGGGACGTGGGGCTGAACGGCAAGCCGCATGACCTGGGCAACGTCTCTGCCTATCGCGGCAGGCCGACCACGCTGGAAGATTATATCGGCTGGCTGGCGGCGAACTTCGATCCCTCTATTTCGTGGAAAGACCTGGAGTGGATCCGTGAGTTCTGGAAAGGGCCAATGATCATTAAGGGCATTCTGGATCCGCAGGATGCAAAAGACGCGGTGAGCTTTGGTGCCGATGGCATTGTGGTGTCGAACCACGGTGGCAGGCAGCTGGACGGTGTGCTCTCAACGGCCCGGGCGCTGCCAGCCATTGCGGATGCGGTAAAAGGCGATATTAAAATCCTCGCTGACTCGGGCATCCGTACCGGGCTGGACGTGGTGCGAATGATTGCGCTGGGGGCGGACAGCGTGCTGCTGGGCAGGGCATTTGTCTATGCGCTGGCGGCGGGGGGAGAAGCCGGCGTGGTGAATCTGTTGGAGCTGTTTGAAAAAGAGATGCGGGTGGCGATGACGCTGACCGGCGCGAAATCCATTGCGGAGATTACCCGCGATTCGCTGGTTTCGCTTTAAGGTCGGGAAGGGCAGGTCCACTGCCACATAGTGATCGGTGTCGGTTGGATCTGCTTAGCTACGATACGGTGATCGGCATCGGTCTGAGCTGCTTGACTGCAACACAGCGAGCGGTGTTGGTCAGATCCGGTGCAGTCGGGACGGCGTAAATACGTGCAGGTAGCCTTGATTGCCGCGTCCATGCGGCAAACACCCGCCAACAGCGCCGTTTTCAGGGCAGATGGGGTAAGATGGTTTTAATATATCCCGATGATTGCAATACCCACATCTGGCACTTTCCGGCCTGCCATGATGAGTGAAAAGTGGATTTGATTTAACTGTGATGCCATCCACCTTCTTTCGAGGTATCGCTAAAGATTTTCATCAGAATGCCGATATCTGTATCCGCTTTCTGACGCTGTTCGCAGTCCCCTGTCAGCCACACTAAACTGGAGAGAAAGATGGACGTATCACAGATTACTTCACTGGCCACAGGCCTGGATAACATGGAGCTCAGTACTAAAGTGAGCAATATCCTCCTCAAGAAGTCTCTTGATAATCAAGCATCTATGGCATCCGGGATGATCAATTCGATCCCACAGTTGCCTGCTAACCCGTCGATCGGGCGTAATATCAATACCACTGCCTGATGCACCAATAAGGAGTCACGGTGGTTGGGTTCAGGTCGACTGACACTAAGGGGCAGGGTACGTTTATACTTGCCTTCGGTGAGTAGCCAGGAATGCACCTTCCGGCCCAGCTGTCGGGAAACGGGCAAAACCTGTTTCTTTATCATTTGTCACCGTTTCATTGTGGGCTATATTGGGGACATTCTCGCAAACTACTCTCTTTGAAACAGGTAACACCGGCAATGGCTCTGATCCCAAAAAACTACTCACGGCTGGAAAGCGGCTACCGTGAGAAAGCGCTTAAAATCTACCCGTGGGTATGCGGACGCTGCTCGCGTGAGTTTGTTTATTCCAATTTACGCGAATTAACGGTTCACCATATCGATCACGACCATACCAATAACCCGGAAGATGGCAGTAACTGGGAGTTGTTGTGTCTGTACTGTCATGACCACGAACATTCGAAGTACACGGAAGCCGATCAGTACGGCACAACCGTTGTGGCAGGGGAGGACGCGCAAAAAGATGTGGGTGAAGCGACCTACAATCCGTTTGCCGACCTAAAGTCGATGCTTAATAAGAACAAGTAATATCAGTCATGTCCGATTCGGGCAGAAGGTATGCCGACAGGCTTTTGAGTTGTAAGAGATAAACATTTTTTAAGGGATGCAGTTTTGTTGAAAGAACTGGTAACAGGGCAGCTGAGTCTGCCAATGACGTTTTAGGGATGGGGTTTCTGTGGAGAGATAGTTATAAGTCTCATAGGGTTTTCCGGAGTACAGGCAGGTCACGTATTCCTGGTGCCATTAGTATATATACTGAAACTAGTTTTGTTTAGCGCCGTATTGTCCGGTATTACATTCATTCTTCGCAAAAAAATTACTGTATTAGCCGTAATTGCGTTTTTTGTCGCCCTGATTCAGATGATTATGTGCATTGTGATGGCGACAGGACTTTCTTTGCTACTGTACAGGTAATGGTGGGGGGGAGGGCTACGCAAGATGAGGGAGCATGATGCATATTATATGAAGCAGCAGGGTACTTTCTGCCAGTCAGAGCTATTTAGCAGGAGAGGACCATGATAACCGTAGAGAAGTCAGATCCATTTTCTTCAGATTCCCGTCGCTTAATTGAAATGCTGTCAGCAGAACTTGCCGATATTACGGGTGATAACGGAAAAAGTAATTTCACCGCTGAAGAGATGTATGATGATAAGGCCGCATGGGTACTGGCAAAGAATGCACATGGCGAAGCAATAGGATGTGGCGCTATCAGGCCGTTAACGCGGAACATAGCCGAGCTTAAAAGAATGTTCTCAGACCGAAGTGTGCCTGGGGTTGGGAAAGCTTTGCTTACTTTTCTGGAAGCATCTGCAGCAGAGATGGGGTATTGCGAACTCAGACTGGAAACCCGACACATCAATCATCGGGCTGTAAATTTCTACGAGAAAAATGGATATATCCGCATTGAGCATTACGGTCCCTACACAGGCAGGACAGAAGCCGTCTGTTTCTCAAAAACATTGCGCTGATGGTATGAATCGGACCTGCCGCAAGCACCCTTGAACCATCACCGCTCCTGTTCTTAAGAAAAGGAGCGGGTCATTGGGGTGTGAAAAGCCAAATGCAAAGCGACACCTTATTGCAGCTACTGCGACGCTTTCAGCGACATCATCGCAACTTGTCCCGCAAACCTCAGCGCTCCCCACTCCGCCAGTGGTCAAAGTAGATATGTTCAGCCTGGAAATCAGCGGTTTGCGTATCGCCGGTTAATCGCCATGCCAGTTGGAAGGCAAACTCGAAACTCTTACCCAGCCCCTTGCCGCTAATGAGGTTACCGTCTTCCACCACCTCTTCCGGACTGTAGAAGCCATCCGTCACCGCTTTGTGTAAATCCCCGGAACAGGTATAGCGCCGTCCTTTCAGCAGATGGTGGCCTCCCAGAACCCTGGCCGCAGCCGAACAGATCGGGGCGATCCATTTCCCGGCATCATCGTGGCGCCGGATAAACGTCGTCACCAGAGGGTTGGCCGCCAGATTCACCGTACCTTCCGGGCCACCAGGGATCACCACCGCATCAAACACCTCATCCTGCAAATCCGCCAGTAACACATCGGCCACCACCAGCACATTATGGTAGCTCGGTATCTCACGGACGGTATGGCAGCCAACGGTGGTAACCGTGACGTGCAGACGGTTCAAAATATCAATAATAATAAAGGCTTCTGCTTCTTCAAAACCCGGTGCTAACAGTATTGCAGCCTGCTTACTCATCATTCCTCCTGAACAATTTATGAGACAAAATCACATTATTGAAATAGCGTTTTATTTTTATTGTGTCAATCCGCACAGGGCAGGGGTGCGGGGTATCGCAGAAAAAAGTAAACAAACTTCAATGAGTCACGGCTTTACATAACATCTGCTTTTCTTCACGCCAGGCAATGCTTTACCATAACGGCAACTCTTATCGCCCATATGGATATTCAATGCGTTATCTGGCCACCATTCTGCCCGCGCTCCTTCTTCTCTCGGCCTGCAGCAGCTCCAAAGCCCCTGAGCAGGCTGAACCTCACGGTAATCCTTTCAGAGGCGGCAACGGTTTTCTGCTGGAGCCCTCGCACGACATCGCCCCGCTGGAAGGGGATTTCGCCAGTAACCCGGCGACGGCTGCTTTTATCGATAAAATGGTGCGTGAACATAACTTTGATCGCCAGCAACTGCACGACGTGCTGGCGCAGGCTAAGCGACTGGATTTTGTGTTGCGGCTGATGGATCGCCAGGCGCCTTCCTATCAGGCACCCACCGGACCAAACGGGGCGTGGATCCGCTACCGCAACAAATTTATCGTGCCGAATAACGTGCAGAACGGCGTGCAGTTCTGGAACCAGTATCAGGATGCGCTGAACCGCGCCTGGCAGGTCTATGGCGTGCCGCCAGAAATCATTGTCGGCATTATCGGCGTGGAAACCCGCTGGGGCCGTGTGATGGGCAAAACCCGCATTATCGATGCGCTGGCGACGCTGGCGTTTGACTATCCGCGCCGGGCCGATTATTTCAGCAGCGAGCTGGAAACCTTCCTGCTGATGGCGAGAGAAGAGAAAGACGATCCGCTCGATCTGCGCGGCTCCTTCGCCGGAGCGATGGGTTATGGCCAGTTTATGCCTTCTTCCTTTAAGCAGTATGCGGTCGACTTTAACGGTGATGGCCATATCAACCTGTGGGATCCGGTCGATGCCATAGGCAGCGTGGCGCACTACTTCAGCGCACATGGCTGGCAGAAGGGCGGCGGGATTGCCGTTCCGGCGAACGGCCAGGCTCCATTGATGGAGAGCGGCTTTAAAACCCGCTACACCATGGCTCAGCTTTCTCAAGCCGGTCTGTCACCGCAGGTGCCGCTGAACGGTTATCAGCAGGCCAGCCTGCTGCGCTTTGATATGGGCAAATATTATCAGTACTGGTACGGGCTGCCGAATTTCTACGTGATCACCCGTTACAACCACAGCAACCACTATGCGATGGCGGTGTGGCAGCTGGGTGAAGCCGTACGGGACGCCCGCTAAGCGGGGGAATTCGCCTCGCAGGAAAGGGCTGCATATCCCTGCAAATCCTCTGCCAGTGAGGTCTGAATGTGGCGGTGTGTCATCTCTTCCGCCTCATCCTCACTGCCTGCGGTCAGCACGGCATGCAGCTCCCGGTGTCCCTGCTCCAGCGGTTCCCGCTGCGGCCAGTAGCCTTCAGACCAGCGATACAGCCACTCCATTTTGTCCTGCAGCAGCTTGTGGCGACGGTCAAGATGTCCGTGGCCGGTCGCCTTCACCAGCGTCCGGTGATAGCACAAATCCGCCTCAACGCGCCTGTCCATATCGCCCGTTTCCGCCCGCACCAGCCCGGCAAAAGCCTGGCTGAGCTTCTCCAGGCTTTGCGGGGTACGGCGGCTGACGAAGATCCTCGCCGCCAGGCACTCCAGCGCTTCCCGCAGGGTATAAATCTCCCAGATGATCTCCGCGTTCAGCGGCGCGACATGGCAGCTGGCATAGGGCGAACGGACCACCAGCTCCTGAGCTTCCAGCGCAAAAAGCGCGGAGCGCACCGTGCCGCGCCCAACGCCCATCTGCTGAGCCAGTGCGGTTTCCGTCAGCACTTCACCGGGCGGCAGGCGGCCATGAACAATCTCACGCCTGAGCCAGTCAATGGCGTTGTCCTGCAAACTTTTGCGTTCAATGGGATGCTGTTTGTCCATCAGCCTCTCTCAATAGTTGCGTTGGAAATGGCTGCTGACGAAGGCGCGGCAACGCTCCGAACCGGGGGTGGAAAAGACCTGCTCCGGCGGGCCTTGCTCCTCAATCATTCCCTGGTGCAGGAAAATCGCTTTGTTCGACACTTCGCGGGCAAAGCCCATTTCGTGGGTCACAATAATCATTGTCCGGCCTTCCTCAGCCAGACCCCGAATCACTTTCAATACCTCGCCGACCAGCTCAGGATCCAGCGCAGAGGTCGGTTCATCAAATAAAATAGCTTTCGGATGCTGGGCCAGCGCCCGTGCAATGGCAATGCGCTGCTGCTGACCGCCGGACAGATGGGCGGGCCAGGCATCCCGTTTGGTAAACAGGCCGACTTTCTCCAGCAGAGCTTCTGCCTCTTCAATACACTCTTTGCGGTTACGCTTCTGCACGTGGATTGGTGCTTCAATGATATTTTGCAGCACGGTCCGGTGCGGCCACAGATTGAAGCTCTGAAACACAAAGCCCAGCTGCTTGCGGATATTTTTGATCGCCGCCTGTTGCGCCTTGTTCAGTACGCCGTTGCTACCGTTCAGGTTGATGCTTTGATCGGCCAGCTGAATTTCTCCGCCCTGCGCCACTTCCAGCAACGGGATACAGCGTAGCAGGGTACTTTTGCCTGAGCCACTGGCACCAATCAGCGAGATAACATCCCCGTCGTTGGCGGTCAGGCTGACATCGTGCAGCACCTCATGCTGACCAAAACTTTTTTTAATATTGCGCAGCGTCAGGGTAGGTGTGCTCATGCTCTTGCTCCGGACTTATCGGGTGAAAGAAATTTTTCAAACTGGGCCAGGGCTTTGGTCACCACCAGGGAGATAACCAGGTAGATCACCGCCGCGCTGATAAACACTTCCAGCGCCCGGTAAGTGGATGAAACCTCTGCGTTGGCGATACCGGTTACTTCCATCAGGCTGATGGTGCTGACCAGCGAAGTCGATTTCGCCATCGAAATCACCTCATTACTGTAGGCGGGCAAGGCCTGACGGATGGCGATCGGCAGGGTGATACGTCGCAGAATGGTCAACCGGGACATGCCACAAACCCGGGCCGCTTCAATCGATCCTGTTGGCACCGCGCGGATACCGCCACGCAGGATCTCTGAGGTATAAGCCGCATCATTGAGGATCAAAGCCAGCAGCCCGCACCAGTAGGGATCGCGCAGAAAAGGCCACAAAAAGCTGTGACGGATAACACTGACATTGCCCAGCCCGTAATAGATCATAAAAATCTGGATCAGCAGCGGTGTGCCGCGAAACAGAAACACATAGCCTTTTGCCACATAGCTGCCCGGCCCGCTGGCGCGCAGCAGATTGAGGATCAGCGCCAGGATCCCTCCGCCCAGCAGCGAAAGCACCGCCAGGTTCAGCGTCAGCGGCAATCCGGTCAGCAGCTTAAGAAAGGTTTGTTGTATAAAGGGAATATCCATGTACCGAGCCCTTAAAGCTGATGGTAATTCTGACCGCGCAAGGACCATTTCTCCGCCTGGCGAATAACAAGTTCAGAGACGGTGGTGATCACCAGATAAATCAACGCGCCGACGCCAAAGAAAAAGAACGGCATCTGGGTGGACCCGGAGGCAACCTGCACCTGATTCATGGTCTCGACCAGCCCGGTAACAGAAACCAGTGCGGACTCTTTGATTGCCGACTGCCACTGATTGCCCAGGCCGGGGATCGCCGTGGACAAGGCCTGCGGCACAATCACCCGGCGAAACATCAACCATTTTCCCATTCCCACCACCGTCGCTGCTTCCAGCGTGCCTTTCGGGATGGTGCTGTAAGCACCACGGAAGACTTCACCCTGTCCGGCTCCGGAAATCAGGCCGATGGCCAGCGCTCCGGCAACAAAACCGCTGATGTCAAAAGGACCGGCAAATCCCAGTGCGTGACCGAAAAAGGCCAACACCTGACGTCCGCCAAAATAGAAAATGTAGATAACAATCAGGTCTGGCACGCCGCGCAGGACGACGGTGTAGCCTTCAGCGATGCGCCTCAGCCAGCGGTTACCAGCAAGTTTTGCCCAGGCGACAAGGCTGCCAATGGCCGAGCCAAGCAGAAAGGCGCACAGGGAAACGGAAACCGTGACCCCGGCAGCCTTCAGCAGTACGGGGCCCCACCCCTCAGGGCCGAAGCCGAGGAGCTGCCAGTCAATGCCCATATTGATTTCCCCTTACGCTTTTGGCGACAAATCCATGCCGAACCACTTCACGATCAGGGCTTTCATCGTGCCGTCTTTCACCATCGAGTCGATAGCGGCGTTCAGCTTCGCCTGCAGCTCTGTGTCGTCTTTACGCAGTCCGATAGCCGAGCCTGACCCCAGCACACCGTTCTGGAAGGTGTAACCGGTCAGTTCGCCGTTGCCGTTGGTACGTTTGACATAAGCGGTAAGGTTAGGCACTGCGGCCATCACCATGTCCACGCGCCCGGCATCCAGGTCGAAGAAGGTATCCTTGCCGCCCGGGTAGGTACGGATGGTGGCGATATTGCCGAAGTATTTCTGCAGGAAGTCAGCCTGGATGGTGGCAACCTGCACGCCAATGGTTTTGCCCTTGATGATTTTGGCAATGTTGTCGATGGCAGTTTTACTGTTCGCCTCGTCGGTCAGCGAAATACGGGTACCGGTGCCTGGCAGGCTGGTCACGCTGCTGTCTTTGGTGGTCACGAAGCCGGAACCGCCGTTAATATAGGGGCTGGTGAAGTTAATGGTTTCCTGGCGTTTAGGCGTGATCGAGACGGCATCAACAATCGCATCGTATTTGCCATCTAACAGGCCGGGGATCATCCCACCCCAGCTCTGGGCGACCAGCTTGTAGCTGAAACCAGCACGTTTGGCGACCTCTTTAATCATATCCGGCTCAAAGCCAACGATCTCACCAGCCGGCGTGGTCATGTTATAAGGAGGGAAGGCGGCCTCGGTAGCGAAGGTCAGTGAAGAGAGATCCCGCGCCTGCAATTGTGGCAGAACCAGCAGGCCGAGAGCGGCGACTGCGCCGGAAAGAAAACGTTTGCGTGTCAGATTCATCAGTTACCCCTGTTAAATGAGAAAAAAGTTAAGAAAGAATATCCAGCGTTAAGCGTGTCAGGGCGATGGCGCCCAGAGAGATGCAGCTCTCGTCCGGCTGGTAGTCAGAGTTATGTACGTGGTCGTCACGTCCCGGTTGCCCCGATCCGATATGGATCTGGCAGGCAGGCATCAGATCTGAAAAGTACGAGAAGTCCTCGGCGCCAAAGCTATGGCCCTGCTGGATTTCGGGCTGTTTCTGGAACTGACTGGTGAGACTCTTCTCGGCGAGATCGACCATTCGGTCGTCATTCAGCAGGGGAGGAACGCCACGCTGGTAGTTGATATCCACTTTCACATTCATCGACAGCGCCACGCCAGCACAGATACGGCGGAAGGCGGTTTCCACATGATCGCGCGAGGCACCGGAACGGGCACGTACCGTTCCCCGGAACAGGCAGGAATCCGGAATGATGTTGTGGATCGCGCCGCCTTCAATATGGCCGACAGTCAGTACCGCAGACTGCGCCGGGTCCATCTCCCGGGAGATAACGGTTTGCAACTGGGTAATGAGGTACGCCGTTGCGACAATCGGATCGGCTGCTGCGTGAGGGCGGGCAGCATGGCCGGAAATACCGGTGACCACCACGTCAAATTCATCGCAGGAAGCCGTGCTGGCCCCACGCGTCAGCAGGATATTGCCTGCTGCCAGTTCCGGCCGGTTGTGGAAAGTAATTGCCATATCCTGCCCTTGCGCTGCGCCATCGGCAATCATCGCAGCGGCACCACTTTCCGTTGTTTCTTCTGCTGGTTGAAAGACCAGGCGGACCGAACCTTTCAGCCTGGGCTGCAGCTCTTTCAGCGTGGCAGCCACGCCGAGCAGGGTGGCAGTGTGCAGGTCGTGACCGCAGGCATGCATTTTGCCGGGGTAGACGCTGGCAAAGGACAGGCCGGTTTTCTCTTCAATTGGCAACGCATCCATATCGGCACGAAGCAGCAGGTTTGGCCCTTTCTCTTCACCGTGAATATCCAGCACGATCCCCGTTTTGCCGATACCCCGCAGCGGCTGATAGCCCAGTCTCTCCAGCTCTTTCGCCACGACTTCCGCAGTGCGGACAGTATCAAATCCGAGTTCCGGATGTGCGTGAATATCCCGGCGCAGGGCAATCAGCCGGGATTCGATACCCTGCACAATCCCGGTGATTTTTACGTCTGTATCCTCAGGTTGGGACGATTTCATGCATACCTCATAGTGATCAGGAACGTTGACCAGGCAGATAAAGGAGATAAAACAGGTGGTCAAAATACAGACAATCGGTTGTCGACAATCGATAATGGCCAAAAAAACAGCAGGAAACAAGTCGTGATCACAAAAAACGCCACACTTTTAGCCGGACTGGATCATTTTACCGATCCGTACAGCGGTGGCCTTGTGCCATCGGTACAAAGCAGCGTGACCTCGGTTATCGACGGTCACGAGGGCGCTTTGGGTTACGCCCGCAGCGGCAATTCTGCTGTGCAGCTGGCAGAGAAACTGCTGAGCAAACTGGAAGGCGGACAGGCTTGCGCGGTATTCAACGCAGGTGCAGCAGCAGCCTGGGCTGTGCTCTCCACGCTGCAGCCGGGAGATGCCGTGGTGCTTGAGATCGACTGCTATTATGAGTTTTGTCATATCATCAGTCAGTATTGCCAGCGGTTGGGCGTGACCCTGGTGCTGGCTGACCTGTGCGATCCGGAAGCAATAAACTACGCAGCGTTCACCGCCCGTCCCCGTTTAATCTGGGTGGAAACGCCGACCAATCCGACGTGGAAAATTCCTGATATTGCCAAAATTGCCGCGATTGCCCGTCAGGCGGGCGCCAGGCTGATTGTTGATGCAACAGTGGCGACGCCGCTGCTGCTGAACCCGCTGTCGCTGGGTGCCGATGTGGTGCTGCATTCCGCGACGAAATACCTCAACGGTCATGGCGATCTCACAGCGGGAGCATTGATTACGGCCAGACAGGACGCATGGTGGGATAACATCAACGCTTACCGAACGGCATCCGGGTCGGTGTTGCAACCGATGGAAGCCTGGTTGCTGCTGCGCGGGATGCGTACTCTGGCGCTGCGGCTGGAAAGAGCGTCGGCAAATGCGCTGGCTTTAGCGTGCTGGCTTTCTGAGCAGCAACAGGTATCGGCAGTCCATTATCCCGGCCTGGCGGACAGTCCCCATCATGCACTGGCTTGCGCCCAGATGCAGGGCGGATTTGGCGCGATGCTCTCTTTCCAGCTGAAAGGAGGAGCAGACGCTGCTGCGAAACTGTGCCGGCAAACCCGAATATTCCGCCATTCCACCTCGTTAGGTTCAACCGAAAGCCTGATTGAACATCGTCGCCGGACGGAAGGAGAAGGTTCGCGCTGCCCGGACGATCTGATCCGCCTGTCCGTTGGTATTGAAGACCAGCAGGATCTGCTTGACGACCTCGCGCTGGCGCTGGCTGGCTGCCGGTAAATTCACGGCCTGTTAAAACTCTTTTTGGATCGCCCACCCGGCACCGCTTTGTTGCAATTTTGTTCTTTTCCCGGCGCCGTTCAAGCTCTACAGTAAACAGCGTGGCTGATCGATTTAACGAGGAACAAATGAAAGACTGGAATCCCGATCTCTATCGTCAGTTCGAGGCTGAACGCACCCGGCCGGCCAAAGAGTTACTCTCCCGTATTCCCCGCCGTGAAGTGAACTTTGCCACCGATCTCGGTTGCGGCCCTGGTAACAGCACAGAACTGCTGCGCGAAGCCTGGCCCTCAGCGCTGATCACCGGACTGGACAGTTCACAGGCCATGCTGGAACAGGCGCTGAAGCGTCTGCCCGACTGCCAGTTCGTGCAGGCGGATATCCGCAGCTGGCAGGCCGAAAAGCCGCAGGAGGTGATTTATGCGAATGCTTCGCTGCAGTGGCTGACCGATCACCAGCAGTTACTGCCGCACCTGGTGTCTCAGCTGGCGAAACGGGGCGTGCTGGCAGTTCAGATGCCGGATAATCTTGATCAGCCCACCCACAGCCTGATGCGCAAAGTGGGTGAGCTGCCCGCTTTTCGCAATAAAATTGCCCCCGAGGCAACTGAATGTAAGCGCTTACTGACCACTGAAGCATATTACGACCTGCTCTGCTCTGCAGGGTGTTCAGTGGATATCTGGCGTACGACCTACTATCACGTGATGCCTTCACACCAGGCAATGGTCGACTGGCTGAGATCGACCGGTCTGCGCCCCTTTCTTTCTCCCCTGGAGGAGGAAGAACAGCACGCTTTTCTCACTCACTATCTGCAGGAGCTGAAATCAGCCTACAGCGTTCGTCCGGAGGGTAACGTGCTGATGCCTTTCCCCCGCTTGTTTATGGTGGCGCTGAAACGCTGAAACCCATGCCTGCGCCCCTCAGGGGGCACGATACATTTCCCGTCTGAACGAAACGCCAGTTAACCTGCTGAAGTTCGCGAATACGCAGCGTTTTCACTACCCGCAATCATCCTAATTACTCTTTTTCAAAAAATAATAATAAAAAAATTTAAGTCATTTGACCTTTTTGTCGTTTTTATTTTGCAACGAGTGTGAATTGTTTGGGCTTTGTTTACTGATGAGAGGTTAAAGTTCACCCGGTAAATTAACAGCTCTTTTAAATGGCAGAGAAAAATACCGGTATAAGCCGGAGTTGGCAGTCTGATTGCACGCGTTGAGTTGTTTTAATTTTGTTATAGGGAATTTTTACAAACGTTATCGGGAAGATAATTTATATCTTAATTTATGGTTAACGATCATAGTACACGAATAATAAAGAGGGGCCAGGAATTGTCTTTCATTGTTATTAACAGGGTGGCTATTTTCGAAAGTTGTTTACATATGGAGAATGTAATTATGCGTTTTAAGCTGAAATCCGTTACAGCAATGTCATTTTGTGGTGCATTGGCTCTGCTGCCTGCAATGTCCTGGGCCGAAGATCCTACACCGGTTACTGTCGATGGTGGCACCCTGAATTTTGAGGGTAGCGTTATTACAGCAGCCTGTGCTGTCTCAAGCGGTTCTGCGGTTCAGAATATTAATATGGGGCAGGTTCGTACGGCTTCTTTAGCCACTGCAGGCACCACGCTTGCCACAGGCAAAGCCTTCACCATCAGTCTTGAAGATTGTGACAACAGTACTTATAAAAATGTTGCCGTAACCTTCTCCGGAACGGCTGATGCAGACGATGTCAGTGGACTGGCTACCGGTGTCAATGGTGGCAGTGGTTCAGCACAGAACCTGTCAATTCGTATTTATGATGAAACGGGTTCACAGGTTAAGTTAAATGAAGCCAGTGGTGGTACTGCCCTGCGTGCGGGTAGCAACACCCTGAACTTCTCTGCGAAATATCACACTGAGAAGGGCAGCGTGACTTCAGGTGATGCAAGTGCTGTTGCGACTTACACACTGACTTATTCCTGATTAAATTAACCTGGATTCAGGGTCGGCACGATCCTGAATCTTTTTTTCCCCTGAGGTCAATTATTATGCGTATTCCTGCTCTCTTTTTGGCGATATGTTCATTGCTGTTACCTGCATTCGCCAGTGCTGGCGGAGTGGGGCTGGGAATGACCCGCCTGGTTTATCATGCCGGAGATAAACAAGCTTCGCTGGATATCCGTAATACTCATACTACTTCGCCTTTTCTTATTCAGACCTGGCTGGATAACGCCGCCGGGATTAAAACGCAGGATTTTGTGGTGGTTCCGCCTTTATCGGTATTAAGGCCAAATAATGAAAATACTCTGCGGATTATTTTTACTGGTAAAGGCTTACCGACTGACAGAGAAACACTTTACTGGATGACGGTGAAAGCCATCCCTCAGAGTGGCACTCAGGGAAATAATACCCTGCAGCTTGCCGCCGCCAGCCGCATCAAGGTTTTTTATCGTCCGGCAGGGTTGGCTGAAAAAATGTCTGAAGCCCATAAAAAAATCACCGGCTCTCTCAGCCGGGGGCAACTGACGCTTAATAATCCGACGCCCTATTATCTGACGCTGGTTACGTTACGGGTGGATGGTAAAGAAATGAAACCCCTGATGCTGCCGCCAAAAGTAAGCTCGGTAGTCCCGGGAAGTTTTAACGGAGCGAAAAACTTCAGTTATCAGACCATCAATGATTATGGCGCGTGGACGACGCTGGTCAGTAAAAAGCTGGATTAACGTTTATCCGTTCTACGCTAACGAGTGACAGAAGAACCCTATGACTCTCCTTCCTTTTTTCCGGAAAAATGCAGTAGCAGGCGCGCTTTTGCTGGTCATACACCAGGCTGCTGCACAGGACAACTACCAGTTCAACCCACTTTTCCTCGGCGGAAAAGATGGCGACGTGGCTGATTTATCCTGGCTGGAAAAAGGCAGTGATATTCCGGCAGGGAAATACCGCACGGCTGTCTTCGTGAACGGTGAATTTGTCGCGGACCAGGAGGTCACGTTTATTGCCGGGATGATTAACGGCACGCCACAGCTACTTCCCTGCTTCACTGGCAAAGAAATGGATGAACTGGGGCTGGATCGCCGTCATGCCGTCAAATTATCGCCGCAGGATGGCTGCATGGCTTTAACGGATCTTTTCCGGGGACATGATATTAAAAGCGACTTCGATGCCGGAAAACTGACCCTCAAGCTGACGTTCCCACAGGTACTCATGCAGAAAAGGCCAAGGGGTTTTATCAGCCCTTCAAGCTGGGAACAGGGGATTAATTCCGCTTTTGTCAGCTATATCGCTAATGGTTCACAAAGCGAATATCTGGGTGACAGCCGCTGGCAGCGTACCAACTATTTCTTTGGTCTGAACAGCGGGATTAATCTGGGCGCATGGCGGATAAGGGATACCTCCAACTGGAACTATACCAATAGCCAGGGGGGAAAGTGGACTCATATCAGCACCACCCTGCAACGGGATATTGTGCCGTTAAAAGCCCAGGCCACTCTGGGAGAGACTTATACCTCTTCCGCCATTTTTGACAGTGCGGGCGTTCGGGGTGTGCTGCTGGCGTCTGATGACAACATGCTGCCAAACAGCATCCGGGGCTACGCACCGGAGGTCAGAGGCATTGCACGAACCAATGCCACGGTGCGTATTCGCCAGAACGGCAATGTGATCTATCAGACCAGCGTAACGCCTGGCGAATTTATCATTAACGATCTCTATCCGACGTCATCAGGTGGCGATCTGGACGTCTCGATTGAAGAAAGCGACGGCCAGGTTACCCATTATGTCGTGCCTTTTGCCAGCGTACCCAATCTGGTCCGGCCGGGACAACTGAAATATTCCCTCAGTGCGGGCAAGTTCCGTGGTGGCGATCAGCAGACGGATCCGGCCTTTACGCAGAACGACTTTTTCTATGGCTGGCGTTACGGGCTGACATTTTATGGCGGAGTACAGTTTTCTGACCGCTATCGCGCTTATGCGGCAGGGGCTGGTCAGAATCTTGGCGCATATGGTGCCTTTTCTGTCGATGTTATCCATGCCAACAGCACGCTGCCGGATAACAGCAGTCACAACGGTGATTCAGTGCGTTTTCGTTACAGCAAGGTACTGAATACTGCCGGGACGACCCTTAACTTTTATTCGTGGCAATACACCACCAAAGGTTTTTATACCCTGGGCGATACGGCTTACAAACGTATGAAGGGGGGCGGAAATACCGTTTCACTGGATGAGCAGGGACAGCCGGTCGTTGACACCAGCAGTTATTACAATCTGAATTACTCGCGCAAAATGCACAATCAGCTGCTGCTGTCACAGCGCATTGACGGGTATGGCTCGCTCTCGCTCTCTTTGGATCAACAGCGCTACTGGAACTCCGGTAAAACGACTAACAGCATGCAGGTGGCTTATAACACCAGCTGGAAAGCGATCTCCCTGGGCCTGGCGTGGCAGCGCAGCCAGACTATCTGGTCTGACAAAAATGAAAATACGATCGCATTCTCGGCCTCTGTTCCACTGGATAAATTGCTGCCGGGCTCACGGGCCAGATATTCCATGACCAACAGTGCCCGTAATGGCACGACCCATACCACCGGAATCAGCGGTTATGTCCCGGATCATGACAATTTAAATTACAGTCTTAACGCTCGTTACGGCGCCCGCAGCAATAATCAAAGCGGGGCGGATATGTCGATGCAGTACCAGGGCAGAACGGGGATTTACAATGCCGGATACAGCTATACACCAGACAGCCGTTATTATAATTATGGCGTGAATGGCGGCATTGTCCTGCACGAAAATGGCATTACGTTAAGCCAGCCGTTAGGGAATACCAATATTTTGGTGAAGGCTCCTGGCGCCGCCAATATTAAAGTGGGTAATCAGAAAGGAATTTATACCGATTCCCGGGGGTACGCCGTGATCCCCTATGCCTCGCCTTACCGTGAGAACCGTGTGGATTTGGATGTAAAAACCCTGGGGGATAACATTGAAATTCCCCAGTCCATCGTCAGCAAAATTCCTAATAATGGTGCGATGGCGCGCGCCACCCTTGGGACGCGGATGGGGTATCGGGCCATCTTTGCTATCAAAAAAGAGGGCGCATGGCTGCCTTTTGGGACCACCGTTGCGCTGAAAAACAGTGAAGACGCCACCGGGATTGTCGGCGATGCGGGTGCGCTGTGGCTTTCAGGACTCCCGGAAAATGGCGTGCTGATTGCTCAATGGGGGCGAGAAGCGCATCAGCGCTGTGTCGCCCGTTACCACCTTGAGGCCGGGAATTACAACCCCAATACCAATATCTATACACAAGGACTGGTGTGTCAATGAAGTCGATAATCCGGCTGTTATTACCGTTACTGATTATTGGGGGCTGGCCGCAATTTACGTCAGCTTATGACGTTTATATTCATGTGACGGGTGTGCTGTATGGCAATACCTGTACGCTCTCAACCGACTCTGAAAATATCAATATCCGACTGGGAAATATCTCCCTGCGTCAGTTTTTAGCGGTGGGTGCCGTCAGCCAGATCAAAACGCCATTTACCATCAGGCTGGAAGAGTGTGGACCCACGTTTAAAGGCGCAAAGGTCACTTTCAGTGGTGAGGTGGATAACCATGACAGCCGTTATTTAAAAACCGATGAAGGTGGGGCAACAGGTGTGGCTATTTCGCTGCTCGATAGCGGCAACACGATCATTCCGCTCAATACGGCCACTGCCGCTTACAGTCTTACCGGGGTAAACAGTGTGGATATGCTGTTTTATGCGCGAATGGTCGCGACACAGTTACCTGTTACGCCGGGTGACGTTACCGCAAGAGCAACTTATACGGTTGAGTATCTTTGAGGGTGTTCGGGTTAATCTTTCTTCCGGCACTGGGGGAGTTTTTAATGAGAAGTTTTATGAAATATGCGGTGGTGTTTATCCTGGCCGGGCTAGGTTGCTTTCGTCCCGCCTTCGCGCTGAACTGGTCCTCAGATATCACTCTGTCGCCAGGCCAGATGAGCTATTCCGGGCCGGCGGACTCCGTTACCGGCGGCAGTATTATTGGCGGCAACTGGAGTGCTTCAGCAACGGTTAACCAGGTTTTCTGGTGCGGTTGGGTATACTGGTGCTCCAAAGGCACGATGGAACCTGCAAGTGACCTGGTTCCCTCTGGCCAGACGGTGGTGGTGGAAGGTGTGAGCTACGCCGTGTTTGAAACGGGTGTGCAGGGTGTAGGGTTTATTCTGGGGCTAAAAGATACCAATGGTACGACATATGTTCCGCTGCAAAGCGGTATTACCCAGACCTATCCCGCAGAGGGAACAAATGGTACCGCAACGGAGTTAGGATGGTCGGCTAAGGTCACCTTTGTGAAAACCGGGCAGCCTCTGGCCAGCGGGACTTACACCACGCCGACGATTAATGCAGCCGTATTGACCGCATATAATAATGAAGTTGCCACGGCCAAAGTGATCATCAGTCCGACGTCCATTAATGTGAATGCCACGGGCTGTACCATCAATACGCCCAGCGTACCGGTTGATATGGGAAGTCTGGATGTCCGGTCATTTAATGCGGTCAACAGCACCTCTGCGTTGAAGAATTTTTCCGTTAACCTGAACTGTGATGCCAATATTGCACTGCATGCTGTGGTGACCGACCAGACCGACCCAACCAATACCACGGATACGGTTTCACTGACGCCTGATTCCACGGCTGGCGGTGTGGGCGTTCAATTTTTCTATAACAACACCGGGCCTCTGCCGCTGGGACCGGACAGCTCTCTGAATTCGACTGTCGGCCAGTTCCTGATTCAAAGTACCTCACAGGCAGAAACGCTGACGTTACCGTTTCAGGCCCGTTATATCCGCACGGGCGATATTACCCCTGGCACGGCGGATGCGGTTGCCAGCATCACTTTTTCCTATCAGTAAATGCGCAGTCAAAAAATGCGGCTTTATAAACGTTTGATTCTCACTCACCTTATGGCCATCACGGAGGTTTATCATGTATATGTTCCTGCCCTTTCTTATCGCTTTGGGCACGGTGCTGAGTGCTGTAGCCGGCAAAAAGAAATTAACTTATATCTTGTGGTCAATTCTGTTAATCATCACCTTATTCTGGTTCAAGCATCACGCCACCGACCCGCTAACTCTTTCATTCTGACAGGAATTTAATCATGGTGACTCCAATAAAGGGGACTCAAGACAACGGGCTGGCAATGGGGCTGAATATCATCGGCTTGTTTGGCGTCAGTACAGCCCTGCTGGTGGCTTTTTATTATCAACTGGCACTGTTTGATTTACCTTGCCCGCTCTGTTTGTTACAACGCATTGGACTGATATTGATTGGTTCAGGTTTCTTGTTTAATGTACGCTTCGGCATTAAAAGTGCGCATTACGGTATAGCGTTGATTGGCTGTGTGGTGACCGGCTCAATTGCAGCACGTCAAATGTTTTTACATATTCTGCCGGGGGATTCTGGCTACGGGTCACTCTTCCTGGACTTGCATTTTTATACCTGGGCTTTGCTGGCATCGATCATTGCGGTAGTGGCGATCGCCATTATGATGCTGATAAGTAACGATCGTCCGAAAACAGAAAAAACTATCACCGTTCCGATGTGGGGGAAGATCACCATTGTGCTGTTTGCCCTGCTGATAGTCGCAAACCTGATCTCAACCGTGCTCGAATGCGGGGGGGGACAATGCGCGGATAACCCAACATTTTATCAATTGCTTGGGAAATAATTTGTAATAAAGGGGACACCATTAATATTGGGTGTCCCCTTTATGATCGTTGCAAAATCCCAATGGGAGGGAGGATACGTCAGGAAAATAATGTGCAGAGTGAAGTCACTGGATGCTTGTTGTGCGGTTGCGACCGCTATTCTTTGACTGATAAAGTGCCCGATCTGCAACAATAATATTTTCCTGCAGACTTATATCGGGATTATAGTAAGCAACCCCCAAAGAGAGGGTGACGTTAAAGCTGTCATTGTCCAGGCTGGTAAACACTGTCCGTTCGACGGCGTGTCGTATCCTCTCACAGCATTCAACCCCCTCTTCTAAGGTATTGATGTCGATGAGTAGCACAAACTCTTCGCCACCAAAGCGCCCAAGGACATCATCACTTCTGAGGTTTTCTCTGATAATGTCAGCTATTTTCACCAATACGACATCACCTGTTGCATGACCATAAACGTCATTCACACGCTTAAAATAATCAACGTCCAGTATAGCTATGCAAAATTCAGAACTGTTTCTCAGAGATACCTCAATATACTCCTCGAAACCCATTCGGTTTAACGTCTTGGTCAGAAAATCGCTTGCTGCCTTATTTTTTTCATTGAAGAATTTTTTAACAAAATAAAAATGACTGCTCAGAGAATGATAACAGATAGAAAAACAAAACAAGGTTGCAATCTGATACGCCAGAGCTCCCCAAACTAACCCACCCGTGTTAAGGTAGGGCAATGCTACAATTAACCGGATTATGATTACAATAGAAATGGCAATATTGAACGTTCTAATCGTGTTGTTTTTCCACGGGCTAAAATAAAAAATACCCATCAGCATCGAAAATACAAATATATTGTCAGGGGTGAACATGCCGGTGAAAAAGAAATTTATCAGGAACGCACATGATGCACTTAGCCAGCCAACATAAAAAGTACAAATGATTATTGGTATTATCTCGAAGCTGTAATAGACGACATCACTTATACGATACACATCCTGATCAAGAAAGGCTGACACAGCTCCGCATACCAATCCATAGATGATTCGCTTATTAATAGCCGATTTTGGGCCGAGAGGACTGTCTCTGCTCAGTAAAAAATAGAAGAAAACCAGGCTCGTAAAAGTCACGCAAGTATTAATATATGCGATATTCAGCAATTTGATGATTTGTTCCATACTTCTCCTCGGTAAATCGATTTTTGCTAAACATCAACGCTGCTTTTCTACTATCAGATACATACACGTTTTAGTGATTTAAGTCACTACAAAATAGTACTGTGAGAAAATTTTTTTGCATCACTAACGCTGCATTGTTCTTATCCACGTAATGTAAACACATTCTGAGGGGAGGGTAATGGTCAGAAATCTGAATCGTCTCTGTTGCCAGCGTCTTCTCATAAATTAACTTCCCCCGATGTAGTCCTCGCTCTGTCAGCCCCCGGCTTTAATGATGAACGTATGTTATCGTCTTCACGGGTGAGGGGCTCAGGCATAGCTCTCGCTGCAGACGATTCTGCCGGGTACCTGCGCCCTTGTGAGCGGAGGCGCGATACGCTCTCCCTGTGACAGCACTACCAGACAAACCGCGGGTAAAAGTGATTATTAATGATATTCAGTGCCTGAAAATGTCTTCATGAGACATTTTTTTTAAAATATAATGAAAGTTACTTTTTTGACCTTTTTTCCTCATTTGTTTTGCAGCGAATGTGCCTTGTTTTGGCTTTGTTTACTGATGGAGGGTGAATTTTTATCAGTAAATTTACTGTGCTATTAAATGATGCAGAAAATACCGGTCTGAACCGAAGTTAGCGGTCTGAAGCTACTCTTTAATACTTATATGGCATGTTTAAAAAGGTTATCTGGAAGATCATTTATATCTTAATCTTTGGTTAGCGATAATACAGAGGAGGTGCCGGGCGTAGAGGTTTTCTGAGTCTGAAAGACACCAACATCACGACATATGTCCCGCTGTAAGGCGGTATTACCCCGGCACGGCGGATGCGGTTGCCAGCATCACTTTTCCCTGTCAGTCATGTGTACTCCCAAAAAATGCTAACCTTGCACTTTCATCCCAGGGGGAAGTGAGGAGTTATCATGACGGATAATGAGTTATCGCAGCTGAGCAGCGAAGTGGGGCAGCTGTTACTCAAGCGCAAGGCTACTGTGACCACTGCCGAATCCTGTACCGGCGGCTGGATTGCCAAGGTTCTCACTGATATTGCGGGAAGTTCCCGATGGTTTGAACGGGGAGTGGTCACCTACAGCAATCAGGCGAAGCAGGAGATGACTGGCGTGACCACGGCTTCGCTGGAAAATTATGGTGCGGTGAGTGAGCAGGTAGTGCGCGAAATGGCCGAAGGTTCACGAGCAGAAGCCGGAGCGACCTATGCTTTATCCGTCAGCGGGATTGCCGGGCCGGATGGCGGCTCTGCGGAAAAACCGGTTGGCACCGTCTGGTTTGGTTTTGCGGCAGAAAACCGTGAAACGCAGGCACAGCGCAAGGTTTTTCCGGGAGACCGGGAAGCGGTTCGTCGTCAGGCAACGGCTTGGGCGCTGCTGACGCTGCGCGATCATTTTCTTAAAAATTAAACTTGATACTGTATGACCATACAGTATAATCACTGCCATAGTGAATTTATGCAAAGCCGCGTATGTGTGCTTTACCCGCGTAATCAGGAGTTGAAATGGCTATTGACGAAAACAAGCAAAAAGCACTGGCAGCAGCGCTGGGCCAGATTGAAAAGCAATTTGGTAAAGGCTCCATCATGCGCCTGGGTGAAGACCGCACCATGGATGTGGAAACCATCTCTACGGGTTCCCTGTCGTTGGATATTGCGCTGGGTGCGGGTGGTCTGCCAATGGGCCGTATCGTCGAAATCTATGGCCCGGAATCTTCCGGTAAAACCACACTGACCCTGCAGGTTATCGCAGCAGCCCAGCGCAAAGGTAAAACCTGTGCGTTTATCGATGCGGAGCATGCGCTGGATCCGGTCTACGCGAAAAAACTCGGTGTGGATATCGATAACCTGCTCTGTTCTCAGCCGGATACCGGTGAGCAGGCGCTGGAAATCTGTGATGCGCTGGCACGCTCTGGTGCTGTTGACGTGATCATCGTTGACTCCGTTGCGGCCCTGACGCCGAAAGCGGAAATTGAAGGGGAAATCGGTGACTCTCACATGGGCCTGGCGGCACGTATGATGAGCCAGGCGATGCGTAAGCTGGCCGGTAACCTCAAGCAGTCTAATACCCTGCTGATCTTCATTAACCAGATTCGTATGAAAATTGGCGTGATGTTCGGTAACCCGGAAACCACCACCGGGGGGAACGCCCTGAAATTCTACGCTTCCGTTCGTCTGGATATCCGCCGTATCGGCGCGATCAAAGAGGGTGACGAAGTGGTGGGCAGCGAAACCCGCGTGAAAGTGGTGAAAAACAAAATCGCTGCGCCGTTCAAGCAGGCCGAATTCCAGATTATGTACGGCGAAGGCATCAACGTCTTCGGAGAGCTGGTGGACCTGGGCGTTAAGCACAAGCTGATTGAGAAAGCCGGTGCGTGGTACAGCTACAACGGTGACAAAATCGGTCAGGGTAAAGCTAACGCAGGTAACTTCCTTAAGGAAAACCCGGCTGTTGCCAGCGAGATTGAAGCAAAACTGCGCGCCACGCTGCTCAACAACCCGGACACCAAGCCTGATTTTGTTGCTGATGCCGCAGATGTTGACGAAACCAGCGAAGAAAACTTCTGATTTCCCGCCTCAGGGCGTTCATTGCCCTGCAGAGTGATAAAAGGAACGGATTAAACCCCGTTCCTTTTTTTATTGCTGCTGGAGCAGGACGCGTGTCGCAAAACTCCTTTTGTGTCTTCGCCTGTTCCTCGTTACCCTTATCCTGACCGAATTAATCAAGCTGAAAAGCCGTGGAGTAAGATGTCGGACGCCACAGAACGTAGCCAGTTTGCCCGCCTGCTCGATCGGGCTATGCGTATCCTTACGATGCGTGACCACAGCGAGGCCGAGTTCCGCCGCAAGCTGTTGCTGTCAGCTGAACGCGCGGCTCTGTATGCCAGAACCAGAGAGCAGGAGCCGGAAACCATTACCCCGGAACAGATCGATCGGGTGGTGGCCTGGTGTCATGAAAATCGCTACCTGGATGATGCCCACTTTGCTGAACGCTATGTCGTCAGCCGCAGTCGTAAAGGTTATGGTCCGCAGCGTATCCGCATGGAGCTGGGACAAAAGGGGGTAGACAAGGCGTTGACGGACGAAGCTCTCGCCAGGGCAGAGATAGACTGGACCCGACAGGCGTATGATGTGGCAGAGCGTAAGTTTGGCCTGCCGCTGCCGTCAGACTGGAAGGAAAAAGCCAAAGTGCAGCGCTATCTGATGACGAAAGGCTTCTTTTCCGAGGATATTCGCAGCATTTTCTCAAATTTTGATGATTGAACAACGTTGGGGTTTTACTTCCCACCGAAGAAAATTTATCTTATTCACCACTTTTTGTTCGTGCGTTGCCGGGAAAAGGGTAACCCTGCCGGCGTATCAGACCCACGAAACGTTCGTTAGCGTGATTCCAGGACAATTATGAGCAAGAGCACTGCGGAGATTCGCCAGGCGTTTCTCGACTTTTTCCATAGCAAGGGACACCAGGTTGTAGCCAGTAGCTCCCTCGTCCCGACTAATGATCCGACGTTGCTGTTTACCAACGCCGGTATGAACCAGTTTAAAGATGTTTTCCTTGGCCAGGACAAGCGTAACTACTCCCGCGCCACCACCTCACAGCGCTGCGTGCGTGCAGGCGGCAAACATAACGATCTGGAAAACGTCGGTTATACCGCCCGCCATCACACCTTTTTCGAAATGCTGGGTAACTTCAGTTTCGGCGACTACTTCAAGCGCGAAGCCATTGGCTACGCCTGGGAGCTGCTGACCGGCGCGCAGTGGTTTAACCTGCCGAAAGACAAGCTGTGGGTCACGGTGTACGAGACCGATGATGAAGCTTTTGATATCTGGGCGAACGATGTGGGCGTGCCGCGCGAGCGCATTATCCGCATCGGCGACAATAAAGGCGGTGCTTACGCTTCCGATAACTTCTGGCAGATGGGGGATACCGGTCCGTGTGGTCCGTGTACCGAGATCTTCTTTGACCATGGCGACCACATCTGGGGAGGCCCGCCAGGCAGTCCGGAAGAAGATGGCGATCGCTACATTGAGATCTGGAACATCGTCTTTATGCAGTTCAACCGTCAGTCTGACGGCACCATGCTGCCGCTGCCTAAACCCTCCGTGGATACTGGAATGGGGCTGGAGCGCATTGCTGCCGTGCTGCAGCACGTGAACTCCAACTACGAAATCGATCTGTTCCAGAAACTGATCAAGTCCGTGGCTGACGTGACCGGTGCCAGCGATCTGACCAGCAAATCGCTGCGCGTGATCGCGGATCATATCCGTTCCTGTGCTTTCCTGGTGTGTGACGGCGTGATCCCATCGAATGAAAACCGTGGCTACGTGCTGCGCCGGATCATTCGTCGTGCAATCCGTCACGGCAACATGTTGGGCGCGCAGGGCACCTTTTTCTGGAAGCTGGTTGCGCCACTGATTGAGGTGATGGGCGCGGCCGGTGACGAGCTTAAAAGCCAGCAGTCGCAGGTTGAGCAGGTACTGAAAACCGAAGAAGAGCAATTTGCCAAAACGCTGGAACGCGGTCTGGCCCTGCTGGATGAAGAGCTGGCTAAGCTGCACGGGGACACCCTGGATGGCGAAACGGTGTTCCGTCTGTATGACACCTTCGGCTTCCCGGTCGATCTGACCGCTGACGTTTGCCGTGAGCGCGATCTGAAAATTGATGAAGCCGGCTTCGAGCAGGCAATGGAACAGCAGCGCCAGCGCGCGCGTGATGCCAGCGGTTTCGGGACCGATTATAACAATGTGATCCGCATTGATGCGGCTTCAACGTTTAAAGGCTATGACCAGCTGGAACTGACTGCTGCAGTGAAAGCTATTTTCGTTGACGGTAAGCCAGCGGATGAAATCGCAGCAGGTCAGGAAGGCGTCATCGTACTCGATGAAACGCCTTTCTACGGTGAGTCCGGTGGTCAGGTTGGCGATACCGGCGAGCTGAAGGGCAGCAATGCCATCTTCACCGTGACCGACACGCAGAAATACGGTCAGGCTATCGGCCATGTCGGCAAGCTGGCTTCCGGCCATCTGCGCATGGGTGACCGTCTGGCGGCTCATGTGGATGAAGCGCGTCGCGCCCGTATCCGTCTGAACCACTCAGCGACTCACTTGCTGCATGCAGCGCTGCGCCAGGTCCTTGGTCATCATGTTGCACAGAAAGGTTCTCTGGTTAACGATAAGTACCTGCGTTTCGACTTCTCGCACTTTGAAGCAATGAAGCCACAGGAAATTCGCCAGGTCGAAGAGATCGTTAACGCGCAGATCCGTCGCAACCTGGCCGTCGACACCAACATCATGGAACTGGAATCGGCCAAAGCACTGGGTGCGATGGCGCTGTTTGGTGAGAAATATGATGATCACGTGCGCGTGCTGACCATGGGGGACTTCTCTACCGAACTGTGCGGCGGAACCCACGCCAGGCGTACCGGTGACATCGGCCTGTTCCGCATCACTTCGGAGTCTGGCACGGCCGCCGGTGTGCGTCGTATCGAAGCCGTGACCGGTGAAAGCGCTCTGCAGCAGATGTATGCGCAGAGCGAACAGCTGCAGGACATTGCTCAGCTGGTGAAAGCCAGCAACAGCAACCTGAATGAAAAAGTCCGTGCAATGATCGATCACCTGCGCGGGTTGGAAAAAGAGCTGCAGCAGCTGAAAGATCAACAGGCAGCGCAGGAGAGCGCCTCGCTGAGCAGTAAAGCCGTAGAGGTGAAGGGCGTGAAGCTGCTGGTGAGTGAACTGACGGGTGTTGAGCCGAAAATGCTGCGCACAATGGTCGACGATCTAAAAAATCAGCTTAAATCAGCCATTATCGTGCTGGCGACCGTGGATGAAGGTAAGGTGTCGCTGATTGCTGGTGTCACCAAAGATGTGACCGATCGCGTTAAGGCCGGTGAACTGGTGGGGCAGTTAGCCCAGCAGATTGGCGGTAAGGGCGGTGGTCGTCCGGATATGGCTCAGGCAGGTGGCACCGATGCTCAGGCGCTGCCTGGCGCACTGGCTGGCGTCGAGGCGTGGGTGAGTACAAAACTGTAACACAATAAAAAGGCCACTCTGAGGACGCTGTGGCGAGGGTTTCACGGCGTTCTCCGGCCAGGTGCAATCTCAATAAAACACAAAGTCAGGTTGATGGTGTGTATTTCGGCTAAACTAAGTATCAGCAGAATGTATTGGTATGGTGGTGCACTTGTGGTGTATTTGTCATAGTCTACATTTAGCGTTATACGATGGATAATGCCGGGCGACAGTTAACCCGACTCTTTTAATCTTTCAAGGAGCAAAGAATGCTTATTCTAACTCGTCGAGTTGGTGAAACCCTCATGATTGGTGATGAGGTGACTGTAACGGTGCTGGGAGTGAAAGGGAACCAGGTTCGCATCGGTGTGAACGCCCCTAAAGAAGTTTCGGTTCATCGCGAAGAGATCTATCAGCGTATCCAGGCCGAAAAAACTCAGCAAACGAGTTACTAACGGATCCAGCGCCTCGCTGCTGCAGCGAGGTGCTACCGCTTTTTCCTTTCTCCCCTGCATTATTTCCCGTTTATTTCCCATTTTCCTGTTCTTACTCTGTTTTGGTTACGGCTTCTTACTGCATTCTTGCAACCTGATCCTTGTTGATAAATCACTCTTTTTGTCGTCAAAACATCCGTATTGCGTGGGAATTGTGCAATCAAACACGCGGGGGGAAAAATTGTTTGACTTATAAGTGCGGGAAAGTAATATGTGCGCCACGCAGTGCCGATGAGCGGAAACAAAGTTCTGATGCACAGCTCGCAAGAGTGCGTATGGTGAGGTGGCCGAGAGGCTGAAGGCGCTCCCCTGCTAAGGGAGTATGCGGTCAAAAGCTGCATCCGGGGTTCGAATCCCCGCCTCACCGCCATTTGCATCCGTAGCTCAGCTGGATAGAGTACTCGGCTACGAACCGAGCGGTCGGAGGTTCGAATCCTCCCGGATGCACCATAACTTGTTCTCTCACAAGTCGTCATTAAAGAAGTTCCGATACGGTGTTAGCAGCCTGTGTCAAGGTGAGTCGTCAGCACCCCTGCGTTATACCAGAATTTGATATGCATCCATAGCTCAGCTGGATAGAGTACTCGGCTACGAACCGAGCGGTCGGAGGTTCGAATCCTCCTGGATGCACCATATTTTGTAGAATCGGTCGCAATACCATTCTGAGAAATGAATACACTCTTCGAGTGACTGTCAGTTTCTTCCGTATCTCCTCAGGTTTGTCGCGTTACCTCCCAATGTTTTACCCGATGCATCCATAGCTCAGCTGGATAGAGTACTCGGCTACGAACCGAGCGGTCGGAGGTTCGAATCCTCCTGGATGCACCATTTAAGTAAAACCGAATCCTCCTGTAGGAGGTGTTGTTTTACCTCAAGTCGTCACATTCATCCTTATTTTACGCAGCACTGGATGGATGAAGAGACTCCGTACGACCAGGCATTGCCTCAATGCATCCGTAGCTCAGCTGGATAGAGTACTCGGCTACGAACCGAGCGGTCGGAGGTTCGAATCCTCCCGGATGCACCATATTTTATCCCACAGCCCGTCTCCTGAACTGGCAGTGTTAAAATTGCCTCGGCCAGCACCGGGGATGATAACGTCAGACTCATTTCCGGAAATGAACAGTTCCCCCCCCACACACTTTTCCCGGTTGTTCAGACCTGCCCGACTTTTTTATCAACTCTTTGTTTTTAAATAAAAAATGACACCGTCTGCTCAGGGTAATCCTTTTGGCATTATCTGACGCCAAATTCTGATAATGAAAAACCCTAGGTAATTCAAGGCATTTGCGGATCCATCCCAACAGCGACAAATACAGTGCTTTGCGCTAAAGTATTCGTTCGCTGGTGCAGGGATGGAGGAGAGTATGTACGAGGGTTATGACGGTCTGATATTCGATATGGATGGCACCATCCTTGATACTGAACCGACGCACCGTAAAGCCTGGCATGCCGTGCTGGCCCGTTATGGACTGGATTTTGATGAGCGCACGGTGATCGGCCTGAATGGCTCCCCCACCTGGCGCATTGCTGAAATGATTATTGCCAGTCATCACAGCAGCCTGGATCCCCGGGCGCTGGCTGCGGAAAAAACCGCAGTGCTGAAAGAGATGTTGTTCGATACAGTCCAGCCACTGCCGCTGATTGACGTGGTGAAAGCCTTCAAAGGCCGCCGTCCAATGGCGGTGGGAACCGGTAGCGAGCACGCCATGGCAGAGGCTTTACTGCAGCATTTAGGACTGCGTGACTGCTTTGATGCGATTGTGGGCGCTGATGACGTCACCCGCCACAAGCCTGAGCCTGATACGTTCCTGCGCTGCGCAGAGCTGATCAAGGTCACTCCGGCGCGCTGCGTGGTGTTTGAAGATGCTGACTTTGGTATTCAGGCCGCGCGGGCCGCAGGTATGGATTACGTTGATGTCCGCCTGCTGTGAGTGAGTGGCTCAGTTACGGTTCGATGTTTGCCAGCAGTTTCCTCAGTGCCACGCTGTTGCCCGGCAGTTCAGAAGTGCTGCTGGCAGGTCTGCTGGTTGCGGGGAAAGTGTCTGTCCCCGGAATAATTTTTATCGCCGCATTTGCGAACACGCTGGGCGGACTGACAAATATTATCATTGGTCGCTGGCTGCCTCTGAAAGAGCAGGGGCGATGGCATAACACAGCAAAAGCGTGGCTGCACCGATGGGGGCCTGCTGCGCTTCTGCTGAGCTGGTTGCCGGTCGTCGGCGATCTGCTTTGTGTTCTGGCCGGCTGGCTGCGTTTTTCCTGGCTTCCGGTGGTGTTTTTTCTCGCAACAGGTAAGACGCTTCGCTACGTTGTGCTGGCTTTCGCAACACTACAGGGCATGGAATGGTGGCGCTGATTCGCGAATATTTCGCACTGCGGTTAACATTATGCTGAACAATAATAAATTTTCCCCGAGCGGGAGGTCAATTTGATCCCGGACGTATCACAGGCGCTTTCCTGGCTGGAAGCTCACCCTGACGCATTGAAAGGTATCGGTCGCGGTATTGAACGCGAAACGCTGCGTGTCAAACCTGATGGTCATCTGGCCACTACCGGACACCCTGAAACGCTTGGCTCAGCCTTGACGCACAAGTGGATCACCACTGACTTTGCGGAGACGCTGCTCGAATTTATTACGCCGGTTGATGACAATATCGATCATCTGCTGGCTTTCCTGCGTGATATTCATCGTCACGTTTCGCGCGATCTTGGCGAGGAGCGGCTGTGGCCAATGAGCATGCCCTGTCTGATCGAAGACTGCCAGCAGATCGAGCTGGCCCAGTACGGCAGTTCAAACATCGGCAGGATGAAGACGCTGTATCGCGAAGGATTGAAAAATCGTTACGGCTCGCTGATGCAGGTGATTTCCGGCGTGCACTACAACTTCTCGCTGCCGCTCTCCTTCTGGCAGGCCTGGGCGGACGTGAAGGACGAGAAGAGCGGAAAGGAGGCTATCTCTGATGGCTATCTGCGCCTGATCCGCAACTATTACCGCTTTGGCTGGATCATTCCTTATCTGTTCGGAGCTTCACCGGGGATTTGTTCCTCTTTTCTTCAGGGCAAAGAGACCGCGCTGCCGTTTGAACGCACCGACAGAGGCATGCTCTATCTGCCTTACGCCACGTCATTGCGCCTGAGCGACTTAGGTTATACCAACAAGTCGCAAAGCGGCCTTGGTATTACCTTCAACAATTTGCCAGACTATGTGAAGGCGCTGAAAGCGGCGATCAAAACCCCTTCAGAAGAGTATGCGAAGCTGGGGGTGAAGGATGAACAGGGTAACTGGCTGCAGCTCAACACCAACGTACTGCAGATTGAAAATGAACTTTATGCGCCGATTCGCCCTAAACGCGTGACCCGCTCTGGTGAGAATCCTTCAGATGCTCTGTTGCGTGGTGGCATCGAGTACATTGAAGTGCGCTCGCTGGATATCAACCCGTTCTCGCCAGTCGGCGTGGATGAAAATCAGGTGCGCTTCCTCGATCTGTTCCTGATCTGGTGTACGCTGGCGGAAGCGCCGGAAATGAGCAGTGAAGAGCTGTTATGTACTCGTACTAACTGGAACCGGGTGATCCTAGAAGGTCGCAAACCGGGTCTGATGTTGGGCGTGGGCTGCAATGAAGCACAGCATCCGCTTAAAGAAGTGGGTAAAGCGCTGTTCGGAGATTTACGTCGTGTGGCTGAAACGCTGGACAGAAAGCATGGCGATCGCCAGTACCAGGATGTCTGTGACCGCCTGGTGGCTTCATTCGATGACCCGGATCTGACCTACTCAGCACGTTTCCTGATGGCGCTGAAAGAGAACGGCATTATCGGTACCGGTCTGGCGCTGTCAGAACAGTACCGTCATCAGCTGGCGGAAGAGGGGCTGGAAATCCTTACCGACGCTCAGTTTGAGCAGGAAGCTGTTCGCTCAATTGATAATCAGCGGGAAATTAAAGAAAGTGATACGCTTAGCTTTGAGGATTTTCTGAAGAGCAGAAGCTAGCAAAAAAGAAAATGGCCACATCAATGTGGCCAAAATTAACATCTCTGTTGTCAGGGATGATGATAACAAAATGCGCGTCTTTCATATATTCAGACCCGGGACGACAGAGAAAGTTTCATCGTTGCAAAAAATAAATTCATTTAGTTGAGGTAACAATATGCCATTGCTGGATAGCTTTACCGTCGATCACACTATCATGGCGGCGCCTGCGGTACGTGTAGCCAAGACCATGAAAACTCCTCATGGCGATACCATCACTGTCTTTGACCTGCGCTTTTGCAAGCCAAACAAAGAAGTGATGCCTGAGCGCGGTATCCACACGCTGGAACACCTGTTTGCCGGATTTATGCGTAACCACCTGAACGGTGAAGGCGTGGAAATCATCGACATCTCCCCAATGGGGTGCCGTACCGGTTTCTACATGAGCCTGATTGGTACCCCGGACGAACAGCGCGTGGCGAAGGCCTGGAAAGGCGCGATGCAGGACGTGCTGAAAGTGACCGATCAGCGCACCATTCCGGAACTGAATGAGTACCAGTGCGGTACCTATGAAATGCACTCTTTAGATGAGGCGCAGGACATTGCCCGTCACATTATCGACAACGACATTCGCGTTAACCATAACGACGAGCTGGCGCTGCCGAAAGAGAAGCTGAAAGAACTGCACATCTAGTTTTCAGCTACACCGCCCTGACCTCCGGGACGGCAAGTCCGTCCCCTGCAGTTTATCTGTAGGGGCGGAGTTTCTCCCACCCGCCTGCCTTACGACCCGACCGATTCCTTTAGCGACTTCTGCGGGGTAATCCTGACCTGTTTGATCATGTTTTCCTGAACGTCGAGAATATCGACTGCGTAGTGGCCCACATGTACCGTGGTGTTCGGCAGGGGAATATCTTCAATTGCTTCCAGAATCATCCCGTTAACCGTGCGCGCCTCTTCTTCCGGCAGGTTCCAGTTAAACGCCTTGTTCAGTTCACGAATGTTGGCGCTGCCTTCAATCAGCACCGAACCATCATTCTGTGGCACCACTTCTTCCGCCAGCGAGGGTGACATTGAGGTGGTGAAATCGCCGACGATCTCTTCAAGAATATCTTCGATGGTCACCAGGCCCTTGATATCGCCATACTCATCAACGACCAGGCCGACCTTTTTCTTGTTGCGCTGAAACTTCACCAGTTGGATGTTCAGCGGCGTGCCTTCCGGCACATAATAGATCTCGTCGGCCGAACGCAGCATCACTTCTTTGGTGAACTCTTTTTTCTCAGTCATCAGGCGGTAAGCTTCGCGTACGCGCAGCATGCTGATGGTGTCATCCAGCGAGTCACGATAGAGCACTATGCGGCCATGTGGCGTGTGGGTCAGCTGGCGGACAATTGACTTCCAGTCATCGTTAATGTTGATGCCGACAATTTCATTGCGCGGCACCATGATGTCATCAACGTTTACTTTCTCCAGGTCCAGCACTGACAGCAGCATGTCCTGGTTACGACGGGACATCAGCGAGCGTGACTCATAGACAATAGTGCGCAGCTCTTCCTTGCTTAGCGCAGAGTTAATCGCGCCTTCGGTTCTCATGCCGACCAGGCGCATCAGGATACGGGTAATGGTATTCAGTAGCCAGACCAGCGGCATCATCACTACCTGCAGCGGCCCCAGCAGCAGACTGCTTGGGAAGGCGACTTTTTCAGGGTAGAGCGCGGCGATGGTTTTCGGCAGAACTTCGGCAAACACCAGCACGCAGAAGGTCAGAATACCGGTGGCAATGGCCACACCTTCGTCGCCATGAATACGCATTCCGACGATGGTAGCCAGCGCAGAGGCCAGAATGTTAACAAGGTTGTTGCCGATCAGCACCAGGCTGAGTAAACGGTCGGGACGGCGCAGCAATTTCTCCACGCGGCGGGCGGCTCGGCTGCCGTTCTTGGCCTGATGGCGCAATTTGTACCGATTCAGCGTCATCATGCCGGTTTCAGACCCGGCGAACCAGGCCGAAACCAGAACCATAATCACCAGAATAATAATCAGGGTGGTAGTTGAAACTTGTTCCAACGAAGGAATTCCTTGTGGTTGAGGGTCAGGAGGTCAGGAAATGCTGCAGCATACGGCTACCGAAGTAGGCCATGGTCAGCAAAAATGCCCCGCCAAAATTAAACCAGGCGACGCGGCGACCACGCCAGCCTTCATGATAATGACCCCAAAGCAGAACGATATAAACGAACCAGGCGAGGATCGACAGCACCGCTTTATCCACATTCTCGCGGCTGAACAGGTCATGCATATAGAACAGGCCGGTGCAGAGCACCAGCGTCAGCAGCACCACGCCCACCTGAGTGATGTGGAACATCTTGCGTTCAATGGTCATCAGCGGCGGAATGTCGTTGCTGAACGCCAGCTTTTTGTTCTTCAGCAGATAGTCGATCCACGCCAGCTGTAAGGCGTAAAGCGCGGCGATGATCAGCGTGGCATAGGCAAACAGAGCCAGGCCGATATGCACCATCATTCCCGGTGTGGTTTCCAGGTGGGTGATAAAGGCATTGGGAACAAAGGTAGCAAAAGCCAGGTTGATCAGCGCGAAGCTGTAAACAATCGGCAGCAGTATCCAGCCCCGATTACGCGAAGCCACAATGGTCATGATGGCGCAAATCAGCAGGCTGACCAGCGAACCAATGTTCAGCAGACTGAGGTTCTGCCCATGACCGCTGTCCATGGCAAAAATACGCTGTTGCAGCGCCACGGCGTGGCAAATCAACGCAAGAGTAGCCGAAATTACCGCCAGACGCCGCCAGGCGCTTTGTTTGCGCAACAGGCTGGGGATGATCAGTGCAAGGCTGAAGGAGTAGGCGAGCAGCGCCAGGATCGCAAATACGGACATAAAAGTTGTCAGTTACCGGCTAAGGCTAAGAAAAAAATCAGTATAGCGCCAGCGGCGGCTGGCTCCAAACGATCTCAACTCAGATGGCTGAGATCGCAGCGGCTTCATGTTATAATCCGCGCCATTGTGTCGCCTGGCGACCTCTCATTACGTGAGCGAGAGACGATGTTTGATAATTTAACCGACAGATTGTCGCAAACCCTGCGCAATATCAGCGGCCGGGGACGGCTGACAGAAGACAACATTAAGGACACCCTGCGTGAAGTTCGCATGGCGCTGCTGGAAGCAGACGTTGCGCTGCCGGTAGTGCGTGACTTTATTGCCCGCGTGAAAGAGCGTGCGGTGGGCCAGGACGTCAACAAAAGCCTGACGCCGGGTCAGGAGTTCGTAAAAATCGTCCAGAATGAGCTGGTCGTCGCCATGGGCGCCGAGAACAACACGCTCAATCTGAATGCCCAGCCGCCTGCCGTGGTACTGATGGCGGGTCTGCAGGGGGCGGGTAAAACCACCAGCGTCGGTAAGCTGGGTAAGTTCCTGCGTGAAAAGCACAAGAAGAAAGTACTGGTTGTTTCTGCTGACGTTTATCGTCCGGCGGCAATCAAACAGCTGGAAACGCTGGCCGAACAGGTTGGGGTGGATTTCTGCCCGTCAGACCTGAGCCAGAAGCCGGTTGATATCGTTAAAAACGCACTGCAGCAGGCTAAACTTAAGTTTTATGATGTGCTGCTGGTGGATACTGCAGGTCGCCTGCACGTCGACGAAGCGATGATGGACGAGATCAAACAGGTTCACGCCGCGATCAACCCGGTAGAAACCCTGTTCGTGGTCGATGCCATGACCGGTCAGGATGCCGCCAACACGGCGAAAGCGTTTAATGAAGCACTGCCGCTAACCGGTGTGGTTCTGACCAAGGTTGATGGTGATGCCCGTGGTGGTGCCGCTCTCTCAATCCGTCATATCACCGGTAAGCCGATTAAATTTATGGGTGTCGGTGAAAAAACCGAGGCCCTGGAGCCGTTTTACCCGGACCGTATTGCCTCACGTATTCTCGGCATGGGCGACGTGCTGTCACTGATCGAAGATATTGAGAGCAAGGTTGACCGCGCGCAGGCAGAGAAACTGGCCAGCAAGCTGAAAAAGGGCGACGGTTTTGACCTGAACGACTTCCTGGAGCAGTTGAAGCAGATGCGCAACATGGGCGGCATGGCTAGCCTGATGGGCAAACTGCCGGGCATGGGTCAGCTGCCGGATAACGTCAAGTCGCAGATGGATGACAAAGTGCTGGTGCGGATGGAAGCGATGATCAATTCCATGACCCGCAAAGAGCGTGAGAAGCCAGAGATCATCAAAGGTTCCCGTAAGCGTCGTATCGCCACGGGTTCTGGTATGCAGGTGCAGGACGTTAACCGCTTGCTGAAGCAGTTTGATGACATGCAGCGCATGATGAAGAAGATGAAGAAAGGCGGTATGGCGAAGATGATGCGCGGCATGAAGGGTATGATGCCGCCGGGCTTCCCGGGCCGTTAAGTGAGTCGGAAAACCACTCAGGCGAATTAGATTGCTTTTTGCGCCAAAATGAGTAAAATTTTCGGGCTTTTTATATTGCACCCGGGCCCCGTTCCCTCAATGGGGCCCGGTTGTTTTATTAACTAAAGAGGATGTTATGGTAACAATTCGTTTGGCACGTCACGGCGCGAAAAAGCGTCCGTTTTATCAGGTAGTCGTTACTGACAGCCGTAATGCTCGCAACGGTCGCTTCATCGAGCGCGTTGGTTTCTTCAACCCGATCGCATCTGGTCAGGCTGAAGCACTGCGTCTGGATCTGGACCGCATTGAGCACTGGGTTGGCCAGGGCGCAACTCTCTCTGATCGCGTTGGTGCGCTGATCAAAGAAGCTAAGAAAGCAGCTTAATCTGTCACGGTGGTCAACATGAGCAAGCAACTCGCCGCGCCGTCTCCCGCTAACCCATTAATATTGGGAAAGATGGGGGCGGCCTACGGTATCCGTGGTTGGCTCAAAGTGTTTTCCTCCACCGAAGATGCCGAAAGCATTTTTGACTACCAACCCTGGTTTATTCAGCGGGCGGGTCAATGGCAGCTTATTGAGCTGGAAGGCTGGAAGCGCCACAATCAGGACATGATCATCAAAGTCAAAGGCATTGACGATCGTGATACTGCCGGTCTGCTGACTAATTGCGAAATTGTCGTGGATTCTGAGCAGTTGCCCGCGCTGGACAATGGTGACTATTACTGGAAAGACCTTATCGGTTGCCAGGTCGTTACCACCCAGGGCTATGAACTCGGTAAAGTCACAGAGCTGATGGAAACCGGTTCGAACGACGTTCTCGTCGTGAAGGCAAACCTGAAGGATGCATTCGGTGCGAAGGAGCGGCTGATACCGTTCCTTGATGGACAGGTTATCAAGAATGTCGATCTCACTACCGGCACCATTGAAGTAGATTGGGATCCTGGTTTTTGAGCTCCGGACAAAGCGGTAAAATACCGGCGCAGTCGATGTGGATAGGCATAATCAGCCTGTTCCCTGAGATGTTCAGCGCAATTACCGACTACGGAGTAACTGGCCGGGCAGTAAAAAATGGCCTGCTCAGCATCCAGAGCTGGAGTCCTCGTGACTTTGCTCATGACCGGCACCGTACCGTGGACGAACGTCCTTACGGCGGCGGACCGGGGATGCTAATGATGGTACAGCCCTTACGGGATGCCATCCACGCAGCAAAAGCGGCGGCAGGAGAAGGCGCTAAGGTGATTTATCTTTCACCTCAGGGGCGCAAACTCGATCAAAACGGGGTTTGCGAGCTGGCGACCAGTCAGAAATTAATTCTGGTGTGTGGTCGCTATGAAGGGATTGATGAGCGCGTAATCAAGACCGAAATCGATGAAGAATGGTCGATTGGTGATTACGTTCTCAGCGGTGGAGAGCTGCCAGCGATGACGCTGATTGACTCGGTCGCCCGGTTTATCCCCGGCGTACTGGGAAAGCAGGCATCAGCCGAGGAAGATTCGTTTTCCGACGGGCTGCTGGATTGCCCCCACTACACCCGACCTGAAGTGTTAGAAGGGATGGAGGTTCCGCCAGTTCTGCTGTCGGGCAACCATGCTGACATTCGCCGCTGGCGCCTGAAACAGTCGCTGGGCCGTACCTGGCTTAGAAGACCTGAACTTCTGGAAAACCTGGCTCTGACTGAAGAGCAAGCAAAGTTGCTGAACGAGTTCCGTAAGGAGTTCAACCAGCAACATAACGATGATGGGCAGTCCCGGTAGTAGCCGCGATGCCTGAATATCAGTTTACCCAGGATAAGAGATTAAATTATGAGCAACATTATCAAGCAAATCGAACAAGAGCAGATGAAACAGGACGTACCTTCATTCCGTCCGGGTGATTCCGTGGAAGTGAAAGTATGGGTCGTTGAAGGTTCCAAAAAACGTCTGCAGGCATTCGAGGGCGTGGTTATCGCTATTCGTAACCGCGGTCTGCACTCTGCATTCACTGTTCGTAAAATTTCTAACGGCGAAGGTGTTGAGCGTGTATTCCAGACTCACTCACCTGTTATCGACAGCATTGCTGTTAAACGCCGCGGTGCCGTACGTAAGGCCAAACTGTACTACCTGCGTGAGCGTACTGGTAAGTCTGCACGTATCAAAGAACGTCTGGGCGCTAAAGCAGCATCCTAAGTTAATAGTGAACAAGGGGCTGGCCGAAAGGTTGGCCCCTTTTTTTATGCCTGCAATTTAGCGCTGTGTGGCTTTAATCAGCCCGACCACCAGCGGTGAGATCTCATTACGTAGCGCAGCGCGTTCAGACTGGAACAACGTGGCGACGAAGTATTTATGATCCGGCAGTTCAATACCGCGTACGTCTCCTTCACCATCCCAGGCGCTGATACGCAACGGGAAATCAGCCAGCTCAGCGATAAAATCCGGATCCATGCCGAAATTGCAGTGGTAGCCTTCGTGCGTGCTGAGCCTGCCATAGGCGCGGGAAATAAGGGTATCCGGGGCGATCACGATATCACCGGTTTTCTCTACCAGTGAGCAGCTCAGCGGGACGATCACCCTACGCCCTTCACTGCAGGTCTCTGCGTGAGCAGCATCGGCCCAGCCCATCACATTACGGGCATATTCCACTACGGCGTACTGGAAGCCAGCGCACGAGCCCAGGAACGGTACGTTATTCTCACGGGCGTAACGGATAGCCATAAATGCACCATGATCGTTTTGGTAGGGGCTGCCGGGCACTAGCCAGATAGCGTCAAAATTCTTTAAAACGGCAGAGCTGGTGACGGAGTCTGTTGGCAGCCACTCTGCAATGACAGGCAGCTTCAGAGAGGCAGCGGCAAGTTCGACGGCGGGGGGAATGGCCTGGTGAGCAACAGCAGCAGAACGATAATCACCAACGAGGGCAATGCGGATGGGGGAGCTCATCTTATCTTCCTGTTCAGGTAAAAGAGGATGCTACAGTGCCCTTAACAAGTTTGCAATATTGAGCTTCCTGCCTGGTTGCGTGCGCCCTCGCAAAAATCAGCCCAGCGACTTGGCAGGCAGGTGTCCACTTCGTATGCTTGAACTCCACCCGCTCAGGAGCCCGATTGCGATGCAGCGAATGAACCAGTTCAACCAGCCCATTGGCCCGGCATTGCCGGGCTGGCAGCCTGCGACATTACCGCCACACCAGACGATAAAAGGGCAGTACTGCGACCTGAAGCCGCTGGATGCGGCTAAACACTGCAGCGATCTCTACGCTGCCTATGCTTCAGCGCCTGATGGCCGCGACTGGACTTATCTGACCGAGGAGAGACCGGCTACGCTTGAGGCTTTCCGTAGCTGGTTGACGAAGCGCGCTGAAGAAGCTCACTGGGTCACCTTCACTATTTTCTGTGCCCGTCGTAATCGGCCAGTGGGGCTGGCCTCATACATGCGCATTGATACCGTTAACGGATCGCTGGAGCTGGGGGGCCTGACCTGGTCACCGCTGATGAAACGCACCATAGTCGGCACCGAGGCGCTGTATCTGCTGCTGAAAACGGCTTTTGCGCTGGGCTATCGCCGTCTGGAATGGAAATGTGATTCGCTGAATACCCCTTCCCGCAAAGCCGCTGAAAGGATCGGGTTTCGCTATGAAGGCACCTTCCGGCAAATGATGACCCGTAAGGGGCGCTCGCGTGATACGCAGTGGTTTTCGATTCTGGATGGGGAATGGCCAGCCATTGAAGAGTCGATTTCACTCTGGCTGGCAAAAGATAATTTTGATCAGCACGGACAGCAACACCAGCGCCTGTCAGCGTTTCTGCAGCCTGCGGAAGTGGTAGACAGCGGTATTGACCGGGCCACTGTCTAGCACAATCAGGCCGTGCTGAATGCCGATAAAATCAGCGCCGCACTTGACTGCCACACGGCGGCTGGCGGCGTTATCCTCGACGGCCAGGATCTCTACCGTCTCTCTTTCCGGACTCTGCCATGCCATATCGACCAGGTACCGCACGGCCTGCGTGGCAATGCCCTGGCCCTGTTCGCTGCTACGTACCCAGTAGCCAATGGAGCAGTGATCGTGATCGACGCTGGAATAACGTAATCCGGCACCGCCCAGCAGGCGGCCATCTTCCGCAAACAGGCCCAGTTCGTTTGCTGCGCCTTTGTCCCGCAGGAGATGAGTGGCGGCAAACCATTGACGGGCATCCGCTTCACTGAACCCCTCATGAGCCCATAACAGCCAGGGTCTCAGTGTATCCAGCGAGCTGGTGACTGCGTCAGCAAACTCCCAGGCATCAGCATCGGCATAGGGGCGGTAAACGATTTTCATGGCGTTTCTCTCGTTTTAAGCGCTAATGGACAGGTAGGGTGGAGCGGTGTGACCACTCATCTGCACCGGATTGCCAGCTGTCACGGAGCTGAACGGCTCGCGGCACACCGTCACAACTGGCAGGAAACCGTTCTCCGGCCAGCCCAGCCTGGCGAACCCGTTCAGGCTGGCAAAATTTCTTCTGCCCCGCGAGATAGCCGCGCAGATAACCCTCACGATCGACTTGCGGGTTCCCGAACCACTCCGCCAGCGTGTCATTGTCTTTAACCACCCGGCCATGTCGGGCATCCAGTACGCCCGCGTCGTACCAGCTGGAAAGTGGCTCAGCACCGGAAGGGGCGAGAGGGGAATGGCTGCATCCTGCAAGTACCATTACAACGGCAACTGCCTGTCGCTTCATGGCTGAACTCCTGATTTATCCTTATATATCGTCATCATAAGTTCGGATGTAAAAATTTACGAATCGATTTATCCCCCTGCCAGGGATTTTCTCCCGCAAGAAACTTTTTAAGTATGAACATCAAACACGGCATCATTCAGACCGTAGAGTGGTTGTTTTGTCTCAACGGATTTCATGCCGCCAGCAATCAGCCACCTTTTAAGGTTCAGAGCAGGTGGATGCAGAAAAAGCGCCCGTCAGGATGTTCTTTTCCTGAAAGCCGGGGGCGAGTATGCGCAAGAAGCTCGGCGGCCGTAACAGGACAAAGCAAAGGAGAAACCACTTAAGACACTCTATGTGTAAAGTTAAATGTACATTATGTATTGCTGATTTTTGTTTGTTTTATTTATAATGAGCTGATTTTTAATGTTATTTATATGAAATAAAACCTGTAATTAAGATGTGGTAATTAAAGTGTACATGATGGGATTGAGTTTTGTACCGGTTCTGATACAGTGCTTAACACCTCACTAAGGGCTGACCTACGCATAACGAGAGAAACAGGATGACCATCATGCAAAAAGACGCGCTGAACAATGTCCATATCGTCGAAGAACAGATTCTGATCACCCCGGAAGAGCTGAAAAAACAGTTTCCGCTGAATGCCGCTCTGGAAGCGCAGATTGCGGATTCCCGCCAGACTCTCTCCAATATCATCAGCGGTAAAGATCACCGCCTGCTGGTAGTCTGCGGTCCCTGTTCCATTCACGACACTGAAGCCGCGCTGGATTACGCCCGTCACCTGAAAACTCTCTCCGATCAACTGAAGGATCAGTTGTATATCGTTATGCGCGTTTATTTTGAAAAGCCCCGTACTACCGTCGGCTGGAAAGGGTTAATCAACGACCCTTACATGGATAACTCTTTCGATATGGAAGCCGGACTGCATATCGCGCGTCGTCTGTTGTTGGATCTGGTGGAAATGGGTCTGCCGCTGGCGACCGAAGCGCTGGATCCTAACAGTCCGCAATACCTCGGCGATCTGTTCAGCTGGTCTGCCATCGGCGCCAGAACCACAGAATCCCAGACTCACCGTGAAATGGCCTCGGGCCTGTCAATGCCGGTGGGCTTCAAAAATGGGACCGACGGTAGCCTGGATACGGCGATCAATGCCATGCGTGCCGCAGCAATGCCGCACCGTTTTGTGGGGATCAACCAGAGTGGTCAGGTCTGCCTGTTGCAGACTCAGGGTAACCCGGATGGTCATGTGATCCTGCGTGGTGGCAAGAGCCCGAACTACGGCCCGGAAGATGTTGCCCAGTGTGAAAAAGAGATGCTTCAGGCGGGACTCCGTCCGTCCTTGATGATAGATTGCAGCCATGGCAATTCTAACAAAGATTTCCGTCGCCAGTCCGGTGTGGCTGAGTCTGCCATTGCGCAGATCAAAGATGGCAACCGTTCAATTATGGGCCTGATGTTGGAAAGCCATCTTCACGAGGGTAACCAGTCATCTGAGCAGCCACGCAGTGAAATGCGCTACGGCGTTTCCGTTACCGATGCCTGCATCAACTGGGAAACTACTGAGTCGCTGCTGCGTGAAATCCATCAGGATCTGGACGGGGTGCTGGTGGTGCGTCTGTCGCAAGAGGGGTAATTATGGTAGCTGAACTGACCGCGCTACGCGATCAAATTGATGAAGTTGATAAAGCGCTGCTCGATCTGCTGGCCAGAAGGCTGGAGCTGGTTGCCGAAGTGGGCGAGGTGAAAAGCCGTTGCGGATTGCCGATTTATGTGCCTGAGCGTGAAGCCTCCATGCTGGCCTCACGTCGTAAAGAGGCTGAGCTGCTGGGCGTTCCGCCTGACCTGATAGAGGATGTTCTGCGCCGCGTGATGCGCGAATCCTACTCCAGCGAGAACGACAAAGGTTTCAAGACGCTGAATCCTGACTTGCGCCCGGTAGTGATTGTCGGGGGGAAAGGCCAGATGGGGCGTCTGTTTGAAAAGATGCTGACCCTGTCTGGTTATCAGGTTAAGATCCTCGACAAAGAGGATTGGGAGCAAGGTGAAAGCATGCTGGCGGATGCCGGGATGGTGATCATCAGCGTGCCGATCCATCTTACTGAGCAGGTGATTGCCAGCCTGCCGCCGCTGCCGGAGGACTGCATCCTGGTCGATCTGGCGTCGGTGAAAAACAGCCCGCTGCAGGCGATGCTGGCCGCACACAGCGGTCCGGTCCTTGGCCTGCATCCGATGTTCGGACCGGACAGCGGCAGTCTGGCGAAGCAGGTAGTGGTGTGGTGTGATGGCCGTCAACCGGAAACCTACCAGTGGTTCCTGGAACAGATTCAGGTCTGGGGTGCGAGGTTGCATCGTATCAGCGCCGTCGAGCACGATCAGAATATGGCGTTTATCCAGGCGCTGCGTCACTTTGCTACCTTTGCTTATGGTCTGCATCTGGCGGAAGAGAACGTACAACTTGAGCAACTGCTGGCCCTGTCTTCACCGATTTACCGTCTCGAACTGGCGATGGTCGGTCGGCTGTTCGCTCAGGATCCGCAACTTTATGCCGATATCATTATGTCATCGGAAAGTAATCTGGCGCTGATCAAACGTTACTACCAGCGTTTTGGCGAGGCAATTAAGCTGCTGGAGCAGGGCGATAAACACGCGTTTATCGACAGTTTCCGCAAAGTGGAGCACTGGTTTGGCGATTACGCCCAGCGTTTTATGCTGGAAAGTCGCACTCTTCTCCGTCAGGCTAATGACAGCCGTCAGTAACTGATGGGTCACACCTTCGGCCAGCAATCAAACGCCTGTTGAATCTCATCAGGCGTTTGATATTTCAGCGGCTGAAGCCCGCTTTCTGCAACATTTCCTGTGCGCCGGGTGATAACAGAAATTCAGCCAGTGGCTGTGCTTTACCGTGGCAGACCGCCAGAGCGTAATCGGCTCTGACCTGGTAAGGTGCCGGAATATCCAGCGTAACGATTCCGCTTTCCATGGCAATCAGCGGCGCATAACTTTTATAGCCGATAAAAATATCAGCCTGATTGCCGTTGAGTACCCAGCTGGCCGCCAGCATTCCTGCCGGGATCGCCAGGCTGTCCGGCCCGCCAACAAGCTGCAGCGCCCGCTGTCTCAGCAAATTTCCCGTTCCTTTATGGTGCTGTTCTATACGGTCAAACAGCTCCCATGTGTAGTCACCTGAAGGATCGCTGAGCGGGGTGGAGGTTGCTACCCGCAGTGCCGGATCGCTGAGCAGATCAAGCCAGTCCCGCCCGGTGGCGGCCAACCCGACTTTCACGCTCAGGCAGAGCTGATTCTGGGTGAAATTTGCCACACTGACCGCTTTACCTGCGGCCAGTAAGGTCTGCGGGTGAGCCACGTTTGCCGAGGCAAAGAGATCGCAGGGTTCACCCTGCTCAATACGTTGTCGCAGCAGCCCGGCAGGACCAAACGTGCTGGTGACGCAGGTGTCATTTTGCTGATTAAATGCGGCGATCAGCCCTGGCAAAACCCCCCGCAGGCTGCCCGCCGCCAGTACCCGAAGCTCGTTCATCAGTGACTGCCCACATAGTGGGTGCGATAGAAGCGCTGGTACCAGCTGTCGGCTTTTTTCTGCATAGTGATGTCGCTGAATTTTTCAGGATAGAGCTTTTTCGCCATCCACAGCTCCCCCAGCGCCAGCGCTTCCGGCATCGGATAGCCCCAGGCTTTGGCATACTCCGGCATCAGATAAACACGATGATTTTTAACCGCATCAACGGCCTGCCAGGCTGGCTGCTGATTGATTTCGTCAATGACCTGCGGATAGCGATCCTGCACAAAAATCACCTGCGGATTCCATGCGAGGATCTGCTCCATAGAAACCTGTTTATAACCTTTGACCGTGGCCGCCGCGACGTTCACTGCGCCTGCATGAGCCATCATCAGGCCCGTATACTTGCCAGAGCCGTAGGTGGTCAGATCAGGATTCGCCATATAGACGCGAACCCGCTGGGCGGCAGGGATACTCTGCAGGCGAACGCTGGTTTCCTGACGCTGGCTGAAGGTGGCGTCGATCAGATCTTCCGCCTGCTTCTGGTGGTTAACCACGGTGCCGATCAGCCGGATGCCATCCTTCAACCCCTGATTGTAGGCCTGTTCTTCATCCTGCAGGTCTGGATTAAGACGGTTTTCCTGCTTCTCGTCGCCAGTGCGCAATGAAATCGCAATCACCGCAATACCGAGATGCTGGATCTGATCGATCATTTCCTGCGGGGCATAGTTGGTGACAAACACCACCTGAGGATGCAGGGCGACCAGTTTTTCCAGGTCGACATGAGTCAGATCGCCCAGTGTTGGCAGGCTGGTCAGTTCCGGCACCAGGCGTGAGTAGCCGTCACCGAGCTGTTGCTTCCAGTTGCCCAGAATGCCTACCATGGTTTTGGTGGCATCCAGCTGGACAAGCAAATTCAGGGTCTGATGCTGCAGTACCACAACGCGGTCAACATGATCCGGGATGGTGACCTGACGGCCCAACTGGTCGGTAACCTGGCGGTCGGCGTGTGAGGAAAAAGGCAGTAATCCAATGAAAAACAATAAATAAGAGGTGCGGAACAGGTTGCGCATGTCGGTTATCCTGATAATCGTTATAAACAGTATGATATAGCGATTAGCGGGAAGGGGAAATCACTCTGTAGGAGTAGGGTTGTCCAGCCGCCGGTATGGCGGCCGGAAACCGGGGAGTTATTGGGCTTCTACCGGCACGACGTTTTCGCTCGGGTAGCAGCCAAGCACCTTCAGCGAACGGGTGATCGGCGCCAGCTCGCGCAGGGCCTGTTGCACCTCATCCGAACGCAGATTGCCCTGAAAGTCGATATAGAACATCTCTTCCCACGGGTTGCCGTAAATCGGACGTGATTCCAGTTTGCTCATGGTCAGATTATGCTGGCGCAGAACCAGCAGCGCCTCCACCAGCGCACCTGCCTGCTGTCCGGTAGCCATAATCAGTGTGGTTTTTGCCGGGACCTGCTCGGTCACTTCAACCGGCTTGCGGGCGAGGATGATAAAGCGGGTAATGTTTTGCAGCTGATTCGCCAGGTTGCGTTCCAGCACCTGCAGCCCGTAAAGCTCACCGCCAGCCTCGCTGCCCAGAGCGGCAAATTTTGGAGAATTGAGTCCTGCCACCTTTTCCATTGCGGCTGCGGTGCTCTCTGTGTATTCAATCTTCCAGTGCGGAAAACGGTGAATAAACTGGCTGCACTGCTGGAAAGGCTGTGGATGGCTGTAAACCGTTTCGATTTGCTGCAGATCGGTACTGCCGGAAACCAGCACACAGTGATCAATAGGAACGGTGATCTCGCCAACGATTGACAGGCTGGTCTGTTGTAGCAGGTCATAAACATCGGTGATTGAGCCTGAGGTGGTGTTCTCAATCGGCAACACCGCATAGTCTGCCTGGCCGGTTTCAACCTGATTGAAAATATCGCGGAACTTCAGGCAGCCGCTTTCAATGAAGTTATCAAAATGGCGGGCGGCATAGTGACGGGCTGCCAGGTGAGAGTAGGAACCTTTTGGGCCGAGAAAAGCAATACGGGCCGACTGTGCATTGGTTTTGTTAAGGTGTTTTTGCAGCAGCGCCTGCTGGGTGAGAACGGAGTCTTCAATAATCAGCTGGAACAGACGGGTAATATAGTGGGCATCAAGTTTATGCGTTTTGCCCAGTCGAATCAGATGTTCCAGCAGATCTTTTTCACGGTCAATATCGCGGACAGGGCGGTGGGTAGCCATTTTAGCCGTGGCAACTTCAATTGCCAGTGCCCGGCGGTTAGCCAGTAAGCTCAGCAATTCTTCATCCAGCGCGCTGATCTTTTCGCGCAGGCCCAGCAGGGGATTTTCAGCGGTCATAATGCTACCTGTCAGATGTTCATAAAAAAAAAGCCTCCCGTCCGGGAGGCTTTGTTGTTCGTCTTCGCATTCTTGCTTACACGACGAATGGCCTCCCGGTCAGGGGAAGGTAAAAAAGAATGCGAAGAAGAACGGCTGCTTTTTCATGGTGGTGTCCAATATTGTTGAGCGTTTAAAGTAACCGCTGCAATTTCTCTCTGTCAATAAAAAACGCGCCCTGAAGGCGCGTTATCTCCCTTTTACGGTTATTCCTGATCGATGACGCTGAGGTCTTTGACGCTGGCAGTCGCGCGGCGCGCTTCGCCTTTGTGCTGAACTTTATTCAGCTGGCGCTCCAGTTTGTTGATCAGGTCGTTAATGGCCGTATACATATCATCGTGTTTTGCGCTGGCCACCAGGGGGCCGTTTGGCGTGTTGATAGTTGCATCGGCAACGAATTCTTTCGGCTCCTTTGAAAGAACGATATGGGGATTAATCAGATGGGTTTGCCACTTTTCAAGTTTGGCCAGACGGTCTTCGACATGTTGGCGGATGGCCGGAGTGATTTCCATTTGCTTGCTGGTAATGTTCAGAACCATAGTGCTTACCTCTCTGTCATTTCCGTCGAATGTAGGTTCAGCATACCCTGAAAAAGAGCTTGATGTGTGATTTAGATCACGTTTTTTTGTCACTTTTTGTCAACTGAACAAAATTTGTGAGATGGAATGATAATTCCCCTGTGAGGGCTTGTAGGGCAGGTTTTAAGCGTGCATTATGGGTAAGTTAACTCAGAGGGGAAATCGTTAATTCGACGTTATTCTGAGCAAAAAAATGGCAGCCATCGGCTGCCATTTTTCGTTTTTGTGACTTAAGACTTGTTGGCGGCGATGATCCTGGCCACCTTGTCCGCTTCCGCATTCAGCTGCAGCTGACGGTAGGCATTTTCCATCAGCGGCAGAGCCGTGCGGGTTGCCTGAGTATCCGGGTAATCCTTGATCATTTGTTCTACACGGTTAACGACGGCGACATAAGCCTCGCGCTTAGTGTAGAATTGGGCAACGGATAACTCATACTTCGCCAGACGATCTTTCAGGAACACCAGACGCTTTCTGGCGTCAGTGGCGTACTGGCTGTTTGGATACCCGCGCAGCAGCTGAGAGAAGTCATGGAAGGCATCACGCGCATGCGTAGGATCGCGGTCTGAGCGATCGATGCCGAAAAAGCCCTGCAGTGCGCTGTCATCAAGCGCCATGTCCGTCAGACCACGCATATAAATCACGTAATCAATGTTCGGGTGGGTTGGATTCAGACGCATAAAGCGGTCAATCGCGGCCTGCGCCAGCGGCAAATCGGCATTTTTATAGTAAGCGTAGATCAGGTCTAGCTGAACTTGTTGGGAGTAAGGCCCGAACGGATAGCGGTTATCGAGTGCTTCCAGTTGCGTTATTGCTCCTTTAAAGTTACCGTCCTGCAGTTTTTGCTGGGCTGTGGCATAGATCTCAGAAGGCGGATTATCGGGCACCGTATCCTTCGAGCCGGAACAACCCGCTAATGCCAGGCTCAACGTGGCTGCAGCCACCAGATATTTCATACGCGTCATGACGATTTGATTATCCTCAGAGTGTTATTCAGGAAGCTGTCCATGTAGCTCCCGATAGTGACCAGGTACAATAGCACATTATATTAAACGGCATCGCCGTGAAAACCCAACGTTAACGAAGAAGCTGTTTATGGCACAACAAGTAAAACTCAACGCAACGGTCTCCGAATCGCAACTCGGACAACGCTTAGATCAGGCTTTGGCCGAATTGTTCCCTGATTATTCTCGATCTCGTATAAAAGAGTGGATTCTCGACCGTCGCGTCGGAGTTAATGGCGCAATCATCGATAAACCAAAGGAAAAAGTGCTCGGTGGCGAACAAATCGCTATCGATGCCGAGATTGAGGAAGACGCACGCTGGGAAGCGCAGAATATCCCGCTAAATATTGTGTATGAAGATGACGACATTCTGGTCATCAACAAGCCACGTGACCTGGTCGTTCATCCGGGGGCTGGCAACCCGGATGGCACAGTCCTGAACGCGCTACTGTACCATTATCCTGCCATTGCTGACGTGCCGCGTGCCGGCATCGTACACCGTCTGGATAAGGACACTACCGGCCTGATGGTGGTCGCGAAAACGGTACCCGCTCAGACTCATCTGGTGGAATCACTGCAGCTGCGTGAATTCACTCGTGAGTACGAAGCGGTGGCCATTGGTCGCATGACCGCAGGCGGGACGGTAAATGAGCCGATCAGCCGCCACTCCACCAAGCGCACCCATATGGCGGTGCATCCTATGGGTAAACCGGCGACCACGCATTACCGCATCATGGAGCATTTCCGTGCTCATACCCGGATGCGTTTGCGTCTGGAAACCGGCCGTACTCACCAGATCCGTGTGCACATGTCCCACATCAACCATCCTCTGGTTGGCGACCCGCTTTACGGCGGCCGTCCGCGTCCACCAAAAGGGGCTTCTGAAGCGTTCATCTCTACCCTGAGAAAGTTTGATCGGCAGGCTCTGCACGCCACCATGCTGCGCCTGTATCACCCTATTACCGGGATTGAGATGGAATGGCATGCGCCGTTGCCACAGGATATGGTTGAGCTGATCGAGGCACTGAAAGCCGATACCGAAGAGTTCAAAGATCAGCTGGACTGGTAATGAGTCTGATCATTCCCCAATGGAATGTGCCCGCCAGCGTGCGGGCCTGTTCAACAACCCGGGTGGCAGGCGTCAGCCATGCGCCCTGGGATTCGCTGAACCTTGGTGCGCATGTGGGGGACAACCCGCAGGATGTGCAGTCCAACCGTGAACGTCTGGTCCGGCTGGCGGAAATGCCAGCGATGCCCGTCTGGCTGGAGCAGGTTCATGGGGTGCGGGTGTTACATCTCACCGGCGAAAATCCCGGTTCACTGCAGGCCGATGCTGCTTATACCCGTGAACGTGGCGTGGTTTGCGCGGCGATGACGGCTGACTGTTTGCCGGTACTGTTCTGTTCGCTGGATGGTAAAGAAGTCGCCGCGGCTCATGCTGGCTGGCGGGGATTGTGCTCGGGTGTTTTGGAAGCCACGCTTGATGCTTTTATCGCCCCCGCAGAAGAGATTATTGCCTGGCTGGGACCGGCCATCGGGCCGGGTGCTTTTGAAGTCGGGGCTGAGGTTCGTGAGGCCTTTTTAGCGCAAGATTTAACCACTGACGTGGCGTTTCGTCCTGTCGGTGAAAAATTTTATGCTGATATCTGGCAGCTTGCCCGAACCCGTCTTGCACGCAGAGGAGTGCGCCACATCACGGGTGGCGGCCTTTGCACCGTCTCAGCGCGGGAACAATTTTTCTCCTTCCGACGCGATGGCGTCACCGGCCGTATGGCAAGTTTGATCTGGCTGATATAACCTAGCGCCATAAGACGGTCCAGATTGATGTATTTTTCACCAAAATATTTGGGTCATTAAACTTGAAAATTTGAGGGATGACCTCATTTAATCTCCAGTAGCAATTTGACCTGAATGGGGGAATTATGCGTCTGGATCGTCTTACTAATAAATTCCAGCTTGCTCTCGCCGATGCCCAGTCGTTGGCACTCGGGCGCGACAACCAATTTATCGAACCTCTTCACCTGATGAGCGCCCTGCTCAGCCAGGAAGGGGGCTCCGTACGTCCTTTACTTACCACTGCGGGCACCGATGTGGCAGCCCTGCGCAGCGGCGTTGAACAGGCTATTGCCCGTCTGCCACAGGTTGAGGGAACGGACGGCGATGTGCAACCTTCAGCGGATCTGGTCCGCGTCCTGAATCTCTGTGACAAACTGGCACAAAAGCGTGCCGATAACTTTATCTCATCCGAACTGTTCGTTCTGGCCGCTCTCGACTCGCGTGGCTCGCTGGCTGATTTATTAAAATCCGCTGGAGCAACCAGCGAAAAACTGACCCGGGCCATTGACCAGATGCGTGGAGGCGAAACCGTGAACGACCAGGGAGCTGAAGATCAGCGCCAGGCACTGAAAAAATACACCATCGACCTGACCGAAAGAGCGGAGATGGGCAAACTGGACCCGGTCATCGGGCGTGATGAAGAGATCCGCCGTACCATCCAGGTTCTGCAACGCCGTACCAAGAATAACCCGGTACTGATCGGTGAGCCTGGCGTGGGTAAAACCGCCATCGTTGAAGGTCTCGCGCAGCGCATTATCAACGGCGAAGTGCCGGAAGGGCTGAAAGGCCGCCGCGTGCTGGCGCTGGATATGGGTGCGCTGGTGGCCGGTGCCAAATACCGGGGGGAATTTGAAGAGCGTCTGAAAGGCGTGCTCAACGACCTGTCCAAACAGGAAGGCAACGTCATCCTGTTTATCGACGAGCTGCACACGATGGTGGGTGCGGGTAAAGCCGATGGCGCGATGGATGCAGGCAACATGCTTAAACCTGCGCTGGCCCGTGGTGAGCTGCACTGTGTTGGCGCCACCACGCTGGATGAGTATCGCCAGTACATCGAAAAAGATGCGGCACTTGAGCGTCGTTTTCAGAAAGTGTTTGTGGCGGAGCCGAGCGTTGAAGATACCATCGCCATTCTGCGTGGGCTGAAAGAACGTTATGAGTTGCATCACCATGTGCAGATTACCGATCCGGCCATTGTGGCAGCGGCTACGCTGTCTCATCGCTATATTGCCGATCGTCAGCTGCCGGATAAAGCTATCGACCTGATCGATGAGGCCGCCTCCAGCATCCGTATGCAGATTGACTCGAAACCGGAGTCGCTGGATCGGCTTGAACGCCGCATTATTCAGCTCAAGCTGGAACAGCAGGCGCTGAAGAAAGAGTCTGATGAGGCCAGCATCAAACGTCTGGACATGCTGGAAGACGAGTTGAATCAGAAAGAGCGTGATTATTCCGAGCTGGAAGAAGAGTGGAAGGCGGAGAAAGCTTCACTGTCCGGAACTCAGACCATCAAAGCTGAGCTGGAGCAGGCAAAACTGTCGCTTGAGCAGGCCCGCCGTTCCGGTGACCTGGCGCAGATGTCTGAGCTGCAGTACGGGAAAATCCCTGAGCTGGAGAAACAGCTGGAGTTGGCTACCCAGTCTGAAGGCAAGACGATGCGGCTGTTACGTAATCGCGTAACCGACGCAGAGATTGCCGACGTACTGGCTCGCTGGACCGGCATTCCGGTCGCCAGAATGATGGAAGGGGAACGCGATAAGCTGCTGCGAATGGAGCAGGAGTTGCATCAGCGTGTTATTGGTCAGGACGAAGCGGTGGAAGCTGTCTCGAATGCCATCAGGCGCAGCCGCGCAGGTCTGGCCGATCCAAATCGCCCAATCGGCTCGTTCCTGTTCCTCGGCCCGACCGGGGTGGGTAAAACTGAGTTGTGTAAGGCGCTGGCTAATTTCATGTTTGACAGTGACGACGCGATGGTGCGTCTCGATATGTCTGAGTTCATGGAGAAACACGCGGTTTCGCGGCTGGTGGGTGCACCCCCCGGATATGTGGGTTATGAGGAAGGCGGCTATCTCACCGAAGCGGTTCGCCGTCGCCCCTATTCGGTGATCCTGCTGGATGAGGTGGAGAAAGCGCATCCGGACGTGTTTAACATCCTGCTGCAGGTGCTGGATGACGGTCGCCTGACCGACGGGCAGGGCAGAACCGTAGATTTCCGTAACACGGTAGTGATTATGACATCTAACCTCGGGTCAGATTTGATTCAGGAGCGTTTTGGTTCGCTGAGCTATGCGGAAATGAAAGATGTCGTGATGACGGTTGTCGGCCATCATTTCCGTCCGGAGTTCATTAACCGTATTGATGAGCTGGTGGTGTTCCATCCGCTGGGTGAAAATCACATTGCCTCTATCGCTAAAATTCAGCTGCAGCGTTTGTACGATCGTCTGGCTGAACGCGGTTATGAGCTGCATATCTCCGATGCAGCGTTGCAGATGCTTGGTGAAAACGGCTATGACCCGGTTTACGGTGCAAGGCCGCTGAAACGAGCCATTCAGCAGCAGATTGAAAACCCGCTGGCCCAGCAGATCCTCTCCGGCAGTCTGGTGCCGGGGAAAATGATCGAAATGGACGTGCAGGATGGGGTGATAGTCGCCCGTCAGTAATCCTGATAAAGAATAAAAATGGGCCTTCGGGCTCATTTTTGTTTAAGAAAACGCCATTTCTGGTCGCCTTCATCACTTTTGGGGTGAATTTTGAGCGCTTGAAAAGTTTTTTGCATTTAGCCCTTGTCAGGCGTCAGGAACTCCCTATAATGCGCCTCCATCGACACGGAACAACGGCTTACCGGCCGCCGGGTTGAGAGGTTCAGGAAGCTGAATCTGCAGAGAAAAACTTCTCAAAAAGAAGTTGACTCTGAAAGAGGAAGGCGTATTATACGCCACCTCGCGGCAGAGTGGCTCAGCTACTTCCCGCACCGCTCTTTAACAATTTATCAGACAATCTGTGTGGGCACTCGCAGGATTGATATCAGCGTCGCAAGGCGCAAAAAATATCAAGCCTTAAGAGTGAACACATAATGAAATTCATTATGACGTTTTACACTTGAGCATCGCTGCACGTGTWGYWSYWWMWSMAWMWTMWRNNGAAGAGGATGTTSCGGGACAGATTGAACGCTGGCGGCAGGCCTATCAAGCCTTAAGAGTGAACACATAATGAAATTCATTATGACGTTTTACACTTGAGCATCGCTGCACGTGTTGCAGCAAATCAAACT
>JBNONK010000003.1:0-573170 GCA_050311775.1 Erwinia amylovora | reverse complement strand
GGTCCCACCTGACCCCATGCCGAACTCAGAAGTGAAACGCCGTAGCGCCGATGGTAGTGTGGGGTCTCCCCATGCGAGAGTAGGGAACTGCCAGGCATCAAACAAAGCAAAGACCCCGGCCTGACGGCCGGGGTTTTTTGCGTTTACGGCCCCGGAAAGTCTGCCCGGTTGCCCGGATGGGGCTCAAAAACGGGCCGACCAGACAGAAACGCCACCCGTAAAGGTGGCCTTTTGTGTTTATCACTAGACCGGGGAAAGCCCCGCCATGATAGCTGCGCTTCTTCCCCTCATCCTCATTCCAGGCAATATTCGCAAGTTTCTCCGTCAATTGCAGCAATCCGCTTCTGATCGGCGCAGGATCGAACTGCGGATCAGAAACGGCTGCATATCACTCGCGACGAAATCAGACTTACCTTGTCATCTCCCGTTCTTCTCCGGATGACGAATTATTTCGCCACTTCAGGCATGTCCGTCCTGGTGACCTTCATCTCAATATCGCCGAAGTAGTGCTGCTTAATCTTCTGCCAGGTGCCATCAGCCATGATCTTCGCCAGCCCTTCGTTCAGCAGCTTCTGCGTCTTCTCATCTCCCTTGCGCACGCCATAGGCTGAACCGATGCTGAACAACACATCGTCACGCACTTCCGGGCCGGTCAGCGCAAAATCTTTGCCTTCCGGCTTCCGTAAAAAGCCAAAGGTGACGGCAACTGCCGGGCTGAGCGCGCCATCAAGCCGACCTGCCGCCAAATCCTGATAAATCACGTCCTGATCGGGATAGGCTTTCACGCTGACACCTTTCGGTGCCCAGTACTTATTGGCGTACATTTCCTGAATCGATCCCTGCTGCACGGCGATGTTTTTACCCTGCAGAGAGTCTGGCGTAGGCTGCAAAGTCGAGCCTTTATGCGCCACCAGCTGCGAAGGAACATGATAAATAAAGTTACTGAAATCTATCGACTTCTTGCGTTTGGTTGTGGCCCCCAGCGGAGAGATGAAATCCACTTTCTTAGCCATCAGCGACGGGATCTCGGCATCAAAACTGCTGACGACAACCTCACATTTTACCGCCACAGCTTTGCAGACGGCGTTGGTAATATCGATTTCGAAGCCGGTCGGCGTGCCGTTAACGTCACGGTACTGGAACGGCGGATAAGTCAGATCGGCACCGACGCGCAGGGTTTCGCCTGCTGCCAGCGCGTAAGAACCCCAAAGTGCCAGCGTCGCCAGCGTCAGAACACGGGTTGTAGTCATTGTTTTGCTCCTGCCGTAATCGTTTGTGATTGCCACGCGATAAATTCGCTTCTGACAGCCGTTAGCTGGGCCTCATCGTGGCATAAGTCATAGGCCGTCATCGCCAGTGCTTTTGCCGCGGTCAGCATGGCGGTTAATCCAGCTGGAGAGCCTGCCGCTGCGGTAAACTCCGGAGAATGGGGCGTAACGTCGCCAATGCGCAGGTAGGGATGGATGGCCGCCGTGACCTGACTGACGTTGCCAATATCGGAAGAGCCGACGCCGCCACTTTTTGGCGGGTCACAACACTCCACGCCCATCAGCGCCAGGTTGCGGGTGAAGCAGTCTGCCAGTGCCAGATTGTTATTCCGCTCGGCGTAGATCAGACCTTCTTCAATCTCCACACGTGCCCCGGTCATCTCTGCGGCACCTTTCGCTGCGGCGTAAACCTTCCGGCGCACTTCGCGCAGGCCGCCCACTGTCGCTGCGCGGAGGATAAATTTGGCTTCAGCACAGGCCGGGACAATATTGGCTGCGCTACCCCCGTTGGTGATCACGCCATGAACACGCACATCGTCGGTGAAGAACTGACGCAGGGCATTGATGCCGTTGAAAGTGTGGATCACTGCATCCAGAGCGCTGATGCCGAGCTGGGGGGCAGAGGCGGCATGAGACGATTTACCGTAAAACTTAAACGTTGAGTCGTGGCAGGCCAGAGCGCCGCGCACCACCATATTCTTCTCTCGTGGATGAAACATCATTGCTGCATCCACATGGTTGAAAACGCCTTTATCAACCATGATAATTTTGCCGCCGCCGTCTTCTTCCGCCGGGGTACCAATCACCTCAATACAGCCATCAATATCCAGTTCTGCTGCCTTCAGTGCCAGAGCCGCCGCCACCGAGGCGCTGCCAATCAGGTTATGGCCACAGGCATGGCCGAGCTCTGGTAGCGCGTCATATTCGGCCAGAAAAGCAATGGTCGGGCCGCCGCAGCCTTGACGCCAGGTCGCCCGGAAAGCTGTTTCCAGGCCACCGGTGCCGGTTTCAATGGTAAAACCCGCTTCGCGCAGCGGGGCAATCAGTGCCGCCGCCGAACGGTGCTCTTCAAAGCTCAGTTCCGGATTCTGATGCAGGTTCAGTGCCAGCTCCTGCATCGCCGGGCTGAGAGCGTCGATGGCATAAATAATTTTATCTTTCTGCGCATCTTTGGTGCGTAGCGGCATGTTGGCTCCCCAATCAGGTGCAGTTAATTTGTGTGAAATGAGTGTGTTAAACAGATATAGGCTTTTTTTTGCTCGATTCCCAATTGAGCTTTTTTATGGCTTGCAAAGCCTCCCCAAAATATATTTTATGGTCACAGGCTTTCAGGCGCAGCAGAGGGCGTGATGAATGAAAAAGACTGGTTAATCATCCGGACCGTTTGGCAGTACAAAAACATCACTCGCGCTGCCGAACAGCTGTTCACCTCGCAGCCTGCGCTGAGCTACCGGTTAAAGCAGATCGAGCGTAAGCTGTCGATCCGGTTGTTTGAGGAGAATGGGCGCGGGCTGACATTTTCCGCTCAGGGACGCTATCTGGCGCAGCATGCGGAAACCGTGCTGGATGAACTGCAGCTGCTGAAAGCCACCCTGCAAAACCTGAATGGCCCGCAACAGGGGGAATTGCGCATGGGAGTTTCCAGCAATTTCGCCGCCTATCGCCTGCCCGATTTGTTGGCCGGGTTCAGCCAGCAGCATCCCGGTATCAACATCAATCTGGTCAGCGGCTTGAGTGAAGAGATGTACCTGAAACTCCAGCGTGGCGATGTGCATCTGGCGCTGGTTAAGGACGATTACGGTTGGAAAGAGGGCAAAAGGCTGATCGATGAGGATAACTATTACCTGATCAGCCGGCAGCCGATTGATCTGGCGCGGTTGCCCCACCTGCCGCAGATTAAAATTAACCATGGTGGCCATGTCACCCGCCTGATTGAACGGTGGTGGAATGCCAACTATTCACTCGCGCCGCGCGTGGCGATGAGCGTGGACAAGCTGGAAGTGTGCCTGGCGATGGTTGAAAAGGGGATGGGCTACGCCATTGTCTCCAGCTACCAGCCGCTGGCGGAGTCGCTGTTCCGCACGCCGATTGTGGTGGGGAGTGAGCCGGTAAAAAGCCGCACCTGGCTGCTGTACCGCCATGCCAGCGCCGATGCAACCGTGACGCTGCCTTTTGTCGAGCTGTTCAGCGATCACAGATGAAACATTTTCAACTATCGGATGAGACCTCGACATTAGCCCGCGCGCACGTTATCTTCGGGTGTCTGGATGTCTAAACGTATAAATGGTTAGTTGAGGGAGAGGTTATGCCAATCAGGGTACCTGATGAGTTACCAGCTGTGAATTTCCTGCGCAACGAGAACGTCTTTGTGATGACTTCCTCGCGCGCCAGCACTCAGGAAATCCGTCCGTTGAAGGTGCTGGTACTGAATCTGATGCCGAAAAAGATTGAGACAGAAAACCAGTTTCTCCGTCTGCTCTCCTATTCGCCATTACAAATTGATATTCAGCTGCTGCGCATCGACAGCCGTGAATCGCGTAATACGCCCATGGATCATCTGAATAACTTCTACTGTAATTTCGAGGATATTCAGCATGATAACTTTGACGGACTGATTGTCACCGGTGCCCCTCTGGGGCTGGTTGATTTCTGTGATGTTGCTTACTGGCCGCAGATCCAGCGCGTGCTGCACTGGGCGAAAGAGCATGTCACCTCCACACTGTTTGTCTGCTGGGCCGTGCAGGCCGCACTGAATATTCTTTATGGTATTCCAAAGCAAACCCGCGAGAGCAAGCTGTCTGGCGTCTATGAACACCAGATCCTGCATCCTCATGCTTTACTCACCCGCGGCTTTGATGACCGCTTTCTGGCACCGCATTCACGCTATGCCGATTTTCCTACCCAGCTGCTGCGCGATTACACCGATTTAGAAATCTTTGCTGAATCGGATCAAACGGGTGCCTATCTGTTTGCCAGTAAGGACAAACGACTGGCCTTTGTAACCGGGCATCCGGAGTATGATGCGCTGACGCTGTCGGGAGAATATCATCGTGATTATGAGGCGGGTCTGAACCCGGAAATTCCTTTTAATTATTTCCCACAGAATAACCCTGAGCTACCGCCGCGTGCCAGCTGGCGCAGCCACGGTAACTTACTGTTTTCTAACTGGCTGAATTATTATGTTTACCAGATAACCCCTTACGATCTGCGGCATATGAATCCGACACTGGAGTAGCCGATCCCCGGGATCCGTTAACACCGTCAACAGGGCCGATCAAAACCAATGATCGGCTTTTTTATTGCCCGACAGCTAAACCCGAAAACAACTTCCTACCTGAATGTAAATTTAATCGATTATTAATCAATTAGTTATTATTATTTTTATTAAAAAATGGAAATAGTTTTTGATTTTGTTATTTGGTTGTTTATATTTTGATCCTGCGGGTTAAAAAATACCCAGTAGCAGGATCGCCTTCCCTGCAGGGGCGGTCACCAGACAGGATCGATGACGGGAGTGGGTTATGACACAACAGGTTATCAATACGGAACTGGCGTTCCAGCGGCCTTTTGGTCAGGTGGAACGGCAAATTCTGACCGATGCCGCAGTGGATTTTCTCGGTGAACTGGTGGCGATATTCGCCCCGCGCCGTGCAGAACTGCTGGCGGCCAGAGTCCGGCAGCAGCAAAAGTTTGATGCAGGGGAGCTGCCAGAATTTATAACGGAAATGGATTCCATTAAAAACAGAGAATGGAAAATTCGTGGGATCCCGGCCGACCTGCAGAACCGGCGGGTGGAGATCACCGGGCCAGTCGAACGCAAAATGGTGATCAACGCACTGAATGCCAACGTGAATGTTTTTATGGCGGACTTTGAGGACTCGCTGGCCCCCAGCTGGGACAAAGTGATCGAGGGCCAGATCAACCTGCGCGATGCGGTTAACGGCACCATCAGCTACAGCAATGAAGCAGGGAAAATCTACCAGCTTAAACCCGACCCTGCGGTGCTGGTTTGCCGCGTTCGCGGTCTGCATTTGCCCGAGAAGCAGGTGAGCTGGCGTGGCGAAGCGATCCCTGGCAGCCTGTTCGACTTTGCCCTGTACTTTTTTCACAACGTGGATGCTCTGCTGGCGAAAGGCAGTGGCCCCTATTTCTACCTGCCGAAAACTCAAAGCTGGCAGGAAGCAGCCTGGTGGAGCGACGTTTTCAGTTTTGCAGAGGATCGTTTTGATCTGCCACGCGGTACGATCAAAGCCACGCTGCTGATCGAAACGCTGCCAGCGGTGTTTCAGATGGACGAGATCCTGTTCAGCCTGCGCGATCATATCGTAGGCCTGAACTGCGGCCGCTGGGACTACATCTTCAGCTATATCAAAACCCTGAAAAATCATCCGGATCGCGTTCTGCCTGACCGGCAGTCCATCACCATGGAAAAGGGGTTTCTGGATGCCTACTCCCGACTGTTGATCAAAACCTGCCACCGTCGCGGCGCTTTTGCGATGGGCGGCATGGCGGCGTTTATCCCCAGCAAAGAGACGGAGCGCAATCAGTGGGTACTCAACCGGGTGAAGGCGGACAAACAGCGCGAAGCGGCAAATGGCCACGACGGTACCTGGATTGCCCATCCGGGCCTGGCCGATACCGTGATGGCCGTCTTCAACGAGGCTCTGGGTGAACGGGAAAATCAGCTCAATATCCTGCGTGAAGACGACGCGCCAGTGACTGCTGAGCAACTGCTGGCACCCTGCGCCGGTGAACGTACCGAAGCCGGAATGCGCGCCAACATTCGCGTAGCGGTCCAGTACATTGAGGCGTGGATCTCCGGTAACGGCTGTGTACCGGTTTACGGGCTGATGGAAGATGCCGCCACGGCAGAGATTTCCCGCACCTCAATCTGGCAATGGATACGTCACGGTAAAACGCTGGAGAACGGGCAGACCGTCACGGCTGCCTTATTCCGCCAGATGCTGGCGGAGGAAATGCGGGTTATCCAGCAGGAGCTGGGCGAACAGCGCTACTGCCAGGGCCGATTCACCGAAGCAGCAGAGTTGATGGAGCGCATCACTACCGAAGCCGAACTGGTCGAGTTCCTGACTTTACCTGGCTACCGCTTACTTCACTGATAACAGGGGATTACCGCGATGACTTCTCGGACACAACAGATTCAGCAAACAGAACAGGCCTGGCGCCATGCACGCTGGAAAGGAATCACCCGTCCGTATACGGCGGCTGAAGTCGTGAAGCTGCGTGGATCGGTCAATCCGGCCTGCACGCTGGCGCAGCAGGGGGCGGAAAAACTCTGGCACCTGCTTAATGGCGGGGCCAAAAAAGGCTATATCAACAGCCTCGGCGCGTTGACCGGAGGCCAGGCGCTGCAGCAGGCCAAAGCCGGCATTGAAGCGATCTACCTCTCTGGCTGGCAGGTGGCGGCAGATGCAAACCTGGCCGGCAGCATGTATCCCGATCAGTCGCTCTATCCGGCGAACTCGGTGCCGTCGGTGGTAGAGAAGATCAATAACACCTTCCAGCGTGCCGATCAGATCCAGTGGGCCAGCCAGATTGAGCCGGGCGACTCGCGCTATGTCGATTACTTCCTGCCGATCGTTGCAGATGCGGAAGCCGGTTTTGGCGGCGTGCTGAATGCCTTTGAGCTGATGAAGGCGATGATCCAGGCGGGGGCGGGCGGCGTGCATTTTGAAGACCAGCTGGCAGCGGTGAAAAAGTGCGGTCATATGGGCGGCAAGGTGCTGGTCCCCACTCAGGAAGCAATTCAGAAACTGGCAGCGGCACGGCTGGCAGCCGATGTGATGGACGTGCCGACCGTGCTGATTGCCAGAACCGATGCGGACGCAGCGGATTTGATTACCTCCGATTGCGACGAATACGACCGGGAATTTATCACCGGTGAGCGTACGCCGGAAGGCTTCTTCCGGGTCCGTGCCGGGGTGGAACAGGCCATCAGCCGCGGGCTGGCCTATGCGCCCTATGCCGATGTGCTGTGGTGTGAAACCTCAACGCCCGATCTGGAGCTCGCCCGCCGCTTTGCCGAAGCGATCCATGCCCGTTTCCCTGGCAAGCTGCTGGCTTACAACTGCTCGCCGTCTTTTAACTGGAAGAAAAACCTCGATGACCGCACGATCGCTCATTTCCAGCAGTCGCTGGCGGACATGGGTTACCGCTTCCAGTTCATCACGTTGGCCGGCATCCACAGCATGTGGTTCAACATGTTCGACCTGGCACAGGCGTACGCGCAGGGCGAGGGCATGAAGCACTACGTGGAGAAAGTGCAGCAGCCTGAGTTTGCCGCGCGGGAGCAGGGCTATACCTTCTCTTCGCATCAACAGGAAGTGGGGACTGGCTACTTCGACAGCGTCACCACCATCATTCAGGGCGGCGTATCGTCGGTAACGGCGCTGACCGGCTCGACCGAAGAACAGCAGTTCTGATTGCCTGACAGGAGGCCCCATGCCGCCACTGGAAACGCTGATCGCCCGGACTATCCTGCAGGGATTCGATGCTCAGTATGGCCGGTTTCTGGAAGTGACGGCAGGGGCCCAGCAGCGCTTTGAACAGGCTGACTGGCACGCCGTGCAGGAAGCCATGAAGGAACGTATTCACCTGTATGATCGTCATGTCGGGCTGGTGGTGGAGCAGTTGCGCTGTATCATGGGTCAGCAGGTTTATGACGAAGAGTTTCTGCTGCGGGTGAAGGCGATTTATACCGGGTTGCTGCCGGACTATCCCCGCTTTGAAATCGCGGAAAGTTTTTTTAACTCGGTCTATTGTCGCCTGTTTGGCCACCAGCTGCTGACGCCGGAAAGGCTGTTTATCTACAGCTCTCAGCCTGAGAGGCGTTTCCGCTCAATTCCCCGGCCGCTGGCAAAAGAGTTTTTCGCCGCCGCAGGCTGGCATTCGCTGCTGGCCAGAGCGCTCAACGATTTGCCGCTGCGGCTGCCGTGGCAGGACCTGGCGCGGGATATCCGTTTTATCATTGCTCACCTGCAGGAAAACTTTGCTGAAGAAGACCTCGCACAGGGATCTCTGCAGGCGGCTAACGAACTGTTTTATCGTAATAAAGCCGCATGGCTGGTGGCGAAACTGCGCCTGCCATCCGGCGTTTATGCTTTTCTGCTGCCCATTCATCGCAGTGAACGGGGCGAGCTGTTTGTGGATACCTGTCTGACACGCAGGCGTGAGGCCAGCATCGTGTTTGGCTTCGCCCGTGCCTATTTTATGGTGTATGCCCCGCTGCCCGCCGCGCTGGTTGAGTGGCTGCGTGAAATTCTGCCCGGTAAAACCACTGCCGAACTGTATATGGCAATCGGCTGCCAGAAGCATGGGAAAACAGAGTGTTACCGCGAATACCTTCATTTTATGGCGGCAACGCAGGAGCAGTTTGTGATTGCGCCCGGCGTGCGTGGGCTGGTGATGGTGGTGTTCACCCTGCCAGGCTTCGACCGGGTTTTTAAGGTGATTAAAGATCGCTTTGCGCCGCAGAAGGAGGTCACTCCACAGCGGGTACGGCAATGCTATCAACTGGTTAAAGAGCACGACCGCGTTGGAAGGATGGCTGACACCCAGGAATTTGAAAATTTCGCCATTGATAAAGCCCGCCTCAGCGAACAGCTGTTGGCGGAATTACAGCGTGAGATCCCGGAAAAACTGCGTGAAGAGGGGGAAACGCTGGTGGTCAGTCATCTCTACCTGGAACGCCGGATGACGCCACTGAATATCTGGCTGGAACAGGCGGATGCACAGCAGCGGCGCGACGCGATTGAGGAGTACGGCAACGCGGTCAAACAACTGGCAGCGGCGAACATCTTCCCCGGTGACCTGCTGTATAAAAACTTCGGCGTCACGCGCCACGGCCGGGTGGTGTTTTATGACTACGATGAAATCAGCTATATGACTGAAGTCAATTTCCGCGAAATCCCGGCCCCGCGTTACCCGGAAGACGAGCTGAGCTTTGAGCCCTGGTACAGCGTGGCACCGGAAGATGTTTTCCCCGAGGAGTTCCGCAACTATCTCTGCGCCGATGCCGCGATTGCCGCGCTGTTTGAAGAGATGCACAGTGAACTGTTCAGCGCCCGCTACTGGCAGAGCCTGCAGGAGCGTATCCGTGCGGGACATATTGAGGATGTTTACGCCTACCGTCGCCGTCAGCGTTTCTGCCAGCGCTACGGGACAGGGCAAAGGGCGGCCAGCTCCCCGGCAGGGATTAGCGAATACCGCCGTATTCTTGGGTCACTTCCTTCGCCGCCTTAATCACCAGCGCACCCAGTTCGGTCACGCGATCATCGGTGACGCGGGAAATCGGGCCGGAGATGGAGATTGCCGCAAAGGGTTCGTGATGCTCGTCATAAATGCACGCCGCTACGCAGCGCAGCCCCAGCGCATGTTCTTCGTCATCAAAGGCGTAACCCATTTTGCGCACCAGCGCGAGGTTCTCTTTCAGGCTGTGCGGGGACATCAGCGTCTGTGGCGTGTAGTGGTGCAGCCCCTGACGATGCAGCAACTCACTGACCTGCGCATCATCCAGATTAGCCAGAAAAGCCTTCCCCGCGCCGGAAGCGTGCATCGGCAGCTTACCCCCAATGGGCGCGGACATGCGCATCAGCTGAGTACACTGCACCTGGTCGATAATCACCGCCTGACGGTCGCTGAGATCCAGCACCGCCAGATTGACCGTTTCGCCGGAATCCTCCATCAGCTTGCGCAGCATCGGGTGCACCAGCGCCAGCAGATTACGGCTCTGCAGAAAGCTGCTGCCGACAACAAAAGCATGTGCGCCAATGGTCCACAGGCCAAGATCGCCCACCTGGCGAACAAAGCCCTGTTGTTGCATGGTGGTCAGCAAGCGGTGGGTGGTGGAGTTTGGCAGCCCGGCCTGCTGGGCAAGCTCGGTGAGCGCCACGCTGCCGTGCGATTCGGCGATAAATTCCAGTAGCTTAAGACCGCGGGTCAGCGACTGCACCTGACCGGCTGGCTGGGCGGGTTGAGCGGCAGCCGCGCGGGGTTTTTTGCCGCGTTTCACTCCTGCGGGGGTAGCCATAACGGGCTCCTTAATTTTCACCATGTGGAAATCATTTTCGTTTTATTACTCAATAATGCAATGTCAGCCTTACTGGTCGGAGCAGTCCCCGCCGCAAGCGGACAATCTCTCAGGATCGGCGACTTTGTGCTGCTGGAAAGTTATGCCAGTATGTTCTGCTGGCAGATTAGCCGCACGGTGACGTGGAAGAGGTTGAGAGTGACAGACAAAACAGCAGAGCTACAGCGGCAGCTGGCAAAGCGCATCATGGTGCTGGACGGCGGCATGGGCACCATGATCCAGAGCTATCGTCTGGAAGAAGAGGATTTTCGCGGCGAGCGGTTTGCCGACTGGCAGAGCGACCTGAAGGGCAACAACGACCTGCTGGTGCTCACCCGTCCGGATGTGATTGCAGCCATTCACAACGGCTATCTGGCAGCCGGTGCTGACATTCTCGAGACCAATACCTTCAACGCCACCACCATCGCCATGGCTGATTACCATATGGAGTCGCTGTCAGCAGAAATTAACTACGCTGCAGCAAAGCTGGCGCGGGCCGGCGCCGATGAATGGACGGCACGCACGCCGGATAAGCCGCGCTATGTAGCCGGGGTGCTTGGCCCGACCAACCGCACCTGCTCGATTTCACCGGATGTAAACGATCCTGCCTTCCGTAACGTCACCTTCAACCAGCTGGTGGAAGCCTATCGCGAATCGACGCGGGCGCTGGTGGAAGGCGGGGCGGACATTATTATGATTGAGACGGTGTTCGATACGCTCAACGCCAAAGCGGCGATTTTCGCCGTGCAGAGTGAGTTCGAACAGCTGGCTGTTAAGCTGCCGCTGATGATTTCCGGCACCATCACCGACGCCTCCGGGCGTACGCTCTCTGGGCAGACTACCGAAGCCTTTTACAACTCCCTGCGCCACGCGGAGCCGCTCTCTTTTGGTCTGAACTGTGCCCTTGGGCCGGATGAGCTGCGCCAGTATGTGGCTGAGCTGTCACGGATTGCCGAAAGCTACGTGACCGCTCACCCGAACGCGGGCCTGCCTAACGCTTTCGGTGAGTACGATTTAGACGCGAAAATCATGGCGGAGCAGATTGGAGAATGGGCGCAATCCGGCTTCCTGAATATCGTGGGCGGCTGCTGCGGGACAACCCCGGAGCACATCGCGGCGATGGCCAAAGCCGTGGATGGCGTGGCTCCCCGTCCGTTGCCGGAACTGCCGGTTGCCTGTCGCCTTTCCGGGCTTGAACCGCTGACTATCCGCGCCGAATCACTGTTTGTCAACGTCGGTGAGCGCACCAATGTGACCGGCTCGGCCAGGTTTAAGCGACTGATTAAAGAAGAGAAGTATAATGAGGCGCTGGACGTTGCCCTGCAGCAGGTCGCCAGTGGCGCGCAGATTATCGATATCAATATGGACGAAGGGATGCTGGATGCGGAAGCGGCGATGGTACGCTTACTGAACCTGATTGCCGGTGAGCCAGATATTGCCCGCGTGCCGATTATGATCGACTCCTCAAAGTGGGACGTGATTGAAAAAGGGCTGCAGTGCATCCAGGGCAAGGGCATCGTTAACTCCATTTCAATGAAGGAAGGCGTTGAGGCATTTGTCCATCATGCCCGCCTGGTCAGGCGTTACGGCGCAGCGATGGTGGTGATGGCCTTTGACGAAGCCGGTCAGGCCGACACCCGCGAGCGTAAAATTGAAATCTGCCGCCGGGCCTACAGGATCCTGACAGAAGAAGTGGGTTTCCCGCCTGAAGACATCATTTTCGACCCGAATATTTTTGCCGTGGCTACCGGGATTGAAGAGCACAATAATTACGCAATGGACTTTATCGGTGCCTGTGAGGACATCAAGCGTGAACTGCCACATGCGATGATCTCCGGCGGCGTCTCGAACGTGTCGTTCTCCTTCCGCGGTAATGAGCCGGTGCGTGAAGCGATTCACGCGGTATTCCTCTACTTCGCGATCCGTAACGGCATGGATATGGGTATCGTTAACGCCGGGCAGCTGGCGATCTACGATGACCTTGCGGCCGAACTGCGTGATGCGGTTGAAGATGTGGTGCTCAACCGCCGCGAGGACGGTACCGAGCGGCTGCTGGAGCTGGCGGAAAAATACCGCGATAGCAAATCAGACGACGAAAGCACTAAGCAACTGGCCGAGTGGCGCAGCTGGGAAGTGGAAAAACGTCTGGAGTATTCGCTGGTTAAGGGGATTACCGAGTTTATCGAAGTGGATACTGAAGCCGCCCGGCAAAATGCCAGCCGCCCTATTGACGTTATTGAAGGTCCGCTAATGGCCGGGATGAACGTGGTAGGCGACTTGTTTGGCGAGGGCAAAATGTTCCTGCCGCAGGTGGTGAAATCGGCGCGGGTAATGAAGCAGGCGGTTGCCTGTCTGGAACCCTATATTAAGGCGAGCAAGGAGAAAGGCCGCACTAACGGCAAGATTGTGCTGGCAACGGTAAAGGGAGATGTGCACGACATCGGCAAGAACATTGTCGGCGTGGTGCTGCAGTGTAATAACTACGAAATTATCGACCTTGGCGTCATGGTGCCGGGCGACAAAATCCTCAAAACGGCTCGCGAACACAATGCCGATATGATCGGGCTCTCGGGGCTGATTACGCCGTCGCTGGATGAAATGGTCAACGTTGCCAGAGAGATGGAGCGTCAGGGCTTTACCATACCGCTGCTGATTGGCGGAGCGACCACCTCTAAAGCGCACACCGCCGTAAAAATCGAGCAGAACTACCGTGGGCCGACGGTTTATGTGCAGAATGCCTCACGTACCGTGGGCGTGGTGTCGGCACTGCTTTCAGCCACTCAGTACAATGATTTTGTTGCCCGCACGCGCAAAGAATATGAAACGGTCCGCGTTCAGCATGGTCGTAAAAAACCGCTTACGCCGCCGGTCAGTTTGCCGGTTGCGAGGGATAATGAACTGGTGCTCGACTGGAAAAACTATACGCCTCCGGTAGCACACAGGCTTGGTGTGAGCGAAGTGAGTGCTGACATCGATACACTGCGCAACTACATCGACTGGACCCCGTTCTTTATGACCTGGTCGCTGGCCGGGAAATATCCGCGCATTCTGGAAGATGACGTGGTGGGAGATGAAGCCAAACGCCTGTTTGCCGATGCCCGTGCGATGCTGGATGAGCTGAGCGTCAAAAAAACATTGAATCCGCGTGGCGTGGTGGGGATTTTCCCGGCTAACCGTGTGGGCGACGATATAGAAATCTACCGGGACGAGTCCCGTTCTCATATTTTGCAAGTGAGTCATCACTTACGTCAACAGACAGAAAAAACGGGCTTTGCCAACTATTGCCTTGCAGATTTTATCGCGCCGAAATCCAGCGGAAAGGCCGACTATCTCGGCGCGTTTGCCGTAACTGGTGGACTGGAAGAGGATGCGCTGGCTGAGGCGTACGATGCTCTGCATGATGATTACAACAAGATCATGGTAAAGGCGCTGGCGGACCGTCTGGCCGAGGCCTTTGCGGAGTACCTGCATGAGCGGGTGCGTAAGGTGATTTGGGGCTTTGCCGCCACCGAGAACCTTAGCAATGACGAGTTGATCCGCGAAAATTATCAGGGCATCCGTCCGGCTCCCGGCTATCCGGCCTGTCCGGAGCACACCGAGAAAGAGACTATCTGGAAGCTGCTGGACGTGGAAACCCGCACCGGAATGAGGCTGACGGAGTCCTTCGCTATGTGGCCGGGTGCGGCGGTTTCCGGCTGGTATTTCAGTCATCCGGAGAGTAAATACTTTGCGGTGGCGCAGCTGCAGCGCGATCAGATTGAAGACTACGCCCGCCGTAAAGGGATGCCGTTCAGTGAGGTTGAGCGCTGGCTGGCACCTAATCTGGGGTATGACGCGGACTGAAGCCTGCTGCGGGAGTCGGCTGAAAGGACGGCACGGGTTCCGCGCTAGCTCCGCCCGGCTTCTCTGACCTCTACGGCAATATACAAAGCGTCATAACGCCAGTATTCATAGTCACAGTCAATAATGCGGTCATGCTGGTCCCGGTTGATGCGGGTAATAAACAGCGCCGGGCTGCCCGCCGCGACCTTTAATGCCGGAGCGGCAAACCTGGGCAGCGGAGTTGGCAGCATGTTGAACCCCACGCGGCCATAGCGGATATTGTACTCCTCCTGATAGAGGGTGGTCAGCGAACGGGTGAGATCGAAACTCAGCAGGTCGGGAAAACAGGCCGGGTTAAGGTAATGCTCAACATACAACACGGCACGATTATCAATCCGCCGCAGGCGGCAGATACGGTAAACGTCATCTCCTTCACGCATCTCCAGTTTATCGGCCAGTTCCCGGCTGACCTTCACCGTCTGCGCGTCGAGCACTTCGGTCTGCGCGGTGCGGCCTTGCTGCTCTGCCATGGCGTGAAAGTGGCTGCGCAGTAGCGGATCATAAGCCAGCCGCGGTGGGGCAATAAACCAGCCACGACGCAGCTCGCGATAGATCATTCCCTGAGACTCCAGCTGGCCCAGCGCCTCGCGCAGGGTGATGCGGGTGGTGGAGAACTGCTCACTGAGCGCGCGCTCGGAGGGCAGGCGTCCGCTGGTGGCGAAATCGCCCGCACGGATGCGATCTCCCAGCGTCTGACAAATGACATCCACAGTTAATGCTTTCATCACATCAAAGCCTCAATTTGGTGCAAAGCTGCACAGAATTCGCACGACGGGAACGCGTAAACCCCAAACCACGGCTCTCAGACAGGTTGGACTGCGTCAGTGCCCAACTGGCCTGACATAAATCTGTCACATCGCCAGGCTAGATTGGCTCGGATCTTGCTGGACTAGTCCAGAAGGCCATTCAACTTATCATCCGGAGCAGCAGTTATGAAATCTTTGTTCGCATCTGTGTTAGCCAGTGCCATTTTCCTCGCCCTGCCGGGTGCACATGCCGCCGATACGGCCGCTCTGGAAAAAGCGGCGAAAAGCGAAGGGCAAGTCAACAGCGTCGGCATGCCGGACAGCTGGGCTAACTGGAAAGAAACCTGGGCCGACATTACCAGCAAATACGGCATTCAGCACAGTGATACCGATATGTCTTCTGCTCAGGAGCTGGCGAAATTTGCCGCCGAGAAGGGTAATGCCACTGCGGATATCGGTGACGTCGGCGCGGCCTTTGGCCCGGTAGCCGTGCAGAAAGGCCTGGCGCAGCCTTACAAACCGAGCACCTGGGATCAGATTCCGGCCTGGGCGAAAGACAACGACGGTAACTGGATGCTGGCCTATACCGGCACCATCGCGTTTATCGTGAACAAAGATCAGGTGAAAGACGTGCCGCACAGCTGGGCAGACCTGAAAAAAGGCAAGTACGTCGTGACTATTGGTGACGTTGGCGTGGCGGCTCAGGCCGCGAACGGCGTGCTGGCGGCAGCTTATGCGATGGGCGGCAGCGAGAAAAACCTCAAGCCTGCGCTGAATTTCTTCAGCGACCTGGCGAAGGAAGGCCGTCTGGGCGTGACCGATCCGGTGATTGCCAATATCGAGAAGGGTGAAATCCAGGTTGCCGTGGTCTGGGACTTTAACGGTCTGAACTACCGCGATCAGATTGATAAGAGCAAGTTTGAAGTGGTGATCCCCTCGGACGGCAGTATCACGTCAGGCTATACCACCATTATCAACAAATACGCTAAACACCCGAACGCCGCCAAACTGGCGCGCGAATACATTTTCTCTGATGCCGGCCAGATCAACCTTGCCCGCGGTTATGCCCGTCCGATCCGTGCCGAGCATCTGACGCTGCCTGCGGACGTTCAGGCCAAACTGCTGCCGAACTCTGAGTATAAAAATGCTCACCCGATTGCCGATCCAGAAGCCTGGGACAAAGCCTCTAAAATGCTGCCTCGCCTGTGGCAGGAAAACGTTATCGTGAATATGAAGCAATAAGGATTTGGCATGAAAACCATTCTGGTCGTGCTGGACGGCCTGAGTTTTGAGGTGGCGCAACAGGCGATGGGCTATTTGCAGGCAGAGTGCGCCCAGGGGAACGGGCAGCTCTACCAGATGACGTGTGAGCTGCCCTCGCTTTCACGCCCGTTATACGAGTGCATCCTTACCGGCATTACGCCGGTGATAAGCGGTATTATTCACAACGGGGTCAGCCGTCTGAGCAAAGAGCGCAGTATCTTCCACTATGCGCGCGAGGCCGGGCTGACCACGGCAGCGGCAGCCTATCACTGGGTGAGTGAGTTATATAATCGCTCACCGTGGCAGGCCGCCCGCGATCGCCACACGGAAGACGCAGCCCTGCCGATTCAGTACGGCCACTTTTATTACGACGACGGCTATCCGGATTCTCATCTGTTTGAAGATGCCGAAAGCCTGCGACTGCGTTACAACCCGAATTTCCTGCTGATCCACCCGATGAATATCGACGATGCCGGCCATAAATTTGGTCTCTCCACGCCGCAGTATCGCAACCGTGCCCGGATGGCTGATGGCTACCTGTCACACTGGATGCCGACATGGCTGGCCGAAGGGTATCAGGTGATGGTCACTGCCGATCACGGCATGAACGATGACCGCAGCCACGGCGGTATTCTGCCGGAAGAAACTCAGGTTCCGCTGTTTGTTTTTGGCGAGGCATTCTCACTGCAAAAGGATGCGGCGCCGCTGCAAACCGAACTCTGTGGCACGCTGTGCGAGATCCTGGGCGTCGATCACGACAAGCCGGTTTGCCCGGAACTGCTCAAGCAGGAGAGGGTGTGATGAAGGGGAAAGGGATAGCGCTGCTGTGCCTGCTGCCATTTGTGCTGTTCTATCTCGCTTTTCAGATCGCCCCGCTGGTATGGATTGCGGTCAACAGTTTTTACAGCGAAATGTACGAGGCATGGGGCTGGGGGAACTACAGCGACATCCTCACCTCAACGTTTTATCAGCAGGCGATCCGCTTCTCGCTGGATATCTCTTTCTGGTCCAGTGTTTACGGCCTGATCATCGCATTACTGGGTGGCTACTCGCTGCATCAGCTGGGCGGCGGCAGGCTCCATCGCTTCTTTATGTCCTTTACCAACATGACCAGCAACTTCGCCGGGGTGCCGCTGGCGTTTGCCTTTGTGATCCTGCTGGGGCTGAACGGCTGCCTGACGCTGTTATTGCGTAAATTTGAGCTGATGGAGACCTTCAAGCTTTATTCCACTGACGGGCTGATTGTGGTCTACACCTGGTTCCAGATCCCACTGGGCATTCTCCTGCTCTACCCGGCGTTTGACGGGTTAAAAAAGGACTGGGAAGAGTCGGCTGCACTGCTGGGAGCCAGCCGCTGGCGCTACTGGTGGCACATTGGGTTACCTATCCTCACGCCCGCGCTGCTCGGCACTTTCGTTATCCTGCTGGCGAATGCGCTGGGCGCTTACGCCACGATTTACGCTCTGACCACCGGTAACTTCAACGTTATTCCGGTGCGGATTGCGGCGCTGGTTTCAGGGGATATTTCGCTCGATCCGAATATGGGCAGTGCACTGGCGATGCTGCTGGTGATACTGATGTCGGCAATCACCGTGGTTCATCAGTGGCTGGTTCGTCGCAGCTACCAGAACGCGCGCTAACCTCAGGGGAGATTGACGATGTCGCGAAGTGAATATATTTACCATCGGGTGATTGTCTGGGGGGTGTTTCTGATCCTGGCGCTGCCGCTGTTGGCGACGCTGCTGTATGCGCTGGCCACAGAATGGGGAGCCACTATTCTGCCGGATGGTTTCACGCTGAAATGGATGACCCAGCTGTGGAGTGATCCCCGTTTCCTGATCGCGCTGTGGCACTCGCTGCTGATCTGTTTTGGTGCGCTGCTGTTCTCGCTGGTGCTGGTACTGCCGACCATGTTTGTCATCGCTTACTACTTCCCGAAACTGGATGCGGTGATGAACGTGCTGATCCTGCTGCCGTTTGCGGTGCCGCCGGTGGTGTCGTCGGTGGGGCTGCTGCAGCTCTATTCCGCACCGCCGCTGATGCTGACCGGCACGCCATGGATCCTGATCGGCTGCTACTTCACCATCGCTCTGCCGTTTATCTATCGCGCTATTTCCAACAACATGCAGGCAATCAATATTCGTGAGCTGATTGATGCCGCGCATCTGCTGGGTGCCAGTACCTGGCAGGCCGCGCTGCTGGTGGTGCTGCCTAACCTGCGCAAAGGGGCGTTTATTGCGGTACTGCTCTCGTTCTCGTTCCTGATTGGTGAGTTTGTGTTTGCTAACATGCTGGTCGGCACCAGCTATGAAACGCTGCAGGTTTATCTCTACAACGTGCGCAACGCCAGCGGTCACTTCAGTAGCGCGCTGGTTGTCTCCTATTTCTTTGTTGTCCTGCTGGTAACCTGGCTGGCAAACGCCCTGAACCGCGAGAGAGGCTGAAGATGTCTTCCTACCTGAACGTCACCCACTTAAACAAAAGCTATGGCCCGACGACGATTTTCCAGGATATCCACTTCAGCGCCAGTGAAGGAGAGTTTGTCACGCTGCTGGGGCCGAGCGGCTGCGGAAAATCCACGCTGCTGCGCTGCCTGGCCGGGCTGACTTCGGTGGACAGCGGGCAGATCTTGCTGCAGGGACAGGACATTGTGCCGTTGACCCCGCAGAAGCGCTCGATTGGCATGGTATTCCAGAGCTATGCGCTGTTCCCGAACATGACCGTGGAGCGCAACGTGGCCTTTGGCCTGAAGATGCAAAAGCTGAACTCAGCCGATATTCAGCGTCGCGTCGCTGAAGTCCTTGAGCTGGTGGAGCTGAACGACTATGCGCAACGTTACCCGCATCAGCTCTCTGGCGGACAGTGTCAGCGTGTGGCGCTGGCGCGATCGCTGGTCACCCAGCCGCGTCTGCTGCTGCTGGATGAGCCGCTCTCTGCCCTTGACGCCCGTATCCGTCGCCATCTGCGTGACCAGATCCGCCGCATCCAGAAAGAACTCAACCTGACCACGCTGTTCGTCACCCACGACCAGGAAGAGGCACTGACTCTCTCCGATCGTATCGTGCTGATGAACAAAGGAAAAATTGTACAGAACGGCAATGCAGAATCGCTGTATACCCAACCGGCAGATCTGTTTGCCGCCGGGTTTATCGGGAATTACAATCTGCTGACGGCGGATCAGGCATCCCGTCTGACCGGGGAAAGTTACAGCGGCCAGGTGGCGCTGCGCCCTGAGTCGGTGCAATTCTGCGCGCCGCAGCAGGGGATCCCGGCAGAAATCCTCAGCCACAGCCTGCTGGGTAACGTAATTCGCTACCGGGTGAAAGCCCGGGATGTGGAGCTGTGGGTTGATGTTCTTAACCGTTCACCGGACGATCTGCACCCGGAAGGCTACCAGGTCGGCCTGCAGCTGGACAGGCTGACCCTGCGTGAGGTGGCCTGATCCCGGGCTCTGTTCTCAGGCTTTCGCTGGCAGATCAACTATCACGCTGATTAAAAAGATTTTTTCTACGAATCGGCTAAACTTAACGTCTTCATCAGGGCGAAGCCCTGTCCTGAATCCGTTATTTTTGTAAAGTTGTGAGGTCGATATCGGTGTTAACCCTGCTTAACCTTCTTTCTGCCGTGGCGCTGCTGGTCTGGGGAACGCATATAGTGCGTACCGGGATCATGCGCGTGTATGGCGCTGATTTACGCCGCGTGCTCAGCCGCAGCGTCGCCAGAAAGCCGATGGCCTTTATCTCGGGCATTGGCGTAACCGCACTGGTGCAGAGCAGCAATGCCACCACGCTGCTGGTCACTTCTTTTGTCGCTCAGGATCTGGTGGGGCTGACGCCCGCGCTGGTGATTATCCTGGGGGCCGATGTGGGTACGGCGCTGATGGCGCGTATTCTGACGTTCGATCTCTCCTGGCTCTCTCCGCTGTTTATCTTCTTTGGCGTGGTGTTCTTCCTTGGCCGCAAGCAGACCCGCGCCGGACAACTTGGCAGAGCCAGCATTGGTCTGGGGCTGATCCTGCTGGCGCTGCAGCTGATTGTCGCCGCTGCGACGCCAATCACCCAGGCGGCGGGAGTGAAAGTGCTGTTCTCCTCGCTGACCGGCGATGTGATGCTGGATGCGCTGATTGGCGCGGTGTTCGCTATCATCAGCTACTCCAGCCTGGCCGCAGTGCTGATTACCGCCACGCTGACTGCCACCGGGGTGATTTCCTTCAAGGTCGCCTTGTGCCTGGTGATTGGTGCAAACCTCGGGAGCGGGTTGCTGGCGATGCTGAACAACAGCGCCTCGAACGCCGCCGGAAAGCGGGTGGCGCTTGGCAGCCTGCTGTTCAAATTTATCGGCTCGCTGATCGTGCTGCCTTTTATCGATCCGCTCTCCGGCCTGCTGCATAAATTACCGGTCAACGATGAAGAACTGGTGATTTTCTTTCACGTTTTCTACAACCTGATCCGCTGCCTCGCCATGGTACCTTTCGCCGGGGCAATGGCGCGGCTGTGTGAGCGTCTGATTCGCGTCGAGCCGGAAACCGATCTGCGGCTTAAACCACGGCATCTGGATGCCAGCGCGCTGGATACCCCGGCGCTGGCGCTGGCCAATGCCTCGCGGGAGACGCTGCGTATGGGAGACGTGCTGGAACAGATGCTGGCGACCTTCAGCAAGGTGGTACACGGGGAGCTGCGCGAAGACCGTGAGATCCGCAGACTGGATGACGACGTGGATGTACTGTACACCGCCATCAAGCTCTACCTGGCGCAGATGCCGAAAGAAGACCTGCCGGAAGAGGATTCGCGGCGTTGGGCTGAAATCATCGAGATGGCGCTGAATCTGGAAATGGCAGGCGATATTCTGGAGCGGATGAGCGGCGACGTGGCGGATAAATCTCTGGCTGCCCGGCGGGCATTTTCCGTTGAAGGCATGGGCGAACTGGATGCCTTACTGGAGCAGCTCGCCACCAATCTGCGCCTCAGCCTGTCGGTGTTTTTATCACGTGACATTACCAGCGCCAAACGCCTGCGCCGCTCCAAACACCGTTTTCGCATCACCAACCGCCGCTATTCGCACAAGCATGTCGATCGTCTGCATCAGCATAACGTTCAGAGCATTGAAACCAGCTCGCTGCATCTTGGGCTGCTGGGAGATATGAAACGTCTTAACTCGTTGTTTTGTGCGGTAGCTTACAGCGTGCTGGAACAGCCGGATGACGAACGCGATGAGGAGTGAGAAGCGTTCCCCCACAGCAGGCAGGGGAACGTGCAGACGTTACTTCTTCCTGTCGACAGGTTTGCCGGACCAGTAACCCGCCAACAGGGAGCCCGAAAGGTTGTGCCAGACGGAGAACAGGGCGCCGGGCAGTGCCGCCAGCGGGGAGAAGTACAGTTTACCCAGCGTGGCCGCCAGGCCGGAGTTCTGCATTCCCACTTCCAGCGCCAGGGTGCGGCAGGTTGACTCATCAAAGCCAAACAGCTTGCCGCCCCAGTAGCCGCCGAGCAGGCCAATGGCGTTGTGCAGGATCACCGCCGCAATCACCACCAGGCCGACCGAGCCGATAAAGCCCTGACTGCCGGCCACCACCGCGCTGATGATCAGCAGAATACACACCATCGAAAATGCGGGCAGATAAGGCTCCACGCGCTTCACCAGGCCATTCATGGTGTGGTGCACAATCAGGCCGATACTGATTGGTACCACCACGATTTTCACGATGCTCAGTAGCATGCCCACCACGTCGACCTGAATATGGGTATCGACATAGAGCCTGGTCAGCAATGGCGTGGCGAACACGCCCACCAGCGCAGAGACGGAAGAGATGGTCACTGACAGGGCCACATCGCCTTTGGCCAGATAGATCATCACGTTTGAGGCGGTGCCGCTGGCCACGCTGCCCACCAGAATCATCCCGGCGGCCAGGTCTGGCGGCATATGGAACAGCCTGGCCAGTCCCCAGGCAGCCAGTGGCATCACCAGATAGTGCAGGAACGTTCCGGCCAGTACCGGTGCCGGACGGGTGAGTACTCGTTTGAAATCATTGATGTTCAGCGTCACGCCCATGCCAAACATAATCAGCATCAGCAGATAAGTGACCCATGGGCCGATGCCCAGAAAGGTGGTGGGAGAGTAATAAGCGGCAACAGAGAGCAGGACTGCCCATAACGGAAACAGTCGGGTAACGGTGGCGAGCATAGCCAGACTTCCTTTTAATGATGTTGTATTTATACCCTTTGAGGTGGGTCTTTTCAGATCAGATTTTGCCATAGGTGATTCTCTTTGCCCGGAACGGGGGAAAAGTGAACGCCGAATCATAGCATTAAAATGGGCAGGGAAAAGAAGGGGAGAACAGAAGGAAGGCGGGTTAATGGCAATCAACCCGCCAGCAGAGCAGAAAATTACTCTTTGGTTTCCAGCAGGCCGCGATAAATCAGGCCGCCGATAACCCCTCCCACCATCGGCATCACCCAGAACAACCACAGCTGATCAATGGCCCAGCCGCCCTGGAAAATCGCTACAGCCGTGCTGCGAGCCGGGTTAACAGAAGTGTTGGTCACCGGGATGCTAATCAGGTGGATCAGCGTCAGCGCCAGACCAATCGCAATCGGGGCAAAACCAGCCGGCGCGCGTTTATCGGTTGCACCGTGGATGATCACCAGGAAGACCGCGGTCAACACCCCTTCAATCACCATGGCGGAAAGCATTGAGAAGCCACCCGGTGAGTGTTCGCCGTACCCGTTTGAAGCGAAGCCGCTGGCCGCCGCATCAAAACCGGCATGGCCGCTGGCGATAACGTACAGTACGCCTGCAGCTGCCACGCCACCCATCACCTGAGCCACAATGTAGCCAGGGATCTGAGAGGCCGGGAAGCGACCGCCAGCCCACAGGCCCAGCGTAACCGCCGGGTTAAAATGACCGCCTGAGATGTGACCCATGGCATAGGCCATGGTTAAGACAGTCAGACCAAATGCCAGCGCTACGCCGGCAAACCCAATACCCAGTCCGGGGAATCCTGCAGCCAGCACGGCGCTACCACAACCACCAAATACCAGTACAAACGTTCCTAAAAATTCCGCCATAAATTTTTTCATAATAACCTCAAGGCTTTTATTGTTAATTGGCGAGATTATCAATACCAGGTACAGTATTTCAATGCATTATTGAGATTAATGAATTAAAAATACCGCGATGTTAATTAATATGAATTTAATGTGAAATTCGGAGCTCGTTAAAAAGACCGCACTTGTTTTTGGCGAAGGGTTGCAGAGAGGAGAACGGCGGGTTATGTGCAGAAATAAAAAAACCGGGCCAGGCCCGGTTTGAAAACATTTTTTGCTTTTTATTCGAACAGATTATGATGCAGCGCCTGCACGACCCGCTCAGCATCATTGCCTGGCACCAGGAAGCACAGATTATAACTGCTGGCACCGTAGCAAATCAGACGCAGGTTAAAGGGCTCCAGCACGCCGAACACTTCTTTGCCCACCCCACAGGCCTGGGAGAGGTTATTACCAATAATAGCCACCAGTGCCAGATTCTCTTCCACTTCGACACGGCACAGCGAAGAGAGCTCGGTGAGCAGTGCCTGGGTCAGCAGGCTTTCGCCGGTGGTGGAAGAGCCAGTCGTATCCAGAGTCAGGGCCACGCTGACTTCTGACGTGGTGATCAGGTCCACGGAGATACTGTGGCGTGCCAGAATGTTGAACAGCTCAGCCAGGAAGCCGCGTGCATGCAGCATATTCAGGCTGTGCAGCGTCAGCAGCGTTTGCTTACGACGCAGGGCCAGCGCACGAAACAGCGGGGGGTTCTGCGTCAGATTGCAGACGCGGGTACCGCCCGCAGCAGGATCTCTGCTCGAACCCACGAAGACCGGAATATCACAGCGAACTGCTGGCAGCAGGGTGGCCGGGTGCAGTACTTTTGCACCAAACGTCGCCATTTCAGCCGCTTCTTCAAAAGTGATTTCATCAATACGCTTCGCCGTTGGCACCACACGTGGGTCGGTGGTGTAGATACCCGCCACGTCTGTCCAGATGTCAATGCGGCTGGCGTGCAGCGCCTCGCCAAGCAGTGCGGCAGTATAGTCACTGCCGCCCCGGCCCAGCGTGGTGGTACGGCCTTTTGCCTCACTGCCGATAAAGCCCTGAGTGACCACCAGCGCTTCCCGCAGACGAGGAGCCAGCTGGGACTGTGACAGCTCAGCCAGCAGTGCCACGTCAGGCTCTGCACGGCCAAAGCGGTCGCTGGTGCGCATCACTTTACGCACGTCAAACCACTCTGAAGCCTCCTGGCGCTGGCGCAGGATCTCGACGAACAGCAGGCTGGACATCAGTTCACCGTGGCTGACCAGTTCGTCGGTCAGGGCGGTTGAGGTCGCCAGTGCCGCTGCTTCAGACAGCATCGTGATGTTTTCCAGCATGCGATCCACTTCTTCGCGGATCACTTCCGGCCTGTCGAGCTGGTCAACAATGGCGTACTGAATACGGCGGATTTCATCCAACAGGTAAGCGCGCTGTTCCTGTTCCTGACCATCAGCCAGGGAAACCAGCAGGTTGGTAACGCCCGCAGAGGCAGAGAGCACCACCAGACGGACGTTCGGATCGGACAGCACCACGTCGGCGCTGCGATTCATCGCGGCAAAGTCGGCAACGCTGGTGCCGCCGAATTTCGCCACGATCAATGAAGATTGGGACATGTCTTGACATACCTCGTGTCAGGTTAGATTCCATCAGCCTTGGCACAAGGGAAGAGCAGAAACGGGGCAGACGTAGAAAAGGGGATTACTACGAGTCACCCAGAAGCGCCCCACCTTGTATACCCGACCCGCTGCGGTTACAGCGCAGTGAATCTGAGTCGGGGTCGTCCGACTGCGGACGACCCTGGTGACAACCCAGGGGATTCAGCCCCTGCAGTCGATACGCCCCACTCCGCGTGGTTTGCACCTCGGCGTCGCACCCCCTGATGTGTTTTCACCGGATTCGGTTCCTCCAACACACTGCCTGGGCGACGCGCCTCTTCTGGCTTGCGCACCAAAATGCGCAACTAGCGGACTACAAATATCCGGTTATGGCTTTGCTGTCAATCACTGCCGTTTGAGGAAGACGCATTTTACCCTGGTGCTGTCAGCGGGGGCCAGCCCTGCCTCACCACCGTATCCCCTTTATGACAGGAGCAGAGAAAAGGCACCGGCAATCAAATTCGCCGTGACGGTAAAGCTTACAGTCACTTATCCTGCCTTAACGATTCACCCGACAACGGCTGAAAGAGGGCGGAGAGGTGATAAAATTTTTCCTTTCGACAGCAGAATAGTCATACTGAAACGCTGAGCGGGCATCATCCCCGTCGCCTGAATTATCAATAGCCCCGGACACAGGAGAGGTCTGCGCCTCCCGTGATAGTTGTAACCTGTTGCAGGAAAAGGGGAGCTGACGGCTCGTAACAGGTAACATGGCGTCCGGTCTGATTTACGGTTCTTAAATAAAAAGAGTGTGTTGCTATGAAAAATATCAATCCGACACAAACCGCTGCCTGGCAGGCTTTGCAGCAGCATTATGAAGAGATGAAAGATGTCGGGATCGCCGATCTGTTTGCCAAAGACGGCAACCGCTTCGCGACCTTCTCTGCCACCTTCGAAGACCTGATGCTGGTGGACTTCTCTAAAAACCGCATCACCAGTGAAACCCTCAGCAAGCTGCAGGCTCTGGCAAAAGAGACCGACCTGCAGGGCGCCATCAAGTCGATGTTCTCCGGCGAAAAAATTAACCGTACTGAAGATCGTGCCGTGCTGCACGTTGCCCTGCGTAACCGCAGCAACACCCCGATTGTGGTGGATGGCAAAGACGTGATGCCGGAGGTTAATGCGGTGCTGGAGAAGATGAAGTCTTTCTCTGAGCGCATCATCAGCGGCGAATGGAAAGGCTATACCGGCAAGCCTATCACCGACGTGGTGAACATCGGTATCGGCGGCTCTGATCTGGGGCCATTTATGGTGACCGAGGCATTGCGCCCGTATAAAAACCACCTGAACATGCATTTCGTGTCTAACGTTGACGGCACGCACATTGCCGAAACGGTGAAAGACCTCAGCCCGGAAACGACGCTGTTCCTGGTCGCCTCCAAAACGTTCACCACTCAGGAAACCATGACCAACGCCCACAGCGCGCGTGACTGGTTCCTGAAGGCTGCAGGTGATGAGAAGCATGTGGCGAAGCACTTCGCGGCACTCTCCACCAACGGTAAAGCCGTGGGCGAGTTCGGTATTGATACCGCCAACATGTTCGAATTCTGGGACTGGGTCGGCGGCCGCTACTCCCTTTGGTCTGCGATTGGTCTGTCGATCATCCTCTCAGTGGGTTTCGACAACTTTGAGAAATTGCTGAGTGGCGCTCATGCCATGGACAAGCACTTCTCCACCACCCCAGCCGAGCAGAACCTGCCGGTAATCCTGGCGTTGATCGGCATCTGGTATAACAATTTCTTCGGCGCCGAAACCGAAGCGATCCTGCCTTACGATCAGTACATGCACCGTTTTGCTGCCTATTTCCAGCAGGGCAACATGGAGTCTAATGGGAAGTATGTTGACCGTAACGGCACTGCGGTGACCTACGAAACCGGCCCGATTATCTGGGGCGAGCCCGGCACCAATGGTCAGCACGCGTTTTATCAGCTGATCCACCAGGGTACCAAAATGGTTCCCTGCGACTTTATCGCGCCTGCCGTCAGCCACAACAAGCTGGGTGACCATCACGCTAAATTGCTGTCGAACTTCTTCGCACAGACTGAAGCGCTGGCGTTTGGTAAATCACGCGAAGTGGTGGAGAAAGAGTTCACCGATGCGGGTAAAGACGCGAAGTCTGTCGAGCACATCGTGCCGTTCAAAGTGTTCGAAGGTAACCGCCCAACCAACTCCATCCTGCTGCGCGACATTACGCCGTTCAGCCTGGGTGCGCTGATTGCGCTGTACGAACACAAAATTTTCACTCAGGGCGCGATCCTCAACATCTTCACCTTTGACCAGTGGGGTGTTGAGTTGGGCAAACAGCTGGCCAACCGCATCCTGCCGGAACTGACCGGCAGCGAGCAGGTCAGCAGCCATGACAGCTCCACCAACGGTCTGATTAACCGTTATAAAAACTGGCGTGGCTGATTTTAGCTGACAGTTTCAGGGCCGTTAGCGAAAGCGTCGGCCCTTTATTGTGTCTGTCACGCCCGCTTCAGATCCGGCTCTACCTGTTTTTGGCCCTGGTTGACAGGGTATCCATTATTCGCCCCATCGCCTGTATCAGGGGCTACAGAGCAAAGGTCTTTCCCTCTTCCCCGCTATTCTCCCCCAAAACTTGATCAACTCAGTGCCTTAAGGTTAAGGAAAGTCTTAAATTTCGCCAAAACAGCGCGTTTTGCGCCAAGATAAATCTGAAACCCTGAACGGTTTTTTTAAGCAAAAATCCCAAAGAGATCCATTTAACACTATGATAAATATATTTTTTAATCAGCGTGGCCTGTGCAAAATGCCATTTCGCACGAATCCTCGCTGCTAAAGCAGATTACCAGTTAATGGCACTAACATCGCCTCGCTTCACAGTTATTAATGCCAGCATCCTGAATTAATGGGTTAAATTCTTCCTGAACCTGCCAAAAATCGTTGATTTTAGAACAGTGAAAAACCTCCGTAACCCGCCCGGTCTCTGCCCTCAATTCTGTTAATTTATTGCCTTATACTGAACGCGCCTGAAACCCTTCAGGTTGGGTATCCATTCATTTAATGAAGGGAAATGTTATGAAAAAAACCTTATGTGCTGCTGCAGCCATCGCTTATCTGGCCACAGCTTCAGCCGCGTTCGCCGCGCCTGAAGAAGCCGGTGATGCTGCGGGTGCAACTGCGGGAACGCTCTCCGCAGGGACCACCACGGCCGTGGGTATTGGTGCGCTTGGCGCACTGGTTGGCGTAGCGCTGGCAGCAAGCAGCGGCGGTAACGGGTCTAACACCGGAACCACTACGACCACCACCACGGCGACCACTCGCTAAGTTCGGTAAATTAATCATAACCACACAGCCGTGTGGTTATTTTTTGACATTGTCAGACTTTGTTCAGGGACTCACACCGGTGCGCTATATTCCACTGCTGCTTTTATGCCTGCTTCTCCAGGCCTGTAGTCAAACACAAAAAGGGCTTTCCGATACGGTAAAACTCGCCCTGCTGGGGCCGGATGACGTTCAGGTCACCAGTGAACAGGTTGAAAGCCTGCCTTATGCCAGCATGTATCTGCGCGTGAATCACGGTCAGCGGATCTTTGTCGTGCTGGGCTTTGATGAAAACGGTCAGCAAAAGTGGATCACGCGTGATCGCTCGGTGGTGGTGACTCAGCATGGCAGGGTGGTGAAAACACTCGGGCTGAACGACAACCTGAGCGATGTTACCAATCTGCAGCAGGACCCGCTGGCCGACCCTTTGCACCTGACCGAAGGGGCAAGCTGGACGCGAACGCTGAGCTGGTCTGATGCCGGAGCATTTCGCGCCGGGACGGCGATTTCTCACTTCACTCGAAAGGACGATCAGGTACTGGACCTGGCGGGCAATAAAGTGGCCTGCCGCGTATGGCAGGAGCACGTAGAGCTGGCCGCGGACGGCAAGTCCTGGACCAATACCTTCTGGATCGACACCACCACTGGTCAGGTTCGCCAGACACAGCAGACGCTGGGTGGCGATGACTTCCCCATTGAAACCACCATCCTGAAGCCGGCGAAATCATGAAAAAAATAACTTACCTCCTCGCAGGGATGGCTGCGTGCGTGTCGCTGAACGTGTCTGCGGAAAGCCAGGTCACGGTCTGTTACCCTGGGCAGACGCAGACGGCGGTGGTCAGCCATGCGCAAAATCTGGCTCAGCTGGTAACCAGTCCGGCGCTGATGGACAAAACCTGGTGGCCGGGCACGGTAATCGCAGAAAAACTGGCAACCGCGGCAGCCCTGCAACAACAACAACAGCTGCTGGCGCGGCTAAAAGCATGGAGCAACGAGCTGCATGCGGATGATGAGGCGGATAAAGCGGCCGTGGTGGATAACCTCCTGCAGCAGGTGTCCGCACTGAAAGTGACCGGACGGCAGTTTGTCAATCTCGATCCTGACTGGGTACGTGTGCGTACGGCGGATAATCGCCGTCTGGAGGGAGACTACAGCGTTTATACCCTGCAAAAGCCAACCAGCGTAATCCTGACAGGCCTGGTCAGCGGCAGCGGGAAAACGCCCTGGCTGCCCGGCCGTGGGGTTGTTGATTACCTCGCTGACCACGACCGCCTCGATGGTGCAGAACGTAACTTCGCCACGGTGATTGCGCCCTCGGGCCAGACGACGGAAGTGCCGATTGCCTACTGGAATCGCCGCCACGTTGAGCCTGAGGCTGGCAGCATTATTTACGTTGGCTTCTCCTCCTGGTCGCTGCCCGGCCAGTATGAAGATCTTAACCAGCAGATTATCTCTGTTCTGACGCACCGGATCCCTGACTGATGAAAAAAAACTGTCTTCTCAGCCTGCTGGCTATTTCCGTCGCCTGCGCGTGCCAGGCCCAGGCGGCGACTTATCCCGATGCGCCAGGCCCTTCCCAGTCCGACTTTGGTGGCGTGGGCCTGCTGCAGGTGCCCACCGCGCGAATGGCAAAGGATGGCGAATTCAGCCTGAACTATCGCTATAACGACCAGTACCGCTTTTACTCCTCGTCGGTGCAGCTGTTTCCATGGCTTGAAGCGACCATTCGCTATACCGATGTGAAAACCCGCCGCTACAGCGCAGTGGAAAGCTTCAGTGGTAACCAGACTTATAAAGATAAAGCCTTCGATCTGAAAGCGCGCCTGTGGCAGGAAGGCTACTGGCTACCGGAATTTTCGGTGGGCGCCCGCGACCTTGGGGGGACCGGCCTGTTCGACAGTGAATACCTGGTGGCGACCAAAGCGTGGGGACCGTTCGACTTTACGCTGGGTCTGGGCTTTGGTTACCTCGGCAACAGCGGCACGGTGAAAAACCCGTTCTGTGAAGCTGACAGCAGCTACTGCTACCGTTCAGACAACAGTGGCACCGCAGGTTCAGTCAGCGGCAAAGACATGTTCAAAGGCCCGGCGGCCCTCTTTGGTGGCGTGGAATACCAGACGCCGTGGCAGCCGTTGCGCCTGAAGGTGGAGTACGAAGGCAACAACTATCAGGACGATTTCGCCGGTCGCCTGGAGCAGAAAAGCAAAGTTAACGTCGGGGCGATTTATCGTCTTACCGACTGGGCCGATGTTAACGTCAGCTATGAGCGTGGCAACACCTTTATGGCGGGCTTCACGCTGCGCACCAACTTTAACGATCTGCATTCAGCCTCCGTTGATGTGCCAAAACCGGCTTATAACCCGCAGCCACAGGGGGAATTCCTGGATTCCACCGTGACGGCAGACCAGCTGACCGATCTGAAATACAATGCGGGTCTGACTGGCCCGAATATGCAGGTGAAGGGCAACACCCTGTATGTGACAGGTCAGCAGTCTAAGTACCGCAATACCCAGGAGGGAATCGATCGCGCGAACGTGATCGTGATGAACAACCTGCCGAAGAACGTGGACACGCTGGAAGTGACGGAAACCCGTAACCGTATGCCACAGGTCACCACCCGGACCCGCGTAGACAGCCTGCGTCAGCAGCTGGAAGGCTACCCGCTGGGTCAGGAGAAAACGCTGGATCAGGAGCGGGTCAATCCGGTTGATCCGGGTCGCACCGAGCAGGGTTATCACATCGATCCGGACGACTTTACCTACAATATTGCTCCGGTGCTTAACCAGTCTGTTGGCGGCCCGGAAAGCTTCTACCTCTACCAGGTTGGTGTGATGGGGAGTGCCAGTTACTGGCTGACAAACCACCTGTTGATCGACGGCAGCGTGTTCGGCAACCTGGCGAACAACTACGACAAGTTTAACTATAACGGCGCACCCTCTGATTCCTCGTTACCGCGTGTGCGTACCCATATTCGCGACTATGTTGAAAACAATGTCTACGTGAATAACCTGCAGGCCAACTACATGCACTACCTGGGTAATGGCTTCTACGGGCAGGTTTACGGCGGATATCTGGAAACGATGTACGGCGGAGTGGGGGGCGAAGTGTTATACCGCCCGCTCGACTCCAACTGGGCGTTTGGCGTGGATGCCAACTACGTCAAGCAGCGTGACTGGGATAACATGATGCAGTTCACCGACTACAACGCCAAAGTCGGCAATTTGACCGCCTACTGGCGACCTGAGTTCTTCAACCATCAGGTGCTGGTGAAAGCGAGCGTCGGGCAGTATCTGGCCGAGGATAAAGGCGCGACGATTGACGTCTCACGCCAGTTTGACAGCGGTGTGATCGTGGGCGCCTACGCCACCAAAACCAACGTTTCCGCGCAAGAGTATGGCGAAGGTGACTTCACTAAAGGTTTCTATATCTCGATTCCTATGGATCTGTTCACCGCCACGCCGACCCGGGGTCGCGCGCAGGTTAACTGGACGCCGCTGACGCGAGACGGTGGTCAGATGCTGGGCCGTAAATACCAGCTGTATGACATGACCAGCGATCGCGACGAGAACTTCCGTTAAGCGACAGGGGCCAGATTCACCTGGCCCCTGTTTCCTGCAGAGTGAATACCCGGCGATCTGCACGAGGGGCGAAGGTATTCGCCCCTGTTTTCTTCCCCACACCCGCCTGTCCTCACGCAAAAACTTGTGAACTTCATCACACTAAAGCATATTGTGCATGTCGGGAGTATCCTGACAGTTAACAGTGACTTCAGAGGATGTTTGCATGATTAATGCCACACGAATTGCCTGGGTTTTACAAATGGTACTGAACATTGGCCTGATTATTCTGGCCGGTATTCTGACGATTTTTTTGGGTAAGGAAACCTTCCACCTGGCCAACGTGCTGTTGAATACCGGCGAGCAGACCTCCTCGTACCTGATGATTGAAGGGATAGTGATCTACTTTCTCTATTTCGAGTTTATTGCCTTGATTGTCAAATACTTCCAGTCTGGCTATCACTTCCCGCTGCGCTATTTTGTCTATATCGGGATTACGGCGATTATCCGTTTGATCATCGTCGATCATAAAAACCCGTTTGATACGCTGGCCTACTCGGTCGCGATCCTGATCCTGGTGATCACCCTGTGGCTGGCGAACAGCAACCGGCTGAAGCGGGAGTAATCCGCACTGGCCCTTTACGGGCGGCCCGGCGGGGGAGAAAGCACCGTGCTAATACTCTGTGTTCTCTGACGGGCCTGCGTTACACTATCCCTCCGAAATTTTTTGCCCGGAGAGGCCAATGACCGAACACGCGCTGACACAGCTGCGCGCCCTCGAATGGCTACCCCCTTCCTCACCTTTACTGACGGCCCCGCTGCTCGACTGGCTGATGGAAGAAGATTCCATGACCCGGCGCTTTGAGTGCCATTGTGGGCAGGTCACGGTTGAGGTGTTGCAGGCAGGGTTTATCAACGCTGAACAGGTGGGGGCTGAAGTGTCCCTGCTACCGCAGGAGTCGCGCTACTGGCTGCGGGAAATCCTGTTGTGTGGCGACGGCGTTCCCTGGCTGGCTGGCCGGACCGTTGTGCCGGAGTCCACGCTGAATGGCCCGGAACAAATGCTGCAGCAGCTGGGCACGCGACCACTGGGCCGCTATCTGTTTGCTTCCTCAACCCTGACGCGCGATTTTATTGAGCCAGGCCAGGTGGACGGACTGTGGGGACGCCGCTCGCGTCTGCGCCTTTCCGACAAGCCATTATTACTGACCGAACTGTTTTTACCGCCTGCACCGCTTTACTGGCCGGTACAGGTCGAGGGGAGCTAGCCATGGAAAGAAGCCTGCCAACGAGTAAACTCCAGGCCTACAGCCGCCTGATGCGTATCGACAAACCGATCGGATCGCTGCTGCTGCTGTGGCCAACCCTGTGGGCCCTGTGGCTGGCCGGGATGCGCATGCCGCCGGTGAACGTGCTGGTGGTGTTTATTCTCGGCGTGTTCTTTATGCGGGCCGCGGGCTGCGTGGTGAATGACTTCGCCGACCGTAAAATCGATGGTCATGTGAAGCGTACCCGGTCTCGCCCACTGCCCAGCGGTGCGGTGACCTCTAAAGAAGCCAGGGTGCTGTTTACCGGGCTGGTACTGGTCTCTTTCTGCCTGGTGCTCACCATGAATGCGATGACCATCTGGCTGTCGTTTGGCGGTCTGGCGCTGGCCTGGGTCTACCCGTTTATGAAGCGCTACACCCATCTGCCGCAGGTGGTGCTGGGGGCGGCATTTGGCTGGGCGATCCCGATGGGCTGGGCTGCAGTGAGTGAAACCGTGCCGCTGGCCTGCTGGCTGCTGTTCTTTGCCAATATCTGCTGGACGGTGGCTTACGATACGCAGTATGCGATGGTGGACCGCGATGACGATCTGCGGATTGGCGTGAAGTCGACGGCGATCCTGTTTGGTCGCTTCGATAAGCTGATTATCGGCCTGCTACAGTTCGCCACGCTGGTGCTGATGGCGCTGACTGGCTGGATGATGCAGCTGGGCGGCGCGTTTTACTGGTCAATCCTGCTGGCCGCCGCCCTGTTTGTACACCAGCAGCGGCTGATCGCCGCCCGCGAGCGTGATGCGTGCTTTCAGGCCTTCCTGAACAATAACTACGTCGGGCTGGTGCTCTTTGTCGGTATTGCGCTGAGCAGCGCGCCACTGGCCAGCTGGCTCTGATCGGCAGGCACAAAAAAAGGCCGGTGATCGCTCACCGGCCTTTTTGTTGCAGCACCCCGCTTAGTCGTGCGCTACGGCACTTTCAATGGTCATTCTGACTTCCTGAGTGATCAAATCCGCCAGCATCTGGTAGACCCTGTGGGTCTGCTCAACCAGCGCATCACCGGTATCGCTGATATAGCCTTCGTCGCGCAGGGTCAGTACCAGCGTGGAGAACACGGCCTTGTCAAAGAACTCCGGAGCATTAATACCATGCAGCACTGACAGCCGCTGAGCCATGGTACGACTCTCTTTCTCCAGCGTGCCGCGGTTAATCGACGGATTAGCGCTGAGGATCGAGAAGGTGATGGCGTAGCGCTGCAACGTTTCACGCACGCCAGCCGCCAGCAGTTGCAGCGTATGGAAACGGGCAGGGCTGAGACGTAACGTGTGCTCATCTGCGGTCAACAGGCCCTGGCGGGCCATTTCGCTGACCAGCGCGTCCAGCACGGTCGGCAGATCCTCTTTTTCCCAGCGCAGGAACAGCTCGGATTTCAGCATCGGATAGATAACACTGATCTGGCGCAGCAGCTCGGCACGAGTCAGTTCGCGATGCTGCATCAGCATCACCGCAATCACCGACGGCATCACCAGCATATGGTGGATGTTATTGCGGTAATAGGTCATCAGCACCGCCTGCTCACGCGGCAGTACGATGATTTCTCCGATGTTATCCTGCTCAATCTCGAATTTGTTCATGCCCAGCGCGTGGTCCAGCAGCGCCTCTGGCGTCATCTCCGGCACGGTGGAGTCCGGCGAATACGGCACATTGCGCATCAGCTGGGTGTAGCACTCCAGCTGTTCGGTCAGCTGTTCACGGGTCAGTGAACGCTGGCGTGAAGCCAGCAGGGCGGTTACGCACAGGTTCATGGCGTTTGCCGCACCGGCGTTGTTAATGCGCACCATTACGCGCTGAGCGATATCGTTTACCGCAGGCGTCAACCACGCCGGGCGCTGTGCTTCGATAGGGTCGATAGCGTCACGCCATTCCGGCACGTGCTTATTCAGATAGTTTACCAGCGGCAGGGGTTCGCCAAAGTTAACGTAACCCTGGCCCAGGTTACGCAGCTTGCGTAGCCCGTTAACCATTTGCATAAAGCCTTCTTTCTCTTTGGTCGCGCCGCGCAGCTCTTTGGCGTAAGTGCCCACTTCCATCACGTGCTCATACCCGATGTAAATCGGCACCAGCGTGATAGGGCGGTTGCCGCCACGCAGCATCGCCTGAATGGTCATCGACAGCGTGCCGGTTTTCGGATCCAACAGACGGCCGGTACGGGAACGGCCCCCTTCCACAAAGTATTCTACCGAATAGCCACGGGTAAATAATTCGCCCAGGTATTCACGGAACACGGTGGAATAGAGTTTGTTGCCCTTGAAGGTACGACGGATAAAGAAGGCACCAAGACGGCGGAAAATCGGGCCTGCTGGCCAGAAGTTCAGGTTGATACCGGCAGCGATATGCGGCGGCACCAGCCCCTGGTGGTAAAGCACGTAGGAGAGCAGCAGATAGTCCATGTGGCTGCGGTGACAGGGCACATAGACGATTTCATGGCCGTCCTGCGCCAGCTGACGCACGCGCTCGCCGCCGTTAACATTAATGCCCTGATACAGCTTGCTCCACGTCCAGCCCATCACACGGTCGGTCAGGCGGATCGCCTCATAGGAGAAGTCTGCGGCAATCTCTTCCATCAGCTCAACCGCGTTCTGCTGAGCTTTTTCATGGGAGATTTTCTTGCTGCGCGCCTCATCTTCCACCGCCTTGGCGATAGCCTTGGACTGCAGCAGCTTATTAAACAGATCCTGGCGCACCGGCAGACGGGGGCCTACCGCAGCCAGACGCTGACGGGCAAAGTGCATTCTTGCCACTCTGGCCAGCTTCTGGGCGATGGTTTTGTCGGTACCGTGTTCTGTTGCCATACGGCGCAGCGAGACAATCGGCGAGAAACGCACGAAGCTGTCCCGGCCAAGCCACAAAACGGCGAAGAATTTCTGCACGCCGTTCAGCACCCGCAGATGAGGTTGCTCTTCGCCCTGTACTTCGCGGCCCGGCGCGCGGCCAAACATCACCGATACCGGTACCATCTGCACGTCAAGCAGCGGGTTACTGCGGTGCAGATCCAGATAGTCGTGAAACAGTTTTACTGATTCCACATTCGGCACGAAATAGGGGAACACACGGGGGCCATCATGGATAAACACATGACGTGGCAGCACCGTACCGTCAATTTCCAGCGGATCCAAAGGATCGGGGAGATCCTGTTTGCGACACTGCTCACGCAGCGCCAGAAGATCGGCCTTTGAATCGTACGGTAGCACATACATAATAGGGCGCGACGTATCGAGCCCCAGCTCAGCGACTGGCTCGGCAGGAATCGCTTTACTTTTTACCAGAAATTTAACCGGTAAATTCAATAAGTTATAATATATATTACGCCAACCTGACATAGACAACATGAAGCCTCTTGTTAGCAAAGCGCCGCAAGCATACCAGAAAGCGCTTGCGAGATCTGTGGTGTTGCAAAATGTGCGCCACCCACACATTGACGTTAAACATCACTAAGGGTTCCCTCATTATGGCAAATAACGTCACCGGATTGACCCGAATCATAAAAGCCGCTGGCTATTCGTGGAAAGGCCTGCGCGCCGCCTGGCACAACGAAGCGGCCTTCCGCCAGGAGGCGATTGCAGTCATCGTCGCCATCGTGGTGGCCTGCTGGCTGGAGGTGGATGCCATCACGCGCGTGCTGTTGATCGGTTCCGTGGTACTGGTGATCATCGTTGAGATCATCAACAGCGCGATTGAAGCGGTGGTAGATCGAATCGGTAGCGATTTCCACCCTTTATCCGGCCGTGCGAAGGATATGGGCTCTGCGGCCGTGCTGCTGGCTATTTTGCTGGCGGTATTTATCTGGATAACGCTGTTGTTCACGCATTTTGGCTGAGGTTGGCTGAATCTGACAAGCTGATGTTTATTTTCGCCAGGTTTAGGTTTTCAACGCGCAAATACCTGTATATACTCACAGTCGTCTGTATAAACAACCAGGGGGCGGGATGAAAGCATTAACGGCAAGGCAGCAGCAGGTTTATGAGCTGATACGCGACCATATTAACCAGACCGGTATGCCGCCAACGCGGGCGGAAATTGCCACGCAGCTTGGTTTCCGTTCCCCCAATGCGGCTGAAGAACACCTTAAAGCTCTGGCGCGTAAAGGGGTGATTGAAATTGTCTCCGGTGCCTCACGCGGTATCCGTCTGATGATGGAAGAAGAGGAAGGCCTGCCGCTGATTGGCCGTGTCGCCGCCGGTGAGCCGCTGCTGGCCGAACAGCATATCGAAGGCCACTATCAGGTTGATCCTGGCCTGTTTAAACCCAGTGCGGATTTCCTGCTGCGCGTTAGCGGCATGTCGATGAAGGATATCGGCATTATGGATGGTGACCTGCTGGCCGTGCATAAAACCCAGGACGTGCGTAATGGCCAGGTCGTGGTGGCACGTATCGATGATGAAGTGACCGTGAAGCGCCTGAAGAAGCAGGGTAACGTGGTTCAACTTCTGCCAGAAAACAGTGACTTTCAGCCGATTGTGGTCGACCTGCGTCAGCAGACGCTGTCGATTGAAGGGCTCGCAGTGGGTGTGATCCGCAACGGTAACTGGTTGTAATGCTGAGCCATCGTGAGATTTCTGACTTCGTCTGATAAACATCTCTGGCGGCTCGCGCTGCCAATGATCCTGTCGAACGTCAGCGTTCCGCTGTTGGGCCTTGTTGATACTGCGGTGATTGGTCACCTCGACAGCCCCACCTATCTTGGCGGCGTGGCGGTAGGTACCACCGCAACCAGCTTTCTGTTTATGCTGTTGCTGTTTCTGCGCATGAGTACTACCGGATTGACCGCACAGGCCTTCGGCGCCGGCGACAAATCCGCGCTGGCCCGGGCCCTGGTGCAGCCTCTGTTGATTGCGCTGCTGGCCGGAGTGGCCCTTATCCTGCTGAAATCCCCCCTGAACCATCTCGCCCTGTCGGCCGTCGGTGGCGACCCTGCGGTATTACACCAGGCCGCGTTGTTTATGAATATCCGCTGGCTGAGCGCCCCGGCCACGCTGGCAAACCTTGTGCTGCTGGGCTGGTTGCTCGGCGTGCAGTACGCCCGTGCCCCGGTGATCCTGCTGGTGGCCGGCAATCTGGTGAATATTGTGCTGGATCTGTGGCTGGTGATTGGCCTGAAGTGGGGCGTTGAAGGCGCCGCTGCGGCCACCGCCATTGCCGAGTATGTCACGTTGATTATCGGGCTGTTGATGGTCTGGCGGGTGCTGAAGCTGCGTGGTATCTCACTGGCGACGCTGAAAACGGCGTGGCAGGGCAACGTTGCCCGGTTGCTGCGGCTGAACCGGGATATCATGTTGCGCTCCCTGCTGCTGCAACTGTGCTTTGTTTCACTGACTATCTTTGGTGCTCGTCTTGGGGCTGAAGTGGTGGCGGTCAATGCGGTACTGATGATGTTCCTGACCTTTACTGCCTATGCGCTGGATGGCTTTGCCTATGCGGTGGAAGCCTGTTCGGGCGAGGCATATGGGGCGGGCGATGGCAGCAGGCTGCTGTCGATTTGGCGGGCTGCGTGTCGTCAGGCCGGGGTGGTCGCCCTGATTTTTTCGCTACTCTATGCCTTTGCCGGGCCATATATTGTCGATCTGCTGACTTCGCTACCCGAACTGCGGCAGCAGGCGGACGCTTACCTGTTCTGGCAGATCGTGCTGCCGGTCTGCGGCGTGTGGTGTTACCTGCTGGACGGGATGTTTATCGGCGCGACTCGTGCCAGTGAGATGCGCAACGGCATGGTGATTGCAGCACTGGGCTTCGGACTGACGCTGTTTACCGTACCCTTGCTGGGCAATCATGGCCTGTGGCTGGCAGTGACGGTGTTCCTGCTGCTGCGTGGCCTGAGCCTCTGGCTTATCTGGCGACGCCACTGGCAGAACAACAGCTGGTTCGCTCGCGGACATATTTAGTTACTTAAGCCTGCCGCTTCGTTATTCAATGATCTCCCTGACTTTTCGCTTTTATTTGTCGCTTTTCTGTCCTTTTTTCGATCCGGAAATTCGCCCTGACAGGCAAAGCTGCCATCATCTACTACAATTATCTGTACGTTCAGCTGTTGAGTAGCGATTTATATTGCTGATGTAGCTTTTGCTGAGACGATACCACTAAAACTGTTAGCACCTAAGGTCGAGGAGTGACAAGATGAACAAAGACGAAGCCGGCGGTAACTGGAAGCAGTTAAAAGGTAAAGTGAAAGAAAAATGGGGCAAGCTGACCGATGACGACATGACCGTCGTCGAAGGTAAACGGGATCAGCTTGTTGGTAAGATTCAGGAGCGTTATGGCTATGCTAAAGACCAGGCTGAGAAAGAAGTCAGTGACTGGGAAAGCCACAATAATCATCGTTTCTGACGCATTCTCTGACGTGAAGTAAACGTTTCAGGACGATGCTCCTACCCTGGCACATGGAAAGTGCCGCTTACTCCTCTCACTCTTTCTTTCCCCCCGATACCCTCTCAAAACTCCAATCAGCAAGTAATCTTACCTTTAACGCCCGCGCTTTTTAGTGTTGACGGTATGGTCATGCTGGCACGCATCCTGATGCGTGCAAGCTTCCACTTCCACACATTCCCGACATAATCCATGCGCTTCGATAACGCTATTGGTCAGCGCAAAGCCGCAAGACAGTGCCAGCGATTTCAGAATGTTTTCGACCCCATCAGCATGCTTTTCCGCCACGGCACCACACCGATCGCAGATTAGCATCGCAGAGGTATGCGAAGGCTCTTCAAAATGATGGCAAACCACATAGCTGTTGGTTGATTCGACGCGATGCACAAAACCCTGTTCAAGCAGGAAATCCAGCGCGCGGTAAATGGTCGGCGGTTTTGCCTGTGGCTCACTGGCGCGCAGCAGATCAAGCAGGTCATAGGCGCTGATGGCCCCATGGTGCTGGCTCATCAGGCGCAGTACTTCCAGACGCTGCGGCGTGAGCCGGACGTTGCGCTGCTGGCAGAGCGCCTCTGCCTGCGACAGGATTTTTTCAGCACTGCTTACGTTCATAACTTTCCCCGAGGCCAGATCAGATTGTTATGTTATCACGCCCGCCGCAAAACAACGAATCCCGCCCTTTACCGCCTCAGGTTCGCTGCATAAGGACTTAACCTGCTGAATGTACTCTTGATATAAATGGTATTTGCGTTAAGAGAACAATGTGAAGTGATATTTAACAGTTTTAGCTCGGACTGTCGTGCCATAAAATTTCAATAAAACTCTGTTAATGTTAGTTGCAGCCTGAAATGTTCCTGACTACTTTGTTAAAGGGTTTAAGATAATTCCGTACAGAAAAAACTGAGATAACTGGCTTATACATTAGCCTGATAACAGATAAAAAACTCAGCAATGAGCAGAAAAGCCCCTGCATTGTCCCTTAATTCACAGCAATGAATTGCCGTCTGTATGTTCATTATGCAGACAGACGCATTGCGCGCGCTTTGATCGGCGTTATCTCCTATTTCTGGATGGGTTTAAGGTAAAATGGCTAATAAATTCAGTAAATTAAGCAGGTTTTCCCGGCCTGTTGTTTTTCCCGCCTTGTTTCTCGCTCCGCTCAGCGCCCTGGCCGCAGGCAATTATTATGACGCACGCAATGATGCAATGGGGGGGACGGGGGTAGCTTCTTCAACCTACGGCACTGCGGTGCTGGCTAACCCTGCGCTGATGACAAAAGCTAAACCTGATGACGACGTCAGCATTATTTTACCTGCGGTTGGTGTACAGCTGACGGATAAAAACAAGCTGATTGATAAGGTCGACGATCTCACAGACAGCGTGGATCGGTATCAGGACATTGCCAACAGTTCATCGTTCAGCTTTGCTGATTATCCAAAAATTCAGGCTGCGGCAGGCGACCTGGCCAGCCAGTTGCGTGGTATCAAAGGCAACCAGGCTTCAGGTACTGCAGGCGCAGCCTTTGCTGTCACTGTCCCCAACGACACGCTGCCTTTTGCCTTTGTCACCAAGGCTTACGGTACGGCTCACGTCACGGCAGACGTGACGCAGAGCGACATCGATTATCTGCAGGGCGTGGCAGATGGCACCATTTTCCCGCTGCCCGGCGACCAGAACAAGCTGACTTCAGCGGGCCTGGGCCGTGGCGCAATTGTCTATGACTACGGAATAGCTCTCGCGCATGAATTCAACATTGCCGGGCATCCTGTCTCCTTCGGTGTGACGCCAAAGCTGCAGAAAGCCTACCTGTATAATTACAGCGCGTCGGTTTATAACTACGACAAATCAGATTTCACCAAAGGTCGTTATAAAAACAGCGACAGCGGCTTCAACATCGATGCCGGTGCAGCAACCGATCTGGGTGATAACTGGACGCTGGGCTTAAGCGCGCAGAACCTTATCTCCCGCGATATCGATACTAAAGAAGTCAGCGGCTATAAAGATACCTACCAGATCAGCCCAATTGTCACACCTGGCGTATCGTTCCACACCGAACGCTTTACGGCCGCGCTGGACGTGGATGTCACACCAACCAAACGGTTTAAAACGCAGGGCGAAAGCCAGTATGCGGGCGTGGGTGCGGAATACCGCCTGCTGAGCTGGTTGCAGCTGCGTGCCGGCTACCGTGCGGATATGAAAAATACCGACACCAACGTGGCAACAGCGGGTTTTGGCCTGTCACCCTTTGGCAAAGTGCACCTGGACCTGGCCGGTATGAAGGGGGATGACAACACCTGGGGTGCGGTTGCTCAGCTGAACTTCACCTTCTGACAATAAACGGGCAGGAAGGCATCCTGCCCGTTGTTCCTTCACGTTCTTGCCCCTGTTCCTGCTTTGGACCACTGGTTGCTGCCAAATACTGTCGCTGATGATTGCTGACGCCATGCATGATATAATTGCGCACATTATCGTCATTTGTTGATCACACCGAGTTTGCGCGCTTTATGACCCAGAGTTTACCTGCCCACCGCTTTTCCATTGCCCCGATGCTGGACTGGACCGATCGTCACTGTCGCTATTTCCATCGTCAGCTGACCCGCCAGACGCTGCTGTACACCGAAATGGTCACCACCGGTGCCATTATTCATGGCAAAGGAGACTATCTGGCCTGGAGCCAGGAAGAACAGCCCGTTGCGCTACAGTTGGGCGGTTTCGATCCTGCTGCGCTGGCTCAGTGTGCTGAACAGGCACAAGCGCGGGGTTATAACGAAATCAACCTCAACGTCGGTTGCCCCTCCGATCGCGTGCAAAACGGACGTTTCGGAGCCTGCCTGATGGGCGAAGCGTCGCTGGTGGCGGATGGCATTAAAGCGATGCGCGACAGGGTTTCAATCCCGGTGACGGTGAAAACCCGTATCGGCATCGACGATCGGGACAGCTATGAGTTTCTGTGTGATTTTATTCGCCACGTCTCTGAACAGGGGGGCTGCGAGATGTTTATCATCCATGCCCGTAAAGCCTGGCTGTCGGGCCTCAGCCCAAAAGAGAACCGTGAAATCCCGCCGCTGGATTACGGGAGAGTTTACCAGCTTAAGCGTGATTTCCCACACCTGACCTTATCGATTAACGGCGGTGTAAAATCGCTGGAAGAAGCCAAAATCCACCTGCAGCATGTGGATGGGGTGATGATGGGGCGGGAAGCTTACCAGAATCCGGGCCTGCTGGCGCAGGTTGACCGGGAACTGTTCGGCTGCGATCGCGAGCCAGTTGATCCGGTTGCCGTAGTGCGTTCAATGTACCCTTATATCGAACGTGAGCTGGCACAGGGAACGTATCTCGGCCACATTACCCGCCATATGCTGGGGCTGTTCCAGGGGATCCCTGGTGCGCGACAATGGCGCCGTTATCTCAGCGAGAATGCACACAAACCCGGTGCCAATATCGAGACGGTTGAGCAGGCGCTGGCGCTGGTGGCCGATAAGATCCCTGCTGCGGTTTAAAGATCCTGTCGCCTTTGCCATTAACGCAGTAACGGTATCGCCTTAAAGCACACTGTCTTCAGGTGGAGAAGATTATCTGGATAAGCAGACCGTTTATTCTCTTCTCCCCTCAGACACTGATGGACTCCTGATTCGACTGAGCCTTGTTCAACGCTCAGTCTCGCCTAAATCTTCACCAAATAATGACTAATTTCACCAGGTCTTTTTTAACCTCTTTTTGATAATTTCAGCTATTTCAATTCAATACAGAAAATTCCAACCTGGCACGCATCTTGTATTATCCCTGCAGTCCCTTATCTGGAGCACCCCCTGATGGAAATTTTGTTCGTACTGGGTTTTTTCGTGATGCTGATGCTGACGGGCATCTCCGTATTGGGCATCATCGCGGCGCTGGTGGTGGCAACTGCAGTGATGGTGTTTGGTGGCCTGCTGACGGTCGTTATAAAAATGTTGCCATGGCTGTTGCTGGCGGTGGTGGGCGTATGGATTTATCGCGCTTATAAAAAACCTCAGTCGAAAGCTGATCGTTGGTTATCTCGTTAATATCAATGTGTTGGATAACTTCTCGCGCCGAGGAATGCGTGCTGGATCACAACATGACAGATTGCTCAGACGATTTTGCAATTAAACATATTTTTTACTTATGAATTCTGCCAGGATGGCTTCATTGAATTGAAACGAATTCATCGCCACTGACCCTACAAACAGGGCGAACGATAAAAAAGAAAAAAGGGCTTCCTTCGGGAAGCCCAATTTATTTCAGGCGTCAGGGGAGCAGTAAACTGGAGCCCTGAGTCGCCCGGCTCTCCAGCGTCTTATGCGCCTGCTGGACATCGGTCAGCGCAAACTTCTGCCGGTCCGGCACATCCACCTTGATTGCCCCGCTCGCAATCAGCGAAAACAGCTCGTTGCTGGCGCTGGTCAATGCTTCACGCGTGGTGATATAGCCATTCAGGGATGGGCGGGTGACATACAGCGACCCTTTCTGATTCAGGATACCCAGATTCACTCCGCTGACCGGGCCGGATGAGTTGCCAAAACTGACCATCAGGCCGCGGCGCTGCAGACAGTCCAGCGAGGCTTCCCAGGTCTCTTTGCCCACCGAATCGTAAACCACCCGCACTTTTTTACCGTCGGTCAGTTCTGCCACCCGTCGGGCGATGTCCTCTTCACGATAATTGATGGTCGCCCATGCCCCGGCCTCCTTCGCCCGTACCGCTTTCTCCGCGGAGCCAACGGTGCCGATCAGATGCGCCCCCAGCGCCTTAGCCCACTGGCAGGCAATCAAACCCACACCGCCCGCCGCTGCCTGGAACAGGAAGATTTCGTCAGGTTGCACCACGTAAGTCTGGCGCAGAAGATAATGCACGGTCAGCCCCTTCAGGAAAGACGCCGCTGCCTGCTCATAAGAAATCCCATCGGGTAGCAGTGCGAGCTTATCGACATGCACCGCATGAAACTCGCTGTAGGCCCCCAGCGCCGACTGAGCGTAAACCACGCGGTCGCCAGGTTTCACAGCCGTCACGCCATCCCCGACACTTTTCACCACGCCCGCCGCTTCGGTGCCTAAACCCGCCGGTAACGAGGCCGGATACAAGCCGCTACGCACGTAGGTATCGATGTAGTTGATGCCGATCGCTTTATTTTCAACAATTACTTCGCCCGCTGCGGGTTCAGGGATATCAACCTCAATCACCTGCATCACTTCCGGGCCGCCGTGCTGGCTGATTTGGATACGTTTTGCCATGGTCACTCCTGTTGATTCTGCGTCATTGAGGGAGGACGAAAGGTCACCAAACGGGTATACTTGCGCGCTTCCCCCCTCAGATTTTTGGTATTGCATCACTATGGCAGGAAATAAACCCTCCAACAAATCCGCTGAAAACCGTGAGCCGCGTGACCGGCAAATGGAAGGGCTTAAATTGCCGCCCCATTCTCTGGAAGCGGAACAATCCGTGTTGGGCGGGTTAATGCTGGATAACGAACGCTGGGACAACGTTTCCGAACGCGTGGTGGCGCAGGATTTCTTCAGCCGTCCTCACCGGATGATCTTCAGCGAAATGCAGCGCCTGCTGGAACTGGGCAAGCCTATTGACCTGATTACTCTCTCTGAATCGATGGAGACCCGGGGGGAACTGAGCATGGTGGGCGGCTTTGCCTACCTTGCTGAGTTATCAAAAAACACGCCAAGTGCGGCGAACATCGGCGCTTATGCGGATATTGTTCGCGAACGTGCGGTGGTACGTGAAATGATTGCCGTCGCCAATGAGATCGCCGATGCGGGCTACGATCCGCAGGGGCGTACCAGTGAAGATCTGCTCGATCTGGCGGAGTCCCGCGTTTTCCAGATCGCTGAAAATCGGGCCAACAAAGATGAGGGGCCGAAAAGTGTCGATCAGATCCTTGAGGCAACGATCTCCAGGATCGAATCCCTTTACCAGACGCCGCACGACGGCGTGACCGGGGTAGACACCGGTTATCAGGATCTGAACAAGAAGACCGCCGGCCTGCAGCGCTCGGATTTGATCATTGTGGCCGCGCGTCCTTCGATGGGTAAAACCACTTTCGCGATGAACCTCTGCGAAAATGCGGCGATGTTGCAGGATAAACCGGTGTTGATCTTCAGTCTGGAGATGCCCGGCGAACAGATTATGATGCGTATGCTGGCCTCGCTGTCCCGCGTTGATCAGACCCGCATCCGTACCGGCCAGTTAGATGATGAAGACTGGGCGCGTATCTCCAGCACTATGGGTATTCTGCTGGAGAAAAAGAACATGTTTATCGATGACTCCTCGGGCCTGACGCCGACGGAAGTCCGCTCCCGTGCGCGGCGCATCTTCCGTGAGCACGGTGGCCTGAGCCTGATCATGATCGATTACCTCCAGCTGATGCGCGTGCCTGCGCTGTCCGATAACCGCACGCTGGAAATTGCCGAAATCTCCCGCTCCCTGAAGGCGCTGGCGAAAGAGCTTCAGGTGCCGGTGGTGGCCCTGTCCCAGCTTAACCGTTCCCTGGAGCAGCGCGCCGATAAGCGTCCGGTCAACTCCGACCTGCGTGAATCCGGCTCAATCGAGCAGGATGCCGACCTGATTATGTTTATTTACCGTGATGAGGTTTATCACGAGAACAGCGATCTGAAAGGCATTGCTGAAATCATCCTGGGTAAGCAGCGTAACGGCCCAATCGGCACCGTACGCCTGACCTTTAACGGTCAGTGGTCACGTTTCGATAACTACGCCGGGCCAGCCTTCGACGAAGAGTAATCCGCGATGCACACTTTGTGCATCATCTCACGGGTCATCAGAAAATAGTGTTGGACAAGGGTACGAAAAATGCGGTTATCTGACCGGATAGCGTACCTGATAAGCCGCCCGGATCGATAATGACCCAGATTGATGATTACGACCTTAAGATACTGACTTTACTGGAAACCAATGGTCGTCTGACCAATCAGGAACTGAGCGACCTGGTGGGGCTTTCCGCCTCCCAGTGCTCCCGCCGCCGGATCAATCTTGAGCAGGCAGGATTAATCCTTGGTTACCATGCCCGGCTCTCGCCCGACGCGGTTGGGCTGGGAATGATTGGCCTGATCGAAGTCCGTCTGATTAACCATACCTCTGACTACGTGGACAGCTTTCACCGTATGGTGGCGGAAGAGCCGGGGATCGTTGACGCGTATAAAACCACCGGCGATGCCGATTATCTGCTGAAAGTGGCCGTTGCCGATCTGGCTGGCCTCAGCGCTCTGATCAGCCAGCTGGTCGCGGGGCATCAGAGCGTATCCCACGTGAAAACGTCAGTGGTGCTTACCCGTCTGAAAGAGAATGGCGTGATAACACCGGCGTAAGCCGTTGTCCTGCTCCAGGTTGGTGCGCTGTGGATCAGGATAGTGCATAAAATCCCGCTACAATGCGAAAATTGTGCGACAGAAAGAGTTGTAGTGCGTGATGTGACGGACTTGACGGTTATTATGCACAAGGGTGTTCAGTAAAGCGTCTTGTATTCAATGGGTTAATTCGCTGGCATCATCGGGCCGTCATCTTTAATGCGGATTGGCGCGATTTTTGCTGATAAAAGAGATTATTTCTCTGAGAATCAGCATTATGGATAACGTTATTCAGCCCGAAAAAATCCCCCACACCCTTATTGAAGATGCTCTGGCCATCCTGTTTGGCACATTGCTGGTCTCTTTCGGCATCACGCTGCTGAAAACAGCAGGTGCACTCACCGGCAGTACGGCGGGGATTGCTTTCCTGATCAGCTATCTGACTCACCTGACCTTTGGCATTGCCTTTTTTGTCATTAATCTTCCCTTCTACTGGCTGGCAGCACGCCGCATGGGCTGGGCCTTCACCCTGAAAACGTTCTGCGCGGTGGCGCTGGTATCGCTCTTCACGCATTTACATCCGCTTTTCATCCATTTTTCCGGGTTGAACCCTTTTTACGCCACTCTCTTCGGTAACGTGATAATGGGAATTGGGTTTATAGTATTATTCCGGCACAAAGCCAGCCTGGGCGGCATCAATATACTGGCGTTATGGCTGCAGGATCGGTACGGTATTCGTGCCGGTAAGCTGCAAATGGGTGTGGATACCTGCGTTGTGCTGGCTTCGCTGTTTGTGGTGTCGCTGCCGATGCTGGCTGCCTCAATCGCTGGCGCGGTGATCCTCAATCTGATTATCGCCATGAACCACCGCCCCGGCCGCTACTACGTCTGAGCCGCCTGATAAATAAAGAAGTGAAGCGCCCCTGAAGCTGGCGCCAGCCTGACCCAATCAATAAATGGAGATCTGCACCGTGTTTCAAAACGTTGATGCCTATGCCGGCGATCCAATTCTCTCCCTGATGGAGACCTTCAAGCAGGATGCGCGAGCGCACAAGGTAAATCTGAGCATCGGGCTTTATTACGACGGACAGGGGCAGATCCCTCAGCTGCAGGCCGTGGCTGAGGCTGAAGCCCGCCTGAATGCTGAAGCGCACAACGCTGCAGTTTATCTGCCGATGGAGGGTCTGGCCTCTTACCGCAGCGCGATTGCTCCGCTGCTGTTCGGGCAGGATCATCCGGCCTTGCTGGCGGGCCGTATTGCGACCATCCAGACCGTGGGCGGCTCTGGCGCGCTGAAAGTGGGAGCGGATTTCCTGAAAACGTATTTTCCGAACTCTCAGGTCTGGGTCAGCGATCCAACCTGGGATAACCACGTGGCGATCTTCTCCGGTGCCGGTTTTCAGGTGAACACCTACCCGTGGTACGACGAAGAGACCCACGGCGTGAAGTTCGAAGAGCTGGTGGCGACGCTGAAGACGCTGCCTGCGCAGAGCATCGTGCTGCTGCATCCCTGCTGCCATAACCCAACCGGGGCGGACCTGACTAACGCCCAGTGGGATATCGTGACTGAAGTGCTGAAAGGCCGCGATCTGATCCCGTTCCTCGACATCGCCTATCAGGGCTTTGGCGCAGGCATGGACGAGGATGCTTACGCTATCCGCGCTATCGCTGCAGCCGGTCTGCCCGCGCTGGTCAGCAACTCCTTCTCCAAAATTTTCTCCCTGTATGGCGAGCGCGTTGGCGGCCTGTCAGTGGTGTGCCATGATGCGGAAGAAGCGTCCCGCGTGCTGGGCCAGCTGAAAGCGACCGTGCGCCGCAACTACTCCAGCCCACCGAACTTCGGTGCTCAGGTGGTTTCCTGCGTGCTTAACGACGGACAGCTGAAAGCTGACTGGCTGGCGGAAGTGGAAGAGATGCGCCTGCGCATTCTGTCCATGCGTCAGGCAATGGTTGAAGTGCTGACCACGGCGATGCCAGGTAAAAACTTCAATTACCTGCTGAAACAGCGCGGTATGTTCAGCTACACCGGCCTGAGCGCAGAGCAGGTTGACCGCCTGCGTAACGAGTTCGGCGTCTACCTGATTGCCAGCGGCCGGATGTGTGTGGCCGGTCTGAACAGCAAAAATGTTCATCAGGTCGCCGAGGCGTTTGCCGCCGTGATGTAAGTCAGGCTGATGACTTTGACGGCTCCTGCGGGAGCCGTTTTTGCTGCAGCTGGCGGGACAGTCACCCGGTCAATTCCACTCTTTTCCCTTTGCGGGTTTACCTTTTCGCCTTTTGCTCCACACTTAACAGACTCATTCAGTAAAGGAACAAGACGATGTGGTACCAGCAAACGATCACGTTAGCCCCGAAATCCCGCGGGTTTCATCTGGTGACGGATGACATCACCGAAGAGTTACGTCGCCTGAGCGATGTGCAGATAGGGCTGCTTCATTTGCTGCTGCAACACACTTCCGCCTCGCTGACGCTGAATGAAAATTGCGATCCCACGGTGCGTGGCGATATGGAGCAGCACTTTCTGCGGCAGGTACCGGAAAGTGCCCCTTATGAGCACGATTATGAAGGCGCGGACGATATGCCCGCGCACATCAAATCTTCGCTGCTGGGGGTATCGCTGATGTTGCCAGTCAGTCGTGGGCGTCTGGTACTCGGAACGTGGCAGGGTATCTGGTTGGGCGAGCACCGCATTCGCGGCGGTGCCCGGCGCATCGTTGCCACGCTGCAAGGGGAATAAAACACCATGAACGTATCGGATCTTCTCTCTTACTGCATGGATAAGCCGGGCGCGGAGCAGAGCGTGCACAGCGACTGGAAAGCCACGCAGATCAAAGTGGATGACGTACTTTTTGCGCTGGTGCATGACGTGGACGGGCGGCCCGCCGTGGCGTTGAAAGCAACGCCTGCACTGGCCGATTTACTGCGTGAAGCGCATAAAGATGTGGTGCCCAGCGAGCACCTGAATAAGTCACACTGGAGCACGGTGCTGCTGGACGGGTCGCTAAAGGATTCACAGATTTACTATCTGGTGGATGCTTCCTGGCAGCAGGCGCTGGACACCAAAACCGCACATTAACGGCGGGTGACCTGCCAGTCGCAAATTAATTCGCCATACAGCTTTTCGGCCTCCGCCAGGCGGCTGAGCAGGCAGTATTCGTCGGTCTGGTGCGCCATGGCTGGTTCGCCGGGGCCGAGGATAATGCAGGGTGGAGTGTTCAGGGCCGGAAGCAGCAGGGAGGCGTCGGTAAAATAGGGCACAATCTTCGCCGCCAGCGGTTCAGGGTGCAGCGGCTGACAATGCTGATAAACGCTGGCAATCCAGTTGTTATCCCTTTCACTCAGTACGGCTGGCAGATCCACCAGAGTAGAAATCGTCACCGTCTCACCCAGCGCGGTGGTCAGGTTTTGCCGGATGGTGGCATGCTGCAGATTGGGCGCGGTGCGAATATCCACATCAAACTGGGTGCGGTCGGGAACGGAATTGATATTCAGCCCACCCTGAATCCGGCCCACGTTCAGCGTTGGTTGCTTCATTAACGGATGCGGCGCACCCGGTTCAAACTGACGGATTTTCCCCAGCGCTTCCGCCGCCAGATAAATTGCGTTAATCCCCAGTTCCGGCATTGCCCCGTGCGCTGTTTTTCCCCTGGTTTCACATCTTAGCCAGAGCGCTCCTTTATGGCCAATAACCGGATAATTCGCGGTTGGTTCGCCGACGATCAACGCACCCACCTCCGGTAAATCTCCGCCAGCAATCAGCGCTTCGGCACCGTCACAGCCGGTTTCCTCGCCGCCGGTGATCAGCAGAACCACCCCCTTGCCTGCCCGTATCGCCGCCTGATGAGTGGTGCAGGCGACGGCGAAGGCGGCCACTGCCGCTTTCATATCACTGGAACCGCGCCCATACAGGCGATCGTTGACGATGTCTGCCCCAAAGGGATCATGCTGCCAGGCCTGATTGCCCAGGGGGACCGTATCCAGATGGCCGGTAAAGGCCAGCGGGCTGCCGGCCTGGTGTCCCGGCATCCGGGCGATCAGGTTGCAGCGATCTTCGCCAAAGCCACTGAGGGTCACGTTAAAACCCTGGTCGCGCAGCCATCCGGCGAAAAAGGCCATGCAGGCGGCCTCATTGCCGGGGGGGTTGAGGGTGTCAAAACTTAGCAGGCGCTGCGCCAGTTGAAGAGTCCGATCTGCCATCAGACCTTCCCCGTCAGCCAGTCCAGGCAGTTAATCCACAGCTGGCGATAACCGGGCCAGGCGGCAAACTCATCTGGCAGCCAGTGGGCGGACATATCGCTGGTCCACACCAGCGAGCGGCCCTGCTGATAGTCCCGTACGGCGACCAGTGGATGTGCCGTGCCGGCGATCGTCGCCAGCAGGGTGCCTTCCGGCTGCATTTCGACCTCGTTGTAGCCCAGCAGCCATGGCCAGTCACCAGAAATCTCGCTGAACACCGCGTGCGACTCTTTTATCTCCGGATAGATCCCTTCCGGTGACTCAATACGGTCATCCCAGGCCAGACAGCGCACCGGCAGCACTTTTTCCACCGGCGTATTGCGATAGCGTGCGCCACCGTTGATGCCCTGGAAGCTGTAATAGCCCCCAATCATCATCAGGCTGCCACCCGCCGCTACATAGTCATGGATCAGCACCAGACGGTTCGGCGTACGCTGGCTTTTGAGCCAGGTATCCGGGTGCAGCAGGAGCGTGTTGGCCCCGATATCGGAAAGAATAATGGCGTCCCACTGCTGCAGCTCCGCCAGCGTCAGCGGAAAGCTCACGGGTGCTTCATGGGCAGGCATATGGGTAATGGCGTAATCGCTGTCGGCCAGCGCGGCCAGGAAATCAGTCGCGCCATTGTGCCACGTCGCGGTGGCAAACTGGTCAAAGCCCTTCACATGGGTGGAGGTGCTGGTCCAGGATTCGCCAACCAGCAGAACTTTCTTTTTCATTACTCTCTCCCTTTATCCGCCAAACACACGCTGCGGGTTAGTCATCATTAATGTTTCAAGTTCCTCGCCACTGACACCATGGCGGCGCAGGCGGGGAACAAAATGTTTAAGGATGTAGCCATAACCATGTCCGCCGTAGCGGGTGAGCATGGTTTTCAGGAACACGTCCTGCGACAGCAAAATCTGGTTGATAAAGCCGTCTTCTATCAGCTCGCAGATGGCACGGGCATTCTCTTCATCAGAAGGAGACTGGGCGGACTCATCAGCGTAGTAATAGCTCATGCCAATCATGTCGTATTCGAGAAAGGCCCCGCGCTGCGCCAGCTCACGCTGATAGGTCTTGTCGGCAAAGCTGGGGTTCATATGGCAGAGAACGGTATGGTGCAGATCGGCCCCTTCCTGCGCCAGGATGTCCAGCACCTTATGCCCGAGTCGTTCCCAGCCTGGCAGGTGCACCTCAATTGGCACGCCGGTAGCGGCACTGGCTCTTCCCGCCGCCCGCAGCGACTTCTCTTCATCGGCGGTGAACCGGCTGGAAACACCGATCTCGCCGATCAGCCCGGCAATCACTTCCGGTTTTTCCTCCGCTCCACCCACGTCGTAAATCAGCTTTTGCGTCAGTTGTTCAATGCTGATGGTTTTCACCCACTCCGGGTGCGATGGCTCCAGATAGAGCCCGGTTCCCATCACAATATTCAGCCCGGTCAGTCGTGCAATCCGCTGCAGCGCTTTGGGGTCGCGCCCGATGCCGATATTGGTTGGATCGATAATTGTTTCGCCGCCCAGCGCGCGGAACTTCATCAGCTCTTCAATCGCCACATCAACATCAAACAGCTGACAGTTATCACGACTCATTAGCGGATTAAGTGATAACTCTCCGAGGTTCTCAATCTTGACCGGCATCTCGGCGACATGACGATCGCTGCAGCAGCAGGGCGGCACCCATTTGCCCGAGGCATCCAGCAGAATGTGTTCGTGCATCAGCGTCACGCCCATCTCGCTCAGCGGTAATGGCCCCAGCACGGTCATCACATGGCCGCCGCTGACCCCGACCGGCAGTGGATCGGCATGGCGAAAAAGGGATCCTTTCATCAGCTATCCTTTCGACGGCGTTCGCGCCGGGTTGAGAATGCGGGTATTCAGCCAGATCGCCAGCAGAATAATGGTGCCGGTGGCAATCTGGGTGTAGAACGGCGAGATATGCGAGAGGATCAGGCCGTTCTGGATAATGGCGATCGACATCGCGCCCAGCAGCGTGCCGATAATGGTGCCGAAGCCGCCAAACAGGCTGGTACTGCCCAGCACTACGGCTGCGATAACCTGCAGCTCGAATCCTTCGCCCTGGTTAGAGGAGCCGCTGCCGAGACGAGCCGTGATGATCATTCCCGCCAGCGCTGCCGCCATTCCGCTGATCATGTAGACGCGCATGGTTACCGCTTTGGTGTTGATCCCGCTGCGACGTGCCCCTTCAGCATTGGCGCCGATTGCGGTGACATAGCGTCCAAAACGCATATGATTCAGCACGATATGACCGACAATCAGCACCACAATGCCAATCAGTGCGGGCATCGGAATACCGATCACCCAAGCTCGCCCCATCAACGAGAATGCACTGTCAGCAGGGATGGGAATGGAATAGCCCTGAGTGATCAGCAGTGCCACTCCGCGCACAACCGCCAGCGTTGCCAGGGTGACAATAAACGCCGGTATCCCCTCATAAGCGATAAAAAAGCCGTTAACCGCCCCGACCAGAGCGCCCAGCAGCAGGCCGCCGATCAGCACCACCGGCCACGGTAATCCCCAGCTATTCAGTGCGATAGCCGACAGCGCCCCGACCAGCGCCAGGGTGGAGCCGACGGAAAGATCGATGCCGCCTGTGGTGATCACCAGCGTCATGGCGGTCGCGACGATCAGCAGCGGGGCACTCTGACGGACGATGTTCAGCCAGTTAGTGCCGCTGAGGAAATTGCTGGTGATCAGCGAGAACACCACGCAGCAGAAGATAAAAAACAGCGCGATGCTGACCACACCCGAATGGTTATGCAGTATGCGGCGCGGCAACGAGTGCTGAATGACACGGGAACCGCTTAAATTGACCATACTCATCCTGTTTACCTCAGTGCGCGGCGGCTGAATGCGCGGTGAACTTTTCACCCACGATCAGGTTAACGATGTCGCCCAGGCTGGTTTCTGTCACCTGGCGATCGGCCACGTTGGACCCTTCGTACATCACCATAATGCGGTTGCAAACCAGGAACAGATCCTGCAATCGGTGGGTAATCAGGATCACACTGACGCCTCGTGCGCTGACCCGGCGGATTAATTCCAGCACCGCTTCCACTTCGGCCACCGCCAGCGCGGCGGTCGGTTCATCCATGATCAGCACTTTCGGTTCGAACGCGGCCGCACGGGCAATGGCAATCGCCTGGCGCTGACCGCCGGAGAGATTACGCACCAGCAGGCGGGTATCCGGAATTGAAATGCCCAACCCTTTCAGCATCTCGCGGGCATCGGCATGCATTTTGGCCTGATCGAGAAAGGGAATGCCGAGCACATGCTTCATCGGCTCGCGGCCCATAAACAGATTACCCGCCACGTCGATGGTGTCGCACAGTGAAAGATCCTGATAAACCATTTCGATATGACAGCGGCGGGCATCCGCCGGATTGGTGAAGTGCTGCTCTTCACCGTCGATACGGATCGCGCCGCTGGTGGGCACGACCGCCCCGGAAAGCACTTTGGTCAGGGTGGATTTCCCTGCACCGTTATCGCCGACCAGGCCGAGAACTTCGCCAGGTGCCAGTTGCAGATTGACGCCGCGCAGCGAACGAATCGAGCCGTAAGTCTTGGTAATATTGACCATTTCTACCCGCGCAGTGGCAGGCTTTGGCTGTTGCATCATGTACTCCCCTCGCCAGACGGTGTGGTGGACGGTGACGCCGGAAAAAGGCTCCGTTGCTCGCGGTTTACTTCTTGTAAACCGGTTTACCTGAGCGTCGGAACTCGCTCCATCTGCATCGGAACAACACGCTGAATATTTGTTTGCCGGGATAAGCAAAGCAGCTTCCATGCCAGCAGTGAGGCGGTCGGGGAATCGGTGTTTCTAACCTGTTGTAAAAACATCAGATAATTTTCAATACAGAAGTAAACCGGTTTACTAAACAGTGTCAGAGTGTGCAGGGCTGGTCACGTTTTGCGCCATTTTTGTGCGCAATTTGCGCCATTTTGGTCAGTCTTGACGTGATTTGATGGAGTCGCGCCCGATCCAGGTGACGGGAAGGCGGGTTTCGGCAGGGACATTCTCTTCGCCGTTCAGCAGGCGCAGCATCAGGCTGACGGCCGTCCGGCCCAGCTCGCGCGCGGGCTGGCGGATAGTGGAGATCCGTGGCTGGGTGAAATCGGCATAGCTGGCATCATCGAAGCCGACCAGTGAAAGTGACTCCGGCGCACGCAGGCCCAGTTCCCGCAGGCCGTCCAGTAATCCGAGCACTATAAAGTCACTGGCGGCGAACACGGCGGTGGGCCGGCGATTGCGGCTGAACAGCTGATGCAGCGCCCGCTGGCCGAACTCCCGCTGATAGTCACCATACATCACCCATTCTGGCGGGCACTGTAAACCGGCCTGCTCCAGTGCGGTGCAAAAACCCTGGTAACGTTCGCGCACGCTCATCAGCTCATCGGGCCCGCCGATAAACGCGATATCGCGATGACAGGCAGCAATCAGTTGCTGTGTGGCAAGCATGCCGCCCTGGACGTTGTCAGCAAACACTTTTGGTACGCGGCTGCCGGGAATATCTTCATCCAGCAGGACGATGCGCTGGTGGCGCTGAATTTCCTGACGTAGTAGCCCGTTATCCGGACGGTTGGTGGTGAACAGCAGGCCATCCACCTGGCAGGTATCCAGCCAGCGGATGAACTGGCACTCTTTTTCCGGGTTGTTACGGGTGATACAGAGCACCAGGCTGTAACCGTGCTCAAAGGCGGCCTCTTCGGCCGCATCCGCCAGTTCTGCAAAGAACGGATTGGTAATATCCGGCAGCACCAGCCCGAGCGTTTCGCTGCCACCTTTACTCAGGCGGCGGGCCAGACTGTTGCCGCGATAATCCAGCTGACTGATGGCGGCTTCAATCCGCGCAACGGTCTCCTGCGGCAGAACGATGCTGTTGTTTATGTAGCGGGAAACCGTGGCTTTCGACAGCCCGGCCAGCACCGCCACATCGGATAACAGAACGCGTTTTTTAATCATCAATCACGCCACGTCAGAGAAAGAGGGGTATCTGTAACATAGTTAAGCGCCGCTGTTATAGCACTTTCTGATGATAAGACGCAGGCGAAAAATAGCGCTTGACAAAAATACGGCTACGGAGAATGGTAATAACCAGTTTACCTGCACCACCCGGGGAGCAATTCCCAACCGACAACGAGCATTTTATCCAGGCGCCGAAATGGACCGGCTGTCAAAATGTTTCCTGCCGGTCTTCGCTGACAGCCTGAGCCCGTATGGGGGGCCGTTCAGCCATCAATCTGATATTTGTCCTGCCAACAAACTTTCTGCTCAGTCTTTATGGACTGTGGTAGTGCTCAATCCTGATGAGGACAATGATGATGGTATTTAACACCGTAAAATTGCGTATTGTCGCGCTGGCAACTGTATTGTTGACATCGGGCAGTTATATAAGTGTTGCGATGGCCGCAGCCCCTACTTATGCATTAGTTCAGATTAACCAGCAGGCTCTTTTTTTCAACCTGATGAATAAAGGCGCGCAGGATGCCGCCAAAGCCAGCGGTAAAAATTTGGTGATATTTAACGCCACGGATAATCCGGTGGCACAAAATGATGCAATTGAAAACTATATTCAGCAAGGTGTGAAAGGCATTCTGGTTGATGCGATTGATGTTAACGGCATTATGCCTGCGATTAAAGAAGCGGCTGCTGCACATATTCCGGTGATAGCCATTGATGCGGTGTTGCCAGCGGGTCCTCAGGCAGCACAGGTCGGCGTGGATAATATCGAAGGCGGTAAAATACTCGGTCAATTTTTTCTCGATTACGTGATGAAGGAGATGGGAGGCAGGGCGAGGCTGGGCATCGTTGGCGCGCTGAACTCGGCTATCCAGAACGATCGCCAGAAAGGCTTTGAGGACACCATTAAAAGTAACCAGCAGATCACCGTGGCTGACGTGGTGGATGGTCGCAATATTCAGGATAGCGCGATGACGGCGGCGGAGAACCTGATCACGGGTAACCCGGACCTGACGGCGATTTATGCCACCGGTGAACCCGCTCTGCTGGGGGCGATTGCCGCGGTGGAAAACCAGGGACGCCAGAAGGATATCAGGGTATTTGGCTGGGATCTGACCGCGAAAGCCATCGGTGGTATTGACGGTGGTTATGTGGCCGCCGTGCTGCAGCAGGATCCAGAGAAAATGGGTGCCGAAGCGCTGAAGGCTCTGAATGCCATTACTGCCGGCAAAACCGTACCGGGGAGAATCCTGGTTCCGGCCACTGTGGTAACCAAAGCGAATGTTGACCCGTACCGTCCGCTATTTAAATAAGTCGGTTCCGGCCCCTCACCGATGGGCCGGTTTCGGTCAGTTTTGCAGAAGAGCAGCCAGCTTGTGCGGCTGAGGGAAGGCACTCCAGGTGCCATGGCGGCTGACGGTTATCGCTGCAGCCCTGCTGGCATGAGTGAGTGCTAACTTATCAATTGGAAGCTGGCGCAGCAGGGCGGATGCCAGCATCACCGCGAGGAAGGTATCGCCAGCACCTGTGCTATCCACGGCCTGCACGGGTTCTGCCGGGCAATGCAGCTGCTGCTCAGCGGTGGTCAGCCAGACACCTCGGGAACCGTGAGTGATCACTAACGTTTTCACACCGACAGGCTGTAGTTGGGCGGCTTCCGTCTGGTTCATTACGGCGATATCCACCAGCGACCAGAGCTGAGCGAAGGCCGGCTTGACCGGTGAGGGGTTAAACACGGTGGTCATGCCGCGTGCTTTTGCCAGCTCAAACAGGTCGCGGGTTTTCTCGAATGAGAAATTGCCCTGTTGCAGCAGAATATCGCCAGGACTGGCCTCAGTCAGCGCCTGGGTAAGGGTTTCCAGGCTCAGAGAGTCTGCTGCAGTGGTGGTGGTAATAATGGCGTTATCACCGTCTGCACTGTTGAAAATAATTGAGGTATCACTGTGGCAGGATAAAGAGAAAGCAGGCAGAAGCTGCAGCGTTTCAGAACTTATTTTTTCTCTGATCCAGCTGCCATTACTGTCATTCCCCGTCGCGGCTATTAACGTGGTCGGAATGCCGCAGCGGGAGAGTATGATTGCCTGGTTCGCGCCTTTGCCGCCGATGTCTTGTGAAACTTTATGCCCGTGAATGGATGAACCTTTCGTGGGAATATCGGGTATCGCCCAGGTTTCATCGATGGTGATATTCCCGGTGACATAAACACGCATAGTGTTTCCTTAAACAGGATGAAGAAGATGGGTGCTATATCAGCAGAAAAAAATGACGCAATACAAGCTATTTTTTTACGTCAGAAGGCAGTGATAGGCGTTATTCATTGTGACCCATTCCCTGGTGCGCCAAAATACAGTGGAAAAACAGTGGGTGATATAATTGAACGGGCATTACGTGATGCTGATAATTATATCTCCGGTGGTGTTCACGGCCTGATTGTTGAAAATCACGGTGACATTCCTTTTTCCAAACCGGAGGACATTGGTCCGGAGACGGCAGCCATCATGGCGGTGATTACCGATAAAATTCGCACCCGCTTCAATGTACCTTTGGGGATCAACGTGCTGGCTAACGCTGCTGTCCCGGCGCTGGCAACGGCCCTGGCCGGTGGTGCCGATTTCGTGCGCGTTAATCAGTGGGCAAATGCTTATATCGCCAATGAAGGTTTCATCGAAGGGGCTGCCGCGAAAGCACTGCGCTATCGCAGCCAGCTGCGCGCCGAACATATCAAAGTGTTTGCTGACAGCCACGTGAAGCACGGCAGCCATGCGATTGTCGCCGACCGTTCGATTCAGGAACTCACCCGTGACGTGGATTTTTTTGAAGCGGACGCGGTGATCGCCACCGGTCAGCGAACCGGAGACAGCGCCACACTGAGCGAAATTGATCAAATCCGTGGGGCAACGGCTCTGCCGCTGCTGGTGGGCTCGGGTGTGACGCCAGATAACGTCGGCGAAATCCTGTCCCGAACCCAGGGGGTGATCGTTGCCAGTGCGCTGAAGGTTAATGGGGTTTGGTGGAACGAAGTTGAGCTGGCTCGCGTAAAACACTTTATGGCCGCAGCCCGTTTCGCGCTGGGTGATGCATGATGGAGGCATTCAGCGAGCGTTTACTGCGGGAACATCAGGAAGCCTGGCAGGCCATGCAGCAGCACCGTTTTGTTTGCGAGATTGAGCAGGATATCCTGCCGGAAGCGGTGTTTAACCGCTACCTGGTGTTTGAAGGTCATTTTGTGGCGACCGCGATAACGATTTTTTCGCTGGGCGTCGCCAGGGCGCCCGATATCCGCCAGCAACGCTGGCTGATTGGCGTACTCAATGCGCTGGTGGACACGCAAATTGTCTGGTTCGAAACGGTGCTGGCGAAACGTAACGTCAATCCAGCCGACTATCCGGACAACCTGCCCGGCGTACGCCGTTTTCGTGATGGCATGCTGAGTGTGGCGCAACGCGGCAGCTATGAAGAGATTATCACGCTGATGTTTGGTGCCGAGTGGATGTATTACCACTGGTGCAAACGGGTGAGTGCCGGAACTCAGAGTAATGAGGAAGTGCGCCGCTGGATTGAGCTGCATGCGGAAGACGAATTCTTCCGGCAAGCCAGCTGGCTGAAGGAGGAGCTGGATCGCTGTGCGGGAGATCTGAGCGCGGAGCAGCGGTTTGAACTGTCAGCACTGTACGGCAGGGTGCTGAAATGGGAGATTGATTTCCATACGGCAGCTTATCCTGAAACAGAATAAATTTTGCTCCCACGAACCTGAGCGGAAGGGGGCGATCTATTCGCCCCACTTTTATTAACCGCGGAGCGTGTCGATATCGATCACAAAGCGATATTTCACGTCGCTTTTCAGCATACGTTCATAGGCTTCGTTAATCTCATTCATCTTGATCATCTCAATATCAGAAACGATATTGTGCTTGCCGCAGAAATCCAGCATCTCCTGAGTCTCTTTAATGCCGCCAATCAGTGAACCGGCCACGCTGCGACGTTTAAAGATCAGGTTGAATACCTGAGGTGACGGATGGTCATGTTCAGGGACGCCGACCAGTGTCATGGTGCCATCGCGACGCAGCAGGGTGATGAACTGATTCAGGTCATGCTGAGCTGCAACGGTGTTCAGGATGAAGTCAAAGCTGTTGGTGTGTTCAGCCATCTGATCCGCATCTTTAGAAATCACCACTTCATCAGCACCCAGGCGCTTACCGTCTTCCACTTTTGCAGGGGAAGTGGTGAACAGGACGACATGGGCGCCCATCGCATGAGCAATTTTCACGCCCATGTGGCCGAGGCCACCCAGACCAACGATACCGACTTTTTTACCCGGGCCCACGCCCCAATGGTGCAGAGGAGAGAAGGTGGTGATACCGGCACACAGTAGCGGTGCCGCAGCCGCCGGGTCCAGGTTGTCAGGGATGCGCAGTACGAAATCTTCGTGAACGATGACCTGAGTGGAGTAGCCACCGTAAGTGGTTTCGCCAGTGACACGGTCCTGGCCGTTATAGGTGCCGGTGAAACCGTTTTCGCAGTATTGTTCCTGATCTTCTTTACAGCTGTCGCAGGTGCGACAGGAGTCAACCAGACAGCCCACGCCGACTAAATCACCCACTTTGTATTTGTGAGTGTGGCCGCCAACCGCGGTGACGCGGCCAACGATTTCATGGCCAGGGACGACCGGAAAAAGGGTGTTTTTCCATTCGTTGCGGGCCTGGTGAAGGTCGGAGTGGCAAACGCCACAGTACATAACCTCAATCTGGACATCGTGTTCACGCAGTTCGCGCGGCTGGAATTCAAACGGGGCCAGCTTTGATTTTGCGTCCTGGGCTGCATAAGCATGAGTAACGTTCATGGTATCTCCAGTAATTGAAAGTGTCTTGTTCATGACGCTAAAACGAGAACTCTAAGGATAGTTAGCCCGCGGCAAAGGGGGTATGCCGGAATCTGTTTAAATCTTGCCTGATCCTGCAAACATTTGTCTGATGGGGCAAAAAGGGGGGCGAGTCAGTTTCTGCAGGAGTGGGGCGAAGTCATTCGCCCCACAAACATTATTTGATATTTAACAAAGGCTTCAGGAAGCGGGCAGTGTGCGACGCCTTGCACTTCGCGACCGTCTCCGGCGTACCGGAAACGAGGATCTCCCCGCCACCGCTGCCGCCTTCCGGCCCCAGGTCAACGATCCAGTCGGCGGTTTTGATCACGTCAAGATTGTGTTCAATCACCACGATGGTGTTGCCCTGATCGCGCAGCTGGTGCAGCACTTCCAGCAGTTGCTGAATATCTGCAAAGTGCAAACCGGTGGTCGGCTCATCGAGAATATACAGCGTCTGGCCGGTGCCGCGTTTCGACAGCTCGCGGGCCAGCTTAACGCGCTGCGCTTCACCACCGGACAGCGTGGTTGCCGACTGGCCGAGGCGGATATAGGAAAGCCCCACGTCCATCAACGTCTGCAGCTTGCGCGCCAGCGCCGGAACGGCATCGAAGAACTCTCTTGCTTCTTCAATGGTCATTTCCAGCACTTCGTGAATGCTTTTGCCCTTGTACTTAATCTCCAGCGTTTCACGGTTATAGCGTTTGCCTTTGCACTGATCGCACGGCACATAGATATCCGGCAGGAAGTGCATTTCTACCTTGATCACGCCGTCACCCTGACAGGCTTCACAACGGCCGCCGCGTACGTTAAAGCTGAAGCGTCCAGGCGTGTAGCCACGGGTCCGGGACTCCGGCACGCCAGCAAACAGTTCACGCACAGGGGTGAAAATACCGGTGTAGGTGGCCGGGTTAGAGCGCGGTGTACGGCCAATCGGGCTCTGGTCAATATCAATGACTTTATCGAAATGCTCCATGCCGCTGATCTCGCGATACGGTGCGGGTTCCGCCAGGGTGGCACCGTTCAGCAGGCGCTGAGCAATCGGGAACAGCGTGTCATTAATCAGGGTGGATTTACCCGAACCGGACACGCCGGTGATGCAGCTGAACAGACCGACAGGCAGCGTCAGCGTCACGTCTTTCAGGTTGTTCCCCCTGGCACCGGTCAGTTTAAGCACTTTTCCGGGGTCGGCTTTAACACGCTCCTGTGGCACCGCAATCCCGCGCTTGCCGCTAAGGAACTGCCCGGTCAGAGAAGCGTCCACCGCCATAATGTCATCTACAGTGCCTTCTGCCACCACCTGACCGCCGTGTACGCCGGCACCCGGACCAATATCAATCACGTGATCGGCGGCGCGGATCGCATCTTCATCATGCTCGACCACAATTACCGTGTTGCCGAGATTGCGCAGGTGCACCAGCGTTTCCAGCAGGCGTTCATTATCGCGCTGGTGCAGGCCGATTGACGGTTCATCCAGCACATACATCACGCCGACCAGACCCGCGCCGATCTGGCTGGCAAGGCGGATACGCTGCGCTTCACCGCCAGAGAGCGTTTCGGCCGAACGGGACATCGACAGGTAGTTCAGGCCAACGTTGACCAGGAATTTCAGGCGGTCGCCAATCTCTTTCAGCACCTTCTCAGCAATCTGCGCGCGCTGGCCGCTCAGTTTCATGTTCTGGAAGAACGCCATCGCATGGCCGATGCTCATGTCAGAAATGGTTGGCAGCGTGGTGTTTTCAACAAACACATGGCGTGCTTCACGACGCAGGCGCGTACCCTCACAGCTGGCACAGGAACGGTTGCTGATAAACTTCGCCAGATCCTCACGAACCGCCGCAGACTCCGTCTCTTTATATCGGCGCTCCATGTTATGCAGCACCCCTTCAAACGGATGGCGGCGGATCGAGGTATCTCCGCGGTCGTTAATGTACTTAAACTCAATATTCTCTTTGCCCGATCCGTACAGGATCACCTTGCGGGATTTCTCATCCAGCGAGTCGAACGGTGCTTCAATATCAAACTGCAGGTGTTCTGAGAGCGAGCGCAGCATCTGGAAGTAGTAGAAGTTACGACGATCCCAGCCGCGGATTGCGCCGCCCGCCAGAGAAAGCTCAGGATTCTGTACCACGCGATCCGGATCAAAATATTGCTGCACGCCCAGTCCGTCACAGGTCGGGCAGGCACCGGCCGGATTGTTAAAGGAGAACAGACGGGGTTCCAGCTCGCTCATGCTGTAGCCGCAGATTGGGCAGGCAAAGTTGGCTGAGAACAGCAGCTCTTCCGCCTGCGGATCGTCCATATCGGCGACCACGGCAGTCCCGCCGGAGAGTTCCAGCGCGGTTTCAAAGGATTCGGCCAGGCGCTGCTGCAGATCTTCACGTACCTTGAAACGATCCACCACCACTTCAATGGTGTGTTTCTTTTGCAGCTCCAGTTTCGGTGGATCCGACAGATCGCAGACTTCACCATCAATGCGCGCACGGATGTAACCCTGAGAAGCCAGGTTCTCCAGCGTTTTGGTGTGCTCGCCTTTGCGCTCCTTGACGATAGGCGCCAGCAGCATCAGGCGGCGTCCCTCAGGCTGCGCCAGCACGTTATCCACCATCTGGCTGACGGTTTGCGCTGCCAGCGTGACGTCATGATCCGGGCAGCGCGGCTCACCCACGCGGGCAAACAGCAGGCGCAGGTAGTCGTGAATTTCAGTGATGGTGCCCACGGTGGAGCGCGGGTTATGTGAGGTTGACTTCTGTTCGATCGAAATGGCTGGCGACAGCCCCTCTATATGATCGACATCCGGCTTCTCCATCAGGGAGAGAAACTGGCGCGCATAGGCAGAAAGCGATTCCACATAGCGGCGTTGCCCCTCGGCATACAGCGTATCAAACGCCAGCGAGGATTTGCCCGAACCTGACAGGCCGGTGACAACAATCAGTTTGTCGCGAGGGATGATCAGGTTGATATTTTTCAAATTATGGGTGCGGGCACCCCGTACTTCGATCTTATCCATTCACAATTCCCGGATTAACACAGACCTCACCATGCCTGTCCGGCACGGCCAGAATGAAGCCTGTAATTATGGCACAAAATAACCTGATTGGATATACAGTGCTTTGCTGGGGCGTTCAGGCCGGGATCTGCGGATACGCTTGCCCGGTAAAGTTAATTTTTACGATCCTTCTCCAGCCGCGGGATGTAACGCTGCAAGCCGGATAAACCGCCCGGGATCCACATCAGAAAGTAGGATCTGAGGGAGTGCCATGTTAGAATTTCCGGCTTAGACTTACAGCTGAACAATTATCGGAGACACCTACATGGCCAGCAGAGGCGTAAACAAAGTGATCCTGGTGGGTAACCTGGGTCAAGATCCGGAAGTCCGCTACATGCCCAATGGCGGCGCCGTTGCCAACATCACCCTGGCCACGTCCGAAAGCTGGCGTGACAAGCAGACCGGCGAGACTAAAGAGAAGACCGAGTGGCATCGCGTGGTGTTGTTTGGCAAGCTGGCAGAAGTGGCGGGCGAATACCTGCGTAAAGGCTCTCAGGTTTATATCGAAGGCGCGCTGCAGACCCGTAAATGGACTGACCAGGCCGGTGTGGAAAAGTACACCACCGAAGTCGTGGTTAACGTTGGTGGCACCATGCAGATGTTGGGCGGCCGTCAGGGCGGCGGCGCTGGCGCACCGGCAGGTGGCGGCCAGGGCAACAACAACGGTTGGGGCCAACCGCAGCAGCCACAAGGCGGCAATCAGTTCAGCGGCGGACAGCAGTCCCGTCCGCAGCCACAGCAGAACAGCGCGCCGGCTAACAACGAACCGCCAATGGATTTTGACGACGACATTCCGTTCTGATCGTTCTGCAACAACGCGAGACTTTCATTGATAAAAAACCCCGGATTACCGGGGTTTTTTTATGCCTGATGTCTGTATTACGGCGGCCGCGGCAGTTTTCCGGGCAGTCACCACCATTTTGGTCTCTTTCTGAGGCTGTGAGTGATGAACTGAAGGTGAGAGGGGGTCCGCTGAGGCTGCAGCCACCATTCCGGGCAGCGTGGTCAGCACCGTGACCAGCAAGATCTTATCCATAAGTTTGCTCGGTTGTGTAAGGGCTTATATTACGACCAAAGCGATAAATGTTTTTGACGCTGGTCACAGTTGTGGCCGGCAGGCGATCGCTCAAGGTTTTACAGAGAAAAGTGAGGATGAATCCCCTGAGAAAATGTTGCAAGACTGTTATTATCAAAACAAATCGGGTTACGGAGCAGGGCGGGATGGCGGGGATAGTTTTAGTGCCTGGCGTGATGTGCGATGCCGGGCTGTGGCAGGAAATGGCAGAGGATCTGGCGGCGATCGGGCCGCTGGTTTATGGCGATTTATCTCAAGATGCTTCGCTGGAAGGGATGGCGGCAAGGGTGCTTTCAGCGTCTCCGGCACGGTTTACGCTGGTGGGTTTCTCAATGGGCGGTTTTGTCGCCCGTGAGATGATTCGCCAGGCACCGGAACGGGTTGAAAGGCTGATTCTGATTGCCACTTCCAGCCAGCAGGACAGTCAGCAGGCACGTTCTTTCAAAACGGCTGTCGCGACATCACTGTCTGCCTCCCGGGGAATTTTTCGTGGTCTTGGTCACAAAGCTATCGCACTCTCCCTCAGTGAAAAACAGGCTGACAACGAGCATCTGCAGTCACAGATTCATCAGATGAGTCTGCGAATGGGGAAAGAGGCCTACTGTCGCCAGCTCCTGATGGCGCGCAACAGCGATACGCATCTGCTTGGGCAGATTTCCTGCCCGACATTGGTGATCGCCGCGAAGCAGGACAGGATGCGCAGCGTGCAGGAATCCCGTACGCTGTGCGAGCATATTCCTCAGGCCCGCCTTGAAATCATTGATGATTCAGGGCATATGCTGCCCCTGGAACAACCTGCCGCGCTGATGCTGGTGATACAGCGCTGGCTGGCGGCCACTCCGGTATAAACATTTACTAAAAAAAATGCAGAAATCTGCTCATAAAAGGATGCAAAAGGGTAAATTAGCTGAGTTTTTTGGCAATATAGTGCACGGATGCATACGGGCCTTAACAGGAAAGATAATCAGTCAGAGATGGCATTAATGAAAAAATGGTTACTGGCGCTGGGCATGGCGCTGTTTGCTTTGCACGCCGGAGCGGCGGCACAGATTAACGATCCTCAGACTACCAGCAAAAACTTTTACAGTTGGTACCTCAGCGCGCTGAGCAAGGACGAGAGCCCAATCGATGAGCACGACCCGCTGCTGAAGGAGTATGTCACGCCGCAGCTGCTACAAAAAATTTACGTGCTGATTAAAAGCCCGGACGGCATGGATGACGATTACTTTCTGCAGGATCAGGATTACAGCGACGCCTGGGTGGATCATGTCAGCGTCAGCCGCTTCACCATCAATGGTGAAACCGCCTCGGGTGATGTGACGCTGGGTAACGATCCCGACGATCAGCAGCAATTACTGATAACCATGCACCGGGATCATCAAGGCTGGAAGATTGATGACGTCGAGAAAGAGAATAAATAGCCCTGCACCGGCAGGGCTGAAGGGGCGGCTATCAGATATGTTCAGCGAACTGCTGGCTGAGCGTATCCAGCAGTTCGTAACGCTTACGGTATTCTGACCGCTTCTTGCTGACGATCTCTTCCAGCGGTTTGCGCGGGAAGGAGAGCGGGATCTCATAGAGGTTTGATGACAACGGTTCAGCGTTCAGCGTTTCCCAGAATTCGTTATAGCTGGCGTGGAACAGGCTTTTCTTCTTCAGGCGATAGCGCAGGCTGCGGAAGATATGCCCGGTATCGCTGACGGCCTGAATCTGTGCAACACCCGTCGCCTTGCAGAACAGCACCAGCGTCTCCATCAGGAGTCGTTTTGGGAACAGGCCATAGCAGGCTTTCGTCGCATCCCGGATCATTTCATGCGGCGTGTCCCGATGGGCACCCTGAATACCGCCAATCACCACCACCTTCTCTCCCTTCTGCCGGGTCACGGCAAAGGTCAGCATCGCCAGCTTCACCTCATTACAGGTGATAAACAGGTTCACTTCTCCTTCGCGCTCGCAGCGGCCGGTACAGGCCAGAATGATGCTGAACTGTTCGCCATTTTTCCCGATGAAGCTGATTAACTCCACTCCCTGCTCGGTCAGCATTGCCTGGCGCAGGCGCGGGGAGGCCAGATTTTTAGTGAAGTCATAGTGATCGATTACCGCCTGCACGCGTTTCATCACCGGCATACCACTATACAGATAAGGGCGGTGAATTTTACTCGGCAGCGTGTGCTGGACAGACAAAATGTCGCGCATTACCGGCTCAGACGAAATAGCGTTGACCAGCCGGTGCGTGGGAGCCGGATAAGCCAGAGAACGCATCAGGTATTTCACCCGATACTCACGGTCATACCACAACTTGCCAGGCTTCAGCTTGCCGGTCACCAGAGACATGAAAAAGGTCAGGCTGGTCTCCTGACGGGGGGCGAGTGTGGTATCAGACATGATTGCGCATTCCAGTGAGAAAAACTCAGTGAAACACCGGTAACTTCAACGCCGTTTAAATCCGATCACAAAGGTTAAGGTTATCTTAATGTGGTTGATGAAATGTTTAAAATGATCGAAATTTAAGTCAAATATTTATAATAACAGATAGTTATTATGTCTTTATGTTATGAAAGAGTGGCAATTTTTTGGCGGCAGAATGGATCACCGGTGACAAAGATCGTAGTCTTGATGCGGTAACGAATGTGGATGGGGGGAGAGCTTTGCAGGGTGTTCCGGCACAGTTCAGCTTTGACAAAGACCGTGCTCAGTTCCGGCATCTTGCCGGTTTACCCGGCGTGGAGCTTTATCATGCCCATATTTCACGTTATGCCTTTGAACCACATACCCATGAAGCTTTTGGTATCGGCACGATTGACGCGGGAGCGGAGCGCTTTCGTTATCGCGGTGTACAGCATGTTGCGCCGGCACAGTCGCTGGTGCTGATGAATCCCGATGAGCTGCACACCGGCGAATCCGCCAGTGAAGACGGCTGGCAATACCGGATGATCTACATCGACCCACAGCAGCTGGAAGCCATAACGGGTGAGCGGGGCTGGTGGTTTACTGATGCGGTTCGATTCGATCCGCAGCGAGCCGTCCAACTCTCTCGTCTGTTGGCTGCCTTATGGCACACACGGGAGCCGCTGGAGAGAGACGGGATGCTGCAGTCCCTGCTCGATTTGCTGCGTCCTCATGCCAGAATGGGTAATAAATCCCGCGATGAGCCTGCGCACCGTTTTGACATTGTGAAAAGTTTCCTGCGCGAGAATCTCTCTTCTCCGGTTACCCTGGCCAATCTGGCCGCGCTGGTCTCGCTCAGCCCCTATCATTTCCAGCGCCAGTTTAAGGCGCAGTTCCATGTCACTCCTCATCAGATGCTGATGGCCTTCCGGCTGTTCCGCGCCAAAGAGCTGCTTACCCTGGGAGTGTCCGCCGCCGAGGTTGCTCTGGCGGTCGGATTGACCGACCAGGCACACCTGACCAAAACCTTTGCCTGGCGCTATGGCATTACGCCGGGACGTTATCAGAAGCAGGTTACGGCAAGCCGCTAAGCGCAATTTGCTACAATCTTTCTGCCTGCGCGCAGCAGATAATGGCGTTTTCTCTCTCTGATACGCAGGACAAAAATGTTCGCTGGTGTTCTCTTTGCTCTCGCCGCAGGGCTGATGTGGGGCCTGATCTTCGTTGGCCCGCTGCTGGTACCGGACTATCCCGGTGCCCTGCAATCCGTTGGGCGCTATGTGGCCTTTGGGCTGATCGCACTGCCGCTTGCCTGGCGCGATCGCCAGCGGCTAAGCCAGCTGACGCGCAGCGACTGGGCAGAAGCTCTGCGACTGTCGTTGGTTGGCAACCTTCTTTATTACACCTGTCTGGCCAGCGCCATTCAGCGTACCGGCGCCCCGGTTTCCACCATGATTATTGGCACGCTGCCCGTGGTTATTTCAGTCAGCGCCAATCTGCTGTATGGCCGCCATGATGGCCGGCTGGCGTGGCGTAAGCTTGCACCGGCTCTGGTACTCATCGCTGGCGGGCTGGTTCTTGTGAACGTGGCGGAATGGCAGGGAGGCAGCAAGCAAGCCGATCTGCTGCGTTATCTGAGCGGCATCCTGCTGGCAGTGGCGGCAATGGTTTGCTGGACATGGTATCCGCTGCGCAATGCTCGCTGGCTGCGTGAACATCCGGGTCGCAAAGCCACGACCTGGGCGACGGCTCAGGGAGTGGCGACTTTACCCCTGGCAGTGGTGGGCTATCTGCTGGTCAGCCTGCAACTGCACTTCACCCGACCCGATTTTTCCCTGCCGCTGGGGCCCAGACCGGAAGTGTTTATTCCGCTGATGATCGTAATTGGTCTCTTTTGCTCCTGGCTGGGGGCGCTGTGCTGGAATGAGGCGAGCCAGCGTCTGCCCACGGTGCTGGTTGGCCCTCTGATTGTTTTCGAAACGCTGGCGGGGCTGGCTTATACCTTTATGCTGCGAAGCAGCTGGCCGCCGCTGCTGACGGCCTGTGGGATTGCCTGTCTCGTGGCTGGCGTGGTGCTGGCGACCAGGATGAAGCCTGAGCCGGTAGTCCAGCAATTAACTGTCTTAAAATAAGGTGATAATTACGCTTCCTGCCTGCTTTTAAAGCCCGGCCCTGCCACTGCGTGGGGCCTTCTTAAGCCAAATTTGTGATATCGCCGACATTTTTATCTCAGATATTTTCCGGAAAGGGCAATTTTTTGTACCACTCCTCTGCCACAGGAAGCCATTGTTCCGCCATAAGAATAATCGCTAATGCAATTCTTCCCTGTTTTGGGACAGTCAATTTTCGCTGTTCATTCGCCGTAAGGCGATTTTTGAGACGGCTTTTCGGTTATCAAACCACGATTAACTCAAATTATCGGCCTGCACTCTTTAAATGGCAGGTCTGTGTCGGCCATGAAAACATTAGCCGGGCTGGGCTAAAATCTGGATGGCAGGTCACTTTTCAGGCGCTTACTGGGTTAAAGTTAAGTTTTTTTACTCAAAGCCCGGGAATGGTAAGGTGAGAGTTGTTGCGTAATTGTCCGTATGATGGGCTTTTACGTTATTTTTGTAAGTGGGATATGAAATGTTTTTTTTGAGAATGGTGAGTATTATGAATCAATGTTAAAGTTTAATATATCACTCATTTTGAACGAACTGGCTGCTTTTTTGCACTATAAGTAAGTAGCGCTAATGACATGATGAGGTGCATTTATCTCTGAGGTTTGAGATAAATGCACCACTAACCATGTGACTTTAATGCAGAATTTTTTCTGGTGATAGTAAGCTGGCGGCCTAACAGGTGACAGCCATGATGATTAACTCATCAGGAAAATATGTCGCCTCAAAAAGAAAATGTCTTTTTCAATTAACAGCGGGAATATTTAATTAGCACATGGGCGAAGAAAAAAATGTGCTGCCCGGGTCAATTAATGGTTTTCTAAGTTGTACGGGTAATGGTAAACGCTGCGGCTTATATCCAGTAAACGGCAGCTGCGACGGGTACCGATTTCGTAAGTGTCCTGTAAAAAATTAACTGCCAGACGTTTGTCATTGGTAGTAAAGAAGTTTTTCAGGACGCTCTGTAACATTTCCTTATCGGAGGAGAGAGTTTGCAGTTCACGCGCCATGGTATGCATCTTATCTTCCAACTCCTTGATTTTCCTACCCTCTTCCGAGAATAACCCAGCGTATTTCTTTTTCCAGCTGTAGAAGGTGGCCTCGGAGATCCCCAAATCTTCACAGATCTCCTTCACTTTAACCCCACATTCCGATGCTTTAATAGCATTGGTGATTTGCTCTTCTGTATATCGTGACTTTCTCATAAATGCTATTACCTTTCTTAACTATAATGTGATGAGAATAACTTCACTAATTAGTGGATCTAAATGTTCCAGGAATTAGCTGAATGTTGTTAAGGACGAGATTTGAATGGAATGCATTAAGTTAAGGTATTATGTAGAAATATCATCATGGGATTTCTCCGATTTTATTTCATTAGCGGTCAGTAAGCTTTCGATATTCGGTTTTTTGTTATAAATTCGTCCCTGTCAACAGCGAGAGCTAGCGGGTAATTCAGATTAATCCAGCTCCAGGGAAAAAAATCTGTGCCAGGATAAATTACCGTTTTAGTGATTTGCTGATTTGGCTCGCAGGAATTCAAGTCCAGAGATAATCAGAATATTCCTGAAGGATGGAAAGTTAAAATAAATTCTTTTGAATAAGAGAGAATTTGTTTCGTTCGTATAATAAAAAAATTTAGAACCCCTTTGGGTTCAGGGTTAGCTTGGCGTGACTTTCTCCCTTGTAGACAAGGACGTACCGGGTATTGGCAATACGTTACAGCATTACAAAGGATGCCTTGATGAAACACAGTGTCGTATCAAATGCCGCATGGATGATGTCTGAAAAAGTGGTTTCGGTATTCGGTGTGATATTTGTCACATCCTATGTCGCTAAATCTTTTGGTCCTTCAGTTTTTGGCCAAATAGCATTTTCTGCCTCACTTTTTTCAATTGTTCAGACCATTGCTATTTTTGGAACGGAAACCATTCTGTTTAAAAGTATCAGCGAAAATGCCACCAGGGGCATACGCCTGATGGCCGTGGCAAAACAATTACGTATGGCATTGTTATTATTACTTTCCATACCGGTACTGATTTATGTCTGGCTGATGATGCGGGAGAACTTTCTGGTTTTCGCCATTGCTGCATTTCTGTCATCGCTGTTTGTGACGCAGGATATCTTCAGCGTTTACAACAATGCCCGACTGGAATCGCGCATGAACACCCTTGCCAATGCGACAGGGATGGTGCTCAGTTTTGGGATCAGTTTTACCATTGCCTGGCTGAAGCTGAATCCCGTGTGGTTATCGTTATCGATAGTGTCGGTGACGCTGGTGCCCTACCTGATCAAGCGCAATAACTTCTCTCAGGTCAACAGCATCAGCCCGCCGCCTAAGCGGAAGCACCGCAGTTACCTGCGCTACCTGTTTCATGCCGGGTTGCCGCTGGCGATCTCCAGCGTGTTTATCTCTGTACAGGTCAAACTTGCCCAGTTTTTCCTGGTCGGGGTGGGGTCAGCGCATGAGCTGGGACTGTTTACCGCGGCCAATACAATTTCTGCCTCATGGATTTTCATCCCGGTGGCAATCATCACATCCAGTTTCTCTGAGATCTTCAGGGAGCGCGCGGATGTCGCAGCAAAGTTAGCTGCGAAGCTGTATGGCTATGTTATGGCAGTTTCATTTTTGATGCTCTTTATCGTCGCGTTGTTTGGCGAGCAGATCATCCGTTCCCTTTATGGGCATGACTACACACAATCGGGAAATCTCGTGACGTTGTTATCGTTAGCGACCTGCTTTTCGGCAATGGGAACAGTCGCTTACCGTTATATCGTGAAAGAAGGTGGGTTTAATTATCTGCTGGTGAAGATTGTTTTACTGGTGGTGATTAGTGTGGCAACCAACTGGTTTTTCATTCGTTCCTGGGGACTGCCAGGCGCTGCCTGGAGCGTACTGGTCACCGAGCTGTTGTCCCTCACGGTAATGAACTATTTCTTTAAGAATGGCGTCATTCTTAAAATACAGCTTTCCTCACTTAACTACAAAACCTACAAATGAGGTAAAAAAATGTTAAAACTCAAAGTACAATTGAGAAACAGCGTCTTATACCTTCTCAAAAAAATGCCGTGGTCTTACCAGGACAGATTTTATTATTATCGTAAATTTAAAAAGTTACCTAATATTCGCCAGCCGAAGTTGTTTAATGAGAAAATTCTGTATCGCAAATGTGTCAAGGGCGACTATGTTCGCTATGGGATCCTTTCGGACAAAGTATTGGTGAGAGACTACATAGCGAAAACCATTGGTGACGAATATTTAATTCCTCTGCTGCACGAAACGGATCAGCCCGTTACGCTATTAGGACTTAAGTCGTTAAAAAATACGGTTATCAAATCTAATCATGGCTCTGGCATGGTTGACATTCTGCTGGAAGAGCCGGACTGCATTCAGAAACAGCTGCTGATCAAGCGGTGTGAAGAGTGGCTGATCCGTGACTTCTCGCTGGAAGCGCGTGAGATCCACTATCGCTACATCAAACCGCGGATCCTGGTTGAGCAGTATGTGGGTGACGGTAAGTTTGCGGCTGTCGATTACAAGTTCCATATGTTTAACAAGAAGGACGGAAATTTTGAGTACGTGCTGCAGATCATCTATAACCGCTGTGGAAACTCACCGTTGTCGATGAACTTTTACGTTAACAGCCTGACGTCGTGCTTCTATAAAATCCGTGACACCGGGCTGGACATCAGCAGCGATTTACCCACGCTGTACAAAGCGCTGGAGCTGAGCAAGAAGCTGGCGAATGATTTTGATTATGTGCGGGTAGACTGGTACATCAATGACGGACAGATTTACTTCGGTGAGTTGACCTTCACGCCGGGTGCGGGGCTGGTGACCGGGCTGGATCAGGGGCTTAATGAGATCATGGGCAACATGTGGGTGCAGGACCGTAAGCCTGAGGTTTTGCCGAGAGCGGCAGGTGAAGTGGCGGCGTTGCCTGTGGTATTAAAAAAAGTCTGAACGGTGCCAGGCAAAACAACGAGCCGCTTTCTCTGAAATACGGCTCGTGCGCTTTTCAAGGCATGGGATAATCAGTTGGGGTGTGGCTCATCACGTCGACAAACACCTCTTTGGTGACATGCCAGAAATTGAGCAGGTTATCCATGCTCAGAGTGATACCCAGCAGGCCGGTTACGAACCAACATGACATGCCGATTCCGACGCCGGTGAAGATGAATGCCATGCCGTTATGGCTGGTCTGGCGGCACTTTACTTTCAGGGTGCTGGCCATAAACATCATTACTGCGCTAACCAGTTCCCATCTCATCAACACCAGGCTGGCGGTTAAGGTAGCCATATTTTTTTAAACTCCGCGACAAATCAGGCCTGACATTGATTTGCGCCACAGACGGGATAAAAAGTTGCCAGGATTGCTTTTTATCTGCACTGACTCGTGAGCCATTGAAGTGTGACGACGATCACATTATATCACTCGATTTTAAAAATTGAACAATTTTTAAGCCTGGTATGGTAGTTTTTCTCGTACTTATCAAATACACCTTGAATTACCGTGGGTTATCATTTTTTCATGCGTCAAATTTGGCTTTATAACTGACCAGAGTAATTTAATTGAGTCAAAAAAATGGCCGTTTCTCACACCGCCTATTCTGCCAATAAGGCGATTATTTTTATCATTATTAGAATTTTATATTTAATATAAAGCGCTTAGGTTTATTTTGAGACTGTCGATGGTAATTTTTTTCATTTAAAAATTTTACCTTTTCCCGGTGTTTTCGCACTTCATTACTGCTGTTAAAAAATTAACTTAAAATAAAACAATAACTTAATGAATGTGGCAATCTCCATCACAGCGGGTTACTTAATGAGGGTTTATGTATAAATCCGGTCAGAAAAAGTCAAATTAACCTCTTTAAGATGAATCTTACCCGTGAAAAGTTGTACAAGCTGACAATGGGTTGTAGGATTTTTTACAACAAAAAGTCTTAAAACTCATTCTCTTCCATTATGTGGGGAGAGGATCCTTTTTCCCTGAAATAAGCTCGCGACATTATCGCCATCATGAATTGTTTTTATGCAGCAATAAAAAATGAATAAGGAGCCATTGTGTTTTTCACTGGCTGTTTTCGGCTGAAAGGCCTGTTTCACCACCAGAGAACTTCCCTTGCCCTGTGCCTGCTGCCTGGTGCTGAGTACCCCGTCAAAGATGGCGTAGCTGGGCTGCCACGTCCTGTTTCGGGGGGATCACGATGAGTACGGACACCTCAAGGAAGTGGAGGCGCGGCGTGAACAACGTTGACCAGACGCCAGAAAAAAAACCGCTGCCGACGCTGCGCAAATCGCTGCAGCGGATTCATCTGGTGATCATCGTGGTGTCACTGCTGTTCAGCGGTATCTCGCTGTCGGTACTGTCGATGTTTGCGCTGCGCAGCTATGCCGAAAACAATCTACAGCTGGTGGCGACCACACTCGGTTACAGCGTACAGCAGGCGGTAGCGACGGGCGATGCGGGGTCAGCTAAGGCGATCCTGCAGGAAATAGGCAGCAAGGCGTCGTTCGGGCATGCACGTATACTGGATAAGCAGGGGCACCTGTTGACCACCTGGCCGCCCCCTGATGATGTCCACCCTCATGCTGTCAGCCAGCTGGTTTCGCAGTGGCTGTTTTCTGAACCGGTAAACGTCCCGGTCATGGTCGGTCAGCAACAGGTCGGGCAGGTGTGGCTGACTGGCAGCGCCAGTCGGGTGCTGCACTATCTCAGTCAGGTGATGAAGTGGCTGGGAGGGAGTTTGCTGGTGACGGCAATGATCGCGTTCTGGCTGTCGCACCGGATGCATACCGGCATTCTTGCCGGACTACAGAATATTGCTTCGGTAGCGCATGCTGTCCGCCAGCGGCGGGCCTTCTCCCAACGTGTGCCGTCCTCTCCTATTGCCGAACTGAATAAGCTGAGCGGAGACTTCAACAGCCTGCTGGACGAGCTCTCTGACTGGCAGAACACACTGCAGCAGGAGAATGACACTCTCGCGCATCAGGTGCGTCACGATGCCCTGACCGGTCTGCCAAACCGCACCGCTTTTGAACAGGAGTTGCAAAAACAGCTGAGCAATCCGCTGACTGCCAGTCAGGTCGCTGTGCTGTTTATTGACGGCGACCGGTTCAAGGAGGTGAACGACCATTACGGCCATGCCGCCGGTGACAGCGTGCTGGTCGCCATGGCCCATCGTCTGCGCAACAAGCTATCTAAGGACGATTTGTTGGCCCGGCTGGGCGGAGACGAGTTTGCCGTATTGCTTTCAGCCATTGAGAACGGCGAGCAGGCCGGAAGGGTGGCCGAGAACGTGATCGAGGCGATGCGGGAACCGATCAAACTTGAGGATGGCACGCTGGTGGTCCAGTCGCTTAGCGTCGGTGTGGCGCTGGCGAAGAACCACAGTTCCGGAGAGGCGATGATTGCACAGGCCGATGCGGCGATGTATCACATCAAAGAGTTGGGAGGCGGCTGGTATTTTTCACCGTCGTTTTGGGGCCAGCATTCGCAGGTAGCCCCAAAACAACGGGGAAGGGTTTAACAGGCGGTACAGTTGTTCTTTTCGGTGGCTTTCGCATAAGCCTGGGTCGGGAAATCGCTGCAGTCGAAGTGATAGTCCGCAGGGCGGCTTAGCGACCGGCGGCGCATGGTATGACGATACGCAGTAGGCGTCTGGGAAAATTGCCGACGGAACACACGGGAAAACGTCTGCTGCGAATCGTAACCATACTGCATGGCAATATCGAATACCGGGCGCTGCGTCTGGCGCAAAGCCTCTGCTGCCAGCGTCAGGCGGCGTTCACGGATATACCCCCCCAGCGTCTGCCGGGTCACCGTGCGGAACATCCTTTGCAGGTGCCATTTCGAATAGCCGGATTTGGCAGCGACTTCATCAATAGAGAGCGTTTTATCAAGGTTACTTTCGATCCAGTCGGTAAGAGTGTGGATGATGTCGTCATGCATACTTTGTCTTCTCCCTGGTTCCTGGCGGTCGTGGAATAACAAACGGGCGGACACTTTTCATTTCGCCTTCTCGATGGGGGCTGAGTATAATTCCTCAAGTTAACTTGAGGTAAAGAGCTAAATGAAAAAAAATCGCAACTATCCAAACAAGCGCGAGCTGACGCCCGGGGACGTGGCGCAGCGCTGTGGCGTTGCCGTTTCGACGCTGCATTTCTATGAAAGCAAAGGGTTAATCAGCAGCTTCCGCAATGGCGGAAACCAGCGGCGCTACCACCGTGATGTGCTCAGGCGCGTGGCTATTATTAAAATCGCCCAGCGGATCGGCATCCCTCTCGCCACGATTGGCGAGCATCTGATGCAGTTCCCTGCCGGTAAAAGAATGACGCCCAGAGAGTGGGCAGTGCTGACGAAGAAGTGGCGCGAAGAGCTGGACAGCCGTATTAACACGCTGACCCGCCTGCGCGACGATCTGGATGGCTGCATTGGCTGTGGCTGTCTGTCGATGGAAGACTGCCCACTGCGCAACCCGGATGACCAGCTCAGCGAGCGGGGTACCGGAGCCATCCTGCTGGAGCCCGCCCGGGACTGACGCCGTCTATACTGAGAGTTCTTCGTTTAACACAAGGACTGGTCATGATCACCGTTCACCACCTGAATAACTCCCGCTCACAGCGGGTTCTCTGGATGCTGGAAGAGCTTGAAGTTCCCTATCAGATCAAACAGTACCAGCGTGAATCCACCATGCTGGCCCCGGAATCACTGAAAAAAGTTCATCCCCTCGGGAAATCACCGGTTATCACCGACGAAAATCGGGTGATTGCCGAATCGGGCGCGATCCTTGAGTACCTGCAGGAGCGGTATGACACAGAATATCGCCTGAAACTTCTTGATGAGGATGAGCGTCTGCAGTCTCGTTACTGGCTGCATTACGCCGAAGGCTCGCTGATGCCGCTGCTGGTGATGAAGCTGATCTTCAGCCGGATGGGTAAACCGCCGGTGCCGTGGTTGCTGCGACCGATAGGCAGTGCATTTGGCAAAGGAGTACAGAAGGGTTATCTCGATAAGCAACTGTCCACCCATCGGGAGTTTATTGAGCAGCATCTGGCAAAAAATGCGTGGTTTGCCGGTTCCCAGTTCAGCATCGCCGATGTGCAGATGAGTTTTCCCATTCAGGCCCTGAGCGCCCGTGGTGGCGCGGCCAGCAGCACGGCGATTCAGGCATGGCTTAATAAAGTGCAGAATCGTGCCGCCTGGCAGCGCGCCCTGCAAAAGGGAGGCGAGGTTAAACTCGACTGAATGGTTTTTCGCTGGTTTTCTGTGGTTGTTTCATCCCGTCGCGCCGGGATCTGCAGTCATAAGAAAGAGCTATTACGAGCGGAACGGACGGATCAGTAGAGTCACAACTGTGTGGGGCCAGTGCCCCACCTGAGCCCGGATGGCTGCTTTCTGCAAATTTATGCACGATCGGGAGTTGAAAGTGCACCGATAAAGGCAGGATAATCGTTTGCCTTTCCATAAATCATAAGAAATCTCAGGGGATTTTTCTCAATGTCGACTCCTTCTCATCAGGCCGGCGGCTCTTTAGACGCCTGGTTTAAAATCTCTGCGCGCGGCAGTTCCGTTCGTCAGGAGATTTTAGCAGGCCTTACCACCTTCCTTGCCATGGTCTATTCGGTCATTGTTGTGCCGTCTATGCTGGGCAAGGCAGGTTTTCCACCGACTGCCGTTTTCGTTTCTACCTGTCTGGTAGCAGGTTTTGGTTCGTTAGTGATGGGGCTGTGGGCCAATCTGCCAATGGCGATCGGCTGCGCTATTTCCCTGACCGCGTTTACCGCATTCAGTCTGGTGCTGGGCCAGCATATCAGCGTACCGGTGGCGCTGGGTGCCGTGTTCCTGATGGGCGTGCTGTTTACCGTTATCTCTGCAACCGGCATTCGTGCCTGGATCCTGCGCAACCTGCCGATGGGCGTGGCGCAGGGTACCGGCGTGGGTATCGGTCTGTTCCTGCTGCTGATTGCTGCCGATGGCGTGGGCCTGGTAGTCAAAAATCCGGCACCGGGTCTGCCGGTGGCGTTGGGTGATTTCGCGTCCTTCCCGGTGATGATGTCGCTGCTGGGCCTGGCGGTGATTTTTGGTCTGGAAAAACTGCGCGTACCGGGCGGCATTCTGCTGACCATGATCGCCATTTCAATTCTGGGTCTGATCTTCGATCCGGCAGTGAAATATCAGGGACTGTTTGCCATGCCTTCGCTGTCTGATGCACAGGGCCATTCGCTGGTGTTCAGCCTGGATATTCTGGGGGCGCTGAAACCTGCCGTGCTGCCCAGCGTCCTGGCGCTGGTGATGACAGCTGTGTTTGATGCCACCGGCACCATCCGCGCGGTCGCGGGCCAGGCTAACCTGCTGGATAAAGACAACCAGATCATCAACGGCGGCAAAGCACTGACTACCGACTCCCTGAGCAGCGTGTTCTCCGGCCTGGTTGGCGGCGCGCCTGCGGCGGTGTATATCGAGTCGGCGGCAGGTACCGCGGCTGGAGGTAAAACCGGTCTTACGGCGATTGTGGTTGGCGTGCTGTTCCTGCTGATCCTGTTCCTCTCCCCGCTGGCTTACCTGGTTCCGGGGTATGCCACGGCCCCGGCGCTGATGTACGTTGGTCTGCTGATGTTGAGCAACGTCTCCAAAATCGACTTCAGTGATTTTGTTGACGCGATGTCCGGCCTGCTGGCTGCGGTATTTATCGTGCTGACCTGTAACATCGTGACCGGCATCATGCTGGGCTTTGGCTCGCTGGTGGTGGGTCGCATCTTTGCCGGCGAGTGGCGCAAGCTTAACGTCGGAACGGTAGTGATTGCTGTCGCGCTGGTGGCATTTTACGCCGGTGGCTGGGCGATTTAACCCTTCTCTTTCAGAGGCCGGTTATCCGGCCTCTTTGGTCTGAAAATACCGCATTTATCTTGTTGGTAGCGCATTTCCTGTTTTTAAACGGTTGCCATTTTTGTTTTACTATCAGGTAAGGCCTGCCCGGAGCAGGTTTGTGACAAAAACCTGGAAGCTATGTAAGGACAACATGGAAATCTTTTTTACTATTCTGATACTGACGTTGATGGTGTCACTGTCTGGTGTCGCTGCCCGCATTATCCCTTTTCAAATTCCCCTGCCGCTGGTGCAGATCGTTTTAGGTGCATTGCTCGCCTGGCCGACCTTTGGTCTGCATGTGGATTTCGACCCCGAGCTGTTCCTCGTTCTGTTTATCCCGCCGCTGCTGTTTGCTGACGGCTGGAAAACACCAACCAGTGAGTTTTTGCACCACGGGCGGGAGATTATCGGCCTTGCGCTGGTGCTGGTACTGATTACCGTGGTTGGTATTGGTTACCTGATTTACTGGCTGGTGCCGGGCATTCCGCTGCTGCCAGCCTTTGCCCTGGCGGCGGTGCTGTCGCCAACGGATGCCGTGGCGCTCTCCGGGATCGTCGGGGAAGGACGCATTCCGAAGAAAATCATGTCGATTCTGCAGGGCGAGGCGCTGATGAACGATGCGTCTGGCCTGGTGTCGCTGAAGTTTGCCGTTGCGGTGGCGATGGGAACGATGGTGTTTACCGTTTCCGGCGCCTCGCTTGAGTTCGTGAAAGTGGCGGTAGGCGGCCTGCTGGCGGGTATTGCCATCTGCTGGCTGTACGGAAAATCGCTGCGCCTGTTCAGCCGCTGGAGCGGTGACGACCCGGCAACGCAGACGGTGCTGTTACTGCTGCTGCCGTTTGCTTCCTATCTGATTGCTGAACACATCGGTGTTTCCGGGATCCTGGCTGCCGTGGCGGCGGGGATGACCATCACCCGTTCCGGCATTATCCGCCAGGCTCCGCTGGCGATGCGCCTGCGTGCCAACAGCGTCTGGCAGATGCTGGAGTTTGTGTTCAACGGCATGGTGTTCCTGATGCTGGGTCTGCAGCTGCCGGATATCCTGCAAATCTCTGTCACCCAGGCGGATGCCGATCCGAACGTGGATCTGTGGATGCTGGTGCTGTCAGTCGTGCTGGTGTATGTCGCGCTGATGGTGGTGCGTTTTGCATGGCTGTGGACGATGCGGCTGATCAGCAAGCGTTTGCTGCGCAAGAACCCAATGGAGTTCACCAGCTATTCGCTGCGTGAGCTGCTGATTGCTTCTTTTGCCGGTGTACGTGGCGCGATTACGCTGGCAGGTGTACTGTCTATCCCGCTGTTCCTGACCAATGGGGATGCGTTCCCGGCGCGTTACGAACTGGTATTCATAGCGACTGGGGTTATCCTGTTTTCTCTGCTGGTCGGTGTGCTGTTGCTACCGTTGTTACTGCGGGGAGTGGAAGGGATGGACAAGACCGCTCATCGCCATGAGATGCAGATGGCTCGCGCGGTGATGGCCGGAACGGCAATTGAGAGCCTGCATAAGATGGCAGAGCGTCTGACGGCGGATACCGAAGAGAATATCGATCCTGAGCTGGTGAAAGAAGTCAGCTCAAGGGTGATTGGCAATATGCGCCGCCGGGTGGATGGCAAGGACGATCTGGAGCGCGCGTTGTACGCCGAGAACCTGGAGCGCCGCTTCCGCCTGACCGCGCTGCGAGCCGAGCGAGGCGAACTGTATCACCTTCGTGCCACACAGAAGATCAGCAACGAGACGATGCAGAAGATGTTGCACGACCTCGACCTGCTGGAGACGCTGCTGATAGAGAAAGAAGAGTAATGATCGGTGGGATAATTAATCAGCCTTACCAGTGAGCCAGATGAGCTGGCCGTGCAGAACGGTTTCTGATCGGGTCACCAGCCTCAACCGGAACAGAAAAAAACCGACTTATCAGGTCGGTTTTTTTTCGCCCTTAAAGCGAAAGCGTGGGTGCCTCGTCAGGCCAGAACTCGCGACAGCAGGCGATCCAGGCCTGGGCGCTTTTCGACAGGTAACTGCCTTCCCGCCAGATCAGCCCCAGCTTCCACACCAGGTCAGACTCCAGCGGCAGCCACAGCAGCTGGCTCTTGTCCAGCCGCTGACAGATCGGCTCCGGCAGGATCGCCACGCCCATTCCCGCCTGCACCATCGCCGCCAGAAAATCCCACTGCCCGCTGCGTACCGCAATCTGTGGCGTAAAGCCGCTGGCCTGGAAGGCGCGCATCAGCTGACGGTTCAGAGAAAACTCTTCGTTGTAAATCAGGATCGGGTGCCCGGCCAGCTCGGCAATCGGGATGTGGCTGCGCCGCAGCCATTCAGTGGTCCGCGGCACCAGCACGCAGAGCGGATGGCTCATCAGCGGCAGCGCATTGAGCGGCAAATCGTCGGCCACCGGCAGGGCGGTCATGGCAATATCAAGGCTGCCCGACAGGACTGCCTGCTGTACCGTCAGTCCGCCAAATTCAGCGATGTTCAGTTCCACGCCAGGGTAGCGGTGGCGGAAGGCGGAAATCGATCCGGCAATCTGCATACCCACCATCGGCGGAATGCCCAGCCGCAGCTCGCCGGTCTTCAGATCGTTGATGTCGCTGATCTCCGCCTCGAGCTGCTTGAACTCTTGCAGGATCGTTAATCCTCGCTGATAGACCGCCTGCCCGGTATCGGTAAGATGTAACTTGCGTCCCTCGCGGATGAGGAGCGTACAGCCCAGCTCGTCCTCCAGCTGGCGCAGCATCTTGCTGATGGTGGGCTGGGTAACATAAAGCTGCTCTGCCGCGCGGGTAAAGCTTTGCTGACGCACGACTTCGACAAAATAACGCAGGGCCCGGACGTCCATAAATATTCCCTTAAGGCATAGTTTTAATAATATTAAGTCATTTTTTTCACCCTTTGTTACCGCTTTATAATATTTCGACGCAATACTCGGGGGAGAAGTCATCATGACGTTAGCAATACGTCCGATCGGTCCGGGCTGGCTGCAACGTGTTCAGGTTCCGCTACAGGTTGTTCTGTATATCGCTTTCTTTATGGTTGCCCAGCAGCTGGTGGACTGGCTGCATCTGCCGCTGCCCGCCAATATCGTGGGCATGCTGTTAGTACTGGTCCTGATTATGCTGCGCGTGCTACCGCTCGGCTGGGTGAAAGCCGGGTCAAAATGGTTGCTGGCGGAGATGCTGCTGTTTTTCGTCCCGGCGGTGGTGGCGGTGGTTAACTATTCGCAGCTGCTGCGGGTCGAAGGCTGGCGCATCCTGCTGGTGATCGGCATCAGCACGCTGATGGTGCTTTCTGCCACGGCGCTGGTGGTGGACCGCGTCTACCGCCTTGAAATCTGGCTGGCCGGGCGCAAACAGGGGAAGCGTGATGAATGATCTGATTGTCAGCATGCTTTGCCTGATCGCCACGCTGCTGATCTACTACCTCAATAAACGCCTGTATCGCCGCTGGCACAAGCTGGTGATGATGCCGCTGGTGATGACGCCGATGGTGCTGGTGGCGCTGCTGCTGGTGACCCATATCAGCTGGCAGAATTACATTGGCGAAAGCCACTGGCTGCTGTGGCTGCTCGGTCCGGCGACGCTGGCCTTTGCCGTGCCGGTGTATGAAAACATGGCGATTATCCGGCGTCACTGGCTGTCACTGACTGCCGGAGTGATCACTGCCACGCTGGTCGCCGTTTTCAGTTCGGTATGGCTGGCGAGACTGATGATGCTGCCGGAAGAGGTCCAGCGCAGCCTGGCGGTGCGTTCCATCACCACCCCCTTTGCGTTAGCTGCCGCCAGACAGCTCGGTGGCCAGCCTGACCTGGTGGCGTTGTTTGTGGTGATCACTGGCGTGTTCGGTATGGCGGTTGGCGACGTGCTGTTTCTGCGCCTGGCGGTGAAGCAGGGAATGGCGAAGGGGGCGGGCTTTGGCGCGGCTTCTCACGGGGCGGGAACGGCCAGAGCCTACGAGATCGGTCAGGAAGAGGGCGTGGTCTCCAGCCTGGTGATGATGCTCTCCGGTATTGTCACGGTGATTATCGCGCCGGCTATCGGCCATCTCATGTGGGCCACAGTCTGAGACATATTCTGTTACCCGCTGAATTTTAATGTTAAGTAAATACGGCCCTTAATCATCGCTGTCTCATATGATTCGGCCTGATGATGGTTTACTCTGCGAAGCCGCCCCCGACAGGGCGTGAGTAAATTCATCAGGAGAATAAAATGAAAGCAGTGGCAACTACCGCAGGCGCGCTGGCGCTTCTGGCTCTGGCAGGATCGGCGCAGGCAATTGATGGCGGCGTGGATGTGGGCCGTGAGTATACTAATGTGCACGCGGGCTTGGGTACCAATACCCCTGGCTTCGCCCTTTCAGGTAACTGGTTGCGCAGCGACCACGACGGGAGTATGGGCAGCGTCGGCCTTGGCTACAATGTGGCAGTGGGTGATGTGTTCCTGAGCCCAGGCGTAAAGGCCATCTCCACCAATCCTCGCGACAGCAAAGATGGCTATGCGGTTGCTGTGGGGGCGGGCGTCAGCGTTCCTGTGACCAAAATGTTCAACGTCTACGGCCAGTACTACTATTCGCCGGACGCGTTCTCCAGCCATATCGATAATTACCAGGAAGCTTCTGCAGGCGTCAGCTTCCAGCCGGTTTCGCTGGTTGATGTGCACGTCGGCTACCAGTACATGGCGATGAACGGCAAAGACGGTCGCAAAGACAACGTGATTGCCGATGGCCCGTACGTGGGGGCTTCTCTGCATTTCTGATGCTAAGGGCGGATCGTCGATCCGCCCCCTGTTACTGATGTCACCAGCCCTTTCTTAATGTATCTTGCCGTTGTCTATACCCACTCCAGTCTGAGAGCGGACAAACTGCGCCTGAAAGCGCTGACGCTCCTGGGCAGCTTCAGCTGAATTGTCGGTAAGGGAAAACAGCCAGGTACCCGTAAAGGCGACCAGCATCGAGAACAGCGCCGGATACTCATAGGGGAACACCGGCTTCGCGTTGCCCAATACCTGCACCCAGATGGTCGGCCCAAGGATCATCAGGATCACCGCCGTCAGCAGCCCCAACCAGCCGCCGCTCATTGCTCCGCGCGTGGTCAGTTTCGACCAGTACATCGACAGCAGGATAATCGGGAAATTACAGCTGGCGGCGATAGAGAAGGCCAGCCCGACCATAAAGGCAATGTTCTGCTTCTCAAACAAAATCCCCAGCGCGATAGCCACAAAACCCAGCACTACCACGGTGACTTTAGAGACCCTTAGCTCCTCCCGTTCTGTCGCCTGGCCTTTGCGCATTACGCTGGCGTAAAGATCGTGAGACACCGCGGAAGCACCAGCCAGAGTCAGCCCGGCAACCACGGCGAGAATAGTGGCGAAGGCGACGGCAGAAATAAACCCGAGGAACAGGCTGCCACCCACCGCATCGGCCAGATGCACCGCCGCCATATTATTGCCACCAATCAGCGCACCGCTGGCATCCTTGAAGGCCGGATTGGCCCCAACCAGCAGGATGGCACCAAAGCCGATGATAAAGGTCAGGAAGTAAAAATAGCCCATAAAACCAGTGGCATAGAATACGCTTTTGCGGGCCTCGCGCGCGTCGCTGACCGTGAAGAAGCGCATCAGAATATGTGGCAGCCCCGCGGTGCCAAACATCAGCCCCAGCCCCAGCGACAGCGCCGAAATGGGGTCATGCACCAGCCCGCCAGGCCGCATAATCGCAATCCCTTTCGGGTGTACCGCCATCGCCTGGGTGAACAGATTATTAAAGCTGAAACCGACGGTTTTCATCACCATAATCGCCATAAAGCTGGCCCCAAACAGCAGCAGTACCGCTTTGATAATCTGCACCCAGGTGGTGGCCAGCATGCCGCCGAACAGCACGTAAAGCACCATCAGGATGCCGACCAGGATCACCGCGACGTGGTAATCCAGCCCGAACAGTAACTGGATCAGCTTGCCCGCCCCCACCATCTGCGCAATCAGATAGAGCGCCACCACCACCAGGGAACCACAGGCGGAGAGCGTGCGGATGGGCATCTGCTTCAGGCGATAAGAGGCCACGTCTGCAAAGGTGTAGCGGCCCAGGTTACGCAGCCGTTCTGCAATCAGGAACAGGATAATCGGCCAGCCCACCAGAAAGCCCAGCGAGTAGATCAGCCCGTCGTAGCCGGAGGTATAAACCAGCGCGGAAATGCCGAGGAACGAGGCAGCAGACATAAAGTCACCGGCCATCGCCAGACCGTTCTGGAAGCCGGTGATATTGCCCCCGGCGGTGTAATAGTCGCTGCGCGAGCGGGTACGTTTAGAGGCCCAGTAAGTGATCCCCAGCGTTGCCGCGACGAAGATGATAAACATCACGATGGCTTCAAGGTTGACAGCCTGCTTCTGAACTTCGCCGGTCATGGCATCTGCGGCCAGCACGGAGCCGGGCAGCAGGGCAGTCAGGCTGCCGGTAAGATAACGGCGCTTCATCCCTTCACCTCTTTCAGCAGCTCTCTGGTCAGGCGGTCAAACTCGCCGTTGGCCCGCCAGACGTAAACGCCGGTCAGCAGGAAGGAGATGACAATCAGGCCGACGCCGACGGGAATGCCGCGCGTCACGCTGGTGTCGGCGCTCAACGGAGTGCCCAGCCAGCCAGGGGCGAAAGCAATCAGCAGAATAAAGCCGACGTAAAGGATGAGCATTATGACGGAGAGCAGGGTGGCAAAGGCCTGGCGTTTTCTCACCAGTTCCTTAAAGCGGGCACTCTTCTCTATCCGTTGATAAATAAGTTCATTCATCACAGAGTCTCCAGAGGTAAAGTTCAGAGGCGACCGCTGACTGCCTCAGCTGCAGGGTTTTATTTTTAAAATAATAGTGGCTGATCAGAGATGAAGAGGGGCAGCGAGATCTCAGGCTACCCAGTGTTTTACCACCACAACATTCATTGCCTTAAAGCGAATTACGGCATTTTAATGGCCTGTTTCTCTTCAAGGAGTTTCTCTACCACGCCAGGATCGGCAAGGGTGGAGGTATCGCCGAGATTACTGGTATCACCCGCGGCAATTTTACGCAGAATACGGCGCATAATTTTGCCGGAGCGGGTTTTCGGTAATGAATCTGTCCAGTGCAGTACGTCAGGTGTGGCGATCGGGCCAATCTCTTTGCGCACCCAATGACGGACTTCGCTGTACAGTTCCGGCGAAGGATCTTCGCCGCTGTTCAGCGTGATATAGGCGTAAATAGCCTGGCCTTTAATATTATGCGGAATACCCACCACGGCGGCTTCAGCAATTTTAGGATGAGAAACCAGCGCAGACTCTATTTCCGCTGTGCCCAGACGGTGACCGGAAACATTCAGCACATCGTCAACGCGGCCGGTGATCCAGTAATAACCGTCTTCATCGCGACGTGCGCCATCACCACTGAAATACATATTTTTAAAGGTGGAGAAATAGGTCTGCTCAAAACGTTCGTGATCGCCAAACAGCGTACGTGCCTGTCCCGGCCAGGAGTCCACAATCACCAGGTTCCCTTCACAGGCCCCTTCCTGCGCGTTGCCCTCGTTATCCACCAGCGCGGGCTGCACGCCGAAGAACGGCCTGGTGGCGGATCCGGCTTTCAGCTCAGTGGCACCCGGCAGGGGAGTGATCATAAAACCACCGGTTTCGGTCTGCCACCAGGTATCCACTATCGGGCAGCGACCCTTGCCAATTTTGTTGTAGTACCACTCCCAGGCTTCCGGGTTAATGGGCTCACCGACCGATCCCATGATACGCAGGCTGGAGCGGTCGGTTCCGGCGATAGCTTTATCGCCCTCGGCCATCAGTGCACGGATCGCGGTAGGTGCGGTGTACAGCAGAGTGACTTTGTGTTTATCAACGACTTCAGCCATGCGGCTTGGCAGCGGCCAGTTTGGCACGCCTTCGAACATCAGTGTGGTGGCACCACAGGCCAGCGGGCCGTACAGCAGGTAGCTGTGGCCGGTGATCCAGCCAACGTCGGCAGTACACCAGTAAACATCCTCAGGGTGGTAATCAAAGACGTATTTAAACGTGGTGGCCGCGTAAACCAGATAGCCGCCGGTGGTGTGCAACACTCCCTTAGGCTTGCCGGTTGAGCCGGAGGTATACAGGATAAACAGCGGGTCTTCCGCGTTCATCTCTTCCGGCTGGTGATGCGCGCTGGCTTTGTTCATCAGCTCGTGCCACCAGATATCCCGGCCATTCTGCCAGCCAATATCTTTGCCGGTACGTCTGAACACCACCACATTAGTGATGGTGTTGACGCCCGGGTTTGCCAGCGCATCATCGACATTTTTCTTCAGCGGAATGGTGCGGCCAGCACGCACGCCTTCATCAGCCGTGACCACTAATTTTGCGTTGGAGTCTTTGATCCGCCCGGCCACCGCTTCAGGCGAGAAGCCGCCAAAGATGACCGAGTGAATGGCACCGATGCGGGCGCAGGCCAGCATGGCGACGGCGGCTTCCGGCACCATCGGCATATAGATAGCCACCACGTCGCCTTTCTTCACGCCCAGCTCTTTCAGCGAGTTGGCGAAGCGGCACACTTCGCGGTGCAGCTCCCGGAAGGTCAGCGTCTTGCTCTCGCTGGCGTCGTCACCTTCCCAGAGAATGGCCGGGTGGTCGCCGCGAGTGTGCAGATGGCGGTCAAGGCAGTTAGCCGCCAGGTTCAGCGTACCGTCCTCAAACCAGCTGATGCTGATATTCCCCGGTGCGAACGAGGTGTTCTTCACCGTGGAATAAGGCTTGATCCAGTCGAGGATGTTGCCCTGATCGCCCCAGAATGCATCGGGGTCCTGCACGGACTGCTGGTACATCGACTGGTATTGTTGAGCATTGATCAGGGTATTTTCCGCAATGTTTGCGGGAACAGGATGACGGTGTTGTTGGCTCATAGCGAATCTCCTTGAAGATGTTAATAATATGTCAATCAAAGGTTAAGTGAAGCAGGCTAACTGGCTTTGTTTGCTTTTTGCGCCACAGATCACGTCATAACTGTACGTAATGAAAGTGGCTAAAAAATTACCCAACCGATGTGGAACTTCTGCTGCATTTTCCCCACCAAAGCGCCGCTGTATGAAAATAAACTGGTCAAAATAAAGACGATTGAATCTTGTTGATGTTGCCAGCTATGGCGACTTGTTGCATAGCTATGCGCGAGAGGGGGACAATATTGCTAATTATAACAAGGAGTTAGTTTTGGCAGAGGACTCCGGAATTTTATCCTGTTTGTTGTCCATATATTAGCCATATATCACATAGGGTTGCATTTATACCCGTGAAAATGGTACTGATTACGCGCCTGCAAATTCAGGTTACCACCATCCACTATCCGTGAATTAGCCGACTTCGGCCTGACCTCCCTTGAGAGTGATTCAATCCGCATGCCAGACGCGGATAGCGGGTTTTGTTAAGGAAAAAAAATTATGAAAGCTGCAAAGTTCAGCCTTGCCTGGCAAATAGTGACGGCACTGGTACTGGGGATCATCGTTGGTGCGATACTGCATAACCAACCGTCAGATCGTGAATGGTTAATCACGAACATTCTTAGTCCGGCGGGCGATATCTTTATTCACCTGATCAAAATGATCGTGGTGCCCATTGTTATCTCCACGCTAATCGTGGGTATCGCCGGTGTGGGCGATGCCAAGAAGCTCGGACGCATTGGCCTGAAAACCATCGTCTATTTTGAAGTGATTACCACCATTGCCATTGTGGTAGGGATTACCCTGGCGAATGTGTTTAAACCTGGCTACGGCATTGATATGTCGACGCTGGCAACGGTGGACATCTCTAAGTATGAAGCAACCACTGCACAGGTGGAGAGTGGGGCACACAGTCTGGTTACCACCATTCTCTCGCTGATTCCGCAGAATATTTTTGCGGCGATTGCCAGGGGCGAAATGCTGCCGATCATCTTCTTCTCGGTGCTGTTTGGTCTGGGGCTCTCCTCGCTGCCGTCAGAACACCGCGAGCCGCTGCTGAAGGTGTTCCGCTCCACTTCGGAAACGATGTTCAAAGTGACGCATATGATCATGCGTTATGCGCCGATTGGCGTGTTTGCGCTGATCTCCGTGACCATTGCTAACTTCGGTTTCGCATCCCTTTGGCCGCTGGCCAAGCTGGTGATCCTGGTGTATGCCGCCATTCTGTTCTTCGCCTTTGTGGTGCTGGGTGCGGTGGCCCGTCTGTGCAAGCTGCGTATCACCACTCTGATGCGTATCCTGAAGGATGAGCTGATCCTCGCTTACTCCACCTCCAGCTCGGAAACCGTGTTGCCGCGTATTATGGAGAAGATGGAAGCCTACGGTGCGCCCAAGTCGATTACCAGCTTTGTGGTGCCGACCGGTTACTCCTTTAACCTTGACGGCTCCACGCTATACCAGAGCATCGCGGCGATCTTTATTGCCCAGCTCTACGGTATTGAGCTGTCCATCGGGCAGGAAATCGTGCTGGTGCTGACGCTGATGGTCACCTCAAAAGGCATTGCTGGCGTTCCCGGCGTCTCTTTCGTGGTGCTGCTGGCCACGTTGGGCAGCGTGGGCATCCCACTGGAAGGCCTGGCGTTTATTGCCGGCGTGGACCGTATTATGGATATGGCCCGTACTGCGCTGAACGTGGTGGGTAATGCACTGGCGGTGCTGGTTATCGCCAAGTGGGAAAACCAGTTTGATACTCAGCAGGCGGTGGCCTATGAGTCGAAAATCAAGCGGATGACTTCGCCGACATAATTATTGTCTGGCTCTGGCAGTACATTTTTGTACTGCCAGAGTGGTCCCTTCTTCCCTCTCTGCATACCTTTCATTCTGAATTAACCCCATTCTTTATAATGACTCTTTTTATTCTTCTACTCTGCTAAAATGGCTGCTTTTGTTAACCAGAGACGTCCTCTTATTGAGGTGGCTGACGTTGTATCCAGTCTTATTTTTCCCGTTCTGGCAACATTGACCAATGTTGATAAAGCTTTTTTCAGTAATGAATTCGAGTGTTTTTTGCGCTTATTTTTTTTGCGTTTTTAATGATTTTTAAGGCCCGGGCTATGATGAGTAAATAGCGGAACTCTCCTTGTTTAAAATTACACTCTCTGGTTATTGCCCTTATTACTGCCCGGAGAATGAACCTCCCCGTCTCGTCAGCCATGGCAGCAACCCTGTAACCCGACATGCCGAAAAAGAATGACAACGCGGTGCCCGCTGGATTTTCTGATCGTCACGGGCTGGGAATTGCTCAGCCCGTACCTCTGGAGATGAAAGGTATATTCGCAATACACTAAAACTCCTCTTCATAATAATGACTTAGAGAGACTGTGGTCATTGTTTGCCCTGGAACCGGTTTGTTGTGTGCCTATCACCCTGCTGACAGGCTTTTGTTGCATCGTGGTGGCAGGGGCGAAATTTAGCGCAGGCCGCTAAAGATCACCGCCTGAGCGCCGAAAATATAAAAATCACAAATCATTAACCCTTAGCCCAATTTTGGCACCCGCATCAAGGATCCGCTCCATGCGCACGAATTTACCCGTAACACAGCAGGAATATGTGTTTGAAGAAAGTGCGACGCTGATGTCGACCACCGACACCAACAGCCACATTACCTACGCTAACGATGCCTTTATTGCCGTCAGCGGCTTCACACCGGATGAGATTAACGGGCATCCACATAACAGGGTGCGTCACCCGGATATGCCGCCGCAGGCCTTCGCCGATATGTGGGCCACCCTGAAACAGGGCGAGCCCTGGACCGCACTGGTCAAGAACCGCCGCAAAAATGGCGACCATTACTGGGTACGCGCCAATGCAATCCCGGTGGTAAGGGAGGGCAAAGTGCAGGGCCATATGTCGGTGCGCACCCGGCCATCTAAGCAGGAGATCCAGCAGACTGAAGCGCTTTACCGCGAATTCAGGGAAGGCAAACGGAAAGGCTGGCGTTTCCATAAAGGGCTGCTGGTGCGCACTGGCCTGCTACGCTGGTGTTCCATCGGGAAAACCCTGCCACTGCGCTGGCGCATTCGTACGTTTCTGTTGGCTTTACTGCCGCTGAGTGCAGCCGGAGTATGGGCTTTGGGGCTTGCCGGCCAGTCGCTGGGGATTTTCACTGCGGTCATGGCCGGGCTGCTGTTTCTGACTTCCGCGCTGATGGAGCAACAAATATCCCGTCCGGTTGAGCGTATGTGTCAGCAGGCGCTGCGTGTGGCAACCGGAACCAGCCATCAAGTGGAGCAGATGGATCGCGTGGATGAAGTGGGCACTACGCTGCGGGCTATCGGCCAGCTGGGCCTGATGTTTCGCTGGCTGGTGGATGATGTCAGCGGCCAGGCGCTCAACGTGCTCAGCGCCAGTGACGCTATCGCTCAGAGCAATAATGACCTCAGCCGCCGTACTGAGCAGGCCGCTGCCAACGTGCAGCAGACGGCGGCCACCATGAATCAGATGACCGCGACGGTGAAAAGCAACACCGAAACGGCGCAGCAGGTGAACAGTCTGTCGATCAGCACCAGTGATGTGGCGACACAGGGGGGCAAGGCGATGCGCGAAATGGTCAGCATGATGGCCGACATTGCCGACAGTTCGAAGCAAATTGCTAATATCACCAGCGTGATTGACGGCATTGCCTTTCAGACCAATATCCTGGCACTGAACGCCGCGGTAGAGGCTGCGCGGGCAGGCGAGCAGGGGAAAGGTTTTGCGGTGGTGGCCGGTGAAGTGCGTGGTCTGGCGCAGCGTAGTGCCAAAGCAGCCAGTGAAATCAAAGGCCTGCTGGAAACCAGTGCCCTGAAGGTGCAGTCGGGCAGCCATCACGTGAACGATGCCGGAAAAACCATGGAAAACATTGTCTCCCAGGTGCAGAACGTGACGTCCCTGATCGCGCAGATCAGCTCTGCCACTTCTGAGCAGGCCACGGCACTGAGTGAAATCAGCCTGGCAGTAGAGGAGCTGGACAACATCACGCACCAGAATGCCGCCCGCGTGGAAGAAGGAGCGCAGGCTTCAGGCCGTATGACGCACCAGGCCACCCGGCTGGTTGAGGCAATCAGCGTCTTCCGTTAGTTGCGGCCGCCAGGCGCAACCTGCTCCTGGCCCTTTCCGACAAAAAAAAGCAGGCCTTGCGGCCCGCCCGGTATAACGCCCTGGTGTTGACGTAATGAAACTCTGTAAAGTCTGCTGTCAGTAGCCGTCTAATTTTATTGTGCTTACTGCATCAGATTTCAGTAATTAAGCTGAGTGCCGGCGGCATTCTCAATAAAAGCCATTCAGTGTTTTGGAAATTTTTCATGCGGTAAAAGGGACTTTATATTAAAAGTTCTTCTGACTGCAATTTTAAATTGACACCCGACAAGGAAAATAAGATTAATGCGACGTTTTTGAAATTAAAACCCTTGTTTATCATGATGGTGTTTTTATCTTCGCAGATTTTTCTTAACTAAAAAGTGTCTGCGGGATAAGCAGGAAGCTGTGCAGAGTTTATGATTCGTCAGGCTGACTTAAAATAAATAATGAGGTTAATCAGTTAGTGAATCGACTAAGGATAAATCTTATTTTAACGAAAATTATACCTGCTTCACATTTTCATCATTTACTCTGCCCCGCCTGTTTCATCAATCCCCCGGCAATAATTCAACTACAGTTAGTGACTTAGCAACTAATTTCTAATATCAGAGAGAGAAGTGCGATGAGTCAGTTCTTCATGAATCAGAAAAACCAGTTAGTCAGTGAGGCCCTTGAAGGGACGTTGCTCAGCAGTCGTTACCATAATATCAGCCTGCTGGACGCGGGGCCGGATATACGAGTCGTGGTCCGCAATGACTGGGATAAAAAAGAGGTGGCGCTGATTTCTGGCGGTGGCTCGGGCCATGAACCCGCTCATGTGGGTTTTGTCGGCAAAGGCATGCTGACGGCGGCGGTCTGCGGCGATATTTTTGCTTCACCAAGCGTGGATGCCGTGCTCAGTGCCATCATCAACGTTACCGGTGATAAAGGTTGCCTGCTGATCGTGAAAAACTATACCGGCGATCGCCTTAACTTTGGTCTGGCGGCGGAGAAAGCGAAAAAGTTGGGCTTTAAGGTGGAGCTGGTGATGGTCACCGATGACATTGCCCTGCCGGACAATCCCCAGCCGCGGGGGATTGCCGGTACGGCTCTGGTGCATAAGGTTGCCGGTTTTGCTGCTGCTCAGGGGAAATCGCTGCGGGAGGTCGTCGCGCTTGCCAGTGAGGCGATCACAGCCACTGCCAGCATCGGGCTGGCGTTCTCCACCTGCCACGTGCCGGGTGAAAAGCGTGACGACCGCGTGAAGGAAGGACAGAGCGAACTGGGAATGGGCATTCACGGGGAGCCCGGAGCGTCCACGCTGAAGACACAGAACAGTCAGGAGATTGTTGCCACGCTGACGGATAAACTGGCAGAGAAAAACCCGGACAATAAAAAAGTGGCTCTGCTGGTGAATAACCTTGGCGGTTTTTCCGAGCTGGAAATGGCGGTGCTGACCCGTGAAGTCCTGCATTCGTCACTGGGTAAGCAGGTACAACTGCTGATTGGCCCGGCGACGCTGGTTAGCGCTCTGGATATGAAAGGATTTTCACTTTCTGTTTTGGTTCTGTCTGACTCGCTGGTCGAAGCACTTACCGCGCCGGTTGAAGCAAACGGCTGGAAGCCGGCAGTGTACGTGCAGAAAATTAAGTCGATTAAAGGTAAAAAAGTGGGTCGCGGTGAGAAAGCGAAGCCCTCAGATAACGCAGAGGTAGCCGCTGTTGTTGAGACGATCTGCACTACGCTGGTGGATCTGGAGAGCGAGCTGAATCAGCTGGATGCGAAAGTGGGCGATGGTGATACGGGTTCCACCTTTGCTGCCGGAGCCGGAAAGGTACTGAAGGAACTGCAGGCGAAAACGCTCCCGCTGAATGAGCTGCACAGCCTGCTGACGCTGGTGGGTGATGAGCTGGCGGTGGTGATGGGTGGCTCCAGCGGGGTGCTGATGTCGATTATGTTTACCTCGGCGGGACAGAAGCTGGAAGAGGGCAAATCGCTGCCGGAAGCGCTGAGCTGGGGGCTGGACCGGATGCAGCATTACGGGGGGGCTCTTCCAGGCCATCGCACAATGATCGATGCGCTGGATCCGGCGTTTGCGGCACTGGTGGAGGGCAAAGGGCTGGAGAAAGCGGCCGCTGCTGCGAAAAAAGGCGCAGATGCCACGGCACAGATGAATTCGGCGAAGGCGGGTCGCTCTTCTTATCTGAATCATGACAGCCTTAACGGCGTGAAGGATCCGGGTGCCTACGCAGTGGAGCGGGTGTTTGCGAAGCTGGCCGGAAGTTAAAAGTGACAACATAAAACCGCATCTGTAAGGCAACCTGGTCGCCCAAAAGACGCAAAAGCGCCATCCGTGGCAGCGCAACTCAGGCCGTCCATGGCCTGAGACGATCTATTCCCGGTCCGGTTTTCCCGCACCATCAGGCGGCGACATCTTCGTGATCAGGTAGCTCATTCAGCGTGCGTTCAAAGCTGCGCAGACGTTTGTAGATCGACAGCAGTTCCACCAGCGTGGTCCACGAGTTAATCAGATACTGGAACGAGCCGCGCACCTGGTCGAACACGTTGGTGATTTGCGTCATCAGTCCCAGCGTAATCGCGCCGGTGATGATCGACGGGAACAGCACAAACAGGCTGAAGACCGCATCCAGCTGCAGGTAGAGAATACGTGCGATGTTGAAGTACAGATAATGGAAATAGAGGCGGAAATAGTTCTTACGCACATTGTGGAACAGATCCCTCACGGTGGGCGGCCTCGCGCGGTGCGGATCATCCTCGCCATACACCAGCTCTTTACGGTAGGCGGCTTCCACTCGCTGATTGCGGAACGACAGCCCCGGCAGTTTGATACCGATCACCGCCAGCATCCCAGTTCCCAGCAGTGACCACAGCACGGCTGCAATCACCAGCGCGTAAGGAATAGTGCCGAGGATTGGCACTGTTTTCACATGGACTGACAGGGCAACCAGCACCGGCAGGAAGGCAATCAGCGTCATGATGGCGTTAATGAAGCTGACGCCCATATCCTCCAGCGTTGCGGAGAAGCGCATGGTGTCTTCCTGCACACGCTGGGCGGCCCCTTCAATCCCTCGCAGCTCAGCCCAGTGCGCCATATAGTAATCGTTCATCGCCGTGCGCCAGCGAAACACGTAATGGCTGATAAAGAACATATTCAGCACGTCTATCACCACCGCAATCAGGGCGATGCTGAGGAACCCTTCGAGCTGGCTGTAAAAAGTGTCAATTCTCACGGTGTTGGGATGGGCCATGGCGCGCTGGATCAAATCATAAAATGGTTCGTACCAGGCGTTGATCGCCACGCCAACCTGCACGGAAAACCAGGTGACAAAGATCACCAGCGCCGAACCAAGCACCGACCAGCCCTGCCACGGATGCGGGCTGAACAGCGACCAGAACCCGGCAAACAGCACCACCACTACCAGATAGTAAAGATAGAAAGCCAGCCCTGACGGCGCGATAAAGCGCAGAGCATTATTGGGTAGCGGAAGAGAGGCTCCATGGGAGAACAGCGCCAGATGCAGAAGCCACTCACGGGCTTCACTAAACCACAGCAGGATGGCCAGGGCGGACCAGAGAACGACACTGCTGAAAAAGATCACGGGCCGGGGGAAAAAAGATTTAAACATAGGCACTCCTGGTATTGTTTTCTTTTTATAGCGCCTTTTGCCGTTAACAATCTGCTCGCGGTTGTTTCTATTGATTACAGCTGCCCTTCGGATAAATAAATGCTGAATATTTTTTAGTCAATGCCGATAACCGGAAAAGAAGGTCTGAGTAAAGGGGTAAGTCCCTTGAAATGGCTGAGGTTTTCAGTTTATTGCTAATACAGAATTTTCCCAACAAAGTAGCGCTCTGACCGGTTAACCGGCATGTAGCGACCCATTTGCGCCAGGCTTTGGCGTATTTGTAGTGCCAGCACCGGCCAGGGTGACCCCCGGACAGCGGCTGGCGACCAGGCGAAAAGACCATGAATGAAAATAATGATGTGATGTACCGGCTGCTGGTTCAGAGCGTAGTCGACTACGCAATTTATATGCTGAAGCCGGACGGCACAGTGGTTAACTGGCATGCCGGAGCAGAGCGTACCAAAGGCTACAGGCAGGAAGAGATCGTCGGTAAAAATTTTGCCTGCTTCTACAGTGCAGAAGATCGGCTTAAAGGTTTGCCCCAGCTTGGGTTACGCACTGCAGCAGAGACAGGTCGTTACGAGGTGGAAGGCTGGCGCTATCGCAAGGACGGCAGCGCATTCTGGGCCCACGTGGTGCTGGATGCCATCAGGGCGGAAGACGGCACGCTGATTGGCTTTGCCAAAATCACCCGTGACGACACCGAACCGCGGGCAAGGCTGGCCAGGCAACGCTCCAGCGAGCGAAAATTCCGCCTGCTGGTGGAGGGGGTGACTGATTACGCCATCTCTATGCTCGATCCGGAAGGGTACGTGGTGAACTGGAACGAAGGGGCCAGACGCTCCAAGGGTTACAACGCCGATGAGATCGTTGGCAAGCATTTCGCCATTTTCTACAGTGCTGAAGACCGCAAGGCCAGGCTGCCCGACACCAACCTGAAAACCGCCTATCGCACCGGCCGCTTTGAAGAGCAGGGCTGGTGTTACCGCAAAGATGGCAGCTCTTTCTGGGCCCATGTGGTGAACGATGCCATCCACGATGATGAGGGTAAGCTGATTGGCTATACCAAAATCACCCGTGACTGCACCGGGCAGCAGCGTGCTCTAAAAGAGCAGCGTGAACGCGAGCAGGTATTCCGCCTGCTGGTGGAGGGGGTGAGCGAATACGCTATCTATATGCTCAACACCACTGGGATGGTGGTGAACTGGAACGCCGGTGCACGTCGTGCCAAGGGCTATACCGCTGAAGAAATCGTCGGCAAACATTTCTCCTGTTTCTACAGCGCTCAGGATCGCCTTGCCGGCCTGCCGGATATTAACCTGAAAGTGGCGCAGGACCAGGGCCGGTTTGAAGACCAGGGCTGGCGCTATCGCAAAGATGGCAGTGCTTTCTGGGCTCATGTAGTGATTGAAGCGATCCGCAACGAAGAAGGCGTGCTGCTGGGCTACTCAAAAATCACCCGTGACTGTACCGAAGTGCGGGAATACGAGCAGCAAATCCTGCGGGCGAAAGATCTGGCCGAACAGAACAGCGCCCGCACCGCTTCACTGTCGACGTTCCTGGATACCATCATTGCCAATATCCCTTCCTGCGTGATTGTTGAAGATGTGGTCTCGCAGCAAATTCTGTTGCTGAACAGCAAAGCAGAGCAGCTGTTGGGCATTCGTCAGGAAGAGACGAGCGGAAAAAAACTCACTGAGTGCACCACCCGGGAAGTCGGCAATTATTTCGCCCAGCTGGCCAATGCCGCCCAGCGCAGCGAAGGAGTGCATAAAAATGAGCAGTTGCTTAACACCCGCAGGGGGGGAAGGACCATCAATGCTTCCGCTTCGATTATTCGGGGCAACGACGCGCGTACCAATTACGTTTTGCTGATCGCCAATGACGTCACTGACCAGCGCGCTGCTGATGCGCGCATACACCACATGGCCCACCATGATAATCTGACCAGCCTGCCTAACCGCGTGTTGTTCAGCCAGCGTCTGAATGAAGCGCTGCGGGCTGACCGCGACACAGATAAACATACCGCCGCGCTCTGTCTGGATCTGGATAACTTCAAGAACGTCAACGATGCGCTGGGTCATCCGGTCGGTGATGAATTGCTGAGGGCCGTTGCCAGCCGGTTACGCGGCGTGCTGCGCGATCAGGACACGCTGGCGCGTAATGGCGGAGACGAGTTCTCCATTGTACTGCCCGGGCTGACTCACGTTAATGAGGCTGAAACGGCTGCCCAGCGGTTGATCGACGTGACCAGACCGCCGTTCAACGTGGATGGCCACTCTCTGTCGGTCGGCCTGAGCGTTGGTATTGCCATGGCTGACAACAGCATGACCACCACGGATGAGCTACTGCGTTGTGCCGATATGGCTCTGTACGAAGCCAAACGCAACGGGCGCAACCGCTTTGAGCACTTCTCCGCGGAAATGGGGGAAGCCGCCAGCAAGCGCCGGATGATAGAAACCGACCTGCGCGAGGCGATGACCCGTCGCCATCTCAAACTTTATTACCAGCCCATCACCAACGGGCAGGGACTGGAGATCATCGGCTACGAGGCGCTGATGCGCTGGCATCACCCGCAAAAAGGGCTGATCATGCCAATGGACTTTATCCCTGTCGCCGAAGAGACCGGACTGATCCACTCGCTGGGGGCCTATGCGCTGTTCGAAGCTTGCCGGGAAGCGGCTGGCTGGCCTGAAGATCAAAGCGTGGCGGTCAACCTCTCGCCGCTACAGTTCAAGAACAGTTCGCTGGCTTCAGTGGTGGAAGCTGCGCTACAAGATTCCGGGCTGGCTCCGCACCGCCTGGAAGTCGAAATCACCGAATCGGTGCTGCTGGATAACACCCTGGTAAATATCCGCGTCCTGCAGAAGCTGAAGGCGCTGGGTGTGAGAATTGCGCTGGATGACTTTGGCACCGGTTATTCGTCGCTGAGCTATCTGCGCTCGTTCCCGTTCGACAAAATCAAGATCGACAAGTCGTTTATCAATGATATGAAGGAAAGCCGTGAAGCGCTGGCGATTATCCGCGCCATCACCGGGATGAGCCGCAGTCTGGATATCCAGATTACCGCTGAAGGGGTCGAGAGCAGCGAGCAGTATGAGCAGTTGAAAAGTGAGGGCTGTACGCTGTTCCAGGGCTATTACTTTGGTCGCCCACAGCCTTCGGAAACCCGGCTGAAGTTGTTTAATCCGCCGGAGCGGTTTGCCGTTACGCCGCCGCTGTCAGAGCCGCCGTTCACTGAGGCGGTCCCGCCAGACGAGGGCGGGGGACTGACGACAGGGCCGCTTTCCAACGCCGCTTCGCCTGTTGGAAAATAGCCAGTTCAGCGGGAGGGCAGCATCGGGTTGCTCTGCAGGGCGAACAGCGTGCCGAAAATTACCGTCATCAGCGAGGACAGAACAATCTGCCACTTGTTCTCGATCCGGTCAGCGTAGCGACTGCAAATCAGCGAGCCGAGCGGGTAGGCAAGGGTGATAAAAAAGGCATACAGCAGGCTGTGGGTAATGCTGGCTCCCTTACCGGAGAGCAGCGCGGGCAGCCAGTTGCCAAAACCGAAGAAAGCGATGGACTGGAAGAAGTTCATCACCACCAGCATCAGCGTGCGCTGACGATATTCCGGCCGCCAGATATCACGGAAGGTGCCTTTTTTCGCGATGATTTCATCTGTTTCAATCTCATTAACCTGGGGGGCTGTGGAAGGGGCACCGCAGCGCGCTTCCATCAGGCTCACGACCTGATGCGCTTCACTGTGCCAGCCAGCAGGCTGGCTCCGATAAACAGGCCAGGGAAGGTCGAGGAAGCAAATGCTGCCTGATCGGAAAAACCAAACACGCCCTGGCTGCCGACATGAAAGATGTTTTCTGCCAGCAGGCCCGAGCTGATATAGCCGGTCTGAAACAGGTCATAAAGCTCAAAAAATCCGCCCAGCGAAAGAATCGCGATAAACCGCCACAGCCCGGCGGAGGCGGGCAGGGCATCGATTCTGCTGGACAGGCGTTAAATTTTGAATTACTGCCCGCAGAAAGAAAATTAAGCATAAAAAGTTGCCCTGAACGTAATCGTGACATTTACCGCTCATCGCGGCGAAAATTGTTAATGAATTTGTGCCATTTTGTTTCTTTTCGCTAAATGTTTGCAAAAAGATCGGATACAATAGGCGTTATTGTTACCGGTAACATTATGCCGGTAACCAATTTGTGCCCCCGAATTCCAATAAATAAATACTGCAAGCAACCGTGAACCCTTAGCCTTTCTCACCAGGGCTAAGCTTGATAAGGCCATGTCATGTCGAACGAAAAAACTGGAAGTTCCCGCCGGGACTTTCTGCTGAAGACCATTACCCTGGCACCGGCCATGGCACTGGGCAGCACCGGGCTGGGCGCAATTACCGCCTCCACTCCGGCAGCGGCAAAAGAGACCGCGCCTGCCGGTCCGCAGAAAGCTCGCGATTATCAGCCAACCTGGTTTACCCCTGAAGAGTATGCTTTTTTGCAGGCAGCAGCGGCTCGCCTGATCCCCGCTGACGATCGAGGTCCGGGCGCGCTGGAAGCTGGCGTGCCGGAGTATATCGACCGCCAGATGAACACCCCGTACGCCATCGGTTCCAACTGGTATATGCAGGGGCCATTCCATCCGGATGCCGACAAACAGCTCGGTTACCAGTATCCGCTGGTGCCGCGCCAGATTTATCGTCTGGGGCTGGCCGATGCGGATGCCGTGGCGAAAGCGCAGTACGGCAAAGTCTTTGCTCAGCTCAGTGGCGACCAGCAGGACTCACTGTTGCAGGCTTTTGAAGCAGGCAGCGTTGAATTCAGCCAGGTTCCGGCCAAAGTCTTTTTCTCCTTCCTGCTGCAGAACACCCGCGAGGGTTTCTTCAGCGACCCGATCCACGGTGGCAATCAGGGCATGGTCGGCTGGACGCTGATTAATTTCCCGGGCGCCCGTGCGGACTTTATGGACTGGGTGGAACGCGGAGAGCGCTACCCGTTCCCTCCGGTATCGATTCGTGGGGAAAGAGCGTAACCATGGCAAACGAAATGAAAAAAGTGGATGCGGTGATCGTTGGCTTTGGCTGGGCGGGGTCGATCATGGCTAAAGAGCTGACCGAAGCGGGCCTGAACGTGGTGGCGCTGGAGCGCGGCCCGCACCGTGATACCTATCCTGACGGTGCTTATCCGCAGGTTATTGACGAACTGACCTATAACATCCGTAAAAAGCTGTTCCAGGATCTGTCAAAAAGCACCGTCACCATCCGTCATAACTCCGCGCAGACCGCACAACCTTATCGTCAACTGGCCGCCTTCTTACCGGGTACCGGCACCGGGGGGGCAGGTCTGCACTGGTCCGGCGTTCACTTCCGCGTGGACCCGATCGAACTGCGGATGCGCAGTCACTATGAAGAGCGCTACGGTAAGAAGTTCATTCCTGAAGGAATGACTGTCCAGGATTTCGGCGTTACCTATGATGAGCTGGAACCATTCTTTGATAAGGCCGAGAAGGTGTTTGGTACCTCCGGCTCAGAGTGGAGCGTGAAAGGGAAGGTGATCGGCCAGGGTAAGGGTAACCCCTTTGCACCGGACCGTTCCGATACATTCCCGCTGCCTGCGCAGAAGCGCACCTTCTCTGCCCAGCTGTTTGCTCAGGCGGCAGAGTCAGTGGGCTATCATCCTTACGATCTGCCTTCTGCCAACACTTCAGGCCCGTACACGAATACCTACGGCGCACAGATGGGACCGTGCAACTTCTGTGGCTACTGCAGTGGCTATGCCTGCTACATGTATTCCAAAGCGTCGCCAAACGTTAACGTGCTGCCTGCACTGCGTCAGGAATCGTCGTTCGAACTGCGTGAAAATGCCAACGTGCTGCGCGTGAACCTGACGGCGGATAAAAAGCGCGCGACCGGGGTGACCTATGTCGATGCGCTGGGCCGCCAGATTGAGCAGCCTGCCGATCTGGTGATCCTTTCCGCCTTCCAGTTTCACAACGTGCACCTGATGCTGCTTTCCGGCATCGGCAAGCCGTACGATCCGGTGACTAACGAGGGTACGGTAGGCCGTAACTTTGCTTATCAGAACATCTCCACGATCAAAGCCTTCTTCGATAAGGATGTGTTCACCAACAACTTTATCGGTGCTGGTGGCGCAGGCGTGGGCGTGGACGACTTCAACGCTGACAACTTTGACCACGGCAAATATGGCTTTGTCGGCGGGTCACCGATGTGGGTCAACCAGGCAGGCGTGAAGCCGATTTCAGGCCTGCCGACACCTCCGGGCACCCCAAACTGGGGCAGCAAGTGGAAGGCTGCGGTTGCCGACCACTACACGCACCATGTGTCGATGGATGCTCACGGTGCGCATCAGTCGTATCGCAATAACTACCTGGATCTCGATCCGAACTACAAGGATGCCTTTGGCCAGCCGCTGCTGCGTATGACCTTCGACTGGCAGGACAACGACATCAGGATGTCGCAGTTTATGCATGGCCGGATGCATAAAATAGCTGAAGCGATGAATCCAAAGCTGATCAGCGGGTCGCCGAAGCAGGCGGGAACGCATTTCGACACCACCGTTTATCAGACCACGCATATGAATGGCGGGGCGATCATGGGTGAAGATCCTAAAACCAGCGCGGTAAACCGTTACCTGCAGAGCTGGGACGTGCCTAACGTGTTTGTACCTGGCGCGTCTGCCTTCCCGCAGGGCCTGGGCTACAACCCGACCGGTATGGTGGCAGCGCTGACTTACTGGTCAGCAAAAGCTATCCGTGAACAGTACCTGAAGAACCCGGGTCCGTTGGTGCAGGCGTAAGGACAACCATGATGAAAATGCTAATCCCTGCCCTGATGCTGGGCATGACCACCTTTGCCGCCATTGCGGACGACAGCGGTGCCGATCAGATCAAGCGTGGAGAATATCTGGCGCGAGCCGGTGACTGCGTGGCCTGCCATACCAAAAAAGGCGGCGAGCCGTTTGCTGGCGGGCTGTCAATGGCAACGCCAATTGGCGACATCTATTCCACCAATATCACACCGGACAAGAAAACCGGTATTGGTGACTACAGCTATGACGACTTCCAGAAGGCCGTCCGTCACGGTGTGGCGAAGAATGGTGACACGCTCTATCCGGCAATGCCTTATCCGTCCTACGCCGTGGTGAGCGATGAAGATATGCAGGCGCTTTATGCCTACTTTATGCACGGCGTGAAGCCGGTTGAGCAGGCAAACAAGGACAGCGACATTCCATGGCCGCTTTCCATGCGCTGGCCGCTGGCGATCTGGCGCGGCATGTTTGCGCCGGACGTTAAGGCCTTCCAGCCGATAAAAGGCCAGGACCCGGTGCTGGCACGTGGTCAGTATCTGGTGGAAGGTCTGGGCCACTGCGGAGCCTGCCACACGCCGCGCAGTCTGACCATGCAGGAAAAAGCGCTGAACGACAGCCAGGGTAGCGACTACCTCTCTGGCAGCAGCTCGCCAATCGATGGCTGGACCGCCAGTAATTTGCGCGGTGACAGCCGTGACGGCCTGGGGCGCTGGAGTGAAGACGACCTTGTGCAGTTCCTGCGCATGGGTCGTAACGATCGGACCGCCGTCTTTGGCGGCATGACCGATGTTATCCAGCACAGCCTGCAACATCTGAGTGCGAACGATGCCGTGGCGATTGCCCGCTATCTGAAGTCGCTGGGCGCACGTGACCCTAATCAGGTCGGTTTCAGCGAAGATGACGCGGTCGCCAAAGCGTTGTGGAAAGGCGACGACAGCAAGCCGGGAGCCTCGGTGTATGTTGACAGCTGTGCTGCCTGCCATAAAACCGACGGCAGCGGCTACAAGCGCTTCTTCCCGGAGCTGCGCGGCAACCCGGTAGTGCTGGCGGAAGACCCAACTTCGCTGATCCATATCGTGCTGAGCGGCGCAACGCTGCCAGGCATGAGGGATGCGCCTTCAAACATCACCATGCCGGCCTTCGGCTGGCGGCTGAAGGATCAGCAGGTGGCGGAGGTGGTCAACTTTATTCGTACCAGTTGGGGCAACACCGCCAGCGCGCAGGTCCGCGCCAGCGACGTGGCAAAAGTGCGTAAAACGATGGCTGAGCCTCAGGGCGATGCCGATGTTGAGAAGCTGAATGTTGTGAAATAAGACCACCGGGAGACGGCGGGCTTTGGGCTGGCCGTCTCCCGGTGTTTTCTTCTTCGGCCACCGGCTAACGCGATAACTGTTGCCCACGGTTAACTGCGTCCCGCTGGCTTTGGGGGAGGATTTTTCTCCAGCCACTGGCGTACCAGGTCGGTATCATGTCCGGCCTCACGAACCGCGCGGGTGAGACGTTCCTGTGTTGTTTTCAGGGTCAGTGTCCAGAAGGTGATTTGCCATTGCTCGCGAATTTCAACCCGAGCCATGTCTTCAGGTTCGCGACGTTGAATATAATCCCGGTTTTTCATCATGTTATCCTCTTTCCTGTGTTAAGCGTTTGGCTGGCACCAGAAAAAGGGGTGCCGGTTAGCTTTTCACATCATGGAGAATAATCAGGAGTAAAATACCGGAAAACTCTCTGTATGATGAGCAACGGGAAAATAAGGATTATTCCTGGCGATCGACAGCGTTATTATTCAATACCGGCGGCAGTCAGCCACATCGTCACAAACCCCGTTAAGATTCCAGGGTCCTCTTTTCGCTGATGATGCCATTATGCCTGTTCACCTCTCTTCGTAACAGTGTGCTCACCGGGAAGAGTGATTTATTTCCAACTCAAAACAGACATTTTCTCTCGTGAATATCCCTCACTCGCAGGAACCTAAATGGATCTAAAACTGCATGGAATCATTTTTCGGGAAAAATAATATTTGTCAGTTTTTGTTATTTTATCAATATCCCTGTTTTTTTCTTCCGTGTCGTAGTAATGCATTGATATTTAATGGTTAATGTATTTTATCAGGATCGGATTTCATTGTGAGTGGCTATTATTTTTTCTTAGTTGATAGTAATTGACTATCAATTCGGCATGTTGAATATAATTGTAAATGTTTCCTCCCAACGATATTCTTCTTCCGGTTCCAGTGTTCTGCTTTGATTTGACCATAATTGGGCAGTATTTATCTGTCAGGGATTTTTTTGTCTGGATGTTTTTAATTATCTTTAGATATGGCTGTTTTTATATTTTAATTAAAATAATCAATGTTATTCGGTCTTTTTAAAGAAAGGAACTTGCTCGTGAGATATTAATTTCTTTCGGGTTTAAGGTGCCGTTGAGGCAATTTTCAAGAGAAAAATAATCATCTTTTTATTTAAGGATTAGTGATGAAAAACTGTGCGATTTTTGCATTAATGGGTGCGGCTATGGTGATAACGTCGGGTACAGCAGTAGCGGGCACTGCTACTGATAGCACGACCGTGACGTTTACTGGTGCAATTACTGAAACGCCCTGCTCGCTGGATGCGGCTTCAGATAAGCAGGAAGTTCCACTGGGCCACATTGCTGCTCATTCCCTGGAAAATAATGGTCAGTCACCTTCACAGCAATTTCAATTTGAACTGAAAGATTGCGATGTTTCGACCATGAAAAATGTTTCAGTAACCTTTACCGGAACGCCAGACAGTCATGACAGCTCTTTGCTGGCATTGGGTGGCGGCGCGGCCAGTGGTGCGGGTATCGCCATTGCTTACGGTGACAGCCAGGTCAAACTGGGCGAACCGACGGCCAAGCAAACCCTGGCACAGGGATCCAATACTCTGCAGTTCGCGGCTTATCTGAAAGGGGACGGTGCTTCCGCAATCACCCCAGGCGACTTTACCTCGATTTCAAACGTGACTTTCACGTACCAGTAAAAAAGTGAAGCAGGGTATGCCACAGGCATACCCTGCTCATGGCTATTTGGGGATGAAAAACATGGCTAACCGGATCGTTACTCCCGCACTCTTGCTTGCCTGTTTTCTCAGTTATTGCCGTTTCGCGGACGCCGTACAAACCGACCAGACAAGCCTGTATGTCTCCGGGGATATTCTCGATACCCCCTGTACGATTGCCCCAGACAGCATCGCACAAACCATCGATATGGGCCGTACCCCACCCGAAGAATTAGTCCGGAACGGGGCCAGTCGGGTTATCCCTTTTGTCATCCGGTTGACCGATTGTCGCTTACAACGTACTAATCCGCACCTGCCGGACTGGCAGCGCTTTGCCGTGACTTTTGACGGGCAAGCTGATGGGAACAATTTCGCTGTCAGCGGTGATGGAAAGGGCATGGCTCTCCAGCTGGCGGATGAAGAGGGGGATGTTGCCTCTCCGGGCGTGCCGTTACCCAAAGTGTTACTTCACAGCGGTACGCAGGAACTGCATTACACCTTAAGGCTGGTTCGTAACCATCAGCCACTCCGTGAAGGGTCGTATTCCTCTGTAGTCCATTTCCGTTTGAATTATTTCTGATGTTGTTTCCTTCTAGCGGTATTTTTGCCATGCGTATCCGAACTCTCAGTTATTGCATTCTCCTTGCCATGCTTCCCGGGCTGGTTATCGCCGGGGATGACGATATGCAATTCAACACGGATGTTCTGGATGTGAAAGATCGGGCAAATATCGATCTCGGACAGTTTTCCCGGGCGGGTTATGTCATGCCAGGTACATATACCATGACCGTGCATGTCAACAAAGCCAGCCTGCCAGAGGAAAGCGTGACGTTTCTGACGCCCGATGATGATCCGAAAGGCAGCGAGGCCTGTCTGTCGCCGTCGTTAGTTGATCATCTGGGGTTTAAAGAAAATCTGCAGAAACAGTTTACCTGGTGGCACCACGGCGGCTGCCTGAATACGCAAAACGATGCGCTGAAAGGGATGACCGTCCGGGGGGATCTGGCTTCGTCCTCGCTTTATCTGAGTATTCCTCAGGCCTACCTGGAATTCACCAGTGACACCTGGGATCCGCCTTCTCGCTGGGATGATGGTATCCCCGGCATCATGGCAGATTATTACGCCGGCATTCAACGGACTCAGGCTCAGGGGAACCGCAGTTCCGGCTATTCTGCCAGCGGGAATGGCACCGTCGGAGCCAATGCGGGGGCATGGCGACTCAGAGCGGACTGGCAGGCCTCCCGTACCCAAAGCGGTCAGACGTCAAATCAACAGGTGCAATGGAGCCGTTACTATCTTTATCGCGCCATTCGTAGTCTGCGGGCCAAACTGGTGATTGGGGAAGACTACCTGACTTCCGATTTATTCGACAGTCCGCGTTTTATGGGGGCACGCCTGGTTTCGGATGACAGCCAGCTCCCGCCTAACCTGCGCGGTTACGCGCCCGAGATCACCGGCGTGGCCAGAACCAATGCCAAAGTGACCGTTAGCCAGCAGGGGCGTGTCCTGTACGAGAGCCAGGTGGCCCCCGGCCCGTTCCAGATCCAGACCCTCAATGATGCCACCAGCGGCACGCTGGATGTCACCGTGCAGGAGCAGGACGGCTCAGTCCAGAAATTCCAGGTGAATACGGCCAGCGTGCCTTACCTGACCCGGCCAGGACTGGTCCGCTATAAGTTGGCCGCCGGAAGACCGGATGATATACGCCATCGGGTTAACGGGCCGATGTTTGCTACAGGAGAGTTCTCATGGGGCGTAGATAACGGCTGGTCACTGTACGGCGGGGGCATGTTCGGCGGTAATTATAACGCCCTTTCCGTCGGTATCGGACGTGATCTTCTGGCGCTGGGGGCAATGTCATTCGACGTGTCGTCATCCCGGGCCGAACTGAGCCGTCAGGGCAATATGAGCGGTAACTCATTTCGACTCAGTTATTCCAAAACGTTTGACTCTCTGGACAGTCAGGTCACGTTTGCAGGTTACCGTTTCTCAGAGCGCAGCTATATGAGTCTCAGTGAATACCTTGATGCGCGGGAGGCGGGCGAGAAAACCGGCGGCAGTAAGCAGATGTACACCGTCTCGTTTAACAAGCAGTTCCGCAGCATAGGGCTGAGCAGTTACTTCAATATCAGCCGTCAGACTTTCTGGGACGATCGACCGGCGAATATTCGCTATTCCCTGGCACTGGCAAAGTATTTCGATATCGGCAAGCTCAAGAATCTCAACTTATCCCTGTCTGTCTTTCGTAATCAGTTGCTGAATGCCTGGGACAAAGGCGGTTTTCTGTCCCTTTCTGTGCCGTTCGGCAGTGACGGTTCGGTCAGTTACAGCACTAACGTGAACAACGGTGTGACCCAGAATCGTGTCGGTTATGCTGGCCGCCTTAACGATCGCGACAGTTACCAGATCAGTGCCGGTGGGGGGCAGGGGGGGATCGGGGGCGGAGGCGCTTTCAGCCATTCGGGTGAGTTTGCAGATATCACTGCCAGTGCGGATTATCAGGCCGGTCAATATGCTTCTGCCGGATTGTCTGCGCGCGGCGGAATGACCGCCACCCTGGAGGGTGCCGCGTTGCATCGGGTTACTCAGTACGGTGGCACTCGCCTGATGATTGGTGCGGATGGCGTTTCAGGGCTACCGGTACATGGCTTCGGTAACACGGTCGAGACGAATCTGACGGGGGTCGCGGTGATCAGTGATGTGAACAGCTATTACCGCAACGAAGCCTCAATTGATCTGGCGCGTTTGCCTGAGGATATCGATGTCCCCGGTGCGGCCTCGGTGAGGGAAGCCACGCTGACAGAAGGCGCAATCGGCTTCCGTCGGTTTGACGTATTGACGGGTAAAAAGGCCATGGTGACCGTTGGGCTGAATGGGGGCGGTTCACCGCCATTTGGCGCGATTGTGCTCAATAAAAAAGGGCAGCAAACCGGCATGGTTGGTGATGACGGTAATACCTGGCTGAGTGGGATGAACCCAGGAGAAAAGATGGATGTGAACTGGAATGGACGTGCGCAGTGCACCATGACGCTGCCGCAACGCCTTGACGCGTCTGCACTGTTGTTACCGTGCATCCTGAACCGGGAATCTCCGGCGGATGCACAGCAAGATAAAGCCCAGAAATCAGGAGATGATAAGTGATGTACTTCAATACCAGACATTTCATGCTGTTACCCGCCGTGTTGACTGGACTTCTTGTCGCACAGCAAGCCGTCGCGGCCATTGCCCTGGACAGAACCCGGGTCATTTTCCCTGGCGGAGAGCATGCTATTTCACTGAAAATTCGTAACGAAAATAAGCAGCTTCCTTTCCTCGCGCAGGCATGGCTGGAAGACAGTGAGGGTAAAAAAATCACCTCTCCGTTGGTGATTTTGCCCCCGTTACAGCGGGTGGAACCCGGCGCATCCAGTCAGCTTGAAGTGCGTGCCATGCCGGCTGCCGCACAATTACCGCAGGACAGAGAGTCGCTGTTCTATTTTAACCTGCGTGAAATCCCCCCACGCAGTAAAAATCCCAACACGCTGCAACTCGCATTGCAAACACGGGTTAAATTCTTCTATCGCCCGAGCGGTCTGCAGCAGGCTCATAACGGCACCGCTAAGCCATGGCAGGAGAAATTAACGCTCACACGGCAGGGGCAGAGCTATCAGGTCAATAACCCTACCCCCTTCTACATCAGCCTGGTTTCTGCCAGCAGCCATGGCAACAGCAACAAAGCCAACGGCTTTACGCCATTGATGGTCGCGCCTGAAAGCAGCGCCAAACTCGGTGGTGGTGTGGCTGCGCTGGGCGATGCACCGACCCTGACTTATATCAACGACTATGGCGGCAGTATCGCACTGAACTTCCGCTGCACCGGTAATCAGTGTCAGGTCAACGGCATCAGCCAGTAAACCGCCCGGAGAAGAGATGACAGGATCCTACAATGCCGTGCGGACAGGGAAGTGCGCACTGGCTGGCATGTTATTGATGCTGATTTTCAGCAGCGAGGCTCAGGCTGGTGCTGATGACGTGGTCGCAGGGGATACCGGCGTGCTGTATGTCAGCGGAACCCTGGCGCGGGGAGCGTGTAATATCGAGAGCGATACGGCTCAACAAACCGTCGACTTTGCGACCGTCAGCAGTGGGGAATTACGCTATCCGGGCGATCGTGGCAGGGGAAAAGACGTCCACCTCCGGCTGCGGGATTGCTTTGACAACGAAGCGACCGCGACGCACATCCACACCGGCAATGAAGAGATAGGTGATGGGTTGCCGTTTGTCCGGGTGAGTTTTATGGGCGCGGTAGATCCTGATAATTCCTCTCTGATTGCCGTTCATGGTGCCGGGGGATTTGGATTGCGCCTGGAAGATCAGCAACATCATGTGGTACGCCTGAATGAGCAAGGTGAACCGCTGCGGGTCGCCAGCGGTAACCCGGTGCTGACTTACTCTTTATCGCCAGAGCGAACGCATGTCCCTCTGAAAGAGGGCGCATGGCAGGTCGTGGTATATATAGGCCTCAGTTATGACTAACTTGTTCAGGATATATGGCTGTCGCTTCGCCAGCTGTCTGGCGATGCTGCTGGTACTCACCCCTGGCGTTCATGCGGGCACCAGTAATCTGTCCGGTGAAGTCACCATTAATGTCACGGTGCTGGCCCCCCCCTGCGATATCAGTGAAGACGATCGGCGCGGCATTACCGCGAATTTTGCGCCAGTGAGTTACCGGCAATTTTATAACGGCAGTGCTGGCCCGCAGTCTGATTTTGCGCTGCATTTGAGCAATTGCGACAGCAGCATAGCCAAATCCATTCATTTCACTTTTTCCGGTACGGAAGAGCCATCGTTGCCCGGCATGCTTGCACTTGATCCCGCCAGCGGCGCGAAAGGGGTGGCGATAGGGATTAAGTCGGACAATGGAACCGCCATCAACATTAATCACCCAAGCGATGCCTTTGCTTTATCCGATGGCAGTATGGTGTTCAATTTTATCGCCTGGTTGCAGGCCACTCCTGAAGCGCTTGCTAACCAAAATATCCTGCCGGGTGACTTCTCCGCGCAAGCGGTAATTAGCCTGAGCTATGAATAAATTCCACGAGGGAAGCAGGATGAATAATAAGAAATTGCCGTTTTTAATGGTGTTCCTGATGTTTTGCCTGAGCAGTAACGCCTACGCAGTCGCTAATGTGAAAGCCATATCCCGAACGGGTAACAATGTGACTCAGGAAATTATTGCCTGGACTGAAGAGGATTCCGCGCCAAATCCCTGTTACGGGGCGAGCGTGTGTTACGTCGGGCCGGATGTAAAATATGCCAGGCATGCACCGGGACTGTATGGGACCTGTTTAATGTCCGATAACTGTATCGAGGCACAGAATTACGCGACGGCGAAAGAAGTGGTGGAGGCCTACAACCGCAAGCACCCCATCCCCTTTACCGCTCAGTTTGGCATTGAAGCCGAGGAAGCCTCCTGCGTGGGTTTATATTACATCACTGAAAAACCGACGACGCAGGAGCATGATGGCCAGCTATGGCCTAACAGTATCTGCGGCATCATACCGCCCGAGAACCAAACGTGTAATCTCGCTATTCCCTCTTCCATTGAATTCGGTTCATTAAACAGCTGGCAGGTTGCCGGACAAACCAAAACAATTAATGGAACAATAACATGTCGCTTATCAACCACCCTGTTGGTGACGGCCAGCTCCAAGAACAGCCAGAAACCTGGTGTGGTCTCGTTCAGCCGCGATGGGGGGAAAACATTTGTCGACACTTTAACCGGCACGGCGAAAATAAATGGGACTGATGCCTTTACCGGCGCACATATCCCCATTACCGGGAATAATGTTTCAGATAGCTTTGAATTCTCAGTTTCCCTGGAAAAAAACGGCCGTATTGATGCCGGTGATTATTCAGCAACCGAAATTGTTGTTGCGTCTTATGAATAATTATCAGGAAAGATGAGATTAATCAGAATGACGCGTTTACATCAGCAAATTGATCTAAGCCGATTGACAGTTTTTACACTGTTGCTCGGTTTAGTGATTTATTTTTTATTGCTACAGCATCTTTACATTCCCAATATGGGAGGGAGTGGATTAACGTTACCGCTCAATTTGATCACCTGGAGCCTGATGCTCTTTATCTGCGCGCTCCTGTCAGGGTATGCCGGATTACGGAATCGCCTGGTGTGCGGTAAGGAAATCTGGCTGGGTTTGCTGGCAGCGGCTTTGATGACGCTTCCAATATGCTGGACGCCAGCAGTCAACTACCCCAATGCATTGCCACGCGTGGCGGCAATTTGGGGGGCATTATTCTTCAGCCTGGCACTGCAACAAGTGTCATTTAAGGCTGCCACAAAGCGCGCGATACTGGCGCTGATTATGCTGTCAGCGCTGGCAGAGTGCCTGAGCGGTCTTTTCCAGTGGGGCTGGCCGACAACTGCTCATCAGCTCATGGAATATAACATCAGCCGCATGGCGGGACGGCCCTACGGTATCTTTCAGCAACCCAACCTGTTGGCGAGTTTTATTGCCACAGGGTATGCAATAGCGGTTTATTTTACCCTCAGTCAGGCTGCTTTTCGCCGGAAAAACCTCCTTCTCTTGTTTGTTCAGGCCGTAATGTTATGGGTTTTGCTGCTGACGGGAAGTCGGGTGGGGATATACGGCGCAATACTGTCATTGTTCCTGCTCAGTGCCATTGCCCCGGAACTTCACCTGCATCATGGACCTCGCCCGGTGGGGAATGATCAGCGAAGATCCGTGCCGGTTCGGTGGCTGGTTATTCTGGTATTAATCATGGTCGGACTGCTGGTGAATGTGGCCGGTGGATTGATAAACCAGCCCAGTCAGGTCGCAGGTACGTCGGTTATAATAGTGTTGCTGGGCATGGTCTGGTGTTGTCAGTCCACTGCCGGTAGTCGTCACATTCTCATCAGCCAGCTGAGCTGCTTTGCCATCGTGGTTGCCAGTACTCTGCTGTTCCTTCATCCATCGTCTTTTTCCTTTTCGGATGCATCGGCGATGGCACCTGGCGGTCATGATTTGGCGTGGCCGACGCATGATTTATTGCATGCCGGCTCAAGTGCCGAGCGTCTGAATATGTTGAAAGGTTCGTTGCGGCTGGTCAGCCAACACCCATGGGCCGGGGTCGGACTGGGGGGATTTGAGTCAGCATTCGCCACCATAAGACAGTACCCTGAACTTGATATTGCCAGCTATACCGTCACTCACCCACACAATGAACTGATCTATGTCCTGGTGGAAGGAGGACCGGTGGGGCTGGCGGGTTTACTTCTGATGGCTGTGGCCTGTTTTCTTCCCGCCCTGAAAACGCTGGTTTGGCGGCAGGCGAGCGTAAACAAAGTGGCCGTGGGAACCCAGCGTGATTCGCTGGCCGTGGCTGTGATGCTGTTGCCCATCGCGTTACATGTTTTACTGGAATACCCTTTTTATCAGTCGGCAGCCCATTTACTGGTCTTTCTGTTACTGATCCGGATTGGGCAGCCCGATAATCAACAGCCCTCTCCTCAGCAGCCGGTTTTATTCCACCGTAAACCCCCAACGGTGGGGCTGCGCATCACTTTATTTGGCTTTTCACTGGCGTTTTTGTTGGCAGCACTGGCAGTAACAGCAGGATTACGAGTTGAGGAACAACTCACGCTCGCAGAGCGGGGTGCTTTGCGGTCGCTGCCAGTCACGCAACCGTCACTGGCTGTACTGACCCAGTATGACCGCTATGATTTTGACCAGCATACTCGCCAGTTGCTGCAATACAACATCAGTCACGATCCTCAGTTGCTTAATCGTTATACGCAATGGGGAGAGAATTATCTGAAGGTACATAATGATGCCGGGGTTTATGACGCGATGATACGTATTGCACGCTATCAGGGTCATCAGCAGTTAGCCGAAGATCTTGCGACCAGTGCAAGACTGAGTTTTTATCGCGATAGTCGGTTTGCATATGTGCCCGACAAGACGCAATAAAAACCAGCGTGTTACGGACAATGTGTCTGAAATAATGAACGAGATGGTTTGATTTCCTGCTGAGGAAAAACGATTAAATGATGAGATCTGCCGAATTTCCTGTCAAAGAAGAAAATATATTATCGATATTAATTCCAATGTCTTCACCTTTAGTAAACAAATTTTCAGGACCAGCAGCCGTGATGAACAGCAGACTGAATATAAACAGTAAAAGAAGAGTAAATGGTTTTTTTCAAGGTGTGTGGGGGAGGGCTGTATTAATACCGTTGCTAATGGCGGTGATATTAAGCCTGTCTGGCTGTCAGAATACACCTTTCCAGAACAAAGCGGACATGACGGGGGGGGAGAAAAACGCGGATGCCAGTATCAGCGAGCAAGCCACAACATCGGATGTCCCGAAAAAAGCACGTCCGGATGCCACGCCTGTCGAACAGTGTCAGCGCGAGCTTGTCGCATTATCCAAGATAAATCCTGGCATGTATGAAAACCGGCGAGTGGCATTTACCGAACTACTGAAGAAGGCATCAGTTTACAGTTCTGTGCGTCAGGATATCAGTCAGGAAACGAAAGAGACGATCGATGCGTTGTATAAATATAAAACGCAAAAACTTTGTCACGATATTGAACAGGATATCCAACAGTCGCTGATGACGGGTGGGGAAGGCCTTAAATGAAGGTCTTTAAGCTGAAACCTCTGTTTGTTTGCAGCATCGTGGTCTTCAGTGAGATGACAATGCGCACCGCCGTGGCCGACAATACGGAAAGTGTCGCCGCCCTGGATGCTATTTTGGCTGCCGATAGTGATCATCGCTGGAGCGTCGGGCTGGGGAGTAACGTCCCGCCGGTAGGGCTTTTGCCGGTGACAAAACCGTATCGTGAAGATGGCGTTCCTGCCCATCGGACGCGTCACAGCAAACGAGCTGATGTGAAAGCACCCCGCAGTCATCAGGTCAAAAATCCCCAGGTGAAGGCTGATTCATGGCAAACCTCATCAGATACGCAATTGCAGACAGCGCTGGATAAGAGTCGCAAACAGATCGCCCTCCTTGAAAGCAAACTTGCTGGTCAGGCTACTCTTTGCCGTGATGCAGCAGAAGAAAGCCAGCGCAACAGTGACAGAATGCAACGTGCTTTGCTGGAGAGCCAGGATAAGCTTGCCGAATTGCGAAAGAAACTGGTTGATGTTGATCAGGAGGCAAATGTTCGCATAACGGAAATCAATACCCTGAGGAATCAGTTCACTGACAGCAATAAACATCTGGCTGAAATGACCGGAAAATGGCAGCAGGCTCAACAAGAACTGGCAGTGAAAAAGAAAAAAAACGACGATCTGCCGGCGGCCAGAGGCCCGGTGCCCTCTCCGTCTTTTATGCCTAAAACCACAGATGAAATCAGAGATTATGCCCTGGGTGCTTACTGGGCCCAGGAAATGGAAGGGATGATTGAGAAAAAGCAGCAGCGTGGATACTCTATTTCGCGTCAGGTGGTATTGAGGGGTGCCAGCGATATGATGAATAATCAGCTGACCATTAAAAAAGAAGATCTTGCGGGTGTATTGCAAAAACTTTATCAAAGTTCGAAATATCAGTCGGACAGTAGTCACTCAGGCTCGGAAAACGAAGGCCGTGCGTTCCTTGCAAGCTTCAGTAAAGAGCCGGGGGTGAAGCGTAGTGAGATGGGATATTATTATAAAACGATTGAAAAGGGATCAGGGAAAATAAAAGGTACGGATACCGTTGCCGTTGTCATGCGCGAAAGCCTGTGGAATGGAAAAGTTATCAATGATATGAATGAGAAGGGGACCGTTCTGGTTTTACCGCTGGCTAAATATCCTCCATTATTCAGGTCAGTTATCACCATGATGCATAATCATGGTATTGAACAATTTGCTGTACCTCCCGAGCTTGCCTATGGCTCTCAGGGGCGTCCCCCACTGATCCCTCAGAACTCAGTGATGCTTTATGAGCTAAAAGTCGTGGCAGTCACGCCTGCCAGCTGAGCGATGGCGATCCTGAGTTGCTCCAGGCCGCTTAAATCATCATTTTTTTGCGACATGGCCTGAAGGCTATCCCCCGGTGGTCGATTTTTTTTAATGTCGTGCCAATGCACACACAGACAACCAGTGTGAAAACATTCATTAAGGCTAACTGGCCCACCTGCTCAGGTTCTGGCAGGCCGGTGAGTGAGGTGAGCCACTGAAAAACGGGATAGTGTAACACCAGAACGTACAGGCTGTTCTGGCTGAGCACGCGTAGCACCACGGCGGTAAACCCCGCTTCTTTCAGGTAAGACAGCATACCTGTCACCAGAAAAACACCGGCAGTAGCAATAAAATAGGTGAGCAGCGGCGTGTTCATCATGTTTCCGGCAATATCGAGGCTGGTCATGTCCGGCGAAAAGAAACAGACGGAAAGGACATAAAAAATCCCGCAGGGAAGAATAAACAGTCTCCTGCCGGGCTCAATTTTCACCACTCTTAACAGGTATCCTGTCATCATAAATGTCACTGAGTAAACACAGGGAGCCATATTAAAGGGTAATACATTACTCAGCGCGGGAAAGTGTGCGATCAGAACCAGAAGCAGAATAATAGCGGCTTTAAGAGCAATACTTCGGCTGACGATGAGGTATTTGCAAACAGCAAATGCGGGAAGCAGATTCAGGATAAACCAGGCAGGAAAAACAGAGGTATTACCGAGGTGAAAATCAAAGCCCAGTAACACATTCACTATCCCCCTCATGTCTGTCTGAAATCCCAGTGCGTAATATATCATAAACATCGCACAGCAGAGCGCGAAATAAGGCTTGTAGATGCCATCTATTTTCCTTCTCAGGAAGCCATGTTGCCTGACCGAGGTAAACATCAACCAGCCTGAAATGATATAGAATCCGGGCATTTTAAACAGGAAAAACCAGCGGTGATTAATGTTATTAATAGCAGGGTTAATAACCAGCCCGATATGCGTTATCGTCATCAATATCAGCAGCAACCCTTTGGTGGAGTCTAACGTTTGTAACCGCATTGTCACGTCACTGTTCCGGATAAGATATCAGTCATGGAAGGAAGTTAAGTATAAAAAATCTTTACTTGATGTGAGCCGTTACCCCCCTGATCTCAGGTGGACGCCACGCCTTTTGGGGACGGTAAAAAATTTATTTATCGCTTACCTGATTACTGGGATAGCATTCATTTCGCGGCATCATAACAGACAGGGTGATATCCCCTTCACACAGGAACAGGCCATCAATAGAGTTGACGGTTCATTTCCTTAACTATCCATCTCAGGTTTTCAAAATAGTGACTGCCGTTGTCGTGTTCCTGCAGGCAGTTGCAGGTAATGTCCCGGATGTAAGTACATGAAATTTTATCTGGTCGCTCATCACAGACATACTTCAGAAAATTTAACAGGGTATCACACTGAATGAAGCCATAAGTGCTCAATATTTCAATGAGCTTTTTCCTGCTGACCAGACATTCATTTGCTGAGCAAAAATGCCTGGCTGGAATTTTTCTTTCCATCTTATTACTTCCTCAAACCTGAGATATCAGTTTTATACTTCAGGCAGGTTATCACCCTTCTGTTCATTACGAATGGCGACATTACTTATAATTTCTTCTGCAACTAAATGCAGTCTTTCACTCAGTTCATGGATCTCAAGCAGAAGCTCTTTCCGTTTGTGTGTTTTAAAGTCGGGGATATCAGAACACTCTCTTTTGAATCCCGCGTAGACGCCAATACATTTGGCGATAAATGAGCTGCGCGAACATTGTTCTTTCTCACAAAACTCATCAAGTATTGATTTACTTACCCTGTCCATTTTTATACCCACGGGGTACATATAATTCTGATGCGTAAAATTTCTTTCTTTCGTATTTTTCATTTTTTTAATCCAACTGCGCGTTTTAGTGTGCCCAGGAGAAATGCTTCGGGCAACAGTAGGAACGGCAGGTTATTTATCTCATGGCAGAGATAAAAATGGGGCTCCTGAAATGTCTGTCAAATTATCGCCTAATTTATACGCTTTTTGTTAATGTCTTACCATATATGGTTTCCTATGGAATTATCTCTTTCAAAAGGTAAAACTAATGAGTCAGATAACTAATTTTATGAGAGCCAAACTGCCATGTGAGGCTTTGTCTATGATTTTTAATTGATTTTCATAAAGTATGGATTAACAATTATATTTTATATGGCTATATTATTTAACACTCACGCTCATTTTTTTACCTTAATGTTCAGCGAAAAAGGATTATTAGCACGGTCTTGTTTAGGGGATGTTTATCTAAACAGAGCCATTGATGTTAGAAAAGTAAAATTGCTGGCTGATAATCATTCACCCTAATGGGTACCGTCCATTTTCTGCTTATGCAGGCGGGCCTGCCGGTGGTAACAAGGTCAGTGAAGCGCCAGGCAGGAGGGTGACAAGTCTCAATTAATCTTCAGCCGATCCAACGCACCCAGCAGTGCATCCACTTTAGGCGTGAGCTGTTTTTTGCGCGGCCAGACGATATACAGCGGCAGACCCTCGACGGCCAACGCTGGCAGGATCTGCACCAGCTCGCCGCTCGCCAGCTGTTTTTCCATTAACCAGGTGGCCATCTGCGCCACGCCCAGCCCGGCAACGACTGCCGCGACCTGTGCTTCGCCATCTCCGAGCGCCATGCGGTGGGGCACCGTGCGCATCGCTGTGCGCCCATCCGGCGTGGCCAGGTGCCACGGGCTGGTACTGCCATCCACCCGGTCATAGACGATCGCCCGGTGATCGGCCAGATCCGCCAGCGATCCCGGCATTCCCTGACGGGCCAGATACGCTGGTGAGGCGCAGAAGATCAGCTTTTCATTGCCGAGAAAGCGGAAGCCCAGCGAAGGTGGATATTCGGCAGGGCCGCCGATCCTGATGGCGATATCCACCCCCTCTTCGAACAGATCGACAAAGCGATCCGAGAACGCCAGATTAATCTGCATCTCCGGGTTTTGCAGACAGAACTGATTAAGCAGCGGCATTACGTGCATCCGGCCAAATGTATTGGGGACCGCAATACGCAGCCTGCCGACCGGGATGCTGCGTTGTGCCGCCAGCACCGATTCGGCCTCCGCCAGCTCTCCCAGCACGCGGGTACAGGTTTCATAAAAGGCCTGCCCGGCATCGGTCAGCGCCAGGCGTCGGGTGGTACGCTCAAAAAGCCGTGAACCCAGCCGCGCCTCCAGCCGGGCCACGCTTTTACTCACTGCCGAGCTGGTCAGGTGCAGGTGCTCAGCTGCGGCGGTAAAACTGCCGTGTTCAACACTGGCAACAAACGGCGTGATGCCTTTCAGGCGATCCTGGTTGATCATTATTTGTGACTCTTATTCCCAAATAATGTGAATTTATACCTGAGATAAGAATTTAATTCTCTATTAAGCTTTTTCTTCTGCACTCATTCAGGAGACAAGCTATGCAACAACGCGCATTGATCGTCGGTATCAGCGGAGTCATTGGCACCGCGCTGGCCCAACAGCTGACCGGCGACGGCTGGCAGGTATGGGGGCTTTCCCGTGGCCGTACCGACGTGCCTGCAGGTTGTCAGGCGCTGACGGCTGATTTGACCGACAGCGACTCCGTTCGCGAGGCGCTGAAAGAGTTGGAGGTGGATAACGTCTTCTTCAGCGCCTGGGCCCGCCAGGCCAACGAGAAAGAGAATATCCGCGTTAACGGCGCGATGGTGCGCAACGTGATTGAAGCGCTGGGTGGCAGCCTGACAGGCGGCCACGTGGCGTTGGTCACCGGGCTGAAACATTACCTCGGTCCGTTTGATGCCTACGGTAAAGGTGCCGTGCCGATGACGCCGTTTCGCGAAGAACAGGGCCGTCAGCCGGTGGATAACTTCTATTACGCCCAGGAAGATGAAGTTTATGCTGGTGCGAAGAAATACGGCTTCAGCTGGAGCGTTCACCGCCCACATACCATCATCGGCTTTGCGCTGGGCAACGCAATGAATATGGGCCAGACTCTGGCGGTATACGCCAGCCTGTGCAAAGAGACCGGTCAGCCGTTTATCTTCCCTGGCTCTGAAGCGCAGTGGGAAGGTGTAACCGACATGACCGATGCACACATACTGGCGCAGCAGCTGGAATGGGCCGCCACCACGCCCTCCGCGCAGGATCAGGACTACAACGTGGTCAACGGCGACGTGTTCCGCTGGAAATGGATGTGGGGCCAGATTGCTGACTATTTCGGTATCGAAGCGGCGCCTTTCCCTGGCAAGGTGCAGCCGCTGGAAGGCCGCATGGATGCCGCTCCGGCCGAATGGCAGGCGATGGCGCAGAAGTACGGCCTGAAAGAAGCCGATATCGGCAAACTGGTTTCCTGGTGGCATACCGATGCCGATCTCGGCCGCCCGATGGAGGTTTTTACCGACATCAGTAAAAGCCGTAAAGCGGGTTTCACTGGCTACCAGTGCACCCGTGATGCGTTTGTGGCGCTGTTCGATAAGCTCAAGGCCGAACATTTGATTCCTGGCTGATTCAGCCGGTGCTGCGCGCGGCATATTCCGTGCGCAGTATGCCATACAGGGCGCAGTCCCAGCGTTCATCCCCGACCACCACACAATGTCTGCGCACGCCTTCCCGCACAAAACCCAGCTGTTCATATGTCCGCACCGCCGCGGTATTAAACGGGTAAACATGCAGCTCAACGCGCTCTATCGCTTGCTGCCTGAAGGCGTTAGCAAGTAACGTTTGCAGCATCTTTCCAGCCAGTTTCTGCCCGCGCATCTCCGGGTTGACCACGACCCGACACAAACAGGCCAGATGGTTATCCCAGTCAAAACCCAGCTGCGCCACCACGGCCAGTTCGCCCTCAACGCGTCCGGCAAAGGTCAGCAGCGAGGCTGGTTGCTGTCGATCTGAATCCAGCAGCGTTTTAAGGAATTCTGCGCTCAGCGGCCAGTTAACGCCCGGTCCGGCCCACTGCGTCACCGCCAGTTGGGAAGAAAACCAGCTGTTCAGCGTGGCCTGATCTTCCGCCCGGAAAAAAGTTATCTGCATGATTTTCTCGCTGTCATAAAGCAATGAGTGGCTTCAGACGGAGGAAAGTTCACCCCCGTCCGCCAGAGCAACATTTGTTTCTCGAGGGAAACAATGAGCGATTTAGTGCCTTTATTGTTGCGTAAAAGAGTGACCAGGTTAGGATGGTTTCAACAGGTTATGAGTGACTTCCGTTACCAGCAAAGTTAACGATGCTGTGCCAGAATGAAGCGCTGACCAACCCCTTTAACCCTCTGAGAAATGCAGGTGCGACCATGAGCAATAAGACGATTCAGTGGAACGGTGGCTTACAGCCAGAAGCGGTAAAAATCCTGTCTGCCAATGGCGGCATGATCGTTTGCCCGACCAAAGTAGGCTACATCATCATGACCTCCGATGCCAAAGGCCTGGAGCGTAAATTTGATGCCAAGCAGCGCAACCGCAACAAGCCGGGCGTGGTGCTGTGTGGTTCCCTGGAGCAGTTGAAAGAGCTGGCGCAGCTGAACCCGGAAATTGAAGCGCTGTATCAGCAGCACTGGGATAAAGACGTGTTGCTGGGCTGCATCCTGCCGTGGAAAGAAGAAGCCGTGGCGCGCATCCCGGAAGACGGTTCCAAAGAGCTGATGATGGATCGCCGTCAGACCAGCTGCTTTGTGATTAAATTCGGCATCCCTGGCGAAAAACTGGCGAAAGAACTGTGGGAAAACCACGGTAAATTCTCCTTCGCCAGCTCCGCTAACCCGTCAGGCAAGGGTAACCGCGGCCTGGTCGAAGGTATCGGTGAGCGTATTGAATCGCAGGCTGACCTGATCATTGAAGCCAACGCCTACGTGAAATCAATCCAGCCTAACGAGTCCGAGAAAACCCGCTACGAGCAGGGCGTGATGGTAGCGATGGTTGACGAGAACGGCAAGCTGGTTCCTGAGCAGAAAGGCGAGCGCAGCATCACGCCTTGCCCAATCCTGATCCGTAAGGGGCTGGACGTGGATAAAATCATGTCGATGATGTCGGATATCTTCACGACGTGGGATTACCGTCACGGTAACTACTACTAAGCCCCGAAGGGCGGAACCAGCTTCCGCCCTTGCTATTTCTGCTGCAATGCCCTCTGCAACTCTTCAATAAACAGCCTGACGCGCGGCGAAACAAAGCTGTCGCCTTTGCTCAGGATCCACGACTGATACACGTCCATCTCCCACTCTGGTAGCACCCTGAACAGCTTGCCTGCTTTGACGGCTTCCTGCGCGCTGTAATCTGGCAGATAAGCGATGCCGCTACAGGCGATGGCAGAATTGACCAGCGCGGTACTGTTGTTGGCGCGAAAGCGGCTGCGGACTTCGATGTCCAGTTTCTGCTTCTCTTTGCGGAACGGCAGCGAAATGGTGTGCGCCGGGCCGCGAAACAGAATGAAATCGTGGCGCGGCAGATCGTCGGGTTTGCTGATGGCCGGGAAACGCTGCAGATAGTCCGGCGAGGCATACAGCCCCCAGCTGATATCGATCAGCGGCTGGCAGTGAGCCTGCTCGGGCCGATCGCGACGGACCACAATCGCCAGGTCGATATTGTCATCCACCAGATTCACCGGACGGTCAGTAAGATCCAGATCGACACTGACGTGCAAGTTACGGGCGACAAACTGGTTCAGCACCGGCACGATGCACTGGCAGCCGAAGGTGACCGGGGCCACCACGCGCAGGCTGCCGGTCGGCTCTTCGTGGAACTGGCGGATAAACAGGTCGGCGCTTTTCACCTCGCTGAGGATACGGGCACAGTAGTGGTACCAGGTCATGCCGACATCGGTCACGGCAATCTTGCGGGTAGTGCGCTGCAGCAGCTTAGTGCCGAGCCGCACTTCCAGAGCGGAGATCTCTTTACTCACTGAGGATTTTGACAGCCCCAGCAGTTTCGCCGCTTCGGTGTAGCTCAGCGTTTCAACGACTTTGGCAAAAATAATCATCCCGTGCAGGTTTTCTACATCGCTCATGGTCGCTCCGGCCTGGGGTTATCGCGCGGAAATCGCCAGCGCGCTACCGGCAAACACGAACAGGGTGCCGGTGGAGCGGTTCAGAATACGCAGGCGCCTGGGGTTGGAAAACAGGCCCGACAGGCGGCGTCCGGCGCAGGCATAGGCAAACATCAGGCTGCAGTCCAGTACTGCCCAGGTGACCGCCAGCGTGGCAAACTGCACCGCATGTGGCTGGCTGGCATCAATAAAGTTAGGAAACAGCGCGGCGAAAAACAGCAGATCTTTAGGATTGCTGATCCCCACCATAAAGCCTTTGCGAAACAGTTTCAGGCTGCCAGGCAGTTCACCGGCCTGCTCGCTGGTCTCGACGGTTTCCGCCGGGCTGTTATCGCGCCAGGCACTGATGCCCAGCCAGATCAGATAGGCCGCGCCCACCACCTTCAGCACGGTAAAGGCGGTGGTTGAGGCCGCCAGAATGGCACCCAGTCCCAGGGCTGACGCGGTCATTAGCGTCATGGCTGCCAGCACGCCACCCAGCACCGTAGCCAGCGCGCGGCGTCGGCCATAGCGCAGGCCGTGGGTCATGCTGATCAGCGCAGAGGGACCAGGGATCGCGATAAGGGCGGCAATGATGCCAGTGTAGGCCAGCCAGAGATGAAGTGTCATACGGTGTTTCCTTGAAAATAAGGCCTCTGCCTGAGTGAGTTTACGGTCAGGTCATTACGGTGGCGACAGAGTAATGGTTGAGCAGGGGGAAGTAAATCTTCAGGCTGGCTCTACATCGCGCAGATACAGCTGAACTGCGCCGCAAAATGTCAGAGGGTTCTCCGGCACCTGGCGGGCAGTTCAGCGTGCCTTTAGCGCACTTTTTTCACCAGCACGGGAATTTTACGCAGCTTGTTGGCGAGGAACAGGCCGCCGATCAGCATTACGGCGATAAAGCCCGAAACGCCTGTCCAGCCGTAGCCGTTCCAGAACACGCCGCCCAGCGTACCTGCCACGCTCGATCCCAGATAGTAGAAGAACAGATACAGGGAAGAAGCCTGACCTCTGGCACGTCTTGCACGGTGGCCAACCCAGCTGCTGGCAACGGAGTGCGCGGCAAAGAAACCGGCGGCAAAAAGCATCAGCCCCGGCAGTACCAGAAACAGCGTGGCGAACTGGGTGGCAATCAGGCCGGCCAGCATCAGCCCCAGCGATCCCATCAGCACCACGCCACGGCCGTAGCGGGCGGTCATCATCCCGGCGCGAGGTGAACTGTAAGTGCCGGTCAGATAGACCACTGACAGCAGGCCAACCACCGTCTGGCTCAGTGAGAAGGGCGCGGCCAGGAAGCGATAGCTGACATAGTTGAACAGGGTGACGAAGCTGCCCATCAGAATAAAACCGACCACGAACAGCATCGGCAGCCCGATATCGCGCCACTGGAACATAAAGTTCACTAACAGCTTGCGCGGGCGCAGGGAGCTGGCGCGGAAATGCTGTGAAGGTGGCAGCAGACGGAAAAACAGCCCGGCAGCGGTCAGCGCAAACAATCCAACCACAAACAGCGAGACATGCCAGGAAAAGTGATCCGCCAGCATCCCGGTGGAGAGCCGCCCGACCAGCCCGCCAATCGAATTGCCGCTGATGTACAACCCCATCGAAAAGGAGAGGAACACCGGATGCAGTTCTTCGCTCAGCCAGGTCATCGCCACCGCCGCCACGCCGCTCAGCGCCAGTCCGGTCAGGGCTCGCATCGCCAGCACCCCCTCCCAACTGCTCATGGTGGCGCACACCAGGGTGAAGAGGGCCGCCAGCAGCAGCGAAATGGACATCACCGACTTACGGCCAATCGCATCTGACAAGGGGCCGGTGATCAGCAGCCCAAGCGCCATCATTGCCGTGGTCATCGACAGGGACAAACTGCTCTGCGCCGGGGTGAGGTGGAAACTTTCCGAAAACACCGGCAGGATCGGCTGGACACAATAGAGGACGGCGAAAGTGGAGAGACCGGCGCAAAACAGCGCCAGCGTGGCATGGGTAAACCTGCGGGTACCACGGGTAATATAGGTTTTATTTATGGAGGTATTATCAGCGGGGGAAACTAAACTGTCGTCTTCATCAGAGAGACTTTCCGAGTGCAACGCTACGGATTTATTTACTACCGGTGCCACAAGAGTTCCTTGGTTGTGATTAAAGGGTCTGGTTTGCTATCAGATAAACTTATTGATGCCAGACGTGGCAAGGGGTGGCGACGATCTGGCTCCGTCAGTATTGGGCTGTTTAAATATAATGTAAATGGAAAAGCCAATTATTTTTTCCAGAGAGGGCTGCCGGTTATGCTTATTTTTGTTCCTGAACTAAGTTATGCCATTTCTGAATTTAGCTGAATCAGCTCCGGTGACTATTTATCCAGCACCTGGCAGAGAGGGAATGGGCAAATTCGCCGAATATTTCGCCTTTAAGCTGTTTCGATATCGCTATTTTTTCAGCAATGGGTTATCAACGTCAATTTATGTCGGCAGAGAGTTAATATTATGACTGTAAGGGAAAAATACCGTGCACAGTCATTTTCTGAAATATTATCTCATTGGCAGTAATAAAATCATCAGGTTGCACTGTGAGACGAGAGTACTATACTGATCGCTTCTTTCGAAATTCACTCACGCAACATTGTCGATCGTCATTGGCATCAGGAGGTTTTTATCACTTTTAATCAAAATGACCTAATCACAGACAATAACCAGACGGATTATGAAGCCTACTATCACGATTATGAGGCTGGTCTGGACGCCGTGGTGGAGCCGCAACCGGAGAAAATCCGTGGCCTGCCTGCATCGGACATTCTGACACCGTCCGATCGCTATCAGGAGCTGTTCGAGGCGGTACAATCTTCGCGAATATTTACGGACAGTAAAACGTTCGCCGATTGTGCCCCTAAAATTGAACCCGAAAGAATTCTTTATCGCTATTTCATGCAGCGTGAGCGGGATGACTTTAATCTGTTGACGTTTGTGCTGGAGAATTTCGATCTGCCAAGAGTGCATGACAGCCGCTATGTCTCTGACCCCAATAAAGATATGGCTGAACATATTGATTCGCTGTGGCCGGTATTAACCCGCAAGCCGGAAAAGCATTCGGAATTCTCATCATTGCTGCCGCTGCCGGAACCGTATGTGGTGCCGGGGGGGCGCTTTGGCGAAACCTACTACTGGGATTCCTATTTCAGCATGCTCGGCTTTGCGGCCAGTGGCCGTACCGATCTGCTGAAGAACATGGCGGACAACTTCGCGTGGATGATTGACACCTACGGCCATATCCCGAACGGTAACCGGACGTACTACCTGAGTCGTTCGCAGCCGCCGGTGTTTGCGCTGATGGTTGAGCTGTTCGAGAAAGACGGCGTGAACGAGGCGCATCGTTATCTGAAACAGCTGAAGCGTGAATATGAGTTCTGGATGGACGGTGCGGATTCACTGACGCCGAACGAGGCTTATCGCCATGTGGTGATGCTGTCGGATGGTTCAGTACTGAACCGCTACTGGGACGATCGGGATACGCCGCGCGATGAGTCGTGGATTGAGGACGTGGAAACCGCGAGAAATTCAGCCCGCCCTTCAAGCGAAGTGTATCGCGATTTGCGTGCCGGTGCGGCCTCAGGCTGGGACTTCTCCTCGCGCTGGCTGAGCGAACCGGGCCGTCTGGAGAGCATCCAGACCACCAGTATCGTGCCGATTGACCTGAATGCCTTCCTGTACAAGCTGGAAACAACCATTGCACGGTTGGCGGCCGGTACGAAAGATACCGTGACTGCCGGGCTGTTTCAGCAAAAAGCAGTACGCCGTCGTGAGATTGTCGACAAGTATTTGTGGGACGGTGAGGCCGGTCTGTACCGCGATTACAACTGGCGTGAGCGTGAGAAAGGCGCATTTTCTGCGGCTTCTGTGACTCCGCTGTATGTGGGCATGTCCAGCCTCGATCAGGCTACCCAAACTGCGGCGGCTATCCGTTCTCATCTGCTGGCGCCGGGCGGTCTGCTGTCCACGGTGGAAGAGACTGGCGAGCAGTGGGACAAGCCGAACGGTTGGGCCCCCATGCAGTGGATGGCAATTAAGGGTCTTAACAACTACGGCGAGGAGCTGCTGGCGAAAGAGATTGCCACGCGCTGGCTGCAAGTGGTGGGGGCGACCTATCACCGCCATCACAAGATGGTAGAGAAGTATAACGTTGCCGGTCGTGCGCCAGTGCTGGCGGGCGGGGGCGAGTATCCGCTGCAGGATGGTTTCGGCTGGACTAATGGCGTAACGCGCCGGTTGCTGGCGATGTATCCTGACGTGGCACCGCAACGTTAATATCCGGGTGGGGTGAATGGATAAATCAACTGCGCTCTAAATGGAATGTATCTGCCATCAACGTCAGGCGGGGAGCATCATTGCGTAGTGGCTCGCGCCCTGGCGACCCGGCGCGAGCTGGTTCTGGAAGCGATTGCGGCAGGCCCGGGCGTTTTTGCCGGTTAACACCCGTTACGCCGGGCTGAGAAAATCAAATCCACCTTGCTGGCGCAACGTCTCCAGCGGGCCGAACAGGGGTTCTGGCAGTCGGTCGGGCGAGAACCACTGCCACCCTTCACATTTCTCCGGCTCCAGCACTTCAGGCACGCCGCTGACGTCGCTGGTGAGCATAAAAAGGGTCACGTAATGCTTTTGCTCAGCGCTGAAAAAATCGTTTGTGAAGTCACAGTGAGTCAGATTCTCCACCTTCAATGCCGTTTCCTCCAGCACTTCCCGCCGGGCGCACTCCGCAGGTGTTTCACCAAATTCCAGGTGGCCCCCCGGCGTTGCCCAGTAGCCTGCGCCGTGGCTTCCCTTACGCCGGCCCAGTAGCAGCCTGCCTTCCCGTATAATCAAAACGCCCACCCCGATCAAAGGTTTTTGCATCATTTTCTCCTTAGTGGCAGCTGTTTATTCTTCTGGCGAGGAAGCAAAATCCCGCCGGTGGTCCATTATCTGATGCAGGTTCATTTCAATCCAGTCAGCAAGGCCAACCACCTGATCGCGCACCTGATGGCCCAGCGGGGTGAGCCGGTACTCGACGTGTGGAGGGACCACTTCATAAGCTATTCGCTCAACAAAGCCGTCCTCTTCCATATAGCGCAGCGTCTGCGCCAGCATTCGTTCACTGACGCCGCCGATTTTGCGTCGCAGCTCGCCAAAGCGCAGCGTCTCTTCTTCAAGGGCCACCAGCACTAACAGACTCCAGCGGCTGGTCAGGCGCTTCAGCACGTCGCGCGAAGGGCAATTAGCGTCCAGCAATTCGCCGCGGCGCAGCTTTTCGCTGAGGGAGGAAAATGAAGTTTCTGTCGCTAATGTCATACTAACATTCCTGTACGTACTTACTTTTCATTAGTGTATGGCATAGGCTGTCCGGGTCAAAGTAGTTTCGCCAGCCTGGTGGCTGGATACCCACATTTATCCACTCAAGGAGAACATTATGATTGCTGTAACCGGCGCAACTGGCCAGCTTGGCCGCTTGGTCATTGACACATTACTGAAAAAAGTTCCTGCGGCTGAGATCGTCGCTGCCGTGCGTTCACCGGAAAAAGCGGCCGATCTGGCTGCGCTGGGCGTGCAGGTCAGAAAGGCGGATTACACCAGCCCTGAAAGCCTGCTCAGCGCCTTTGATGGCGTGGACAAGGTGCTGCTGATCTCCTCAAATGAAATTGGCCAGCGTGAAGTGCAGCACAAAGCGGTCATCACCGCCGCAAAACAAGCTGGGGTCGGGCTGCTGGCTTACACCAGCCTGCTGCATGCCGATACCACGAACATGGGGCTGGGCGGCGAGCACCGCGGCACTGAGAAGGCGTTGATCGCATCCGGCGTGCCTTACGCAATCCTGCGCAACGGCTGGTACACGGAAAACTATGCGGCCAGCATTGCGCCTGCTGTGGCCCACGGTGCCTTTATTGGCGCGGCAGGAGAGGGCAAAATCGCCTCTGCCAGCCGTCAGGACTATGCTGATGCTGCCGCCGCGGTGCTGACTGGCAGCGAGACCAACAAGATATATGAGCTGGCGGGTGATACGGCCTATACCCTGGCGGAATTCACTGCGGAGATTGCAAAGCAGAGCGGCAAAGCGATCGACTATATCAATATGCCGCAGGCTGAGTTTGCCGGTGCGCTGAAAGGTGCCGGTCTGCCGGACGGCCTGGCAGAGATGCTGGCCGACTCGGATGCCAACGCGGCGCAGGGGGCGCTGTTTGATGACAGCCTGACTCTGAGCAAGCTGACCGGCCGCCCGACCACGCCGTGGCAGGAGGTGGTTAAAGCCTTTGTGGCGAAGGTATAAGCGTTACGGGAGGGCCTGGCTCTCCCGTTATCATCCCACCCAGTTCTATCGACATTCCCCTGACGGGCAGTGACCTGCAGCCGCTGATGCAAACCAAAGCGAAGATTAAATCCCCGGCAGGGTTAATCTCGTCGATTCTCCCCACGCAGACGGAAAATAGAAGCAGGACTGGCTGCTGTTATTGTTATGTTATAACATAACAATAGTGACGGTGGAAAACCCCGCCGGACTTTTGCTTATCAGCCCTGTCAGAGAGGAAGGAGAATCGAACAATGTCATCATTTCAACAGCCTGAGCGGCAGGACCGACGTCTGCCGGTGACGGTTCTGTCCGGCTTTTTAGGCGCAGGTAAAACCACGCTGCTGAATCATATTCTTAACAACCGTGAAGGGCGCCGCGTGGCGGTGATCGTTAATGATATGTCTGAGGTTAACATTGATGCTGCGCTGGTCAGGGATGGCGGTGCCGAACTGTCTCGCACCGACGAAAAGCTGGTGGAGATGAGCAACGGCTGCATCTGCTGCACGCTGCGTGAAGATCTGCTGCTGGAGGTCAACCGGCTGGCGAAAGAGGGGCGCTTCGATCAGCTGGTGATTGAATCCACCGGTATCTCGGAACCGCTGCCGGTAGCGGAAACCTTCACTTTTGCCGATGAGGAGGGCGAGAGCCTCTCCACTGTGGCCCGGCTGGATACGATGGTTACCGTCGTCGATGCCTGGAACTTCCTGCGGGACTATGACTCCAGCGACAGCATCCGTTCCCGCGGGGAATCACTGGGTGACGAAGATCGGCGCACGGTGGTGGATCTGTTGATTGAGCAAATTGAGTTTTGTGACGTGCTGGTGCTGAACAAAACCGATCTGATTAGCGAACCGGAGCGGGAAAAACTGTTCGCCATTCTCCACGGGCTAAACCCACGGGCGAAGATTGAGATCGCGCAGTTCGGTCAGGTTGAGCTGGACCGCGTGCTGAACACCGGCCTGTTTGATTTTGAAGAGGCCTCACAGGCACCAGGCTGGCTGCAGGAGTTGCGCGGTGAGCATACACCCGAAACGGAAGAGTACGGCATCACCCATTTTGTGTTTCGCGCCCGCCGACCGTTTCACCCTGGCCGCTTCTGGAGCGTGGTAAACGGCAAACTGCCGGGCGTGGTGCGTTCGAAAGGCTATTTCTGGCTGGCCAGCCGTCCGGGCTTCGCCGGGAGCTGGTCGCAGGCCGGCGGCGTCTCGCGTCAGGGACGGGCGGGGATGTGGTGGGCCAGCGTACCGCGGGAGTACTGGCCGCAGGACGAAGAGAGCCGCCAGCTGATCATGAAGAACTGGCACGATAAAGTCGGGGATGCCCGCCAGGAGCTGGTCTTTATCGGCATGGAGATGGATGAATACACGCTGAGATATCTGCTGGGTGCGGCCCTGCTGACCGATCAGGAGATGGCGATGGGGCCGGACGCCTGGACCGCTTTTGCCGATCCGGTCCCGGCATGGGATGAATAAATAAGATGGACCGGCGGAGAAAATATTAATTTCCGACCGGTCTTAAATCATTCCGCGAGTTATCTAATCTTTTTGACAGACCTGGTCAAATATCTTCACTATCGGTGTGGTGAATTATCTTGCAGTATCAAAAATACTGTTAAAGAAAATAAGGTCTGGATGAATGTCACTGCTCAAAAAAATTACCTTACCGTTATTAGTCAGTACCGCCGTTTATTCTCAGTTTTCTGCCGCAGCGACAGAAAGTTACGCAATGGACTCCGGCCACACTTCGGTAGTGGTCTCATGGACTCACTTTGGTTTCTCGCATCCTACTGCGGATTTATCCAAAATCACCGGCAACATCGACTTCGACTCTGCCCACGTCAGCCAGTCCAGGGTGGATGTCACTATTCCGGTCGACAGCATTGATACTCATGTTGATAAGCTCACCGAAGAATTTAAAGGGGCTGACTACTTTGACGTGGCAAAATACCCTACAGCCACTTTTAAAAGCACCAAAGTGGTCAGCACAGGGAAAAATAAAATGGATGTTTACGGCGATCTGACCATCAAAGACATCACCAAACCGGTTATTCTGCACGCGGTGCTTAACAAACAGGGCATGCACCCGATGGTGAAAAAGCAGGCGGTTGGTTTTGATGCCAGCACCACCTTTAAACGCTCGGAGTTCAGGCTGGACAAATATGTCCCGGCAGTGAGCGATGAAGTGAAGCTGACAATTTCGACTGAAGCTTACGCGAACTAAGCCGGTAGCTGGTGTGAAATTGCCGGACGGCCCACTGGCAGGTGTTAACTCAGGGGGCGGTCCTGACGGGAGGCATAAAGCGGCTGTGCATGATTGCGCCTGCCGTCGGCACCACATCCATTTCACTTACTGGCAGCTGCCGATCTACACCCAGGCTAAACGTATCCAGCATTAATTCATTGACCCGATATGGCGTCAGATTACCAATTAAGGCAAAGCCTCGCCGATCGGTGGTTGTGCCATACTGATTGGTGATGCCGATATTGCCCGTTTTCTCAACCTCAACAATCGCCACCGTTTCTCCCATACTTTGCCCGAGCGTGACGCCCCCCTCATGCGCGATGATGCTGCCGGTTGCGCCGATATATTTAGCTGAGGTGAGTTTTTTGTTGGTGTATATCGCCATTAGTTCACCAGCATTATGTTGATAATCCACGGTCATCTTCTGACTGCTTCCGTTGCCTTCTTCCAGCGTATTACTGAGGTTATAACTCAGGCTGTAATCCTCCAGCGCGGTGCCGCTTATGCCCACTTTGCGGCTGGCATCGCCATTTTTCGCCAGCGCATTTTCCACATTCAGCTTGATACGCCGAGTTGCAAATAACTGAAAGGGAATGGCGACCGAGAAGGTGATCTTACTCTCCTCTTTCTCTTCCTCAGGGCGGTTATATTCCGCGTAAAGCGAGTAATCTATTTTATTCCAGCTTCCGTTGTAGCCGATCTCAAGAGTGGTTTCCCTTTTTTTACGGCCCCGCAGAGTTTCACTTTCCAGTGTCAGGTAAAAACTATCCTCTTCGGTGATATTTTGCGTGTAGCTAACGGCAAACTTATTCTTCTTTTCAGCATCAAACTCTCCAACAAACACGCCGTTATCCCAGTCCCACCAGTTGCGGTTTTGCTGGGACACAGCTTCGCTGAAGGTACGGTAACGCTGGTCAGGATAGTATTGCGCGGTGAGGCTGAAGGAGGATTCCCACTCTGAGAGGGCTTTGTTGTAGCGCAGGCGGGCCATCGTCCCGCGATCGGAACGGGGCCGGCGGGGATCTTGTGCTGATGAAACACTTAAATCCACCGACAGTGCGCCCAGCCCCTCGAACCTCCTGCCAACGCCTGCAAGTCCGCTCTGATAAAAGTTGGATACCGAGGTGCCGCCAAACAGGGTTACGTCTTGTGGCAGCCCATAACTTAGCGTCAGCTGGCTGAACCACGGCTGCTCCTCTTCCAGAAGATAGTAAGGACGGTATTTTCCTGTCGTGAAAGCAAATTTCCATTGGTTTTTGTGCACCAGATTGGGCATGGCAGACCACGGAATATTGCGTACGGTTTCGCTGCCATCTTCTTCTTTGATGGTCATTTCAATATCGCCACTGGCGTTTACCGGATAAATATCCTTCAGCACAAAAGCACCCGGATGCACGGTGGTTTGATAAATAACCGTACCATATTGTCTGATCTTGACCTGAGCCTCTGTACGGGCAAATCCATGGATCCAGGGAGAAAGAGGACGCAGCTCATCAGGCAGCATACGGTCATCCGTTGACAGACTGACGCCGCGATAGCTCACGCTGTCAAACATATCAGAGGAGGTGGCGTTGTCACCTAAGGTAAGTAAAGACCGGAGAGAGCGGAGGGTGCGAAAAGCCTGCGCATTATCAGTACGCCAGCGGGGATCGCTGTAAGGATCTTTAGTAAAAACCGGCTTGTAGCGAAAGCGCCAGGCGGCAAGATTGAGACCATAAGTGGTATCAATTTCAAGACTGTGCTGGCGGGGGGTAGTGTCGTAGCTTTTGCCTGTGAAGTGCGAGTAGCTGATATCGTAATCGACAAAGGCGGCATTGATGCCATCATCCCAGCGGCTGGTGGCAACCCCATTGACAATATTGCTGAGCAGCCCAGGCGGAATGGTCAGTATCAACATCTGCGCTTTTTCATCATATTCAGAATGAATATGAGCGCTAGTTAATGACGATGCCTGCGCGCAGCCTGCTGCAGAGAAGGAAATCCTCCCCAGATTTTTATAGCGGATGCCCCACTCCTGAAGCAGTGGCGCGGTCAGACAGGGGTGTTTTGGATCACTAAAATTGAGCGTGGTATGCCCACGCCAGGTATCATTAACGATGATAAACAGCGAGGCGTTTTTTGCATAACTGGCGGGCGTTGTTCCGAGCAGTAAGCACGTCAGTGTGCGCAGTAAAACTTTCATCCGTGAACAGTTTTATCCTAAGAAACACAACAGCAAAAGGCGCCAAAGGCGCCTTGAGAAAAATGAAAGTCGGATTAGCTTTGCAGTGCGGCCAGCGTAGCCCTGGCTTTTGCCAAATCAGCGGCGGCTTCTTTCACATCAGCTTGCTTTTCAAGAACTTTTTTCTGGTATTTGGTGATTTTTTTGCTGTTGCCATCAGCCTGAGCTTCACGTAAATTTGACTGAGCTTCGGCCAGCTCTGCCTGTTTCTTCTCCAGTTTGGCTTCTGCTTTGGTAACTTTCTCCTGGGCATGCAGCAGTTTGGCGCTGTCGGTGCAGTTAGCATTGACTTCAGCCAGGGCTTTTTTCAGTGCAGCGACCTGCGCGGTATTGCCATACTGCTCTGCTTTGGCAATCTTCGCTTCCAGAACGGAAGCTTTAATATCACAGTCAGCAGAAGCCATACCGCTAAAGCTCGCGCCGAGCACCAAAACCAAAGGTAAAATACTCATTTTCATTTTATTCATTTCAATATCCTTATTTATCGCTTGTTTGCGGGAGAAGTGCTCCTCCCATCCAGTAAGCAAAAGAATAACGTGATGGAGAGACCGGGAAAAGGCGCATTGGGACGCATTAAGCTGTAGGAACGGCCTCTTTCATCTGTAGGAACGGACTCATGGTTTGTAGTCCCTGAGGCATGCCCCGTAAAAGCGAGATTTAGCTTTTCATTGCGGCCAGTTCAGCGATTAGCCGCTCAACTTCCTGTCTAACTTTTTTCAGCGAATCTGGGGTCACTGTTTCCTGCAGATCACGGCAGGCTTTTTCCAGTTCCGCCGCCTGAACAAGACGGGCACCGCCAATAATTCGGTGGGCCAGTTTGGCAATCTCAGCCTGGCGTAGAGGCGAGCAACAGCTCTCTTCGTCGAGTGTGGTGCGGTCTTCCCGCAGGCTGGCCAGCAGGGTTTGGATAAACTCTCTGAAGACGGCAGGTGTGCGGAGTTCATCCGGGAGCCGGGATATATTGAAACGGCGTGCGTCAATATCGCTGAGGGTCGTAGTCAGGGTATCCAGCTTTTCCTTCAACCCTTTTAACGTGACCGGTTTGAACAGACAGTCGTCCATACCTGCACCGATACATACATGGTGGGTACTGCTTTGTGCGTCGGCAGTAAGCCCCCATACCGGTGTTGGTGAGCACTGCTGTTGCTGCTCTAACTGTCGCAATTGCTCGACAAATTGGTAACCATCCATATTGGGCATATGGCAATCGGTGATAATCAGATCGAACGTCTGTTCGCGGCAGCGATCCAGCGCCAGCGCCCCATCCTCGACCGGGATGACGAGGTGACCCAGATGCTGCAATTGTTGAGTCAGCAGCATTCGTCCGGCGTTATTATCCTCGGCAACCAGAATTTTCAGACGATGCTCTTTTTTGCCTGATTTCTGTGGAACGGGTGCTTCCTCTGTTTTTTCCATTCGCGGTAAAGAGAGCTTAACGATGAATTCACTGCCGCTCTCATTCTGGCTGGATAGCGTAATTTCTCCGCCCATCATTTCAACCAGCACCCGGCAAATATAGAGGCCAAGGCCGGCTCCTTTGCCCGGATCGCTCCCCTGCATAAACGGCTGGAAAAGCCATTGTTGTACCGCAGGTGAAATGCCCTGGCCGGTGTCGATCACACGCAGACAAACGTCAAGTCGCTCCTCGCTGAGGGCAATCAGGTGCGCACTGAGTGTGACTTCTCCCTGGGCAGTAAATTTAATCGCGTTGCTCACCAGGTTTGACAGCACCTGCTTGACTCTGAATGCGTCCGTTAGTACCTCGCCAGCAATGCCATTCTCAATTTCCAGCCTGAAATCCAGCCCCTTTTGCCGTGCCACGCTTTCGAAAAGCATTGCCACGGATTCAATCAACTGCCGGAAATTGGTTCGTGTGGGATAGAGCATCAGGCGGTTACTTTCGATACGCGAGATATCCAGAATGTCACCGATCAGGTTGAGTAACGAGAGGGCAGACTCATGCGCAGCAATTAGCAGAGAGGTTTCTACCGGGGCGCTTTCCTGCTGCTGGCGCACCACCAGTTCCAGCGAGCCGATAATGGCATTCAGCGGCGTGCGAATTTCGTGGCTCATTGTGGCAAGGAAGGTGCTTTTGGCGCGGTTGGCCTCATCAGCCAGCCTTTTTGCCTGTTGATATTGCTCGGTCAGCGCCTGCTGTCGGAGCAGCAGACGTCGGTGATAGTAACGAAACGCAATAAAAAGCGTCAGGCAGACTAACAGGGTGGCAAGCGCAATCAGACAGCCCGTTGGTGCCGTCGCTGTTGAAAGGCCGGGAGCGCTGTTAAACAGCTCAGTTTTGTAGAACCAACTGCGGGTTATCGCCTGCATTTCTTCGGGCGGAATGCTGAGTAATGCTTTATTAAGAATGGTCGCCAGGAGATATTTTTGACTGGGCAGGCCAATCCCAAAATGAGATTGTTCCGTATTCAGGCCCGTCAGGATCTCAAGCCCGGATGAGGGCTCCTGTGCGAGCAGGTAGTTGGCGGTGATGAGCGGCATGACCAGTGCATCAGCTTGCTGCTTCCTGACTACCTGCAACCCGTCTTTTGCCGTGTCAACGGCCAGAAGGCGGACGCCAGTATAGTGCTGCTGCAAAAAATCCTCTAACGGGTAACCTTTTATCAGCGCGATGGTTTGCAGGTGTTGTGAGCCTTTTTGCGCCCTGTCTCCAACCAGTACCCAGGAGTTGAGTAGATAAGAGCGAGTTGTCAGTAACCCATTCGGCCATGCCATTTCTCTCGGTAAACCCGCAATGGCATCGGCTTTACCCGACTTCACTTCATTGATTGTTTCAAGCAAAGTGGAAGCTTGAACAATGGTGAATTTCAGACCGGTTCGTTCGGCAATGGTATTGATAACATCGGCACTCAGGCCACGAAAATGTCCCGTGTCATCAAAAAAGTTGAGTGGTGCGTAATCTTTATTTACGACTATGCGGATTACCGGGTGTTCGTCCAGCCACTTACGCTCCAGAGAGGTAAATAACAGGTTCTCTCCCGCCTGAAGCGAGGCTGGTGTTCCCTGCCAGCGGGCTATGACAGAAGAATGGATATTCTCCGGGATGTTTTTCAGGACGGCATTGAGGGCATTCCTTAATTGCTCGTGGCCGGGCGCAAGGCCAAAAGAAAAGGGGCTTCTTTCCTCCTGCGAGAGAACCTGCACACGCAGGTTAGTCATGTTGGTCTGATTAACCAGGTAGCGTGACGCCATGGTATCCCCTATCCAGGCATCGAGATTACTGAAGGAGAGTGCTTCCAGTGCGAGGCGGGCAGAGTCATAATTTTGTATAATGCTACCCGTGATGTAACCGGCAAGACTTCGTCTGTTGCTGAACGGAGGTTCAAAAGCGATGCGTTTTTCCGAGGAAGGTTTCAGCAACGAGCCTGTCCGCTCAATCAGCGCGGGGACAGAAGTGCGGTAAGGTATTGTCAGAATTAAACTGTATTTGCTGGCATCCTGTTTACCCGCATTCGCGATCAGATCGATATCTCCTCTTTTCAGAGCGGCCATAAGCTCGGATTTGTTCTGATAAACACGAACCAGCATCTGCATATTGAGTGTATAAGCCAATAGCCCAAGATAATCTGCATTCAACCCGTCGTATTCAAGGTAACCGCTGATCATGTCATAAGGAGGATATTCTGGTTTGGCGAAACCATAAACAAGCGTTCGCTTACGGTGCAGCCACTGCCATTGGGTATAGCTCAGTTCCGGGTCGGGTATCTGAACCTGTTCGCGACTTATCAGCTTCAGCTCCCGATACTCTTTCGAAGTGTCTGCCATCGCGGGCAGGCAAAGCAGGCAGAATAGATAAAAAATTTTACGCACTCCCTTGCTCCCCATCGGCCTGCTGAGGGGTCAGTAGTCTGGCAAGCCCTTCGATACTGTCCTGCTGAAGTTTGTCGAGTAGTCGCCGTTTATATGTGCTGACGGTTTTATTACTCAGCAGTAACCGTTCCGCAATTTCTTTATTGCTTAGTCCGCTGACGAGATAGCGCATGACCGTCATCTCACGATCTGACAGAGAGGTTAATGGATCATCCTGCTGAAGAGAGGCTGTCAGGCCGTTAAGCGTGGTGTAAGGAAAGCAACTGTACCCCTGTAACACTAACTGACAGAGTGGCAGGAGCTGCCGGATATCAGCCTCCTTACTGAAGAAGGCTGCGGCACCTCCCCGCAGCGCTCTTGGCGCATAGGTGTCGGTGGGCAGGCTGGTATAGACCACAACACGTGCTCTGGTCATGAGCTGACGAATGTGATGGAGAACCTGCAGGCCATCCATCTTGTTCAGCATGATGTCTAAAATGATTAACTCAGGTTGATGCTCTCTGATACTGGCTAAAGCGCTGACGCCACTGGTAGCGATATGAATTTCGCCATTAGTCAGCGGGGCCAGCAGGGCCTTCACCGCAAAGCAAATCGCAGGATGGTCGTCAATGACCACGATTCCGGGCATGGTAAAATCCTTTTATGCAGCTCTCTGTCCCTGATGACCAGGTTAATACCGTCCTGATCCACCTGCACGAATTATTGCTTTTCCTGACGCGCCGGGAAAGGTGAAAACTGCCCAAAATGTTAAAGCCCCCTGTTTTCTGCCATATTCAGAAAGATCTGAGGGGCAGAAGCTGGGACCTTAAACGAAATGAACATTGTTTCGGCCCCCTGATAAACCTGATGTGAGCGGCGCAGCTTTCCCGAGTTAGCCTCACGCTCAGAGTTTGTCAACCAGATTGAGTTAGCGTGCTCCTCCGGTCTGCAGAGGCAATCGTCTAAGGGCAGCAAGCAACGATGATGCGGGTGGTCTGCAGTGAAGAGATCGCTTTATTAGCCGCCACTTCGTGATCGATATCCAGATGCCTGGTCGCCTTATCCATAAACGGCACGTTTGGCTAGCGATCACTGCCAAATCAGATCTTTCCGCTCCAGCACGATCCCGGTGCCTTTCTGGAACAGCGCGCGAGGGGAAGACTCCTCTTCTGCTTCGGTAAAGAGAATGTCCGGGATCCTGTGGTTGTTCACGACCTTTACCCTGGTGATTGGCTCTCCGTGTCGTTACAAATAGCCTTTAAGGCACATGTCGGAGCTGAATACCTGCTTTGCCGCGCAGACCTGTCCCGCTGCCGTCAAATAACCCCGAATGTTATGGGGAAGAAAGGGCTTATCAATATTGTCCTAATTCAAATTATTCACAGGTGAACGATACAGGGAGTTGAGATTAGTTTACGTAAGGTTCTGTTAAAGGGACGGGTGGTGACAGGCAAATCAGGGCTGAGAGAATATAAATACTGGCCTTCGCAGGGTTTCATTCCCCAATATAAAAAGGCTCAAAATTGAGCCTTAAGAGACTGCGTCTGTCAAAAATGAGTGAAGTTTTTTTTGAGGCATTGCATCAATATGATTCTTCTCAATACCGAAGGTACAACTGTTTCTCTCCGCTGGTCTTTCTGCCGATGACTTCTCCAGAGTGGCCATGAGGTAGTCATTAAGCAGCAGGATCGTGGTTGAGAAGATGATGGTCATGATAATCATCTGATAGGGTTGCAGACCCTTCTGCTTCTGATCCTCTGTCTGCCGATTGTTCTGCGCATCTGCCGTTGCCGGTATTACTCTGACACCATCAGGCGCCTCTGCCAACGATACCCCTATCTCAGCGGGTGCCGAAACGGATTTCCCGGCGGCACCCTTAACGCAGTGTTCCCGGATTTCAACTTCTGGATGTAAAGTCAGCCCCCGATGAGGAAGGGTCACAATGATGTCATTACCCAATCCTGCTTTTCTCAGCGTCCGGCGCAGAATGGAGATGTTCTGGTAGTAGGTGTTTTGTGAAACAACGACCCCATTCTCCGTCCAGACATGTTTGAGAAATTCATCCCGCGTAACGACTTTTCCTCTGTTTTCAATCAATAACATCAGACACCGGCTGGCCGGAACATTAATATTATATGCCTGGTGGGAAAAATCTTTCTTTATGCAAAAAAGTTTGTGGGCTTGTGGACTAAAAACAGTATCTTCATTAATTATGAAGACTGAATCTGATTTGCGGCTGTTGTGGTTATTTTCCATGGCTACCTCTGAAGGCATCTGTTTTCATCAGTACCTGAAATCCTTTTCTGGTTATATTTTATTTAAAATAATTGAACCCCTTTACGTCATCATGCTTGTTTCGATGGCACTCAACTCTGTGGAGACGTTACGATTTTTAGAGAAGAGAGTGCATGAAGTCCAGAATCTGTCATCTGATTTTTTCATGACCAGTGAAATTTGTGAGTTGATACATACTGTATGAATAAAATTCATTATTTAGCGTGATTGTTTGACTGTTAATCACTGTTATTCAGAGCGCGCCAAGTCGTTCTTTGGACTGTAAAGTCAGAATATTCCATCAGATTATCATTATTCAGGGATGTAATAATTTGGTATAATTCCATGAAAGTAAAAGGTTTTATGTGCATTTCATGCTCATTTTTAGAAAAGCTCATACGGTATGACGCGTGTTAAGTGACGGGGCGCAAGATACAAGATTGATCATGACGGATCAAGGTTAAGGGATATTGATAAACAGACTATTATTGGAAACAAAATTCCAGATCGGTTGGGGAGGGCTGCAGGGACGGGGGGAACACCCTGGCCCCCACAGAAAATAGTCAGGATGGGCGTTGCAGATTGTCTCTGCAACCCCTGCTCAGGTTAATTATTGCCAGAACTTTTTCTTACTGGTTTTGCCTATTCCTGGATTACAACTGTTGGTCGGATCCAACTGCCGCATGTGTTGTTCATGTTCACAGGAAGCATGGTAAAGATGGCCGACATTATGCTCTGCCGGGTATTTAGCCCCACGCTGATCCAGATATGCCAGAACATCATGTTTAAACGCCAGCGCATCCACGCCGGGTTTAAGAATATAATCCTGATGGTTCACAAAACAGAAGAAATGACCGCAGCATGAATCTTCCAGAACTTTGTCCTGCAGGGCAGGCGGTAGCTTGATCCTCCACTCGCTGTCGTTGCGGCGCAGCGCCACGTCAAAGGCAATCAGCCGCTGATTAGCGTCTATCCCTTTATAGTCACAGTAGGAGATGGTGCAGCCGCCCACGCCAAAACGAACCAGAAAAGCATCCCGCTCCTCCCGCCGATCGCACGAAAAATAGCTGCCGGTTTTACCGACAAAGAAATTATGCAGCAGTTGGTTCAGCTCTTCAGCGTGCAGCGCGTCTGCTTTGATCATCAGGTGATGCCCGAAACGATCGCGATATTCGAGAAGGCGAGGTGCCACCGCCTTTGGGGTAACGCGGTTGATCGCCTGCAGCACTTTATCCACGGCGTTATGTGGCAATAGCGGCAGCTTCCTGACCCGCATATCCCACTTCGCCTTACTGGCCATCAGCCGGGGAAGCGCTTCCGGACCGAGACGATTGATGGCCCAGTACATGTGTTTGGCATAGCGCACGGTCAGATCAAATGCGTTGCGATGGATATATTCAGCCTGCAAAGGCAGCTCGCTCAGCTCCTCCAACAGATAGCGACGCAGGGCAACCAGCTCGCTTTCGTCATTTGTACCAATGTAAAAAGTGCTGGTTTTATCACTGGCGGCAAAGGTAGCAAGCCGGACGGCAAAGACCGCCACTCTGCCTGCGCTGCCCGAGCTGTCATGCAGATACTGTATGTTGCCGTTATAGCGGGTTGGCGTGGTGGCATCCACGTTCCGCAGAATAGCGGCGTAATCGTCTGCCCAGATTTTACCTTCCCAGTCTGCGGCTTCACCCGTGGTGTAAGCCTGTTTTTCCAGATTGGCGATCATCTCTTCCGGCGTCTCTCCCAGATAAATACCGAGATGGTTTATCAGAGAAAGTTTGCCGTCGGCATCAAGGCGGGCAAACAGAGACTTTTCAGTGAAAGCCGGTCCCCGGCGGATCAGTGACCCGCCCGAATTGTTGCAGATGCCGCCAATCACTGAGGCACCAATGCAGGATGATCCAATAACGGAATGGGGTTCTTTACCATGCGGTTTCAGTGCATTTTCCAGTTCGGTCAGCGTGCTGCCGGGGAAGGCAACGACCTGCCGGGCATCGTCGATCACCTGCACGCCCTTCAGCTGACGGGTGCTGATAATCACAATCTCACGATCGTAATCTTTACTGCCATCGGGAGTGGATCCGCCCGTAACGCCGGTATTGGAGGCCTGCATCAGAATGATTTTATCGCAGGCAACGCAGGCCTGAAGAACCTGCCAGAGCTGAGAGAGGGTGGTGGGAAGCGCAACGGCAAGCGCTTTACCGCAGCCAACCCGAAAACCTTTAGTGTAATAAGCCTTGCTGTCCTCACTGATGAGCACCTGTCCTGCGCCCAGGATCTGCTGCAACTGCGGGATAATTCCTGCATCCGTTAACATTTCACTGCTCCTGCTCCTGCTTCTCGCGGTTCGCCGGCCGTCTTCGTCCTCGCTGGCCAGGACTGAAAACCCGAGTCTACCGAGCCGTACCGGTAAAAGCTGTGATTTCTGTGCGCACTGAACTGCTGCTGTCCGGTGGCTTAACTTTCACAGCACCCGCAGGTGCTGCGAAATTACGCCTGAACGCGGGTGGTAAACAACTCTTTCGGGATCTGTTTAATCTCACCTTTATCAAGCTGGATGATCCTGTCTGCGCTCATAATCGTTTCCGGACGGTGCGCGATAATGATCCTTGTGACCTGCATTCCGGCAATGGCACTGTTGATGGCGCTTTCCCTTGCCACATCCAGATGGCTGGTTGCCTCGTCCAGAATCAATAACTGCGGCTGGCGGTACAGTGCCCTTGCCAGTAACACGCGCTGAATTTGCCCGCCTGACAGTGATGACCCCATATCCCCCACCAGGCTGTTGTAACCCATCGGCATGGCGATGATATCTTCATGGATGCGGGCCATATGGGCCACCATCATCGCTCTCTCCTCGTCATAGACCGGGTCGAAAAAGCAGATGTTATCCATGATCGAGCCCGCAAACAGAATGTCATCCTGCATCACGCTGCCGATGCGATTACGGTAATACTTCATCCCCAGTTTGGTAATGTCCACGCCGTTGATACAAATCTCACCAGCCTCTGGCCTCAACAGCCCCAGCAGAAGTTTCGCCAGCGTGGTTTTCCCCTGGCCCGACGGCCCAACGATGGCCACCGATTCTCCCGGCTGAATGGCAAAGCTGGTGTTTTTCAGGATGAACGGTTCGGTTTCTGCGTAGCGGAAGTCCAGATTATTGATTTCAACCGAGCAGGCAGCAGTGGCCTGATCCGGCAACTTAACCACGTTTTCGGTGTTATCTTCCGTTTCGGTCAGCACAATATCGGCCAGACGCTCACCATGCAGTCGTAGCATTGTGAAGTCGATAATGGCGTTGACCAGCCCGGTGATGCGGGAAATAAACTGGTCGGAAAAGCTGATATAGGCCACCAGCATCCCGCCGGAGAAGTTACCGTCCAGCACCTGAATAGCCGCCAGCCAGATCAATACGATCCGGCTGATCCCGGAGGTCAGCCCCTGCAGGACGCTGAACAGGATCGTCAGCCGCTGGATCTGTATCCCTTTGTTGGTTACCTGGACCAGTTCGCTGGCATAGCTGGAGACGCGGATCTCCTCTTTATTATTCAGTTTAACTGCCTGCATACCCCGGATGGATTCAAGCAGCTGGGACTGAGCTTTGGCGGAGGCGATCAGCTGATCTTCGTTAGCCTGACGGAACGGCCGGAAGGAAGCCGCGCGCAGCACGGTGTAGATAGCAACGGTGGCGAGGACAATCCAGGTCAGGGTCATGTTATAGCTGAACAGCACAATCAGCGTGATCACGGCCATCACGCCATCCAGAATGGAACTGATAAAGCGGGTAGTCAGCGTATTCTGAATGGTGGAGATTGAGCCAAAGCGCGACACAATGTCGCCAATGTGTCTCTCCTGGAACCAGGTCATTGGCAGCCCCAGCAAATGCGTGCAGATGTTGGTCGACCATTGCACGCTCAGCAGGCTGGAGAACCAGGTGGTCACCCAGGATCGCAGCGCGGAAATCACCGTCTGCAGAAGGATCACGCAGATAAAGGCGCAGCCCAGCAGGGTCAGCAGATCGCGGTCAGCGGAAACCAGCACCTGGTCCATCACCCACTGCATGTAGAAAGGAGACAGCAGGCCAAACACTTCCAGTGCGACCGACAGGGCCATTATCTGCAGGAAAGCAGAGCCAATACCGGAGACATTGCCGATCAACTTCAGCAGCGACAGCTGGGTTTTTTCATTCTTTTTGACGAAATTACAGTTAGGGTAGAGTTCCAGCGCCACGCCAGTAAAGGAGTCTGAAACTTCGTCCAGCGGGATTTCACATTTTCCACGCGCCGGATCGTGCAGGGTAATCTTATTTTTAGAAACGGCCTTCAGAACGACAAAATGATTCATATCCCAGTGCAGGATGCAGGGGAGATGTAACTTATCTAATTCATCCAGCTCGAGCCTCAGTGCGCGGCCTGATAATCCCATGCTGTTGGCGGTCTGGATCACATCGGCCAGGGTGGCGCCCTTCAGGGAAGTCGGATGTGCGCGGCGCAGGGTGATCATGTCCGTTTTATGGCCATAATAGCCGGCAATCATGCCGACGCAGGTCAGTCCACATTCTGCTGCCTGAGTCTGGTGTAATACCGGCAGGCTTTTCCGCCAGGAGAATTGAAGATCTTTCAGAATATTCATATTATTTAATAACCTGGTAAGAAAAATTAAACAGACGTATGGCGTCCAAGCGCGTAAAGGGGTTCAAGTACCCACTGATAAAGGCGTCGTTTGTCGATAATGAAATCGGCTTCCACCGTGCCGCCGGGCTGCAATTTAAGCTCGGCGCCATAGGCGCTGATAAATTGCTTATCGAGGTCAACCCTGACCTGATAAAAGGCTTCCTGAACCTGCATTGCCCCGGTGAGATGCGAGACTTCCTGCGGAGAAAGCGAGACGCGTGAAACGTCGGAGACGGTGCCAAACTGCTGGCCGAATTTCTGATAGGGGAAGGCCTGATAACGTAGCACTACGCGCTGACCGGGTCTGATAAAGCCTATTGCCCGGCTGCTGACCATAATACGGGCCATCAGGTTGGCATTTTCAGGAAGAAGGGAAGCTACCGACTGTCCGGCGCTGACAATTTGCCCGGCTTTCACCAGCACTGAGCCGACGATGCCATCTTCCGGTGCCTGCAGTACAGCCGAACGGCGGGACTCGTTTTCTATCCGTGACTGGCGAACCGTGGAAAGCTGCCGCTCAAGATCATTTTGCTTATTACGCGTATTAACCGGCTGCTCGCGGATTTGTTGTAATGTTTGAGTCAACTGCTGCTGCACGTCAGTGCGTTGCCGATCCACCTCCAGCAGCCGGGATTCCGCGTCCAGCAAGGCCGACTGCTGCTGTTCAACCTGCGTGTTGGAGGCGTAGCCTTTCTCCCGCATTAACAGCAGTTTATTAACCTGCCGGTGGGTCAGGCTGACCTGTGAGACACGCTGCGCATACATCTTATTCAGCTGGCCGATCTGCTGCTGCAGCATGCTCTTTTTGTCTGCCAGCCCTCTGACCGTTTCTTCATTGAGGGTCACCAGATTCTTCAGCTCGTTTTCCAGCCCGGCAATCTGCTGGTTCAGCTGCTCTGAGATCATGCTGCGAGTCTGACCATACTGGGTGGCAATCTCCGACGACACGGTGGCCAGACGCTGCCCTTTCTTCACGTTCTGGCCAACTGTCATCGTGAGGTCGAGCAACGTTCCACTGTTGACCGCCATGATATTCATCACGCCGTTAACGGGTAGCAGCGAACCGGACGCTGTTTCACGCCGGGTATAGCTTCCGAAAATGCAGAACAGCACCACGATCAGGGTAACAATCATCACCAGCGCGATATTCAGCCAGCGGTAAGGGGGACAGTACAGAGCAACTTTTCCTACGGCTTTCGATCGATTAGCCTCTAACGCTTCATCCCTGAATAATTTGTCACTCATAAATTTATCTACCTTGATAAAGCCTGATTGCAGGCATAGTTATTCAGCGTGGAGTAATCCAGATCGCCGGTAGCGGCCGCCAGTGCGATCTTCTGCTGAACAAAATTGTTTTCTGCCTCGGTGAGGTCCTGTCGTGATTTGAACAGGTCTTTTTCTGCATTGAATTGATCGACCAGCGTTCTTAATCCCAGCTCTTTGCCATAGGCGGTGGAGGCGACTTTTTTCTTCGCGGACTCTACCGAACGCAGATAGGCATTTATTTTCGCCAGGTTGTTGTTTACGCCGAGCCACGAGGCTTTGGTGTCCTGTACGACTTTTCGGCGGGTATCCTCCAGCAGCTCTCTGGCCTGATCGCGACGACTGGCGGCTTCAAAGCTTTGTGAGAGATATTTTCCTCCCGAGAAGAGAGGAACCGCGACGTTGACCCCAACATAGGTATTTTTGGTTTTGGAGGTGGAACCGAAAACTTCATCCAGCACATTTCCATTTTCCGCCCGGCTCCAGTTTGTGCCGTAATTAGCCTGCAGGGTCACCACGGGTAAATGAGCGGATGTCGCACTGATGACATCCGCCCGGGTCTCTTCCAGCTTGTGCGAGGCGGCGATGATATTGAGGTTCTTTTGCGTCGTACGCATCACAACCTGCTGCATCGTTTCCTTTTGCGGATGAAAAAGGCAGCGCAGATCCGCTTCCTGAATCTCTTCGGCAGGCAGCCCGGTTAAGCGGTTAAAATCGAGGCTGACGTGATTCAGATCGTCTTCAGCGGAGAGCATATCTGCTCTCGCACGATCATAACTGGCCTGAGCATCATCGACATCCAGCACCGTGCCATCGCCGATTTGCTGGGCTTTTTGGGCTTTATTAAGCTGCACTTCATAAGTCTTCATCTCCTGCTGCAGCGTCGCCAGCTGCCTGCGTGCAAAAATCACCGAGAACCAGGCTTTACTGACATCCTGAATCAGCTTTTGCTGGGCCAGCATATAGTTCGCATCGGCCAGATCGGCTGCTGCATCGGCTCTTTTCCAGGTAGCAAAGCGGGCGGGATCGAACAGCGGCTGCGAAAGGTTAAAACTGTAGTTATGGCGTTTGATGCCTGCGGCATAAGAGGCGTCGGGCTGATCCTGCTTGTAATAGCTCCCCGTGAGTGAAATTTCCGGCAGAAGCCCGGCGAAGCCCTGATAACGTTTCTGTCCTTCAGCATCATGCAGTTTGCCTGCCGCGATAAATTCAGTATCGTAAAAACGCGCGGCAATAACTGATTGCTGTAAGCTCAATGCGTGTCCCGACATGCTTATGGCCGAGGAAACCAGGATTAATAGTAATTCAGCTTTTTTCATGAAATTACAGCATTCCATTCAGATATGCGTACTTCAATAACTCCGCATTACTTTTGATATCCAGTTTTTTCATCGCATTCTGTTTTTGCGTGGCAACTGTGCTGATGGCCCTGTTTTTCTTGGCGGCTATATCAGAAAGGGAATGGCCCTGTGCAATCAGGAAGACAACCTCCCACTCTTTAGAGGTCAGTGCGATTTGATCCTGCGTTTTAAGCTTGTCATTAACGGCTTCACTGAGCACTTTAGAGATGAACTGCTTTTCGGAATCTGAGATAAGATGCCCGATAGCTCTCTGCAATTCGTCGATGTTGTCATGGGTACTGACCAGCGCATCGTATTGCTGTTGGATCACTTTTTTTATCAGGGGAGTATTGGTGTTTTGCATGAAAATCAATGTTTTAACATTGTTTTTGCAGCAGAGGTTTTTTAACTTCTGTTGCTCTCCTGAATCACAATTTTTGTAGAGGTAATTGTACTCCGTAAAGATGAGGTCGACGTTTCCCTTTTTAACCTCACTAAAGAGTTCCTGATAGCCTGAACAGGTTTTCACGGATATAACTTCTGTCGTGATCTTATTTTTAAGATATTCACACATCGCATTATCGAACATGTTGAAATTGTAATAAATGACCACTTGGACAGGCTTTTTAATATCTTCCATTGAATTTTCCCATGATTATTAGAGCTAAACAGGGCTTTTTTCCCTAAACTGACCGATCTTTTCCAGATGTAATGAATTAATCATTGCGGAGGTCATTTTCCCCCTGTTGTGATTTTTTTTAAGAATGTCCTGATCCATCTTCAGACTGAGTCTGTTTATTGGAAAGTCAGAAAAAATTTTGCGATATGCCAGTCAATGATGGCGATCGGCTGACGTCATCAGACGATAGTTCCCTCCTGCAGTGATGTCGAAAATCCGTTTCAACGTGCAATATGATGCAGATTGTTGCGAAATAGTTAGCGTATAGATGAGGTTCAGCGCGTTTCTCCTGAAATCATCGCTGTGAAGGGCATTCTTTCATCTGAATCCGCTCTTGGCAAGACATTGAACGATTTACTTCATTGAGTTATCTCTCGAGTTAATCTCATATTCACAGATGATTATGGTGTCATTAATATTTATTATGGAATTTAATTTCACAACCTCCTTATTAAGAAGTGTTATTAATTTAGTTATCTAGCAAATTTTTTAAACTCTTCATATGAGCATTGATGTTGCTCAATTGTGATCTTTATGTGGATTTTTTTTCAATGTCACAAGCTGTTTATTCGGCAGGAATGTGAATCAAACTGTGAATAACGATATGAACCAGATGAAAATTCTGCTTATACGTCCTGTATTTTAAATAAGCCTCTAATCGCAATCAGTGAATTTTCCTTCTAAAAACCCGTTATCAAAAAGAGGTCGTCTCATCAAGGGGGGGAGCCCTGTTTTGTGAATTAATGTCTTCGCCGGGGAGGGGGGCGGTGTGAAAAAGGCAGGAGGGTAAAGGCATAATTTGTGGCTAAAATGCTGCATCTTCGGCGGCATCACCGGGAATTTGTCAGGGGGGGGTCTGGCAAGGATTACTGATTTCGTTAACTATTTTTCCTTTAACATTGAGGGTAAATTTCCAGGGGTAAGTAATGTTTTTTCAGCCTGGATTATGTTTCATTGAGCACAAAATTAAATAACATTAAGTGTAAAATGGAGGTGTGAATTTTTTTCTGGAAAGAGGAATCGCGACCGAGAAATGGCATACTAAGGGTGAATTTATTGATGTTCATCTCTTTTCTTTTTGTTTAAGCAGAGAGGTACGGATGTTAATTGACGTCTTTTAGGGACTACATTCGTTACAAAAAAATCATTAAATTTTTTAAGAAAAACGGAAAGGATGTCGTTATGACCTATTACATAGGCGAAACATGGTGAGGCAGACATGAGAGTACACGATCAGGGAAGAAAGCAAGGCGCCTGTCATTCAGAGAGTTGTGTTCGGTTACATGATCCGGCTTCTCTGTCTTCTCGCGGCGAGTGGGCTTCCCCCTGTTCCGTTATATTGATGAAAACTCTCATTTGGCAACATTAACATGATGCCTGTGCAGAGTGATATCCCTTAGCTTAAACAAGAATGTTTATCTGGAGAGTTCACATAAACTCGGAAGGATGAGTTTAATTATTCTTTATTGTAAATTTAAAACATTTGGATTATATATGTTTAGCGTCCTTGAAAGTAATGAGCAGATTATTAACTTACTCTTACCTTATGCTGAGAACTCCGAACCTGATGAGATATCAAGAGGTAAGAGAAGATACAAGTTTTGTAAGAAAGATCAGCGCGTAGTGTATCTTTTGCTTGAAGGGGATTTTTGCCTCAAGGTAAAAGGTGGGAACAAAATTCTGAGCATTGTTTCCGCTCCCTGCGTTATAGGATTTATGCCTGCTCTTGAAGAAATTCCTTTGTATCTTGAACGGGTTGATTACGGAAAAATTAAGCATGTGGATTATGATTTTTTCTGGAAGTCTGTTAAAGATAAAAAAATATTTGAAGACGTTATGAAGGTAATGTCGGATCAATACACTGACCTGATGAGCCATATCTCGATGAACAAGTGTACCTCTGCTGACGAAGTCAGATCGCTAGTCCATCGCTGGCAGCAGATCCCGGAACATCTGAAGAAAAGATTTTCAGTTATGTATTTGGTTGAAAATAGCTCCGATCTCTCAAAAAGCTCAATCAGCCGCGTGTTGAAAGAGATGAAAGAGAATGGCGAAATTTCACTGGACAGGGGGAGGTTCGACTAAAAAATTAATCAGTTGCGGCTTCATCAGAGCCGTGGATAACATTGCCAGGAGGCAGGATACCGACATGGATAAAGTAGAGAATATTGTTGTCCTTATTCATATAAGCAATGCTTATCTTTCAGAAGGGGTTTCTCAACTCATCAGGCAAACTGCTGGCAAAGAATATAATGTTCTTATTAAAGACCAAATTGATCGGGATTCTGTCAGCCTGGCGAATATTATTATTTTACCTAAAAGTGCCATAAACTGTTTATTCTGTTATTCCGCCCTGGATTATCGACAGAAGCAAAGCATCGTTATCGGTATTGACGACGGAAGCCTGCCTGACACTCGCCTGCAAATCCCCAGCTGCCTGCCTGGCATGATTGTCATCCCCAGGGACTGTCCCCTGGAAAAAGTGTCGAAAATTTTTCTGATGTCATTGCTGAGGATCAGTACGGAAACCGGGGAATATCTTTCTCTGCCTGCCTGTAAAGGTCGTTCACTGTCCGCACGGCAAAAGGAGTTCGCAGGTTTATTTATCGCCGGATACGACATGCATCTCATTGCGAGGATCCTGAACGTATCTGTGAAGACCGTATACTCCTATAAGCTGCAGACGATGAAAAAATTCAATCTTTCCCGTACCCATGACCTGTATGAATTTCTGGTCAGCTACATGAAAAAGCAAAAGATCACATCGACGATCGCTGTCTTTCACTAGTCGTGCCTGTCTGTTGCTCATCTGACTGCGAATACCGGACATATGGCGGGGCGCAGTCAGGCTGTGCTGACAATGCTGGAACAGGTACTGTAACCGGGGCTGGTGCAGTATGACATCTGTAATGGCTTAAGACTCAGAAAGCAAAAAACCAGCCCTGAGGCTGGTTTCTTTAAAGATGGTGCCCGGACTCGGAATCGAACCAAGGACACGGGGATTTTCAATCCCCTGCTCTACCGACTGAGCTATCCGGGCAACGGGGCGCATTAAACCGTAAAGGCCGCCTTCCGTCAACGGCTTTGTCACAAAAAACCCTTAAACGATGACTGAATGGCTGATTTTTATGCGCTCCGCCTGAAACTTGCTCAGGCAAGGGCGCCATTTTTACGGCAGAGTGCGATGCTCAGCACATCTTCCGCTAACGTGCGGGCAGTCGCCACTTCCTGCGCGTTACGCTTCACCAGCAGACGGCTCAGACAGCCTTCAAGGATCAGCTCCATCTGATGAGCCACCAGCGTGGGATTGTCGGTTCCCAACTCGCTCAGCAAATCATGGGTATATTGCCATGAGGCGCGCTTCTGCAGCTCGGCAACCTGATGCACAGGATGGTCGGGCTGGGGATAAAAGCTGCAGGCGGCTATAAACAGGCAGCCGGGGTAGCGATTATTGCGCACGGCGTCTTCCAGTACCTGATAGCGCGCCAGCAGTTTCTGTTCAGCGCTCAGCGTTTCGTCCAGCAGCAGCCTGCGTCGCCAGATATCAATCTGCTGGCTGTGATAACGCAGGGCGTCATACAGCAGCGCCTCACGGTCAGGCCAGAACCGTTTTAAGTCCTCTTCCCGGCACGCCACGGCATCCGCCATCATGGCAAAGGAAGTGGAGGCGGCCAGGCCATTTTGCTCGAGTACGTTCAGTGCATGCTCGAGTACCTGTTCACGTTGCAAGTGACTCTCCTCTTGTATGCGTCTTTCCGGCTCAGGCCGGAAAATCTTCTCTAGTGTCGTTTAACGGGCCAGTTTCTGCAAATGCTGCTCAAACGCCGCAGCATCCATAAAACCGGTGACGCGCGACTGCGGGATCTCTTTGCCGCTGGCGTCAAAGAACAGGATGGTCGGCAGGCCCAGTACCTGAAGCTGCTTCAGCAGCGCGCTGTCACGGGCGTTGTTTGCCGTCACATCGGCCTGCAGCAGCTGAGTGTTTTTCAGCGCACTCTGAACGCCGGGCTGGCTGAACGTGTATTTTTCAAACTCTTTACAGGCCACGCACCAGTCTGCATAGAGATCCAGCATAGTGATGCGGCCGTGGCTCTGCTGCAGTGCCTGAGTGAGTTGATTTGTTTCACTGATGCGGGTGAAGACCAGGGGCGCCGTGGTCGCCTGGGCCGACGGCGCGCCAAAGGCCCAGTCCTGCAGCGGACGGGCGGCAATCAGCGCGCTGGCCAGCATCAGGATCTGTGCCAGACGTTGCCAGCCATTCGTTGATTTAAGGCTGATAAAGGCCCAACCAAAGAAGGCCACACCCAGCAGGCTCCACAGCCGGAGTCCCCAGAGATCGCCGAGCACCCGTTCCAGCAGGAACACCGGCAGGGCGAGGATCACAAAACCAAAGCCTTCCTTAACGGTTTCCATCCATGCGCCGCTTTTCGGCAGCAGGCGATGACCGAACAGCGTGACCGCAATCAACGGCAGTCCCATGCCCAGCGCGTACAGATAGAGCGTTCCGGCACCGGCCAGCAGGTTCCCGCTCTGTGCGATATACAGCAGGATGGCACTCAGCGGCGCGGTGGTGCAGGGAGAACAAATCAGCCCGGCCAGCGCGCCCATCAGAAAGACCCCGGTCAGCGAGCCGCCCTGCTGGCGGTTGCTCCACAGGGTTAAGCGGGTCTGCAGGGAAGAGGGCAGCTGCAGGGTGAACAGGCCGAACATCGACAGCGCCAGCAGAATAAACAGCACGGACAGACCAATCAGCACCGCCGGGGCCTGCAGAGCGGCCTGGAAATGCAGACCGGCGGCGGCAACAATCACCCCCATCACCGTATAGGTCAGGGCCATCCCCTGGACGTAAACCAGCGCCAGCGCAAACAGGCGACCCAGCGAATACTGGCGGTTACCGCCGAGGATAATGCCGGAAATCAGTGGATACATCGGCAATACGCAAGGGGTGAAAGCAACACCGATACCAATCAGCAGCGCCCACAATGGGGAGAACGGCAGGTTTTCGCCGGGAGGGGTTTGCCCTGTCACCGGCACAGGGTTCCTGGTGCTGTTTGTGCCAACAAAAGTGCTGCCAGCGGCAGCGGATGGGGCGTTTTCTGCCACGACTTCGTTCAGCGGCACGGTGCGGGTTTCCGGGGGGTAACAGAATCCGGCGGCTGCACAACCCTGGTAGGTCACGGTGACCGTCGCGCCTTTTGCGGCCTGCTGTACAGTGAAGGGCAGCGTCAGGCTTTCTGGATAAATCTCGGTCTTGCCATAAAATTCATCCTCATGCGGCTTGCCCTCCGGCAGTGACCAGTCGGCCAGCTTTGCGCCCTGCGCCGAGATTTTAATCTGCTGACGGTAAAGGTAATAGCCGGGCTTAACCTGCCAGCTGAGGGTCAGCCTGTTCACCTGTTGGCTGAAATCAAAAGCAAATGCCTGATCGACCGTGCCAAAGTTATTGGTGCTTTTGGGCCCAAACAGCGACGCACTGGCGGGGGTGCTGAACAGGGTTGCCAGCAGCAAAAAAATAAGTGTTGTGAGGTACTTAGCCATGGCAGGTCACCACTGTCTCCATGTTGAACTGAGTAAACCGGCGGGGCGAGTAAGGGGCTGCCACCGCGCTGGATGAGCTCAGGGGATCATCCTTTCCTGCTGGCAAATATACCATGGCACGGCGGCTGAGGCTTTTCAGGATGTAACTGACAGGAAACGGGCGGAAAAAATCCGCCCGCAAAGGTCACAGGAACAGATGGCCAAACAGGAAACCAAAGGCTACCGAGAAGACGATCGCCAGCGTGCCCGGCAGGATAAAGGAGTGGTTAAAAACGAATTTGCCAATGCGGGTGGAGCCGGTATCGTCCATCTCCACGGCGGCCAGCAGGGTCGGATAGGTCGGCAGGACAAACAGGGCCGACACGGCGGCAAAAGATGCCACGGCAGTCAGCGGGGAAACGCCCAGCATCAGCGCAGCCGGCATCAGTGCCTTGGTGGTGGCGGCCTGAGAGTAAAGCAGCGTTGAGGCAAAGAACAAAATGACCGCCAGCATCCAGGGATAATCGCTGAGCAGCTCACCCGCTACCTGCTGGATTTCCCCGATATGGGCCTTAACAAAGGTATCGCCCAGCCAGGCCACGCCCATCACGCAGATGCATGCGCTCATGCCAGATTTAAAGGTACTGGCCGAGAGAATTTTTGCGGTGTCCACTTTGCAGGTCAGGCAGATCAGGGCAGCCACAGTCAGCATAAACACCACAATGGCTTCATTACGCGGCAGGACGGGATTGGCGATCAGCCCGACGGTTTCACTGATGGCGGTGGCATACAGCACCACGGCAACAATACCCAGCAGGAACAACAACACCGAGCGTTTTGCGCCAGGTATAACCCTGAAAACGGTCTCGCCGCGCAGCACGGTTTCGCCTTTTGCCAGCCGTTCCTGATACACCCGATCGTCCTTCAGTTCTGTACCGAGGAAATTGGTCACCAGCGCTGCAAGGAAAATGGCGATCATGGTGGAAGGGAGAACCACCGACAGCAGGCCCAGATAGCTGACGCCTTTGGGTTCCAGAATGCCGGAAAGAAACACGACGGCGGCTGAAATAGGTGAAGCGGTGATGGCAATCTGGGAAGCGACAACGGCGATGGAGAGCGGCCGGGAAGGGCGGACTCCCTGCTCCTTAGCTACCTCAGCAATCACCGGTAGCGTGGAAAAGGCCGTATGCCCCGTTCCCGCCAGCAGCGTCATGGTGTAGGTCACCAGCGGTGCCAGAAAAGTAATATGGCGAGGGTGTTTGCGCAGCAGGCGCTCGGCAAGGCTCACCAGATAATCCATGCCGCCCGCGACCTGCATCGCCGCAATGGCGGCAATCACCCCCATGATGATCTCAATGACATCGTAGGGAATGGCCCCGGGCTTGATCTGGAAGCCCAGCGTGAGGATCAGCATGCCGATACCGCCGGCAAAGCCGATGCCAATTCCGCCCAGACGGGCCCCCAGATAGATCGCTGCCAGCACGACAATCAATTCCGGCACAATCATACTCACTCTCCCTGCACTTATTTGCTAATCAAACGTTAATAATATGTAGGCTTCAGCATCAAAAAAGGCACGTCGTTCAGTGAACGTCCGTGCCTTGATGTTGCTCAACCAGAGGCGTCAGTCATTTTCATCTGTGTAGCGTTTGGCTTTATAAGCCGGGAACATCAGGTTTTGGGTAGAGAAAATGTCATCCAGCTCCGTTTCGGTCAGCAGACCGCGCTCCAGTACCACTTCACGGACGCTTTTGCCCGTTTCGGCACAAATCTTCCCGACGATATCGCCATTGTGGTGGCCGATGTACGGGTTCAGGTAAGTCACAATCCCAATGGAGTTAAACACGTAGGCTTCACATACCGCTTTGTTGGCAGTAATGCCATTGACGCATTTCTCCAGCAGGTTTGAACAGGCGTTGGTGAGAATATGCACCGATTCAAACATCGCCTGGCCAATCACCGGTTCCATTACGTTCAGCTGCAGCTGACCGGCTTCAGAAGCCATGGTCACCGTAACGTCATTGCCGATCACCTTGAAGCACACCTGATTGACCACTTCCGGCACCACCGGGTTAACCTTGGCGGGCATGATTGAAGAGCCTGCCTGCAGCTCCGGCAGATTGATCTCGTTCAGGCCCGCACGAGGCCCGGAAGAGAGCAGACGGAGGTCATTACAAATTTTCGACAGCTTCACCGCCAGACGCTTCAGCGCGCTGTGAACCATCACATAGGCACCGCAGTCCGAGGTCGCTTCAATCAGGTCTTCCGCCGGAACACACGGCAGGTTACTGACTTCGGCCAGTTTTTTCACCGCCAGCTGCTGGTAGCCATCCGGCGTGTTGAGGCGGGTGCCGATAGCTGTGGCGCCCAGGTTCACTTCCAGCAGCAGTTCGCCGGTGCGCAGAATGTTTTTAATTTCTTCATTCAGCAGCACATTAAAGGCGTGGAACTCCTGGCCCAGCGTCATTGGCACTGCATCCTGCAGCTGGGTTCGGCCCATTTTCAGGATGGTGTTGAACTCGACGGCTTTGCGCTGGAAGCCCTCGCTCAGCTGCCCGATGGCATCCAGCAGCTTCAGAATGGAGGAGTAAACTGCAATGCGGAACCCGGTCGGGTAGGCATCGTTGGTGGACTGGCATTTATTGACGTGATCGTTCGGGTTAAGGAATTGATATTCCCCTTTCTGATGGCCCATCAGCTCCAGACCAATGTTTGCCAGCACTTCATTGGTGTTCATATTCACTGAGGTGCCTGCGCCGCCCTGATAAACGTCTACCGGGAACTGATCCATGCACTTGCCATTGTTCAGCACTTCATCACAGGCCTGAATAATGGTATTGGCAATGTTGCGGGGAATCGTCTGCAGCTCTTTATTGGCCATTGCCGCCGCTTTTTTGACCATGACCATGCTGCGCACGAATTCAGGGATATCGCTGATTTTGCTGTTGCTGATGTAGAAGTTTTCAATCGCACGCAGAGTATGAACACCGTAGTAAGCATCCGCCGGCACTTCACGCATACCTAACAGGTCTTCTTCTATACGAATGTTATTAGCCATGAGAAACCTTCTTGTAAATACCCTTCCTCTTTGCAGGTGTTATCGGGTATATGGGTTATCACAAAGTGATCTTTGGCCTTGAGCCATCAGGGCCGACATTTTATCCGTTTGCCGCAGAGTGAGCACGATCATATTCTGTTAGTGGCAAAAAGCCTGAATGCAGATCACTTAAATTGCGTTCTTTTTCAATTGTGTCCGGCACAGTGTGATCATAGTCGCACTTTGTTTTCCAGTATGAATTTGCGCGGCCAGAGTTGAAAAGCGGTGGGTAAGTGCCCATTTCAACAGGATACGACAGTAACAATCCCTTTTTCGCCGTCACGCAGTGCGGGATGGCCCTGACCGACAGGAGAGTGCGGTGCGCTGGTTACCGTTTTTAGTGCTTTTTATTCTCGCGTGGATTGAGATCACCCTATTCATCCATGTCGCACATGTACTGGGTGTGTTGCTGACGCTGCTGCTGGTGGTGTTCAGTTCATGCATTGGTATCTCGCTGGTGAAAAACCAGGGGATCAAGAACTTCATGCTGATGCAGCAGAAGCTGGCGGCGGGTGAAAGCCCGGCGGCGGAGATGATCAAAAGCGTTTCGCTGATTCTGGCGGGCTTTTTACTGCTGTTGCCGGGCTTCTTCACCGATTTCATCGGGCTGCTGTTATTGCTGCCACCGGTGCAGAAACACCTGACGTTGAAACTGATGCCGCACCTGCGCGTATGGCGTGGTCCCGGCGCAGGCCCGGACAGCGGTTTTACCGTGGACGGCGAGTATGAGCGTAAAGATGGAAAACTGATTGAACATGATGACGGCCGGGAAGATCGGTAAGGCAAAATAAAGGCGGATTTCCGCCTTTTTGCTTTTCAGGGGCGGCTTCTGCTCGATATTTGTGCAGTTGTGACGCAGAAGAAAAATTTTTATTTTTTTGCCCTTGAAAGGTTCTTTGCCCGGCCCTATCTCTCTCGTCACGAGGTCGGTGCCAGTGAAGCCCGGCGTTCATCCCAAAAACTGATTGGACTTCTCAAAGGAGAGTTATCAATGAAAATTCGTCCATTACACGATCGTGTTATCGTCAAGCGTAAAGAAGTGGAATCTAAATCAGCTGGTGGCATCGTTCTGACTGGCTCCGCAGCAGGTAAGTCTACCCGTGGCGAAGTGCTGGCCGTGGGCAATGGCCGTATCCTGGAAAGCGGCGAAGTGAAACCACTGGACGTTAAAGTCGGTGACGTGGTCATTTTCAGCGAAGGCTACGGTGCGAAAACTGAGAAAATCGACAATCAGGAAGTGCTGATCATTTCTGAAAGCGACATTCTGGCAATTGTTGAAGCGTAATTACGCGTAACTCACTGAACGAAACGAATTTAAGGGATATTGATAATGGCAGCTAAAGACGTAAAATTCGGTAATGACGCGCGCGTAAAAATGCTGCGTGGCGTAAACGTACTGGCAGATGCAGTAAAAGTAACCCTGGGCCCGAAAGGCCGTAACGTGGTTCTGGATAAATCTTTTGGTGCACCGACCATCACTAAAGATGGTGTTTCTGTTGCGCGTGAAATCGAGCTGGAAGACAAGTTCGAAAACATGGGCGCACAGATGGTAAAAGAAGTTGCCTCTAAAGCGAACGACGCTGCAGGCGACGGTACCACCACCGCCACCGTTCTGGCTCAGTCTATCGTTAACGAAGGCCTGAAAGCCGTTGCTGCGGGCATGAACCCAATGGACCTGAAGCGCGGTATCGATAAAGCCGTGATCCATGCCGTTGAAGAACTGAAAAAACTCTCCGTGCCTTGCTCCGACTCTAAAGCTATCGCTCAGGTGGGTACCATCTCCGCTAACTCTGATGAGACAGTGGGAACCCTGATTGCTCAGGCGATGGAAAAAGTAGGCAAAGAAGGCGTTATCACCGTTGAAGAAGGCACCGGCCTGCAGGATGAGCTGGACGTGGTTGAAGGTATGCAGTTTGACCGTGGCTACCTCTCTCCGTATTTCATCAACAAGCCAGAAACCGGCGCAGTAGAACTGGAAACACCGTTTATCCTGCTGGCTGACAAAAAAATCTCCAACATCCGCGAAATGCTGCCAGTACTGGAAGCCGTGGCGAAAGCCGGCAAGCCTCTGCTGATCATTGCTGAAGATGTCGAAGGTGAAGCTCTGGCAACGCTGGTGGTTAACACCATGCGCGGCATCGTCAAAGTGGCTGCGGTTAAAGCACCTGGCTTCGGCGACCGTCGTAAAGCTATGCTGCAGGACATCGCGGTTCTGACCGGCGGTACCGTTATTTCTGAAGAGATCGGTATGGAGCTGGAAAAAGCGACTCTGGAAGACCTGGGCCAGGCGAAACGCGTCACCATCAACAAAGACACCACCACCATCATCGATGGCGTGGGTGAAGAAGCGACCATCTCTGGCCGAGTGACTCAGATCCGCCAGCAGATCGAAGAAGCAACTTCTGATTACGACCGTGAAAAACTGCAGGAGCGCGTGGCTAAACTGGCAGGCGGCGTAGCGGTGCTGAAAGTGGGCGCAGCAACTGAAGTTGAAATGAAAGAGAAGAAAGCTCGTGTTGAAGATGCCCTGCACGCGACCCGTGCCGCGGTAGAAGAAGGCGTGGTTGCTGGTGGTGGCGTTGCGCTGGTGCGTGTGGCTGCGGTACTGGCAGGCCTGACCGGTCAGAACGAAGACCAGAACGTGGGTATCAAAGTTGCGCTGCGCGCGATGGAATCTCCACTGCGTCAGATCGTTTCTAACGCCGGTGAAGAGCCTTCCGTGGTGGCTAACATGGTGAAAGCTGGCGAAGGTAACTACGGTTATAACGCACAGACCGAAGAGTACGGCAACATGATCGACTTCGGTATTCTGGACCCAACTAAAGTAACCCGTTCTGCTCTGCAGTACGCAGCTTCCGTAGCTGGCCTGATGATCACCACCGAATGTATGGTGACTGACCTGCCGAAAGGCGACGCGCCGGACTTAGGTGCTGGCGGCGGTATGGGCGGCATGGGGGGTATGGGCGGAATGATGTAATCCCCCTCCCTCGTTAAAAAAGAACCCTCTGTCTCTGACAGGGGGTTTTTCTTTTTGGGGGGAAAATAGTATAAGTAAGAGCGCAAGAACCAACCTGAACAACGCTTTATCGCAAGTTGAGCAACGGATGCTTATGACAAGACCGGGATGTCCGGTACGATCAGGAATGACTCTGATGATAATAATGGGGATTAAAATGCGGATTAACGTCTTGCTGGGACTCTCTGTGGCGGCCATATTGCTGGCAGGCTGTAGCAGCTCTAAAACACTGAGTTCTGCGGGTGAGGGTGTCACCTTTACCGATAAACAGCCTGCGGCTAACTGCCAGCTGCTCGGCAACCTGACCGGTTCACAGAGCAACTGGCTGAGTGGTGCTGGCGGCGGTGAAAGCAGCTCCCTGCGTGGGGCGGCAAACGATCTGCGTAACCGGGCAGCAGAGATGGGCGGCAACGTGATTTATGGCGCAACCAGCCCAACCCAGAATATCTGGTCAAGCTTCGCGCCGCTGGACAGCAAAATGACCGGCCAGGTCTACAAGTGTCCCTGAGGTCGACTTGTTGCGCGTGATGGCAGCCAGAGAACGGTGAATTAAGGCAGGGGCGGATCGCTGATCCGCCCCTGTTGTATTTCAGTTCGCAGACTAAACCTGCCGCAGCTGCAAATCGAGTGGCGTTTTGCTTGGCTCACCGCCAATCTCTCTCGCCAGCTTCGGGACCATATAACCGGAAACCTGGGTCAATAGCTCACGCATAATCGCTCGCGCTTCTTCATCTGAAACGTAAAAGTGTGCCGCACCCTGCACTTTATCCAGCACGTGCAGATAATAGGGCAGCACGCCCGCATCAAACAGCGCATGACTTAACGCTGCCAGCGTTGCCGCATTGTCATTAATGCCGCGCAGCAGTACGCTCTGGTTAAGCAGCGTCACGCCTGCACGTTTTACTTGCTGCAAAGCATCCCGCAGCGCCTGGTCAATTTCCTGCGCGTGGTTGATGTGCGTCACCAGCAGGGTTTGCAGGCGCGATCCCGCCAGCTGTTTGCACAGGGCAGAGGTGATCCTGCTGGGGATCACCACAGGGAGACGGCTGTGGATCCTCAGGCGTTTAATGTGTGGGATCTGCTCCAGTTGAGCGATCAGCCACGCCAGTTCGTGGTCTTTTGCCATTAAAGGATCGCCGCCGGAGAAAATAATCTCATCCAGTTCTGGCTGCTGTCGGATATACTCCAGGGCCTGCTGCCAGTTGCGCCTGTTGCCCTGGTTATCCGAGTAAGGGAAATGGCGGCGGAAACAGTAGCGGCAATTGACGGCGCAGCCGCCTTTGACCAGCAACAGCGCACGATTACGATATTTGTGTAACAGACCCGGCACCACGCTGGTCTGCTCATCGAGCGGATCGGTGCTGTAACCCGGAGCATCAACAAATTCCTGACTTTGGGTGATCACCTGCAGCAGGAGAGGATCTTGTGGATCGCCTTTTTGCATTCTGGACGCAAAGGCCCGCGGGACGCGCAGGGCGAAAAGCCGACGTGCATCAGTGCCCGCCGCCAGCTCCGGGTGCGAATCGAGGCCTAAAAGTTGCAGTAATTCATTTGGGTCGGTGATTACATCTGCAAGTTGATGCAACCATTCTTCTCGCGAAGGGGTATTTAGGGTTACAATGTGTGCCATTTTTTTGGCTAAGTACCAGTATTAAATTGTAGAGGGCCTTTATGGCGACTTATTCTAGCAACGATTTCCGTCCCGGTCTTAAAATCATGTTCGAAGGCGAACCTTACGCCGTTGAATCAAGCGAGTTCGTTAAACCCGGTAAAGGCCAGGCATTTGCTCGCGTGAAAATGCGCCGTCTGCTGACCGGTACCCGCGTTGAGAAAACCTTCAAATCTACCGACTCTGCAGAAGGCGCAGACGTGGTGGATACCAACCTGAACTACCTGTACAACGACGGTGAGTTCTACCACTTCATGCACCCGGAGACCTTCGAACAGCACCCTGTTGAAGAGAAAACCGTGGGTGACGCGGCCAAATGGCTGTTGGACAATGCTGAGTGCATCGTGACCCTGTGGAACGGCAAGCCGATCCAGGTGTTACCACCAAACTTCGTGGAGCTGGAGATCGTTGATACCGATCCGGGTCTGAAAGGGGATACAGCCGGTACCGGCGGTAAACCAGCTACCCTGTCTACCGGTGCCGTGGTGAAAGTGCCCCTGTTCGTGCAGATTGGTGAAGTGATCAAAGTGGATACCCGTTCTGGCGAATACGTTTCTCGCGTAAAATAAGCCTGAACAACGATCGGGGCCTGATATTCAGGCCCTCTTCTTTAATGATGTGAGCCTGACCAGATGATGAACTGGATTAAACTGATTACAGCGGCATTGTTGATGACCAGCGCGCTCAGCGCCTGCAATACCTTCCATGGATTTGGCGAGGACGTCCAGCACCTTGGCGGTGCAATCTCCCACGCAGCCAACTGACTCTGATTTTTAAATTTTCCTTTTGCTACGTGCACCCGGTGTGTCCGGCAGAATTACGGCTATGCTTAATACGCTGTACTCTACTTCTGGTAAAAAGGAAATTGTCATGTTAAAGAAAAGTATTGTTGCGATCCTTTCTGTTCTGGTGCTTTCTTCGCTGCTCACAGCCTGTAATACCACGCGCGGTGTGGGTGAAGATGTGTCAGCCGGTGGACAGGCTATTCAGAGAAGCGCTCAGTAATCTCAATGCCGGTGCTGTCTCAGCACCGGCTCTGTTTTATCCCTTCTGCTTCACCCAAATCAGTTTGTTCACGTCAAAACCGGCCTGACGGGCTTTGCGGGTTAACGCTTCTTTGACCTGCGGGGAGATCTGCGGCGATCTTGACAGGATCCACAGATAGTTTCTGTTAGGGCCGCAGACCAGCGCGTTCTGGTAATCCTGATCCAGCGCGATCACGTTATAGCCGCCATAAAAGGGGCCGAAGAAAGAGACCTTCAGCGAGGCCTGGCTGGGCGAACCGGTAAACCAGGCTTTGCCGACGCTTTCCTGCCAGCTCTGCTTCTGCGTGTTATAACCCCGGTTAACCACCTTCAGGCCACCGTCATCGCGCTTGCTGTAGGTGGCCGTCACCTGCTCCAGCCCGCGTTCAAAGCTGTGATCCAGCCGGGCGATTTCGTACCAGCTTCCCAGATAGAGATCGGCGTTAAACCCCTCAACCGGGGTCACGCCTTCCGGCGGGGTGGTGCTGCAGGCCACGGAGAGCAGAGCACCGGCACCCGCCGCCATTTTTTTCCACAGAGACATAAGCTATTCCTTTGCGTTTAAATAGCTTGAGTATAGGCGGTTTTAAACAGGCGGCAGGAGAGCCGCCCGAATTTTACAGGGTGATGACGCCGATGGCGGTAACCACGCTCAGGATCGCAGCCAGGCCGTAAAAGACCCATTTCCCGGCCGGGACGTGGATCTTCACATCATGCATGGTGTGATGCAGACGGTGCAGGGCGCACCAGACCGGCAGCACAATCGCGAGGAAAATCAGCCCGCGGCCGGGCCAGCTCTGGGCAAAGCCCAGAATGCGCTCATAACTCAGCGCCTGTGGCCCGGCACCCGCAGGCAGCAGCACGCCGATCAGCAGTACCAGCACCGGCGAGACGATGGCAGCCCACATGCCGCCGGCACCAAACAGGCCCCAGAACAGAGGCTCATCAGAACGGCTGGGTAATGTTTTCATAGTTTCTCCGCAAGAAAGACGGCGGCCAGCACCACAACACTGACCACGATCGTCACAGCCCACAATCCCCTGATCACCGGGGTGGGCGACAGTTTTTTATCCCTGATGATAATCACCGAGGCTTTGGGGGCCAGCTCAAACCAGGTTTTGCTGTGCAGCAGCGCAGCGGCCAGCGCCACCAGATTCAGCAACAGTACGACGGGATGCTGCAGGAAGCTGACAAACATCAGCCAGCTCTCAGGGCCACGTTTGAGGGCAAACAGGCCGAAGATCAGCACCACGCTGAACCACAGTGCCGGTACAGCGGTGCCTTCACGCAGCATGTAGAAACGGTAGAAGCCCGATTTCTGCCACCAGCTGGCGGTGACCGGACGATGATAGGCATTGCGTTTTGAGGTCATCTTGCGTTCCTTATTGCGGCCTGAGGGTGGCAATCAGAAAGTCTTTCGAACTCTCCACTTTGCTCTGCTGGATCGCCGCCGCCGGATCAACGTGCTTCGGACAGACTTCCGAGCAGTAACCGACAAACGTGCAGGGCCAGACGCCATTGTCGCCGTTCAGCTGCGGCATACGCTGAGGTTTGCCGTTATCGCGGCTGTCGAGGTTGTAGCGGTGCGCCAGGGTGATGGCGGCAGGCCCAATAAACTCCGGATTCAGCCCGAACTGCGGGCAGGCGGCATAGCACAGCCCACAGTTGATGCAGCCGGAGAACTGGTGATACTTCGCCATCTGTGCCGGCGTTTGCCTGCCGGGGCCGCTCTGCACATCATGGCCATTGCCAATGATGTAAGGTTTGATCGCTTCCAGGCTCTCAATAAAGCGGCTCATATCCACGATCAGATCGCGCTCAATGGGGAAGTTTGCCAGCGGCTCCACGCGCATTCCCTTCGGGTAATCGCGCAGGAAGGTCTTGCAGGCCAGCTTCGGCACGTTGTCGACCATCATGCCGCAGGAGCCGCAAATCGCCATCCGGCAGGACCAGCGATACGAGAGGTCATAAGCGAGGTTGTCCTTGATGTAGCCCAATGCATCCAGCAGCGAGGTCTGCTCATCCCAGGGAACGTCGAAAAACTCGCTGCGCGGCACCTTGTCCGCCTCCGGGTTGTAGCGTTGGATCTCAATTTTGCAGCGCGGTAGCTCAGTCATGCTGGGTCGTCTCCTTACTTTCTGATTCAGCGCCATAGACACGCTTCGCCGGAGGCATACGGGTGATGTTCACCTCATCCCAGGCGATGGTGGGCGCACCCTGCGGGTTGAAGAAGCTGAGAGAGTGTTTGAGGAAATTGACGTCATCGCGGGTGGTGCAGCCTTCATCCAGCCGCTGATGTGCCCCGCGTGATTCCTTACGCTGGAAGGCGGAGTGCGCCATGCATTCGGCAACGTCCAGCCCGTGCCCCAGCTCGATACTGTATAACAGCTGGGTATTGAACACGCTGGAGGTATCGCTGATGCGCACCCGGCCAAAGCGCTCTTTCAGCTCTGCCAGCTTGTCGATCGTTTTTTCCATCAGTTCCGGCGTGCGGTAGATTCCGCAGCCTTCCTCCATCGTCAGTCCCATTTCATCGCGCAGCGCCGACCAGGTTTCTTCACCCTGCTGGTTAACCAGCCCTTTCAGACGCTGTTCGCAGTCTCTTGCCTGAGCCTCCAGGCTCGCCGTTGCCGCTTTATGGCTCTCCAGCGCACGCGCCGCGGCCGCTTCTCCGGCCTGGCGACCAAAGACCACCAGCTCCGCCAGCGAGTTGGATCCGAGGCGGTTAGCCCCGTGCAGTCCTACTGAAGAGCATTCGCCCACGGCAAACAGCCCGCGAATGCGCGTTTCACACTGCGCATTGGTTTCGATGCCGCCCATGGTGTAGTGAGCGGTAGGGCGGATCGGAATCGGGCTGCTGACCGGATCGACCCCGACATAGGCCTTGCTCAGCTCACAGATAAACGGCAGCCGTTCATGCAGCTTTTTTTCGCCCAGATGGCGAAGATCCAGATAGACCACCTCGCCACGCGGGGTATGAATGGTGCGGCCTTTCTGTGATTCATGCCAGAATGCCTGCGAGACTTTATCCCGCGGTCCCAGCTCCATATATTTGTTTTTTGGCTGGCCGAGGGGCGTCTCAGGCCCCATACCGTAATCCTGCAGGTAGCGGTAACCGTCCTTGTTCACCATGATGCCGCCTTCACCCCGGCAGCCTTCCGTCATCAGAATGCCTGAACCCGGCAGGCCGGTGGGGTGATACTGCACAAACTCCATATCGCGCAACGGCACGCCATGGCGCAGTGCCATCCCCATGCCATCCCCGGTAACAATCCCGCCATTGGTGTTGTAGCGATAGACCCGCCCGGCGCCGCCGGTTGCCAGTACCACCGCACCAGCATGGATCTGGATCAGCGTTCCTTCCATCATGTTCATCGCTACCAGCCCGCGCGCTTCTCCATCCTCAACCAGCAGGTCGAGAACAAAGTGCTCATCAAAACGGGTGATCTGGGGATATTTCAGTGAGGTCTGGAACAGCGTGTGCAGCATATGGAAACCGGTCTTATCGGCCGCGAACCAGGTCCGCTCAATCTTCATGCCGCCGAAGCGCCGCACGTTAACCGAGCCATCTTCGCGACGACTCCACGGGCAGCCCCAGACCTCCATCTGGGCCATCTCCTGCGGGCAGTGCGCCACAAAATAGTCCACCACATCCTGTTCACAGAGCCAGTCGCCGCCGGAGACGGTGTCCTGAAAGTGCAAATCGAAGCTGTCATGGGACTGGGTTACGGCAGCTGAGCCGCCTTCTGCCGCCACGGTATGGCTGCGCATGGGATAAACTTTTGAAACCAGAGCGATGGAAAGGGTGGGGTACGCTTCAGCGGCGGCAATGGCAGCGCGGAGACCGGCCCCGCCAGCACCGACAATCACCAAATCGGCAGTTAAGGTTTGCACGATATTCTCCCTGTCAGAGTGGAGGATGAGGGAAAGTCCCTCTGTTTCACAGGGTCATTAGTATAAAACTGACATTGACGGGCAAACTTGATGTGCTCAGGTATTTGGGTAAGAAATAAACGGCGAAAACGAGATCGGGACAGCGTTTTCGCCAGAGCATTCTGCTTGCTGCTGAGGGGATTAAGGACGATGCTGAATTTATCCGTGCGGATTTGTTTGTCTGTGCCTGCTCGGGTAGACTGCTTCACCCTGTTGAATGAGGAGTAGGAACTATGAGCGATACGGCCAGCTGGCTGCCGAGCGCCCCCATCGCCAATTTATTGAAGCGGGCGGCGATTATGGCTGAAATACGGCGCTTTTTCGCCGATCGTGGGGTACTGGAAGTGGAAACCCCGGCGATGAGCCAGGCCACAGTGACCGATATCCATCTGTTTCCTTTCCAGACGCGTTTTGTCGGCCCGGGCGCGGCGCAGGGGCTGGATCTCTACCTGATGACCAGCCCGGAATACCATATGAAGCGCCTGCTGGCGGCGGGCAGTGGCCCGATTTTTCAGCTGTGCCGCAGTTTTCGTAATGAAGAAGCGGGACGCCACCATAATCCCGAGTTCACCATGCTGGAGTGGTATCGTCCACATTATGATATGTACCGGCTGATGAATGAGGTGGACGATCTGCTGCAGCAGGTGCTGGAGTGTCCCCCGGCGGAAACCCTCTCTTATCAGCAGGCGTTTCTCCGCCATCTGGAGATTGACCCGCTTTCCGCCGACAAAACGCAGCTGCGTGAAGTGGCTGAAAAGCTGGGCGTGGGCGATCTGGCGAACCGCGAAGAAGACCGTGACACGTTGCTGCAACTGCTGTTTGTCATGGGCGTTGAACCGCAGATTGGCAAAGACAAACCGGCCTTTGTTTACCACTTCCCGGCCAGCCAGGCAGCCCTGGCGGAAATCAGTACGGAAGATCACCGCGTGGCGGAACGTTTTGAGGTCTACTTCAAAGGGATTGAACTGGCTAACGGCTTCCGCGAACTGACCGACAGCCGCGAGCAGCGTCAGCGTTTTGAACAGGATAACCGCAAACGCGCTGCCCATGGCCTGCCGCAGCAGCCGATTGACACCAACCTGCTGGACGCTCTGGCGCACGGTATGCCGGACTGTTCCGGCGTAGCGCTGGGTGTGGATCGTATTGTGATGCTGGCGCTGAAGGCTTCCCAGCTCAGCGAAGTGATCGCTTTCTCCGTGGATCGTTGCTAAAGCCTGTGGCTCAGGGGCGGATTTATCTGCCCCTGAGCCACACACCGTTACAGCCCACCTGACTTGTAGGTTTTTGCCGTTGGCGTATTGTTGCCGGCAGACGTTTTGCGTCCCAGGGTTTCCATACGAACCTGGAACGGCGGGAACGGCATCTCCAGACCGTGTTCCTGATAGCCCCGCAGGATCAACTGGTGCAGTTCATGGCGCAACGGCATACGGTGCCCCATCTCTGCTGCGTGAATACGCAGTTCAAACAGCTGAATACCCTGTTGCAAATCAACCAGGTAGGCTTCCGGCTGCGGTACTTCCAGCACGTACTGGCAGCGTTCTGCGGCGGTCAGCAGCACGTTAGTGACTTCCTCACTGTTCGCTTCAGCCGCCGCTGGGATGGTCAGCACCACACGCGTCACCGAATCCGACAGGGACCAGTTAACAAACTGCTCGGTGATAAAGGCCCTGTTCGGCACGATAATCTCCTTGCGGTCCCAGTCGGTGATGGTGGTGGCTCGCGTATTAATGCGGGTGATGCTGCCGGTGAGATCGCGAATGGTAACGGTATCGCCAATGCGGATCGGCTTCTCAAACAGGATTATCAGGCCGGAGACAAAGTTGGCGAAGATCTCCTGCAGGCCAAACCCCAGTCCGACACCCAACGCGGCAACCAGCCACTGTAGCTTTGACCAGTCGATGCCAATCATTGAGAAGCCCATCAGGCCACCGATCAGGATCAGCAGATATTTGGTCAGGGTGGTGATGGCATAACCGGTACCCGGCGTCAGGCTGAGGTGCTGCAACAAGGCCAGCTCAAGCAGGGCGGGCATGTTCCTCACCAGTTGGGTGGTGATAATCAGTACCAGAATGGCGATCAACACCGAACCCAGGGTGATCGGCTGCAGGCTCTCGACACCCTGCACGGTGGTGCTGGCATCCCACAGCCTGATATTTTCCAGGAAGCCGAAGGCCGAATGGATCTCCGACCACAGCACAATCACTGAAACCAGGGCAATCAGCGTCAGGATCGAGCGCACCAGCCGCAGCGACTGGGCGCTGATCGCATCCAGATCGATCACCGGCTCGTCCACTTCCTGCACATCGGAATTATGCTGTGCCGCCAGGGTTTCCTCTTCTCCCTTCGCTCGCTGGGCAAGGATTTCAGCCCGGCGATGGCGGGCACGGTCAAAAGCAATGCGACGCCGTTGGATCAGCATCCAGCGCCGGATAATGTGATAAATCACCAGCAGCAGGAACCAGATTGCCACAGAGGTTTCCAGCCTTGCCAGCAGGGCCTGGGCCGTTGCCAGGTAGCCAATGCAGGAAGCCAGCGCGGCGATCAGTGGAATACCAATCATCAGGTTCCACAGAATGTTGTTGATAAAGTTCTCGCCGTTGCCCTCTTTATCGAGATGCAGCGGTATTCCGGCGCGCTTCAGGCTGACGGTTACCAGGCTGAGCGCACCGCAAATCAGGATAAAACAGAGCCTTCCCAGCGTGGCGGAGAACTGGCGATCCTCCAGATTATCGAAGCCGATCAGCAGCATGATCAGCGGAACCACAAAACCCACGCACAGGCTGTAGAAACGCATTGCCCGCGCCACCTGATTTTGCTGCCAGCGGAAGTGTACGATGAACAGCCCTTTGGAGCGGGCAAATCCGGCACTGATCATAAACGCCCACAGCAGAGGTACCGTGGCCGTAACGCCATCGCCAATCGCCACCGCTACAGGATAGGGCCAGGCGTGTTGCAGCCCATAGCCGAGCGCCATCCACAGCACCGGCAGCGGCAGCGCCACCAGAATTGACCAGAACACGGTACGCATGGTCAGGCCAAAACGGTCCTGGGTAACCTTGCCCACCTTGCTGGCAGAACGGTTAAGGAAGTCGCGGTAGTGACGGCGTGAGCTGAGGCTGAAACCCACCAGCAACAGTGCGCCGATAACCGGCAGTACCGTTTCGCGGCTGGTGACCATCATTACCATTGCGCCGCCAAGTTGGCCCAGCGTATCCAGCGACAGCAGGCTTCTCAGGTCGCGCATCAGCTCGAGCGGGAAGCTAAGCCCCACGGCGCTGACATCCGCCGTCCAGAACAGATAGCGGTGGGTGGCTTCTTTCACCTCTTTCAGTGCGTCTTCCAGCTGGCCGTTAGCCACCTTCAGCTTGGTGACTTCGAGGATCAGGTTATCGCTGCCTGACAGCAGCGAGCCGATCAGCTCGCGCTGGGTTTTCAGCTGGGCATCAAGGATCCTGCGCTGGTCGGCGGTAAGCGGCGTGCCGTCATCTTGCTTGATCTGGCGCAGCTGCTGCTGGTGTTCGATCAGGTCTTCATAGCGCAGCCGCTGGACCCGCAGCTGGCCCATCTCATTATCCAGCTGCTGCGGCTTGGGCATCTCCGGCAGACGGGCGACCTGCGCACGCAGCGCTTCTCCCAGCACGTTAGAAACGCCCAGCCACTGCGACTGCTCGCGAATGGTGCTCAGCGCCTGACGCACCTGAATGGTCTGGTTTACCGCCGTGCGCTGCTGCGAGGCGACCAGATCCATGCGCTGTGCCTGCTGGTTAAGCGCCGCAGAGAGTTCGCGGTTTACGCGGAACTGCTTGCTGATGTTTTTCGGCAGCTCGCCGCTGTTTTCCGCCAGCTGCTCGGTTTTTTCCAGCGCCAGTTCCGCCTCACGCTGACGGCGACTGTTGAGCTGGCTGCGCAGATCCTGCAGATAGGTGTCGAGCTGGCTGGACTTGCGCTGGTGGATCTCACTGCGCATGCGGGCCAGCTCCTGGCGATTGTTGGCCGAGAGCTGGGCCAGCTCCAGCTCATCCACCCGGGCTTTTTGTGCGGCAGATTCCGCCTGGCGGGCAGCCAACTGTGCCTGCGCCAGCGGCGTGACCGCAGCAGGCTGCCCCTGCAGGCGACGCTCAATCTCATTCAGCGCGCGTCTGGCTTCGGTCTGCTGTTGCGGCAGCTGGGCCAGCGAGTCGCTGATCTCCCTGGCGCGATCCTGCTCCTGCTGAGCCTGGCGGCCCTCTTCCAGCAGCTGGCTGCTGACCTGCAGGATCTCCTGATCCAGTTCCGGCGCGGTCATGGTGCTGCGCACCGTTTTAGGGTTATCCGCCAGCGCGACTATCTGCTGGCGGAGATCGCGCGAAAGCTTGGGGAAATCGTCAATCACCTGCTGATAGTCGTTGGCGTTGGCCTGCGACTTTTGCAGGTCGTCCAGCCAGTTCAGCGCCGACTGCAGCGCCTCCACCGTCTCCGCCTGATTCGGCGTGGTTTTGTCCGACTTTACCTGCTCAAGCGACTGCTTGATCTGCGTGCCGTCCGGTGCACTGGTGGCCCAGGCGGGCTGGAGAAGGCTCCAGCCCAACAAAAGAGTAAGAATCAGGCGTAGCATGCGTGTTCGCTATGAGTGGTGTAAAACGTCTTCCGCACTGGTTTTCTGCAGTGCGATAGCCAGCGTCTGCCCCAGACGGGTTTTGGTTTCCGGCGTCAGGCTTTCAGCCAGTTTAACCTTGCCCGGCGCGAACAGGTTAATCACCGTTGAACCCAGCTTGAAGCGGCCCATTTCCTGACCTTTCAGCAGGACTACCGCCCCTTCTTCATCGGCCCCCGGCCAGCTCCAGCGTTTAATCACCCCTTCACGCGGTGGCGTGACGGTACCCGCCCAGACGGTTTCAATACTGCCCACGATAGTCGCGCCGACCAGAATCTGTGCCATTGGACCCAATTCAGTATCGAACAGGCAGATGACGCGTTCGTTACGGGCAAACAGGTTGGGGATGTTCTGCGCGGTAAGCGGATTAACGGAATAGAGGTCACCCGGTACGTAAATCATCTCTCGCAGGATACCGTTGCACGGCATATGCACGCGATGATAGTCGCGGGGAGCGAGATAAGTGGTAATGAATTCGCCGTCACGGAACATGTCCGTCATGGCAGACTGGCCGGCCAGCAGCGCTTCCAGCGAATAGGTGTGGCCTTTGGCCTGGAAAATCTGGTCGCCTTCAATGTGTCCCAGCTGGCTGACAGCGCCGTCGGCTGGCAGCACCAGCAGATTAGGATCGGTCTCAATCGGACGGGCTTCGTCACGCAGCGGGCGGACAAAGAAGTCGTTAAAAGTGCGATAGCTGCCGGTGTCCGGCTTTTGTGCCTCACTCATATCGACTTTGTAGTACCAGACAAAAGTATCAATAACGGCTTTGGTCAGCCAGCCGCCGCGCTTGCCTGCGCCCCATCCGGCCAGTTCAGTAAGGCCTTTTTTAGGCAAAATGGCATTCAGGCCGAGTTTAAGACGATCCAACACAGTAGCCTCCTGGCTTGATCAGACAGCAAAAGATAAAGGGGGCGGATTGTAACAGTGCCCTGACGTTCAGGCTATGGCTGCCTGCCCGGCGAACCGGACAGGGCCGGATTTAGTCACTGTTTTCTGAGAAGCTGCGGCGCGTTTTCAGTTGCATATCTGACATGCTTTCCAGAATGCGATGGTAGTTTTCGAACCGGGCTTCATCAATGTCACCGTTTTCCACGGCTTCACGAATGGCGCAGCCGGGGTCGGTGTCATGTTTACAGTCACGAAATTTACAGTGACCTAAAAACTCACGGAATTCGACAAATCCGCGGGTGATTTGTTCCGGCTCCAGGTGCCACAATCCAAATTCACGTACGCCGGGGGAGTCAATCACATCGCCGCCATGCGGAAAGTGATACAGGCGTGAGGCCGTGGTGGTGTGCTGTCCCAGCCCGGAGACGTCGGAAACGTCATTGGTGAGGATCTCATTGGCACCCAGTTCCAGCCCCAGCAGGGCATTCAGCAGGCTCGATTTCCCCACGCCGGACTGGCCGGCAAAAATACTGATACGGTCCGTCAGCGCTGCTTCCAGCTCTTCCAGACCCTTTTTCTGATGGCTGGACACCATCAGGACGCGATAGCCAATATGGCGATAGATTTCCATCTGCTCATCGACAAACGCCCGGCCTTCATCATCCAGCAGGTCGGTTTTGTTCAGCACCAGCAGCGGCTCTACCTCCAGCGTCTCACAGGCGATCAGGTAGCGGTCAATGATGTTCAGCGACAGTTCCGGCAGGATCGCCGAAACGATAACAATCTGATTGATGTTGGCCGCAATTGGCTTCACGCCGTCATAAAAATCGGGGCGGGTGAGGACAGAGGTGCGCTCATGAACCGCTTCCACGATGCCTTTGACGGTCGCGCCGCCCTGCAGGCCGGGACGCCATAGCACGCGGTCGCCGGTAACCAGCGAGCGGATGGTGCGGCGGATATTACAGCGGTGTACGGAACCGTCCGCATCTTCCACATCGGCGTGCATACCAAAACGGCTGATCACCACGCCATCCCGCGCTTCACCAAACAGGCTGTCGTCGGGTTCTGGCTTATCGGCGCGCTGCTTCAGGCGGCGATCGTGGTTGGCACTGACTCGACGTTGCTGACCTTTGGACAGTTTGTTTTTACTCACTCTTCCTCACTGGGATTGGCAGACTTCGCCCTGACAGGGCAAAACGTTTATGATACACCCTAATGTTTGACGATATAAGCCACGGCGAGAAACCCTATGACTGCAAATGCCAGTAACCTGATTTGGATTGACCTTGAAATGACCGGGCTGGACCCGGAACAGGATCGCATTATCGAGATCGCCACCCTGGTGACCGATGCCGACCTGAACATTCTGGCGGAAGGGCCGGTCTTTGCCGTGCATCAGTCTGACGCGCAGCTGGCGCTGATGGATGACTGGAATGTAAAAACGCACACCAACAGCGGTCTGGTTAAAAGGGTGAAGGAGAGTCAGCACGATGACCGCGCCGCCGAGTTGGCAACCATTGAGTTCCTGAAGCAGTGGGTGCCTGCTAACAGCTCGCCGATCTGCGGTAACAGCATTGGCCAGGATCGCCGCTTCCTGTTTAAATACATGCCGGAGCTGGAAGCGTATTTCCACTACCGTTATCTGGACGTCAGCACCCTGAAAGAGCTGGCACGTCGCTGGAAGCCGGAAATCCTGGCTGGCTTTAAAAAACAGGGCAGTCATCAGGCCATGGACGATATCCGTGAATCAGTGGCCGAGCTGGCTTATTACCGCGAGCATTTTATCCAGCTTTGATTCTGCAGTAACGGGCGTGACAGAGTCCGTACCGTTGCCCGATAGCGCGGAAAAATGATGACGGTTTTATGGCGATACGGCAGAATGGCGCAAAGCGCACCACTCTGCCGATTAAATTATCAGTTTGCTGTTTTAATCGGCAGTCGGGCAGAAAACAGAAAAATTTTGCGGTAACAGGCTTGCGGCAGGATTCTTTTCTCGTATAATGCGCACCCCGTACCGAGACAGTTTTTACTCGTTACGCAGAGCGGGAATAGCTCAGTTGGTAGAGCACGACCTTGCCAAGGTCGGGGTCGCGAGTTCGAGTCTCGTTTCCCGCTCCAAATTTTTTGTTGTATTGCACCAGTACCCAAGCGGGAATAGCTCAGTTGGTAGAGCACGACCTTGCCAAGGTCGGGGTCGCGAGTTCGAGTCTCGTTTCCCGCTCCAAAATTTTTTGCTGTATGCGCCAGTACCCAAGCGGGAATAGCTCAGTTGGTAGAGCACGACCTTGCCAAGGTCGGGGTCGCGAGTTCGAGTCTCGTTTCCCGCTCCAGATAACACACTCTCACTTCCAGCCAGATGATTTATCCACAGCGATAACTCCGCTGCGCTTCGCTTTTTTTCACGTTTCTCAAATATTCTTTAACAGAGTTATCCACAGCTGTCATCGACATGCGCCAAATGATCTGAAGACGTAAAAGCGGACCTGATCGTAATAACCTGTTGTTATTCATGCTTATTATAATATTTCAAATTGTTATCTGGATCGCTTGTGCTTTCTGTGACACTTGAATGACAACAACTTTTTATTTTTATGCACAGCGTGTGGAAAACTGCCCGTCAGCCTGAAAGAACGCTGGCTGTACACTTATGCATCACGTGGTAACCCTTTTTCAATCGTTCTCACCAGACGTTTATGCTGTCCGCTCTGCAACTCAATCGCATTTTCAGCGCGCTTTGCCTGCTGACGGGCCAGCGCCCAGTGAATATGCTCATCCAGCATCTCGTTTTCGCCCAGTCGGGTGCTCAATGCCGCCACATTTTCTGCCGACCATGGAGCATTCCCCAGCGCCACCGCGACGTTTCGTAACCAGCGCAGATGCCCAATGCGGCGAATGGCTGAGCCTTCGGTCACGCGCAGGAACTTTGCTTCATCCCAGGCAAACAGCTCGACCAGCGGCGGCGCATGCAGCACTGCCCGCGGACTGAAGTCATCCTCATCGGTCAGTTGACCATAGCGGTTCCACGGGCAGATCAGCTGGCAGTCATCGCAACCATAGATTCGGTTGCCAATCAGTGGTCGAAACTCTTCCGGGATGACGCCTTCCAGTTCAATGGTCAGATAAGAGATGCAGCGACGTGCATCGACGGTATAGGGTTCAACAATCGCGCCTGTTGGGCAGGTGGTGATACAAGCGACGCAGCGGCCGCACTGCTCCGGCTGCGGGCTGTCGATGGGTAAGGGGAGATTGATCAACAGCTCGCCAAGGAAAAACCACGAACCGGCTTCGCGGTTAAGGACCAGCGAATGTTTGCCGGTCCAGCCCAGGCCCGCTTTGACGGCCAGCGGCCTTTCCATCACTGGCGCTGAGTCAACGAAGGGGCGAAATTCCGCATGCTCAAAGCGCTCACGGATCAGGTCTCCGAGCTTTTTCAGGCGATTGCGTAATACTTTGTGGTAATCACGGCCCAGCGCATAACGGCTAACATAACCCAGGCGGGCATTTTTTAAGGTCGTGGCAAAAGCGGCTTTGGCGGGCAGATAATTCATCCGGACGCTGATAACCCGAAGCGTGCCGGGCAGCAACTCATGAGGGCGGGCGCGCATCATCCCGTGGCGGGCCATCCAGTCCATCTCGCCATGATACTGCTTGTCCAGCCACTCCTGCAGGCGCGGCTCTTCCTGGCTTAAATCGGTATCACAGATACCGACCTGCTGAAAGCCGAGGTCCTGCCCCCACTGTTTAATATCCAGGGCAAGTTGATGGAGATCGAGAGGATGCGACATGAATAACCTGAACCAGCGAAATAACCCGGCAAGTTTACCCTATTCTGTCTGGCCTGTAGAGGCGATGGCGCAACTTGAGCGCGAGGGAGCCGACGCGCTTGGCCTCACCCTGTTCGAGCTGATGCAGCGTGCCGGTGAAGCGGCATTCAGTCGTCTTCGTGCGCTCTGGCCTGATACGCAACACTGGCTGGTCCTGTGCGGCCATGGCAACAACGGTGGCGACGGTTTTATCGTGGCGCGGCTGGCGCAGTCTGCCGGGCTGACGGTTACGGTGGTGGCCTGTGAGGGCGCTAAACCTTTGCCAGAAGAGGCACGGCAGGCGCGTGAAGCCTGGCTGGCCGCGGGAGGGGTGATCCACGATCCGTCCATCCAATGGCCTGAGCAGGTGGAGGTAATCGTTGATGCGCTGCTGGGAACCGGACTGAACCGGGCGCCCAAAGAGCCTTATCGACCACTGATTGACCGGGCTAATGCCCATCCAGCCGCCGTGTTTGCCGTGGATATTCCTTCCGGGTTAGTGGCTGCTAACGGTACGGCCCCAGGTGCGGTAATTTCTGCCGACCATACGCTGACGTTCATCGCTCTGAAACCTGGCCTGCTGACCGGTATGGCTCGAGATTACGTTGGTACGCTTCACTATCACGGGCTGAGCCTTGATCCCTGGCTGGACTCTCAGACTGCCCCTTTTGCCCGCTACGATGCTTCTTACCTGACTCACTGGTTCAAGCCACGCAGGCCGACCTCACATAAGGGCGACCATGGCAAGCTGGTGATTATCGGCGGCGATCATGGCACCGCCGGCGCGATCCGAATGACCGGAGAGGCGGCTTTGCGTGCCGGAGCAGGATTGGTGCGAGTGCTCACTCACAAGGAGAACGTTACCCCATTGCTGACGGCACGGCCTGAGCTGATGGTGCAGGAGTTGAGCACTCAGGCAATTGATGATGCGCTGGAATGGGCGGATGTGATTGTGATTGGCCCGGGCCTGGGACAGGGAGAATGGGGCAAAAAAGCCCTGCAGCGGGTAGATAATTCTCATAAACCGATGCTTTGGGATGCCGATGCGCTTAACCTGCTGGCAATCAGTCCCGATAAACGTCAAAATCGTATCATTACGCCCCATCCGGGCGAAGCGGCGCGGCTGCTTAACGTCAAGGCCAGCGAAATCGAGAGTGACCGCTTACATTCCGCTGAACGCCTGGCGAAACGTTATGGCGGCGTGGTGGTACTGAAAGGGGCCGGCACGCTGATTGCCAGCGAGGGGGGAGAGCTGGCCTTTGCGGATGTGGGCAACGCCGGTATGGCGACGGGGGGCATGGGTGATGTGCTCTCTGGTATCATTGGCAGTCTGTTGGGGCAGAAGCTCTCGTTGTATGATGCTGCCTGTGCAGGCTGCGTGGCGCACGGCGCGGCGGCTGAAGAGGTATCAAAACGCTTCGGCACGCGAGGAATGTTAGCGACCGATCTTTTTTCCGGGCTGTATCTGTTTGTCAATCCTGAGATCCTGAATACAAAAGAATGAAGACCTGTGTAATTACATTGCCCGATGAGGCGGCAACCCTCGCACTGGGTGCCAGCCTGGCCCGCGCCAGCGAAAGCGCGGTGACGATCTATCTGTATGGCGACCTCGGTGCGGGGAAAACCACTGTCAGCCGGGGATTCCTGCAGGCGCTTGGGCATCAGGGCAATGTTAAAAGCCCGACTTATACGCTGGTGGAACCCTATATCCTGCCGGAGCGTCGGGTCTATCATTTTGATCTCTATCGCCTTGCCGATCCGGAAGAGCTGGAATTCATGGGCATCCGCGACTATTTCACTGAAGACAGCCTCTGTCTGGTCGAATGGCCGCAGCAGGGGGCAGGCGTGCTGCCGACGCCCGATATTGAACTGCACCTCCGCTATCAGGGCCATGCGCGTCAGGCTGAACTGAAAGCCTGTTCAGAAGCCGGTGAGGCTATGGTGCAGCAAGTTGCCATGGAAAAGGGTTGTAAATGAGGTTGCGCATGAAGTTTGGTTTGTTACTGGCACTCTTACTGACGACACTATCCAGCCTTGCGGCCAACCTGTCGGACATTCAAGTCTCCAATGGGGATGACAGGGCCACCGTTACGCTGAGCTTTGCCGGTCAGCCGGTTTACGGCTTCTTCCCGCTGCATAATCCTGACCGCGTGGTGCTGGATATCCGCCAGAGTGGGGTGATTAAAGGGCTGCCCCTGACCTTCAGCGGCGAGAATATCGTCAAGCGCATTCGGTCGAGTAATCCCAAGGACAGCCAGAGCATTCGTCTGGTGTTTGAGCTGACCCAGCCGGGCAAAACCCGCGCGGTGACGCAGCGAAATGGCAATAATTACAACGTGGTGTTTACCATTACAGGGACGCGCGTGGCTAAAACCTCCCGGCCAGCGGAAGTCAGTTCGGCTTCACGTCCTGCGCCTTCTTCCCCGGCGGCGAATCCTTTCAGGGCTAATCCTGTTACTGCCGTCAGCAGCGGTAATGAGGTGGCTGTGCCAGGTCGCACTTCCCGCTCGGCAAACGAAGCGGTGATTGTGGCAATTGATGCCGGTCACGGTGGCCAGGATCCCGGAGCGATAGGGGCTGGTGGCCTGAAAGAGAAGAACGTCACCATCTCTATTGCCCGCAAGCTGAAAGCCTTGCTCAATGACGATCCGATGTTTAAAGGGGTAATGACCCGCGACGGCGACTATTTTATTTCTGTCATGGGCCGTTCTGACGTGGCGCGTAAGCAAAATGCTAACCTGCTGGTCTCTATCCACGCAGATGCCGCACCAAATCGCAGCGCATCTGGCGCATCGGTGTGGGTACTCTCCAACCGCCGGGCTAACAGTGAGATGGCGGGCTGGCTGGAGCAGCACGAGAAACAGTCTGAGCTGCTGGGCGGCGCAGGCGACCTGCTGGCTAACAGTCAGGCAGACCCCTACCTCAGCCAGGCGGTACTCGATTTGCAGTTCGGCCATTCGCAGCGAGTGGGCTATGACGTGGCGGTAAAAGTCATTGCACAACTGCAGCGAGTGGGCTCGCTGCATAAACGCCGCCCGGAACACGCCAGTCTGGGTGTTCTGCGTTCGCCGGATATTCCTTCGCTGTTAGTGGAAACCGGCTTTATCAGTAATCCTTCGGAGGAGCGACTGCTTGGCAGTAGCGCATACCAGCAGAAGATTGCCGAGTCGATTTATAAAGGACTCCGCAACTACTTCCTGGCGCACCCGCTGCAATCCATCCCAAAGGAGGAAAACCGGCCGCTGCAGTCCGCATCGGCGGTTAACGTTGAACCTAACCCGGCCCCAGCCAATACCCAATATTCCGGGGCAGTGACGCGCCACACGGTAAAACGGGGTGAGACCCTGTCCGGCATCGCTGCAAAATATGGCGTCAGCATGGCAACCTTACGTTCCATGAATACGTTAAAGAAAGATGTGGTTTGGGTAGGTCAGCGCTTGAAAGTCCCTGCGGGCAGCAGCACATCAATTGTCAGTGTGGTAAAACCGAAGAAATCAGTCCGACATAAGGTGGTTCGCGGTGATTCACTGACGGCGATTGCGGCCCACTATGGCGTGAGCCCGAAAGCGATTCAGCAGGCGAACAATATGAAGTCACAGAATGTGATGCTGGGCCAGACGTTAACTATCCCGGCATCGTAACCGTATTGGGTTTAATGGAAGGATTCTGATTATGCCGATTCAGGTGTTACCTCCCCAGCTCGCTAACCAGATTGCGGCGGGTGAAGTGGTGGAACGTCCGGCATCGGTGGTGAAAGAGCTGGTGGAAAACAGCCTCGATGCCGGGGCGACGCGGATTGACATCGAAATTGAAAAGGGTGGCGCAAAGCTGATCCGCATTCGCGACAACGGCTGCGGCATAGGTAAAGACGAGCTGGCGATGGCGCTGGCCCGCCACGCCACCAGTAAAATCACCACCCTGGATGACCTGGAAGCCATTATGAGCCTTGGCTTTCGGGGTGAGGCGCTGGCCAGTATCAGCTCGGTGTCGCGTCTGACGCTGACTTCCCGTACCGAAACGCAAAATGAAGCCTGGCAGGCCTACGCTGAGGGGCGTGACATGGATGTGACAGTCAAACCGGCTGCCCATCCAGTGGGGACCACGCTGGAAGTGCTGGATCTGTTTTATAACACTCCGGCGCGCCGTAAATTCATGCGTACTGAAAAAACCGAGTTCACTCATATCGACGAAATCATTCGCCGCATCGCGCTGGCGCGTTTTGATGTTGCCTTTTCGCTCAGCCACAACGGCAAGCTGATGCGCCAGTATCGTGGCGTCGCTGATAACAGCCAGCGTGAGCGTCGTCTCGGCTCCATCTGCGGCACGGCTTTTCTCAGCCACGCGCTGGAGATTGAATGGCAGCATGGCGACCTGTGCCTGCGCGGCTGGGTGGCAGATCCTGCCGGTTCGCGCGCTATTACTGACCTGCAGTATTGCTACGTTAACGGGCGGATGATGCGCGACCGCCTGATCAATCATGCCATCCGTCAGGCCTATCAGGACAAACTGGGCGATGATCACCAGCCAGCCTATGTACTTTATCTTACGATCGATCCGCACCAGGTTGACGTTAACGTTCATCCTGCCAAGCATGAAGTGCGTTTCCATCAGTCGCGGCTGGTACACGATTTTATCTATCAGGGCGTGATCAGCGTCCTGCAGGAAACCGGGGCGGAAACGCTGCCCGCGATTGACGATGAAGTCCCGGCAGAGCGTTGGCAGCCTGAGAACCGCCAGGCGGCAGGCAGTAATCACTTCTCTTCTCCTGCACCGGTGAAAAGTCCGGCTTCTGGTGGGGCTTCTCAGACCGGCGGGCAGATGAAAACATCCGGTGGCGGTAGCGCTCCCCAGGCTAACTGGCAGCGGCAGGAGCCGTTGTATCAGAAGAAAGAGGGGGCGATGTATCAGCAGCTGATGAAAACGCCTGAGTTGCCTCGCGCTCAGGAGCCGGTCACCGGACGGGCCAGCGAAACCACAGCAGGCACGGAACAGCAATATCAAGCCCCGCTGAGCGGCCACAGCCAGAGTTTCGGTCGGGTGCTGACAGTGGTGCAGGATAACTATGCGCTGGTAGAGGCAAAAGATCGCCTTGCGCTGATTGCTTTACCGGTGGCGGCGCGCTGGCTGAAGCAGGCGCAACTGGCTCCCGGCGAGGAAGGGCTGAAGCCGCAGCCGTTGCTGATCCCGGTACGGATGAAGGTGGATGAGCCGGAGCGTGAAGCGATCGGGCGTCATGCTACTTTACTGATTCAAATGGGAATTGAACTGCTGGTGGACGGTCACCATGTGACGCTGCGCGCAGTACCTTTACCATTGCGCCAACAAAATTTACAAAACTTGATTCCAGACCTGTTAGGCTATCTCGCCCGGCAGCAGGATGTATCGGCAGCACAGGTGGCGCAATGGTTAGCGCGTCATTCCGTGGCTGAACATCCGCACTGGAATCACTCGCAGGCGATAGCGTTGCTGGCCGAAGTCGAAAGGCTCTGTCCGCAGCTGATCAAGTCGCCACCTTCTGGATTAATGCAGCACGTCGATATCGAAATGGCGATGAACGCCCTGAAGCATGAGTGAAACTTCCAAGGCTGGCCGGCCAAAGGCTATTTTTTTGATGGGGCCAACGGCTTCCGGTAAAACTGCACTGGCGATAGCGTTACGCCAGCGGCTACCGGTTGAGTTGATCAGCGTAGACTCCGCCCTGATTTATCGGGGAATGGACATCGGAACCGCCAAGCCTTCTGCGGAAGAGCGGCGGCTTGCGCCCCATCGTTTGCTGGACATTCGCGACCCCTCTGAAGCCTACTCGGCGGCGGAGTTCCGGCGGGATGCGTTGGCAGAAATGGCGGAAATCACCCGAAGTGGGCGAATTCCGTTGCTTGTTGGTGGCACCATGCTCTATTACAAGGCATTGCTGGAAGGATTATCGCCGTTGCCCCCGGCAGATCCGGAAGTGCGTCAGCGTATTGAGCAAAGGGCGAGTGAAGAGGGTTGGGATGCCCTTCACCGCCAGTTATGTGAAATAGATCCCATTGCTGGAAGTCGTATTCATCCGAATGATCCCCAGAGACTCTCGCGAGCACTGGAAGTTTTTTTTATTTCGGGTAAAACTTTAACGGAACTGACTAAAACGGCCGGCGAAGCACTGCCATACGATGTTGTCCAGTTTGCGATTGCTCCCCAGCAGCGTGAACGGCTTCATCAGCGTATTGAGTTGCGTTTCCAGCAGATGTTAACGTCAGGATTTGAAGCGGAGGCTCGGGCGCTTTTCGCACGAGGTGATTTGCATACGGATATGCCTTCCATTCGTTGTGTCGGATATCGCCAGATGTGGTCATATCTCGCTGGTGAGATCGATTACGATGATATGGTTTATCGGGGAATTTGCGCGACCCGGCAGCTGGCTAAGCGCCAGATGACCTGGCTTCGTGGCTGGGAGGGCGTTCACTGGCTGGATAGCGAACACCCAGAGGCCTCACTGGCTAAGGTCCTTCAGGTTCTTAGTGCGAAGCCTGGGTGATTGTGTACAATTGGTGCGTTATCGTGCGCAAATTTTTACGCAGTATTTCAGGGCTTGAGCCCTTAAAGTAGTAAACAACAAGCATATAAGGAAAAGATAGAATGGCTAAGGGGCAATCATTGCAAGATCCGTTCTTGAACGCACTGCGTCGTGAACGTGTTCCGGTTTCGATTTATTTGGTTAACGGTATCAAACTGCAGGGTCAGATCGAGTCGTTTGATCAATTTGTTATTTTATTGAAAAACACGGTCAGCCAGATGGTGTACAAGCACGCTATCTCTACCGTTGTTCCGTCCCGTCCGGTCTCCCACCACAGCAACAATGCCGGTGGCGGAAGCAGCAACTATCATCACGGTGGCAGCAATCAGGGGGCTTCTTCTCAGCCTCAGCAAGACGGTGAAGACGCAGAGTAATCACTGTTTTTTCAGGACGGGTTTCGCTGGCTTTCCAGGCCTCCCGTCCTGGTAATTATCTTTTCGTCTGGTCTGACCCATCAAGACAGGTGGGTGAGATTACGCTCTTAATACGCCGATTTAACGCGCATTTTGTATCTGATTTTGACGAAGTAGGGCCATCGCGTAGCAGGTTTAACAAGGTTCTGAGAGGTTTTAAGTTTGTTTGACCGTTATGATGCCGGTGAGCAGGCCGTACTGGTACACATCTATTTCTCCCAAGACAGAGATATGGAAGACTTGCAGGAATTTGAAGCCCTGGTGTCTTCTGCCGGTGTCGAAGCGCTGCGTGTGGTGACAGGCAGCCGTAAATCGCCTCATCCAAAATATTTTGTCGGTGAAGGGAAGGCCGTGGAAATTGCCGAAGCGGTGAAAGCCAGCGGGGCTTCCGTGGTGCTGTTCGATCATGCCCTGAGTCCGGCGCAGGAACGTAATCTGGAAGCCCTGTGCGAGTGCCGCGTTATTGACCGCACCGGCCTGATTCTGGATATTTTCGCCCAGCGCGCGCGTACCCATGAAGGTAAATTGCAGGTGGAGCTGGCCCAGCTTCGCCATCTTGCCACGCGCCTGGTTCGCGGCTGGACCCACCTTGAACGCCAGAAGGGCGGTATTGGCCTGCGTGGCCCGGGTGAGACCCAGTTAGAAACGGACCGCCGTTTGCTGCGTAACCGCATTACGCTGATCCTTTCTCGCCTTGAACGCGTGGAGAAACAGCGCGAGCAGGGCCGTCAGGCCCGTAATAAAGCGGATGTGCCAACCGTTTCGCTGGTTGGCTATACCAATGCAGGTAAATCCACTCTGTTTAATCATCTGACATCTGCAGACGTGTATGCTGCCGATCAGCTGTTTGCCACGCTGGACCCGACGTTGCGCCGCGTCGACGTAGCTGATGTCGGTGAGGTGGTACTGGCCGATACCGTGGGTTTTATCCGCCATCTGCCACATGACCTGGTCGCCGCGTTTAAAGCCACGCTGCAGGAAACCCGCCAGGCCACGCTGCTGCTGCACGTGATTGACGCTGCTGACCTGCGCGTGGATGAGAATATTGAAGCGGTGGAAGAGGTTCTGGAAGAGATAGAATCTGACCAGATCCCCACCCTTCAGGTGATGAATAAGATTGATATGCTGGAGGATTTTGTCCCCAGAATCGATCGTGATGAAGAAAATCTCCCCGTGCGCGTCTGGCTTTCAGCGCAAACGGGCGAGGGCATTTCACTGCTGTTTCAGGCGCTGACCGAGCGGCTGGCGGGGGAAATTGCCGAGTACGCGTTACGTCTGCCGCCAGAAGCGGGGCGGCTGCGCAGCCGGTTTTATCAGCTGCAGGCGATCGAAAAAGAGTGGAATGAAGACGACGGAAGCGTAGGTTTGGAAGTGCGCATGCCGATTGTTGACTGGCGCCGTCTGTGCAAACAGGAGCCGGGGCTGGTGGATTACATTGTTTAACTGATTTTTGCCTGACACGTATCCCGGCCTTGGGATAACACCGCACACACAATTAATGGAGTATAAACATGGCGTGGAATCAGCCCGGGAATAACGGACAGGACCGCGACCCGTGGGGAAGCAGCAATAATCAAGGCGGCAACTCTGGGGGAAATAAGGGAGGGCGTGATAAGGGGCCTCCTGATTTGGACGATATCTTTCGCAAGCTGAGCAAAAAGCTTGGCGGTTTTGGCGGTGGTAAAAGAGAGAACAGCGGCGGGCAGAAAACGCCGGGCAGCGGTGGCCGTCTGATCGGTATTGTCGTGGTTGCGGCGGTGGTGATTTGGGCGGGTAGCGGCTTTTATACCATTAAAGAAGCGGAACGGGGTGTGGTCACGCGTTTCGGTAAATTCAGTCACCTGGTTGAGCCGGGTCTGAACTGGAAGCCGACCTTTGTCGATCAGGTTCGTGCGGTGAACGTGGAGGCGGTGCGTGAGCTGTCGGCTTCCGGCACCATGCTGACTTCTGATGAGAACGTGGTGCGCGTTGAAATGAACGTACAGTATCGCGTTACCAATCCGGAGCGTTACCTGTTTGCCGTAACCAGCGCGGATGACAGCCTGCGTCAGGCAACCGACAGCGCATTGCGTGGCGTTATTGGCCGTTCGACGATGGATCGTATCCTGACCGAAGGCCGTACTGTGGTGCGTAGTGAGACGCAGCGTGAGCTGGAAGAGACCATTCGTCCGTACGATATGGGAATCACCCTGCTGGACGTCAACTTCCAGACCGCACGGCCACCAGAAGACGTCAAAGCGGCATTTGATGATGCCATCGCTGCACGTGAAAACCGTGAGCAGTCGGTTCGTGAGGCTGAAGCCTATGCGAATGACCGACTCCCACGTGCCCGTGGTGATGCGCAGGGGATTCTGGAAAAAGCCCGTGCATATAAATCACGCGTAACGCTTGAAGCACAGGGTGAAGTGGACAGCTTTGCCCGTATCCTGCCGGAATATAAAGCGGCACCGCAGATAACCCGTGAGCGTCTGTACATCGAAACCATGGAGCGCGTGCTCAGCCATACCCGTAAGGTGCTGGTTAACGACAAGGGCAACAACCTGATGGTGCTGCCACTGGATCAGCTGATGCGTGGCCAGAGCGGTGCATCGACCAACAGTTCGCAGGACAGCAGCACTAATCTGCTTCGCCTGCCGCCAGCGACCGACAGCAATGAGCGCGCCAGCAGCAGTTCATCGTTCAGTCCGGACAACATTATGGACCAGCGCCGGGTGAATGCTCAGCGCAACGATACCCAGCGTCAGGGGAGGGAGTAACCGATGCGTAAGCCACTGATTGTTGTAGTCATTGTTGTGCTGGTGGTGCTGTATGCGTCACTGTTTGTGGTGCAGGAAGGCCAGCGCGGCATTGTGATGCGCTTCGGTAAAGTCCTGCGCGACAACGAGAATAAGCCCCTGGTGTACGCACCGGGCTTGCACTTCAAGATCCCCTTCCTGGAGTCGGTAAAGTCGCTGGACGCCCGTATCCAGACCATGGATAACCAGGCAGATCGCTTTGTTACCAAAGAGAAAAAAGACCTGATCGTTGATTCCTATATCAAATGGCGCATCAGCGACTTCAGTCGTTACTACCTGGCGACAGGCGGTGGCGACGTTTCTCAGGCTGAAGTGCTGCTGAAACGTAAATTCAGCGACCGTTTGCGTTCTGAAATCGGTCGTCTGGACGTGAAGGACATCGTGACCGATTCACGTGGTCGCCTGACTACCGACGTGCGCGATGCGCTGAACACCGGGAGTGCAGGTCAGGATGACGACGTTGTGACGCCTGCAGCCGATGATGCGATTGCATCAGCAGCAGCCCGCGTTGAACGCGAAACGACCAGCAATGAACCGGCAATCAACCCGAACAGTATGGCTGCGCTGGGGATTCAGGTGGTGGATGTGCGCATTAAGCAGATCAACCTGCCAACTGAAGTCTCCGATGCCATCTATGCCCGTATGCGTGCTGAGCGCGAATCTGTTGCCCGTAGCCAGCGTGCTCAGGGTGCAGAGGAAGCTGCGAAAGTCAGAGCGCAGGCAGATTATGAGGTGGAGCGTACGCTGGCAGAAGCTCGTCGCCAGGCGCTGATCACTCAGGGTGAAGGGGATGCAGAAGCGGCGAAACTGTACGCCGACGCGTTCAGTCAGGATCCGGATTTCTATGCCTTTATCCGCAGCCTGCGTGCCTATGATAACAGCTTTAAAAGTAATCAGGATGTGATGGTGCTGAGTCCGGACAGCGATTTCTTCCGTTTTATGAAATCGCCTTCTAACGCCACCCGGTAATACTGATAGCATGATGGCCGGAAGCAGAAACACTTCCGGCTTTATAAGAAGGTCACCGCACCCTGTGAGCAGTAAGCTGACAGGGTGTTTTTTTATATGGGTTATAAATTTTATGCTTATTTTAATTCCATCCTTTCTGATAAAATTATATTTTTTCTTATAAGGTAAGATTTGTCTGCATTTTAATGTGTGAATTGCATTCCGTTGACGATGATTGTTCGTTTGTGTAGCCTGCTCTCAATCGTATGCTTATTATTTGAAGCTCATTAAAACTGAATCATTTTCTTTGTAATGATTTTGAAAGGATTATCTAATAATTTTAAAAACATCACGCTTATTGCATTGGTGATGGCTATTTAAATGCGATATAAGGAAAATATCGTCAGATAACAGGATGAAAGGAAATGGAATCTTCCGTAAATAAAAAACGGGTGCCTCGCTGCGTTCTCTATTCTCACGACACAATGGGGTTTGGTCACATCCGTCGCAATATTCTGCTCAGTCAGGCGGTTCTGGACGCTCTGCCTGATGCAGAAGTCCTGCTGATTTCTGGGGTGCGTGAGGCTGGGCGGTTTACCCTTCGCAAGGGAGTGGACAGCGTTATTCTTCCTTCCTACATAAAGACACCTGAAGGTAAATATCTGCCGCGGTCACTTGGGAAAAAAATTAAGCCATTGGTGAGGCTGCGGGAACAAATTATTTACTCAACCCTGAATGCATTTTCCCCGGACGTGATGATTGTGGACAATGTGCCTCGGGGGGCCATGCGTGAATTAGATCTCAGCCTGCCGCTGCTTTCACGGCGCGGTACGCATATGGTGTTGGGATTAAGGGATATCATTGATGCCCCCCAGGCAGTGAAAAAACAGTGGGATAAACAGGAGAACAGTCAGGCAATTCGTGACTTTTATTCCCACATCTGGATATACGGTGATAAAAAACTTTATGACCTGCGCAAGGAATATCATTTCGATGAGCAGACCAATAAAAAAATAAACTTTACCGGTTATCTGGACGCGGCCCGTCGTACCCAGTCCGACGACACTGATGTTCTGCTGTCGGGTAACGGCGATTCACGCTATGTGCTTTGCGTGGTTGGAGGGGGGCAGGACGGTTTTCATCTGGCCGAAACTTTTTCCCGAGCCAGCCTGCCTGCGGGTATGCAGGGGATCCTGGTCACCGGCTCAATGATGCCTGAAGCGCAGCGCCTGCGGTTGCAGCAGCGGGTGGCGGGCTGCGCTGAAAAGAGCATCATTGGTTTCGTAGCCGAGCCGCTTAAGCTGTTGCGCAATGCTCATGCGGTGGTGGCAATGGGAGGCTATAACACGGTGACGGAGATCCTGACCTTCAACAAAACTGCCCTGATTGTGCCAAGGGTTTCACCACGTCAGGAGCAGTGGTTACGGGCAGAACGTTTAGCCCGGATGGGACTGCTGGACTGTGTCCACCCTGACCACCTGACGGTGGAATATCTCAGCAGCTGGCTTGCCGGATCGCATCGCTTTGCCGATCCCCGTGAGCGACTGGATTTTTCAGGGTTGAACTTTGTAGCGGAAAGCGTCCGCAGCATGGTCAGAACCGAACGCAGCCTGAGCCGCGAGGTGGCATCGTGATTCCTCAACCTCTGCATGTTGGTTACGTGCTCAAGCGCTATCCCCGCTTCTCCGAAACCTTCGTGGTTAATGAGATCCTGGCTCATGAACGGGCGGGGATGGCGATTGATATTTTTGCGCTCGGCCCGGTAATGGAAGCCCATTTTCAGCACGATATTGGCGCGGTCAGGGCACCGGTAAACCGTCTGCCTGAAAAGCAACGCAATGTGGAGCACTACTGGGCGCTGGTCAGTGAAGCACTGGAAAAACTGCCTGGTTTCGCCAGTAATCTGGAGATGGAGCGGCAAAGCAGCGTGCACGATCTGGCGTTGGCCATGCATGTTGCACTGGCCGTCAGGGCCGGGAACATTCAGCATCTGCACGCTCATTTCGCCACCCAGGCCGCCACGGTGGCGCGACTTGCCGCTAAATTCAGCGGCATCAGTTGGTCTTTTACCGCCCATGCGAAAGATATCTATTTCCGTTATGACGGGGATATTTTTCTTCAGCGCAAAATTGACGATGCTGATCATATCGTGACCGTCTCTGATTACAACCTCGGCTGGCTCCGCAGGGAATACTGCGCTGAACCGCATAAAATCAGCCGTATCTATAACGGCCTTGATTTGCGGCAGTTCCCCTGGTCTTCCCCTTACCAGCGACAGCCGGAACTTATCGCAGTGGGAAGGCTGGTGGCGAAAAAAGGGTTCCTGGTGTTGATTGATGCTGTCAGCCGGCTAAAAGCTGCGGGAACCCGGTTTCACTGTACGTTGATTGGTGAAGGCCCCTTGCGCCAACAGCTGGAAGCGTTAATTCAACAGGCCGGAGTGGCAGATGTGGTGACGCTAACCGGGGCCTTGCCAAGGCATCAGGTGGCTGAAGCGATCCAGAATGCGGCCGTTGTCGTTGCCCCCTGTATCATCAGTGAGGATGGCGATCGTGACGGGCTGCCGACCATTCTGGTGGAAGCTATGGCGCTGGGAACGCCGGTTGTTTCTACCAATATTGTGGGGATCCCTGAGCTGGTGGATAACGATGTGACGGGACTGTGTGTGGCAGCGAATGATGCGCAAGAGCTGGTGCACGCCATCAGACGACTGCTGAGTGAACCAGATACCCGCGAGCGGCTGGCCAGAAAAGCCAGAGACCTTGTGGTGCGTGATTATGATGTCGATCGGAACGCACAAAAACTCCGTTATGTTTTCCGTTCTTCAGTCGGATGAACGTTGTTTTACCCGGAAAAAGGATTTTTCTAAAATGCGAGTCGCTTACATCTGTGCTGATGCCGGTATTCCCGTCTTTGGCTGTAAAGGTGCGTCGGTACACATCCAGGAAGTGCTGCGCGCATTAGTCAAAAAAGGGGCGGAGATCGTCCTTTTTGCCAGCAGGATTGACAGCCCACCGCCGCCGGATCTGCAGGGGATCCAGCTTTGCCCATTACCCCGGTCGAAAACAAAAAACGCCCGGGATCGGGCCGAAGCTGCCGTGACCGGCAATCAACAACTTGTTCAGGCGCTGCAAGATAAAGGCCCCTTCGATCTGGTGTATGAACGCTATTCATTGTGGAGTCATGCAGGTCTGGATTTTGCCTGCCGCCAGGGTTGGAAGACCGTGCTGGAGGTGAATGCTCCGCTGATTGAAGAGCAGCGAAACTACCGCGAGCAGGTGGATGAGGAGCAGGCGAGCTTTGTTTTGCGTCGTTTACTGGACAGTGCTGCAGCCGTTGTGGCGGTATCGCCGGGCGTAAAGGACTATCTCGCCTCGTTTTACGGCTCTGCGGCGCGAGTGTCTGTGATTGCGAATGGTGTCGATCCTGCGCGTTTCCCTGCCCCTTTACACCCGCCGCTGGCTGATATCGATGGGGGGCAGGTAGTTATTGGTTTTCTGGGGACGTTAAAACCCTGGCATGGCTTAACCACGCTGGCCGAAGCGTTCAGGCTTCTTCACGCGCAGCGGCCGCAGACTCTGCTGCTTATCGTCGGAGAAGGGCCTGAGCGGGCGACGCTGGCTGCAGCCTTTGATTGCTTCGGGCTGTCAGAAAGTGTCATTTTCAGCGGCGGAGTTCCCCCGGCGGAGGTCCCGGGCTGGCTGGCGAAGATGGACATTGCAGTTGCTCCTTATCCTGCGCTGGCGGGGTTCTACTTTTCCCCGCTGAAAATCTATGAATATATGGCCGCCAGTTTGCCGGTGGTGACTACCCGCGTGGGCCACCTTGCCGGGGTTGTGAACGAAGGGCAAACCGGCTTGCTGGTGGAACCGGATAATCCTGTTGCGCTTGGCAAGGCTATCGGACAGCTGGTGGATAATCCCTTACTGCGGCAGCAACTCGGGCGTGCGGGCCGTATTCATGTGACCGCGCAACACAGTTGGGATGCCGTAACCGGGCAAATATTGCAGATTGCGGATATCCGGTCAGCGGAGCGGGAACCGTGATGCAGCACAGTTGGATGGGCGTTGCTTCGCGCTTTTCACCTTATCTTCGCCAGCAGCGTGGCGTGATTATTCGCGCCTTGCTGGCACTGCTGCTGGCGACGGCAATGCGTTTGCTGGAGCCGTGGCCGCTGGCGTTTATTGTCGATAATTTGCTGGCGAAGGAACATGCCCCTGCCGGGATACTGTCCGGGCTGGTCGCTTCAGTGGCGATCGAAGAACTGCTGCTGCTCTGTGCCGGGAGTGTGATTGTCATCGCTGCGATAAAGGCGGCGCTGAGTTACTTCAGCACCATCGGGTTGGCTATCGCCGGTAGCCGGATCATCAGTGCGGTGCGCGTGGAGCTGTTCAGTCATTTGCAAAGCCTGTCGTTGCGATTCCATCAGCAGGCCAAAACGGGTGACCTGGCGATGCGCCTGATCAATGACATTGGCATGCTGCGTGAGGCGATCATTACCGCGCTGCTGCCGATGCTGGCCAACATCCTGATTCTGTCAGGCATGTTCGGCATGATGCTGTATATCGACTGGGATCTGGCGCTGATCTCTCTCCTGCCGCTGCCGCTATTGTGGTGGAGTACCCAACGCTCCAGCAAAAAAATACACAAGGTCAGTCGCGAACAGCGCAAGCGGGAAGGGGCTCTGGCAGCCAGTTCAGCGGAATTTCTTGCGGCGATGGGCGTGGTACAGGCTCTGTCGCTGGAGTCGGTAGCCTCACGCAGTTTTGCCCGTGATGATGGGAAAAGCCTGCAGCAAAACGTGCGGTCGCGACGACTGCTGGCGGGCCTGGAACGCCGGGTTGATTTGATCATTGCCTTAGCCACTGCCATCGTGCTGTTTGATGGGGCCACTGATGTGCTGGCGGGGACGATGTCGCCCGGTGACCTGCTGATCTTTGTCTCCTACCTGAAAAACTCTTTTCGTCCGGTTCGCGAATACGCCAAATATGCCGGACGCCTGTCAAAAGCGCTGGCGGCGGCAGAGCGCGTAACCCACCTGTTAGATTTACAGCCGGATATAGTCGACCGTCCTGGGGCGAAATCGTTGACCAGTATTCAGGGAGAGATCTGTTTTGACCGGGTGAGTTTTGCTTACGCCAGGCCCGGGCAGGAAGGGGCTTACCTGCTGAATCAGATCGATTTCAGCCTGGCTGCCGGAGAATCGCTGGCGATCGTGGGGCCTTCCGGTACCGGCAAATCAACGCTGCTGAGCCTGCTCCTGCGATTGTATGAGCCGCTTTCCGGACACATCACGCTGGATGGTCAGGACATCAGCCACTGTACGATCAAAAGCATCCGGCAATCTATCAGCTACGTTCCACAGGATAACCTGCTGTTTGGGTTAAGCGTGCGTGAAAATATCGCGCTGGCCGCCACGGAAGAGGTCACTGACGAACAGGTTTTTGCCGCGGCACGGCTGGCCCGGGCACATGCGTTTATTACCGCCTTGCCGGAAGGGTATGACACGATTTTAAGTGAACGAGGGACTTCCCTTTCTGGTGGACAACGCCAGCGGATCTCCATTGCCCGGGCGGCTATCCGCCAAAGCCCTGTTTTACTGCTTGATGAACCGGGCACCGGCCTGGACAGCGAGGGGGAATATCATCTGATGGAGGCACTGCTCCAACTGATGGTGGGTCGCACCACGCTTATTGTGACCCATAACCTCTCTTTTGCTGCACGGGCCCAGCGTATTTTAGTTCTGGAAGACGGCAGGGTAGTGGAGCAGGGGACGCATAATGCTCTGTTAGCGAATAAGGGCCGTTATGCAGCGCTTTGGGCTATCCAACAGCCCGACTGACAGCCGCCATGCAAGTGATAACAAGGAAGAGCGGAATGTTACTGGATAAGGATATTGAAGTAGTGAAAAGCGACGCCGACCTGCCAGGGCTGAACGCCATGCTGGATAACGCCTGTCTGCTGGAGAAACTGCAGGGTTTGCCGCAATTTGCCGATCTTTGGCAGCTGCAAACGGACTATTTACGTTACAAACCCGCGACCAGCTGTACGGCAACACTGCTTTTAACGTTTGCCGACGGACGGCAGCAGTATCTTTTTGTAAAAGCCCTGACGATGGCCCGGTTCGCTGTCTCCTGGCAGCATCCCAAACGGCAAAAGCTGGTGGCAAAACAGGATCCTTTCGCCCCTGTGGCACTCCACGATCTGGGGATAATTTTAACGTACCCCCAGCAGGACCGTGCACTCCCTCAGCTTGGTTTACTGACACCTTCACCGCAGCGTGATGCGCTTTTTCGTCAGTGGCTGCCGGGACTTACTGGCTGTACGGAAATCAGTGTGCAGATCATGCGTTATAAACCCGAGCGCAGGATGCTGGCCCTGTTATACCGTGATGGTCAACCCTGCGCAGTATTGCGCTTTGCCAGCGTCGGTCGCTTTGAGCCGATGCTGACGGGGAATCAGTGGGGGCACAGCACAGGAGAAATCACCTTGCTGGCGGTCGTGTCGGAATACCGCCTGCTGATCACTGAGTGGATTGAGGGGCAAACCCTTTGTCCGGAGCAGGGTGGCGACTGGCAGGAGAGCGATCTTTTTCTCACCGGGCGCCAGCTGGCGGGAATACACCATGATGACGCCCTCTCATCCGCGACACAGTTTGCCCCAAACAGCACCTGCGGGGCCCGTAACGTACTGGACACGTTGCGGGCTATCTGTCCGCAGCAGGAAAAGCTGTTTGTCATGCTGCTGGACGAGCTCGATCGGAGATTAGCGGTTCATCACTTCAAACCTGTATTGATCCACGGCGATTTTTCCATTGATCAGGTGATCAGGCTTCCTGACGGGGAGCTCAGGATTATCGACTGGGATCGGTCTGCGTTGGGAAATCCAGCCAGCGATCTGGCGGCTTTTCAGGCCAGGATTGAGCTGCAGGTCATTGAAGGTATGCTCAGCCAGAAGCAGGCCAGCCATGCGATGGCGGCTTTCCATGCCGGCTATACTGGCTCGGGCGATAATTTGCCGCCGCATCTGAACGAGTACACGGCTCTGGCGATGTTGCAGCTGGCGGCCGAGCCGTTCAGGAAGCGTGCCGGGGGATGGTCACAGCAGATTGCCGCCCTGCTGCTCAGGGCGCAGCAATTGCTGGCGATACCGGTTGCTGTGCCGGCGAATGATGCCCTGCAGAGCCTGCTTAACTGCCAGCGGATGGCGGAGCCGTTGCGCGCTGCGCTGGCATTGCCGGAGGCCAGTGCCCTGAACCACATCGGGCTTATCGCTGATAAGCCGGGTCGGCGTGCCGTGCTGGAGTTTCAGTTTGCAGATCTTGGTAGCCACGCGCCTTTTTCAGTGGTTGGAAAATATCGCTGTAAAGGGATCCATCAGCACGGTTATGCCGTTCAGCAAGCACTGTGGCGTAATGATTTTGGCGCCAACAGTGACGTTGCGGTACCAGAGCCTCTCGCGATGTTGCCCGCATTTCATCTGTGGTTACAGCGTAAGGTGTCCGGTCCCTGTATGACCCGCCTGCTCTTTCCGGATAACGATCGTCTGTTTGAGCTGGGCTATTGTGCCGGGAAGGCGCTGGCAAAAATTCAGCACAGCCGGACGGCCAGTACTCTGGTCGCGGATAAGCGCTGGACCCTGCAGGATGAGCTGGGGATCCTTTGGCAACGGCTTGCTGCGGCCTGTGCTGACCGCCCCGAATGGGCTGGCCGTATCATCCGCGTTTTCAGCGCTTGTGAGTCACTGGCCCTTTCACTGTCCCGCGCCGATGACGTTTTCATTCACAGGGATTTTTACCCTGCCCAATTGTTGGTTCCCGATGAATCACCCGCGCGGATTGTGGTTCTCGATTTTGATCTCTCTACCCGTGGAGCGGCCGCACTGGATGTGGGGAACTATCTTGCCCATGCGCAGGAACAGGCGTTGCGCTGCTGGGGAGATGTGAGAGCGCTGCATGCCCATGAGCAGGGATTTATTGAGGGCAGGCAGCGGTACGGTCAGCCAGTGGCTGAGGAGGATATCGCCATTTTTACCCTGCTCTCTCTGGCCCGCCATATTGGTATCAGCCTGTTGTTTCCGGATCGGCATGCGGTAACGGAGCGTCTGCTCTCTCTCTGCGAGTGGAGACTGGAGAATGCGTTTACCGACAGGAAGGCTGAAGGATGAAAAGCGTCAGCTATCTTTGCGTACTGGCATCAATCCTCGCTTTCACCGCTGACAGTACGGCCGCTGAGAGTGGAGCAACTCCCCACAGCAAAAAAAATCATTCCCCCGGTTCGCTGCCCGAAGAGGCGCTGACCGTTCACTTACGTACGATTGTGGAAGCCACTCAGCTCAGAAACAGCAAGCTTCGCTATGGTGATAAAACAACCCATAAGCTGCAGCTGGAGCCCACCGCGCGGCTGAGCGTCAGGGCTTTTAAAGGGCGACCGGTCTCCTTTTTTGGTGAACTTGAATTCATTAAAAAGAAAAAACGAGAGACCGGCAAGGAGGCCACGACCACTGACACACTGAATTTCAATCAGGCCTGGCTACAATTTGATCAGTCACTGATCCCTGATATTGATCTTCGCCTGGGGCGCTGGTTGTTACGGGATGAACGGGAGTGGCTGTTTGATGAGAATATCGACGGCGTCTATGCGAAGTATGACGGCAAGGTGGAGACAGAGTTTGTCGCCGGGCAGGTTAACTACTGGCAGCGTGACCTGCTGGACAGCAGCACGCGCGGCGATAAAACCCATATTCTGGCAGTGATCCCCCGTTATGACCTCAGCCAGCACTGGCTGGTGGGAGGGTATGCAGTTTATCAGAACAGTCGTGCCACAAAAGAAGATCGGCAGTTAAACATGGGGCTGCGTTCCTGGGCCCCGCCGCGGCAGGCTTTCAGCCACTGGCTGGATATTTCCACCGTGCGGGGGCAGAAAGATCGACAACCGTTGAGGGGGTATGCGGTGGACAGCGGCGCAACTCTCAGGCTGAAAGCGGTGCCGTTGCAGCCCCGTTTCACACTGGGCTACGCCTGGGGCAGTGGGGGCAGCGACAGCGATGATCGCGTCAGTAAACGCTATCGCCAGACTGGCTTACAGGGTAATGAAGCGACCTTTGGCGGCATGGCTAAATTTAAAGTCTATGGCGACACTCTTGCGCCGGAGTTGACGAATATTCACATTATTACCGCCGGAACGGGAATCGACCTGGGTCAGCAGGCGTCACTGGATGTGGTTTACCATTATTATCGCCAGCATCGTCTGGGTACGCTGGTTGATGACACCACTGCACTGGACGCAAAATATGACCGCAAAACGACGAAAAAACTGGGATCGGCGCTGGACGTGATTGTGGGCTGGCGGCCTCATCAGCGGGTGAGGCTGGAGGGGGGAATGGCCTGGTTTGCACCTTCCTCCCGCTTTCATGCCGGATCCAGCCGCCACAGCCCTCGCGCCGGAAATGCCAGTTCATGGTGGCTGAAAGCGGAGGTAAGATTCTGAAAAGGCGATTTCAATCTCTCTTTACATCTTCTCTGTACGATTCTGGTGAAGAGCCGTGGCATACTACGGCTCTTTTTTTGTGGGCAATCCTCGTATTATGAACCCAACTATCTGGATGGCGCTGGCCCTTGTGCTGGTTTTGGAAGGCCTGGGGCCTGTGCTGTTTCCCCGCATCTGGCGGAGAATGATTTTATCCATGACCCAACTGCCCGACACGCTGCTGCGCCGCTTTGGCGGTGGGCTGGTGGTTGCCGGTGCCGTGATTTACTACATGATCAGCACCCACAACGGGGGGTAAATCTGTGCACAGTACGCTGGGTAAAAAAGTCCGCAATCGTATGCTAAAAGAGCTGAAAGACGTGTTTTACGGTGGTAGAATCCATTTTTAAGCAATCGGTGATTTTGAGAAATGGGTAAGAACGTCGTCGTACTGGGCACCCAATGGGGTGACGAAGGTAAAGGAAAGATTGTTGACCTCCTGACTGAACGTGCAAAGTATGTTGTGCGCTATCAGGGTGGTCATAACGCTGGCCATACGCTAGTCATCAACGGTGAGAAAACCGTCCTCCACTTAATTCCCTCTGGCATCCTGCGTGAAAACGTGACCAGCATCATCGGCAACGGTGTGGTGCTGTCTCCGGCTGCGCTGATGAAAGAGATGAAGGGTCTGGAAGATCGCGGCTTCCCTGTACGCGAACGTCTGTTTATTTCTGAAGCCTGCCCGCTGATTCTGGAATATCACGTAGCGCTGGACGTGGCGCGTGAAAAAGCGCGCGGCGCAAAAGCGATCGGGACCACCGGTCGTGGTATCGGCCCGGCTTACGAAGATAAAGTCGCCCGTCGTGGTCTGCGCGTGGGTGACCTGTTCAACAAGGAAACCTTCGCCGCCAAGCTGAAAGAAGTGATGGAATATCACAACTTCCAGCTGGTGAACTACTACAAAGAAGAAGCGGTTGATTACGATAAAGTGCTCAGCGATATGATGGCCGTTGCCGATATCCTGACCGGCATGGTGGTTGACGTTTCCGAACTGCTGGACAACGCGCGGCAGCGTGGCGACCTGATCATGTTTGAAGGTGCGCAGGGTACGCTGCTGGATATCGACCACGGTACCTATCCGTATGTGACCTCTTCCAACACCACCGCAGGTGGCGTGGCAACAGGTTCAGGTATCGGTCCGCGTTACGTTGATTACGTGCTGGGTATCGTGAAGGCATACTCCACCCGTGTCGGAGCAGGTCCTTTCCCTACCGAGCTGTTCGATGAAACCGGTGAGTTCCTGTGCAAGCAGGGGAACGAGTTTGGTGCCACCACGGGTCGTCGTCGTCGTACCGGCTGGCTGGATGCGGTTGCCGTACGCCGTGCGGTGCAGATCAACTCCCTTTCCGGCTTCTGCATGACCAAACTGGACGTGCTGGACGGCCTGAAAGAAGTGAAAATCTGCGTGGGCTATAAAATGCCTGACGGACGCGAAGTGACCACCACCCCGCTGGCAGCAGAAGGCTGGGAAGGCATTGAGCCAATCTACGAAAGCCTGCCAGGCTGGTCTGAAACCACCTTCGGTGTGAAAACGCTGGAGGGCCTGCCACAGGCCGCACGTAACTACATCAAACGTGTTGAAGAAGTGACGGGTGTCCCGGTTGATATTATCTCTACCGGTCCGGATCGCAGCGAGACAATGATCCTGCGTGATCCTTTTGACGCATAAGACTGTCTTCAGGGCCGGGCATTGCCCGGCCTTACTCATTTCTCCGCGTTTTCCTGCCCTGCATTCTCTTATCTGTTGCTTGTGAAATAAAATGGCCTCGAATGCGAAGGCTGGTTTATCATCATTTACAACACACTCATTTTTGAGCGGATTACGGCGACCTTCCCGGCGCTGGTCAGGCTTTTGAGGTAACTGTGCAGCTAACGAGTTTCACCGATTATGGTTTACGGGCGCTGATCTTTCTTGCCGTCTTACCCCAGGGTCAGATGACCAGTATTACCGAAGTGACAGAGGCTTACGGTGTTTCACGTAATCATATGGTCAAAATAATCAATCAACTGAGTCGTGCAGGCTATGTGGCCGCAGTGCGCGGAAAGAACGGCGGTATCCGTCTGGGTAAAGCGGCGGGCGAGATTGTCATTGGCCAGGTGGTACGGGATATGGAACCGCTGCAGCTGGTGAACTGTGAACCCTGCCTGATCACTCCGGCCTGCCGCCTGAAAAAAGCGCTGAACGATGCCGTGCAGAGTTTCCTGGCCGTACTGGATGACTTCACGCTGGCCGATTTGGTTGCCGACAACCATCCGCTCTACCAAATATTGCAGATTGAACGTCTTTCAATTCGCAACTGATGACAACGGAGGAACCGCTATGTCAAAAGATCCTTTTAAGGAACGGGAAGCTGAGAAATACGAAAATCCCATTCCCAGCCGCGAATTTATCCTGGCACACCTGGATAAACGCGAAAAACCAGCCAGCCGTGAAGAGCTGGCTGCTGAACTGTCTATTTCTGGCGAAGAGCAGACAGAAGCGCTGCGCCGCCGCTTGCGTGCCATGGAGCGTGACGGACAGCTGGTCTTCACCCGCCGCCAGTGTTACGCGCTGCCAGAACGTCTGGACCTGCTGCGCGGCAAGGTCATCGGCCATCGCGATGGCTTTGGCTTTTTACGCATTGAAGGCAGCAAAGACGATCTGTACCTCTCTGCTGAGCAGATGAAAATGTGTATGCACGGCGATGTGATCCTGGCTCAGGCTATGGGTGCCGATCGCAAAGGTCGCCGTGAAGCACGCGTTGTTCGCGTACTTGAACCGCGTAATAACCAGATTGTTGGTCGCTACTTTACCGAAGCTGGCGTCGGTTTTGTGGTGCCGGATGACAGCCGCCTGAGCTTCGATATTCTGATCCCACCGGAAGAGCTGATGGGGGCCAGAATGGGCTTTGTGGTGGTGGTGGAGCTGATGCAGCGTCCAACCCGCCGCAGCAAAGCAGTCGGTAAAGTGGTGGAAGTGCTCGGTGACAATATGGGCACCGGTATGGCCGTGGAAATGGCGTTGCGCACCCATGATATTCCTCACAGCTGGCCGGAAGCGCTGGAAAACCAGATTGCAAGACTGAAAGAAGAAGTACCGGAAGAGGCGAAGAAAGGCCGTGTGGATCTGCGCGATCTGCCGCTGGTGACCATCGATGGGGAAGATGCCCGTGACTTCGATGATGCCGTGTTCTGTGAAAGAAAACGCGGCGGCGGCTGGCGCCTGTGGGTAGCCATTGCCGATGTCAGCTATTACGTTCGTCCGGGCACGCCGCTGGATGATGAAGCGGTTAACCGCGGCACCTCAGTCTACTTCCCGTCGCAGGTTGTTCCGATGCTACCGGAAGTCTTGTCTAACGGCCTGTGCTCGCTAAATCCGCAGGTGGACCGCCTGTGTATGGTCTGCGAGATGACCATCTCCTCCACCGGAAAGCTGACCGGCTATAAGCACTACGAAGCGGTGATGAACTCCTGGGCGCGTCTGACTTACAACAAAGTCTGGAGCATTCTGCAGGGCAACCAGGAGCTGCGTGAGCAATACCAGCCGCTGGTCAAAGACCTGGAAGAGTTGCACCGTATGTATCTGGTGCTGGAGAAGTCCCGTGAGCAGCGCGGCGGCATCTCGTTCGAAACTGATGAAGCCAAATTCGTCTTCAATGCCGATCGCCGCATTGAGCGCGTGGAGCAGGTTTCCCGTAACGATGCGCATAAGCTGATCGAAGAATGCATGATCCTCGCCAACATCGCTTCGGCGCGTTACGTTGAGAAAAACAACGAACCTGCGCTGTTCCGCGATCATGACCGTCCGAGTGAAGAGAACATCAAGAGCTTCCGCTCGGTGCTGAACGAGCTGGGACTGACGCTGGGCGGCGGCAACAAGCCGCATCCGCTGGATTATGCCGGGCTGTTGACCCAAATCTCCAGCCGCCCTGACGCGGAGATGCTGCAAACCATGCTGCTGCGTTCCATGAAGCAGGCAGTGTACGATCCGGAAAACCGTGGACATTTTGGTCTGGCGCTGGCCTCGTATGCTCACTTCACTTCGCCAATCCGCCGCTATCCGGATCTGCTGCTGCACCGTGCGATCAAGTATCTGCTGGCGAAAGAGAATGGCACTCTGGAAGGCAACACCACACCGACCGGTGGTTTCCATTACGACCTGCAGCAAATGTTACAGTTTGGTCAGCACTGCTCAATGACCGAGCGCCGTGCCGATGAAGCGACGCGTGACGTGGCCGACTGGCTGAAGTGTGACTTCATGCAGGATCAGGTTGGTGAGGTGTTCACCGGGGTAATCTCCAGCGTGACCGGCTTTGGTTTCTTTGTCCGCCTGACCGATCTCTTTATCGATGGTCTGGTGCATGTTTCAACGCTCGACAATGACTACTACCGTTTTGATGCGGTGGGACAGCGTCTGATCGGGGAGTCCGGCGGCAAAACTTACCGTCTGGGCGATACGGTTGAAGTGCGTGTTGATGCCGTTCATATGGACGAACGCAAAATCGATTTTGCTCTCATCTCCAGCCAGCGTAAACCGCGTGGCGAAGGTAAAACCGAGCGTGAACGGGCCAGGAAGAGCGCGCCTCAGCACAGTGGTAAACGCCGTCGTGACCAGAGCAAGAAAACGAACTTCGAGCCTGACAGCACTTTCCGTGCTGGCAGAGATCAGCAGGATGCCAGCGCGAAAAAAGAAAAAAAACCGAAAAAACCGTCGGATAAAACCCGTAAAATTGCTGCCGCGACCCGTTCCAAACGCGCAGTAAAGAAGAAATCTGACACAACGGCCTGACCGCTGATGTCCCGCGGGGAGTGAAAAAACGCGTTCCCTGTGGGCCCGAAGATCGTTGCAGGGGCGGACTTCATTCCGCCCCTCTGTAAAAATTATCTACTGAGTATTTGATTAATGAGTGAGATTGTTTTTGGACTCCACGCCGTGCAGGCGCTGCTTGACAGCGATCCGCAGCGCTTTCAGGAAGTGTTCATCCTCAAAGGCCGTGACGACCGTCGTCTGCAGCCGCTGGTGAAGGCGCTGGAAGCTCAGGGGATCGTCATCCAGCTTGCCAGCCGTCAGTGGCTGGACAGCCAGGTGGAAGGGGGCGTGCATCAGGGGATCGTGGCGAAGGTAAAAGCTGGCCGCCAGTATCAGGAAAACGACCTGCCGGACCTGCTGGCCAGCCTGGATTCACCGTTCTTGCTGATCCTGGACGGCGTGACCGATCCTCATAACCTCGGGGCCTGCCTGCGCAGCGCCGATGCGGCCGGTGTTCATGCCGTTATCGTTCCGCGTGACCGTTCTGCCCAGCTGAATGCCACGGCGAAAAAAGTCGCCAGTGGCGCAGCAGAGCATGTACCGCTGATCCGCGTGACTAACCTTGCGCGCACCATGCGTCTGCTACAGGAGGCAAACGTCTGGATCGTGGGCACGGCGGGTGAAGCCGATCATGATGTTTATCAGAGCAAAATGACCGGTCCGATGGCGCTGGTGATGGGGGCGGAAGGAGAAGGCATGCGTCGTCTGACCCGCGAACACTGCGATGAACTGATCAGTATTCCCATGGCGGGCAGCGTCTCCTCGCTGAATGTTTCGGTGGCGACCGGGATTTGTCTGTTTGAGGCCGTGCGCCAGCGCAAAGCCTGATACTGTAACCGGCTGCCTGTGGCGGCCGGTCTGCCTTAGCGCGATGACTGCCCAAGGGGAGTCCCCACCCTGTAGAGTGAACGGCTGGTTGGTCTGACCGGTTCGCCGCGGCAGATTGTGATCCCCTGCACAAATTCTCACCAGGGGCAGGCATAACCCCACCAGGCTCCCATACTTAGCCTGAAAGTAAAAGGGAGCCGATATGGACTGGAAAACCCACAGCGTATTTAATCAGCCGCGCCCTCTGGCGAACAGTAATCTGTTTCTGTCGGACACGCCGTTGCGTGAAGCGGTACAGCGTGAAGGCGCTGGCTGGGATGGCGATCTGCTGGCTTCGGTCGGCCAGCAGTTGGGGAGCGCCGAGTCGCTGGAGCTGGGGCGCCTGGCGAACAGCAATCCACCGGCGCTGCTGCGCTTTGATTCCTGCGGCGAACGGCTGGACGACGTGCGCTTTCATCCGGCCTGGCATTTGCTGATGCAGGGCCTGTGTGCTAACCGCGTGCATAACCTTCCCTGGCAGGAAAATCCTCCTCCTGCGGCATTTGTCGCCCGTGCTGCCCGCTTTATCCTTCATGCTCAGGTAGAGGCGGGCACCCTCTGTCCGGTGACGATGACCTTCGGCGCCATTCCCCTGCTGCAAAATCACCTTCCGGCTGCATTTCGGGACTGGCTGCCGCCGCTGCTCTCCGGCCATTATGATCCGCATCTGCACACCGGCAACCTCAAACGCGGCCTGCTGATTGGGATGGGGATGACGGAAAAGCAGGGCGGTACTGACGTGCTGAGCAACACCACGCGGGCAGAGCCAGTGGCCGGGGGGGGGAGTGGCGCAGCTTATCGTCTGACCGGGCATAAATGGTTCTTTTCGGTCCCGCAAAGTGATGCTCACCTGGTCCTCGCTCAGGCACGGGGAGGGATCTCCTGCTTCTTTCTGCCACGGATATTGCCAGACGGTGAGCGTAATGCGGTGCATATTGAGCGGCTGAAAGACAAGCTGGGCAACCGCTCGAATGCCAGCAGCGAAGTTGAATTTTTTGCTGCCACCGGCTGGCTGATTGGTGAAGAAGGCGAGGGCGTCAGGCAGATCCTGAAAATGGGCGGCTACACGCGCTTCGACTGTGCGCTGGGCAGCCATGCCATGATGCGGCGGGCATTTTCTATTGCGCTGTACCATGCTCATCAGCGGCAGGTGCTGGGTAAAAAGCTGATCGATCAGCCGCTGATGCGCCAGGTGCTCAGCTCGCAGGCGCTGCTGCTGGAAGGGCAGACGGCAATGCTGTTCCGGCTGGCCCGGGCCTGGTCAGCTGTGGGTGAGGAGCAGGGGAAAATCTTCAGCCGGTTATTTACCCCGGCAGCCAAATACATGGTTTGCAGGCGAGGTATGGGGTTTGTGGCCGAGTCGATGGAAGTGCTCGGCGGCATTGGCTACTGCGAAGAGAGCGAACTACCGAGACTGTACCGTGAAATGCCGGTCAACAGTATCTGGGAAGGTTCGGGAAACGTAATGTGCCTGGACGTATTAAGGGTGCTGACCAAACAGCCGGACACGCTGGCGTTGCTGACCGGTGAGTTCGACGCGGTAAAAGGGCAGAACCGGCATTTTGACAGCCGCTGGCGACAGCTGAAGCTGATGCTGCGCAAACCGCAGGAGGGGCAGGCGCGTCATCTGTGTGAAGCGCTGTTTACTCTTGCCAGCGGCGTACAGGTGATGACCAGTCTGGAGCCGGGGATTGCCGATGCCTGGTGTCGCCAGATGCTGGACCCGCGTGGCACTCCTGCCCTTGCGGAGAAAGTCTGTGAGCGGCTGTTACTTCGCGCCGGGGGCGGTCACTGACGGGCCGTAAAGGATCGCCGAGGAATACCAATAGCCGGGCATCACCGTTTCGCTGACCAGTTGGATGACATACCAGGTTGCCCCGGCGGCCTGGGCTTTATCGGCAATAGCCCGTTCGGCATCGTCAGGTGAGCCGCGCACGCTGACGCTGAGGGTACCCAGCCGGTTAAGGGTGGTGCTTTGTGCCCGGGTGATCTCCTGAGCTTTCGGCCCGGCAGGCGGCGGTGGCTCAGGTCTGGTTTTAAACTGGCTGCAGTTTGCAAGCAACAGAATGAACAACAGGGGCAGTAACCGGCGCATTATCGTGTCTCAGCAGGGGGATAGCTGAAGTGTAAGCTATCCCCACGTTTTTTTAAGCTTTCACGGTAAATACCTTTACCAGCTGGGTAAGATGGTGGCCTTTACGGCTCAGTTCCTGCGCCGTCTGTTCGGCGTTGCCGACCAGCTCGCTGCTCTGATGGGTAGCCTGACCAATCTGGTTCATTGCCTGATTCACCTGACCAATTCCCGCGGACTGCTCCTTCGAGGCAACGTTAATTTCGCTCATCAGCACTTTGACCTGTTCAATCCGGCCAACGATATCCTCCATCGCCTGACGGGTTTGTTCTGACAGGTCATGTCCCTGGACCACTTTACTCAGGGAGTTGTCGATCAGACCATCGATCTCTTTTGCCGCCTGTGCACTTCGCTGGGCCAGCGCCCGTACCTCGGCGGCGACCACCGCAAACCCTTTCCCATGCTCACCTGCTCGGGCGGCTTCCACCGCGGCGTTCAACGCCAGAATATTGGTCTGGAATGCGATGGATTCAATAACATGGGTGATATCCGCTATGCTCTGAGAGGCGTTTTTAATGTCGCTCATTGTCACCACGGATCGTGAAACAGTTGCCCCACCATTCTGCACCACGCTGGCCGCTTCACCGACCAGCGTCAGCGCCTGTGAAACGTGGGCGGCGTTCTGCGCCACGGTGGCGCTCAGCTGCTCCATGCTGGCCGAGGTTTCTTCAACGCTACTGGCCTGGCGGGCGATTTGCTCACTGATGTTTTCACTGCTCAGCGCGATGGCATCGGTGCCGCTGCTGATTTCCTGGGCTGCTTCACGCACCTCAGAGACGATGCGGTCCAGTCCGTCTCCGATACCGTTGATCGCCACAATAAGCTGGCCTACCTCATCATGACGGCGGGTTTCCAGCGTGGCCTGCAGGTTGCCAGCGGAGTAGTGGCGGGCCAGCTCGATAACCTGCTGCAGCGGCCTGCTCAGCCAGCGGCGGGTGGTGAGCACAAAGCTTAAAGCGAACAGCAGAACCAGTGTGGCTCCTGTTGCCAGGAACAGGTTGCGGGTATGCTCGATCGGCGCCAGCAGGCTGGCTTTATTCACTTCGCTGAGGATAATCCAGTTCCAGTCTGGCAGATGCTGCCAGGCCATGATCTGCATCTGTCCGCTCTCATCGGGCGCTTCAAGCGTGCCGCTGTTCTGACTTAATAACTGCTGCTGCAGCGCGTCCGGCCAGGTGGGGAATTTGCCTTCTTCGGTGGGATGGAACACAAACTGCCCGCGGTTTTTACCTTCTGCGTTATTCAGTACGGTGAAGCGTCCGCTGTCGCCCAGTGTTTTCGACAGCACCTTATTCCGAATTAACGCATACTGCTTAGTGACGTCGACCCCGACAAACAGAATGGCGATAACGTTGCCGGAGCTGTCTTTGACTGGCTGATACTGGGTGATATAGCGCTGGCCAAACAGCATGCTGACCCCTTGGTAAATCTCCCCGTTCAGCGCCCGTTTCCAGGCAGGGCTGCTGTGATCCAGGCGGGTACCAATGGCACGCTCCCCATCCTGCTTGCGCAGAGAAGTGGAAACCCGGACAAAATCATCCCCCATGCGGACAAAGATGGTGGAGATGGCGGCCGTTCTCTGCTGGAAGTCATCCACCAGCACCTGATCCAGGTTAAGCGTTTTCAGCCCGGCGCGCAGGGTGGGGGTCTGCTCATTGCCCACCGGGATAATTTGCGAGCCATCAACGGAAAAACGCTTAGGCAAAAAGCTTTGGAACAGCGCGGTATAGTTGGCGACCTCTTCGCTCAGCGTACTGTTAAACATGGAGGCCATATCACCAATACCATCGACCTGGTTCTCCATATTCTCCCGCGTCAGCGATTGCAGCTGTTTTGCGGCGTTCTGGGTCAGTGCCAGCGTCAGGATCAGGAACAGAACAGCAACGGACGCGGAGGTGATCACCGACAGCTTGACCCCCATGCTCCAGCGGCGAAAAGATAAATGTTTCATAGGCAGGCTCATTATATTTATACGATGGGTTATAACGGTTAACGGCAGGACGGCAGAAACATTCAGTGCTTAATTTTGTGAGCAGGCTAACGATTCTGACCTTAAACTCAGTGAAATATGTTACTAAATCCCTGCTGTGCGGGATGTTAAATTGATAAAATCAGGGAGGTACCATGATTGAAATCACTAACGAGACTTATGCTGGTATTAACTGCCTGCAGGCTACTCCGGCCGGTAAACGTCACGATCCTCTGCCCACTGTCCTTTTTTATCATGGCTTTACCTCTTCCAAAGAGGTCTATGCCTATTTCGGTGTCGCACTGGCTCAGACTGGTTTCCGCGCCGTGCTGCCCGATGCCGACATGCACGGTGCACGTTACAATGGGGATACTGAATATCGCTTCAGCCATTTCTGGGAAATCCTGCGCAGTAATATAGATGAAGTCCCGCAGCTGGAGGCCGCGCTGCGGCAGAACAACCTTGTCGACGGGCAACGTATTGCGGTAGCAGGGGCCTCAATGGGGGGGATGACCGCACTGGGCGCGCTGGCGCGGAACCCGCATTTTGCCAGCGCCGCATGCATGATGGGCTCAGGCTACTTCACCTCGCTGTGCCAGACGTTATTTCCACCGCTGGTGGCGAAAACGCCGGATCAGAAGAAAGAGTTTGCCGATCGCACGGCTCCGCTTGCCGACTATGACGTCAGCAGCAGGCTGGAGAAGATTGCCCACAGACCGTTACTTCTCTGGCACGGTGAAGCGGATGAGGTGGTGCCTCTCGCTGAGAGCGTCAGGCTGGAAAAGGCCCTGCGGGAAGCGACACTCGATACCAACCTGACGTACATTACTGAGAAAGGTATCGGGCATCGCATCACTCCGCCCGCGCTGGACGCATTCGTGGCTTTCTTTAAGCATCATTTATAGCGGCTTTGGGCCGGGCGAAATTCATTCAGCCCGTCGTTACAGCTTTTTCGAAAGCTGCTCTGCGGCAGTGGTCGGCACTTGAGTGACTGACTTATCAATCGGGAACGCGATACGGTTAACATAGACATAGCTGTTCGCCGCTTTGCTGGTGTAGCTTTTCACCTGCTGCGCGTTACCAACCGTGTTGGCAAGGGCAGATGTGAAAAGGAAGAGAGCTGGTAGAGTGGCGATTGCGATGGTTTTCATGGTTCAACTCCACAATCAGGTAATTCATCTGACGCGGACGTCAGGGCCGTGTCTTAAAAATACTCTCTATAGTGTAGTTCGCTCTGTGCTAAAAGGTATTAGTAATTCTTGCTCATTTCGCTCAGGCATTTTGAACGAGATGTCACCTGACGGGATGATCTTCATCAGTTAGCACGGAATGCTCACCAGAATGCCCCGGAAACTGACAAATAATTTCCTTTCCCCGGTGACTTTACCTTGAGTTATCCCTCCACCACCAGTATGATTACGCGTCAATTTTTCAGCCGCACAAACATACACGTTCCTTGCTTCCATGGGCCGCGGCTGACCCTGACAGGAGGCTGAATAATCCGTAAGGAGCAAATTCGATGCGTCATTACGAAATCGTATTTATGGTTCATCCTGACCAGAGCGAACAGGTTCCTGGCATGATCGAGCGTTACTCTGCCACCATCACTGGTGCAGAAGGCACGATCCACCGTCTGGAAGACTGGGGCCGCCGTCAGCTGGCTTACCCGATCAACAAACTGCACAAAGCTCACTACGTTCTGCTGAACGTTGAAGCCCCGCAGGAAGCGATCGATGAGCTGGAAACTAACTTCCGCTTCAACGACGCCGTTATCCGCAGCATGGTTATGCGCGTTAAGCACGCGGTAACTGAAGCATCTCCGATGGTTAAAGCGAAAGACGAGCGACGTGACCGTCGTGAAGATTTCTCTAACGAAACCTCTGATGATGCAGATGCTGGGGATTCTGAAGAGTAATTGACTGTGACGGCTAATCGGCTGACGTTGTCTGGCACCGTGTGCAAGACGCCGATGCGTAAAGTGAGCCCGTCAGGTATTCCTCACTGCCAGTTCGTGCTTGAGCACCGTTCGGAGCAGGTGGAAGCCGGTTTTACCCGGCAAGCCTGGTGTCGGATGCCGGTGATTATCAGCGGCAAAGCCCATCAGGCCATTACTCAAAGTATAACGGTCGGCACGCCTCTCACCGTTTCTGGTTTCATTAGCAGCCATCAAGGGCGCAATGGACTGAACAAAACGGTGTTGCATGCCGAGCAGATTGAATTGATAGATTCTGGAGACTAGCCTAATGGCACGTTATTTCCGTCGTCGCAAGTTCTGCCGTTTCACAGCGGAAGGCGTTGTTGAGATTGATTACAAAGATATCGCAACGCTGAAAAACTACATTACCGAAAGCGGTAAAATTGTTCCGAGCCGTATTACCGGTACTCGTGCAAAATACCAGCGTCAGCTGGCTCGCTGCATCAAGCGCGCTCGCTACCTGTCCCTGCTGCCATATACTGATCGTCATCAGTAATCGGCCGCTGTCTATTAACGACTTTAAGAGGATAAGGTAATGCAAGTTATTCTGCTTGATAAAGTAGCAAACCTGGGCAGCCTGGGTGATCAGGTTAACGTTAAAGCGGGCTATGCTCGTAACTTCCTGGTTCCACAGGGTAAAGCTGTTCCTGCTACCAAGAAAAACGTTGAGTTCTTCGAAGCACGTCGTGCAGAGCTGGAAGCCAAACTGGCTGACGTTCTGTCTGCGGCTAACGCACGCGCTGAGAAAATCAATGCACTGGGCACCGTTACCATCGCGTCTAAAGCAGGCGACGAAGGTAAACTGTTCGGTTCCATCGGTACCCGTGACATCGCTGACGCTGTAACTGCAGCTGGCGTTGAAGTGGCCAAGAGCGAAGTTCGCCTGCCGAACGGCGTTCTGCGTACTACCGGTGAGCATGAAGTGGACTTCCAGGTTCACAGCGAAGTCTTCGCTAAGCTGACTGTAAACATCGTTTCTGAAGCTTAACAGCAACGGTAACGAATAAAAACGCCGGCCTCGTGCCGGCGTTTTTGTTTTTTACGCTCAGGAAAATGGCCCGCGCCTGAGGGACGCAGGAAAAAGCGTTACTGTGCCCGGATGAAAGAGCCATCCGCCTGGCGGGTAAACAGGATCTGGCCGTTATTGGTATCCACGGTTAATCCGGTCACGACCCCCTGGGCATTCTGCCTGATTTTCACCACCTGCCCGGTTTGCAGATTGCTGAGCGGCTTGTCATTCCCCTCAACCTGCGCCATCGCGAACACGTCATTTACCGGCAGATTATTGTCGCGGAACAGCTGCGCCAGCGTCTGGCCCGATGCGATTTGATAACTCCGCCACTGCCCCTGAGAATCAGCACTGGCAGCAGGCTGTCGGGCGCTGTTGTCCGGCTGACTGTCGTTCAGTTCAGCCTGCATCGGAATGTCGGTTCCCGTTGAGTGACCAGCATTCACGGGTCTTGCTGCCTGCTGGGGGGCAGGAGAAGGCCAGAGGAATGCCAGCAGAATGACCACCACAGCAAGAATGATACCGCGGCGGTGAAAAGGTGGCAGGGGATCCATCCAGCGCACTGAATCCGGCAGATGCCAGATCTGGCTGAACAGTTGCGGTACTCGTGCTACTGAAGATGCTTTGGGCATGGCGTCATCCTCCTGGCGCGAACCTCGCGCGAATAGTGAGCTTTTAGCTAACCGTTGCAATAACCCGTTTAGTGAAAGCGGCTGGCTTTTCCGTCGCCTGCGGGCAAGATGGCCCATGTTGACCTCGACTAAAATATAGCTGATAAACCCTTGTCCGTGCGGAGTTAATTCCGTCACCGGGATCCGGGTATTGTTTCCTTTTGTCGGGGAAAAGTCACCTAAAGAAGATGGCATTTTACGCCCGTTGCCTGCGCTGTTATGCTTCGTCTTCGGTTTTATCAATGATGAAAGGAAAATCCATGACTACCCCTTCTTTTGACAGCGTAGAAGCGCAAGCAAGTTACGGTATCGGTTTACAGGTTGGCCAGCAGCTGCTGGAGTCTGGACTGCAGGGTCTGCAGCCAGAAGCATTGCTGGCGGGCCTGCGCGATGCGCTGGAAGGGAATGCCCCGGCAGTACCTGTTGATGTGGTGCACCGTGCGCTGCGCGAAGTTCACGAACGTGCCGATGCCGTACGACGTGAGCGTCAGCAGGAAATGGCCGCAGAAGGTCAGAAATTCCTGGAAGAGAACAGCAAGCGTGAAGGCGTGAGCAGCACCGAATCTGGCCTGCAGTTCAGCGTGATTGCTCAGGGTGAAGGTTCCATCCCCTCCCGTCAGGATCGCGTCCGCGTTCACTACACCGGCAAGCTGATCGACGGTACCGTGTTTGACAGCTCCGTACAGCGTGGCGAACCGGCTGAATTCCCGGTCAGCGGAGTTATTCCTGGCTGGATTGAAGCGCTGACGCTGATGCCAGTGGGTTCCAAATGGGAACTGGTTATCCCTCAGAACCTCGCCTACGGTGAGCGTGGTGCTGGTGCTTCAATTCCTCCTTTCAGTACGTTAATTTTTGAAGTTGAGCTGCTGGAAATTCTGTAAATTCAACCCGCTGGCAGGTTGCAGTGAGGAGTGAACTTCGCTGCTTCTTAAATGTGATGCATACTATTTTCGGTATTATGCATCACATTATTAACTCAATGATTTGGATTTAATTGACTGATATTTTCTATTACGAATTAATCTTTCTTTTCGTAATCTATCGCTTGTTTTTTTAACAGATAGAGTTATTTCGTGGTGAAATCTGATTCCATTTATTACATTTAAGATGTGTTTGATTTATCTATTTTAGTGAAATATATTCTCTTTGCGGCGAAGGAAGCCGTTTTTTGGATAACGTATATTTCATAAAGGGAATAATCATGCGTGAATTAAATACCACTGAAATTGAATCTGTAGCAGGTGCCTGGCTTTTTGCTGATATCGGTTCAGCCATTGGCTTCATTGCTGGCTCACTGATCAACTCAGGTGCCTCTTCAGGCGGTGTGACGATTGATTCTACCACTGCTTCACAGCAGATCGGTTCCGGTATTGGTAAAATTCTGGAACTGAACCTGTCCGGCGCGTTGAGCGATCTGGGACAGGGTGTCGTGGGACTGATCAAAGTAGCTTCTGACGTTGTCAGCCAGGCGACCGCTACGTCATAAGCGTAATAGCCGGTTGTTGCTATTATTTTAATGGCTGAATAAATAAAGCCAGCCTTTGGTTTCTCAGACCTGGGCTGGCTTTCTTTTCAGGTTAATCTTTTTCTCTTCCTGAAAAGGTTATTAATTGAGTTTTATCTGATATACAGCAAAACCCATGTCATCGTAACTCACTATTTGCACCGGGTAAACGGCATACTGTTTGATAAATGCGGCAGCTTTTTGCGTAGGCGATGTTTCAAAGCGAATATCCAGCGGCGTCTTACTGTTAATACCGGCCAGCTGCCAGTTATTGTCAGCCTGCGGTTTGACTTCACCCTGTGCTCTGGTCTGGGCCTCAATATAAGCGGCTACCACCGCACGGTTCTCATCGGGCGAGGCAAAGGCCACGTGCTGCTCTCCTGTACCGGCAAACTTCCCACCGTATGCACGATAGTTATTGGTGGCGACCAGGAATGTGGCATCAGGATCGATCGGCTTTCCTTTAAAAGTCAGATCGCGGATGCGTGAGGCTTTATCATTGAGCGGCTGGCATTCTGCGTCATAACGAGCAGGTTGAGTGACATCAATGCGATAATTCACCCCGTCAATCACGTCAAAGTTATAGGTGCGGAAATCCCAGTTAATCAGCGCCTGTGGTTTGCTGCTGGTCGGATCAATCTGGTTGTACTGACCGGCTGAACACTCAAGCCACTCTTTAACTTCTCTGCCTGTCACTTTCATCACCACCAGCGTATTAGGGTAGAGATAGAGATCGGCAGCGTTGCGGAAGGTCAGCTGGCCTTTTTCAACTTCGACGTAGCTGGCAGGATCGTTTTTACGGCCGCCGGCTTTAAAAGGCGCAGCGGCTGAAAGGACCGGCAGGTTTGCCAGATCCGGATCGCCCTGGATAAAGCGTTCAACGTAATCGCGCTGGGCATTGTTGACGATCTGCACGGTAGGATCGTCCTGAACCAGCGAAAGATAGCTGTACATCACGTCTGCTGATTTGCCGATCGGCTTGCTGACGAACTCACGCGTGGCTTTATGATCATGCTCCAGTACCTGCATCAGGGCGGGATCTTCTGCGGCGAGCGATTTCTTCGTGGCCGTGTCATAAATGGGGCGGGCTTCAGCTTTCGCGTGGCTTACCTGCCACTTCCCGGCATCGTTATTCAGCACCAGATCGACCACGCCGAGATGGTCGCCCCACATGCCGGGCATAACGGCTGGGATACCATTCAGCGTGCCTTTGGCGATATCAGCGCCTTTGATGCTGGCAAAGTCTTTGCCGGGGAAGACGGCATGAGCGTGACCAAACAGGATCGCATCAATGCCGGGAACCTGGCTGAGGTAATACACCGAGTTTTCCGCCATGGCACGGTAAGGATCGCCGGACAGGCCTGAGTGCGGGATGGCAACAACCAGATCGGCACCCTGCTTACGCATTTCCGGTACCCATTTGCGGGCGGTTTCGGTGATGTCGTTAACGGTGATTTTGCCACTGAGGTTCTTCTTATCCCACACCATGATCTGCGGTGGCACAAAGCCGATAAAGCCAACTTTCAACTGATGTGTCCTGCCCTGACGATCGGTGACTTCCACCGCTTTAATCAGCCAGGGGGTGAACAGAGGTTTGCCGGTTTTGCTGTCGATAATGTTGGCGTTGATGTAGGGGAAACGGGCACCGCTGATAGCTTTATGCAGGTAATCCAGCCCATAATTGAACTCATGGTTACCCAGGTTGCCAACGGTATAATCCAGTGTATTCATGGCCTTATAGACAGGATGTGCCTCGCCCTGCTGCAGGCCTTTGGCGGCCATATAATCGCCCAGCGGGCTGCCCTGAATAATGTCGCCGTTATCCACCAGCACGCTGTTGCTGACCTCCTGGCGGGCGGCCTCAATCAGTGTGGCGGTTCGGACCAGGCCAAACTTCTCAGTCGGCGTATCCTTGTAATAGTCAAAGTCCATCATATTGCTGTGCAGATCGGTGGTTTCCAGCAGGCGGAAATCCACCGTGGCGGCGGGCAGGGCAGAACTGACCAGCAGCGCGGCCAGCGTGACAAAAGGCTTAATCATCATTTTCTCCTTAAAATCAGATGCCAGAGCTCCCTAACATCTCAAAGATTTGTGAAACTGTTACGTTGTGTCTCACATATATGTGATCTGGTACAAATATTTACCGGTTATCAGTGCTTCAGGCGGCATCCGCTCTGGTGAGGTGTACAATCGGGCGAACAGGCAGCCAAAACAGCAGGCTCTGCGGGATGAAATGAGTGATGCTGTTGATCATTAAGGCTAACATGGCTCAGCTTATTCCCTGATAATGCCAGGTCGCCCGTGTGGAGAAGATCCGTTGCGATCTGCTGCTATGATCAATAAGGGTTTTTTTGCCGGAGGGAGCCTGGCGAAGACAGTTTCCTCAACCGGCGGTAGCCGGGATCAAGATGCTAATCAAGAGGTGGAAAATGCTAGATAAAATTTGCCAGCTGGCACGGGATGCGGGCGACGCCATCATGAAAGTTTATGACGGGCAGGCGCCGCTTGATGTGTCCCATAAATCCGATCATTCGCCGGTGACGGCTGCGGATATCGCCGCTCACAAAGTGATTGTGCAGGGATTGTCTGCACTGCACCCGGACATCCCGGTGATCTCTGAGGAAGATCCTCCCTCCTGGGAAATCCGTCAGCACTGGCAGCGTTACTGGCTGGTTGATCCACTGGATGGCACCAAAGAGTTTATCAAGCGTAACGGCGAGTTCACCGTCAATATCGCGCTGATTGACAACGGCAAGCCGGTACTGGGCGTGGTGTATGCCCCGGTACTGGGCGTGATGTATTCTGCTGCCGATGGCAAAGCCTGGAAAGAGGAGGGCGGCCACAAATCACAGATACAGGTCCGTGAAGCGCGGCCGCCGCTGGTGGTGGTCAGCCGCTCGCACTCCGATAGCGAGCTGGCGGATTATCTGAGCCAGCTTGGCGAGCACCAGACCACGGCGATCGGTTCGTCGCTGAAATTCTGCCTGGTGGCGGAAGGCAAAGCGCAACTTTATCCCCGTTTTGGGCCAACCAATATCTGGGATACCGGGGCGGGTCATGCTGTTGCTATCGCAGCAGGCGCTCACGTGCATGACTGGCAGGGGAGAACGCTGGACTATGCTCCGCGTGAATCCTTCCTGAATCCGGGCTTCCGCGTGTCTATTTTCTGACATCCCGTTCCGGGGGGAGAGTGCGGGTCAGATTATTGCCTGGGGTCGACCTGATTCGGCCCTTACAGCAGCCTATGTACCAGTGCAACCACCTGCTGGACCTCTTCCTGCGTTAACGCGCCATCTTTCGCAAAGCGGACTTTGCCCTCTTTGTCCAGGACCACTATCGCTGAGCCCTCGTTCTCCAGCTGCCAGGCCTTTTTGGCTACGCCATTGCTGTCGACGATAAACTGCGACCACGGGAACTGCTTTTTATTGCTCTTGATGCTGCTGCTGACAAACATCCCGGTGCCAGGGATCGCGTCATCGGTATTCACCAGCGTGGTGGTCTGGTAACGATCATGCGGAAACTGAGCGGCTTTAATCGCCTCAATCAACGCGGCGTTTTTCTCTTTGGCAGAAGAACGCCCGGCAATGTGTTGGAGCACGCGCACTTTGCCTGGCAGTTTCGCGCTGTTCCAGTTCTGATAGCTGAATGTATTCTGCTGCAGGATCAATTCACCCTTGTCGCTAATCCCCACCGGTGGAACACGCTGCCCCTCAATAAAGCGGTGAGCACTGGCGGTAAGCGGCAGTAGCACCACAAAAAGAGTGAAAAGTGAGCGAACAGTCGTCATAAAAGCTCCTTGGTTAAGTGATCAGACCAGTTAGTCATGTTCCTGCAATAATAAGCGCAGAAGATGCTGCTGTCGCCTCGGAACAACATCTTTGCAACACACTGCACAATTCCCTGGGGATTGAAGGTTTATACTGTTATCCCGTGCCCCAATGACAGAGCATACTGTCATGATGTGTAAACATAGTAAAAAAATTCAATTTTACCCTTCAGGAAGCCGATATTGGTCTATAGTGAATGCACTTTGCGCTGCAAGGATTCGTACCGAGCTTGGACACGACGCAGTGCGCATCATTTTTCAGGAGTAGAAACAGAATGAAAATCTTCCAGCGATACAATCCGCTGCAGGTAGCCAAATACGTCAAGATCCTGTTTCGTGGCAGGCTGTACATTAAAGACGTAGGCGCATTTGAATTTGATAAAGGTAAGATTCTGATCCCACGCATTAAAGACAAGCAGCACTACAACGTGATGTCAGAAGTGAACCGTCAGGTAATGCGGTTGCAGACCGAATTTAACTGATAAAACTAAGGCGCGAAATTTCGCGCCTTTTTGTTAACCTGTTCAGCCTCTTCAGCCTCTTCAGCCTCTTCAGCCTCTTCAGCCTCTTCAGCCTTTCGGGTCAATAAATTTGCCCCCTCCGGCCTTCAGGGGCGGACTTCATTTCACCCAGCCCGTCTACTCTTCTGCAACTTTACTCAGCACAGCACTCGCTGCCGTTGGGCGGGCCTCTATGCGGGTTACCAGCAACTGGTCGATACGGTAGCTGTCGATGTCCACCACTTCGAACTTATAGCCGTGGAACTTCACGAAGTCGGTACGTTTAGGGATTTTACGCAGCATAAACATCATAAAGCCGCCGATGGTTTCGTAATTGCCGGACTGCGGAAATTCGTCAATGTCCAGCACGCGCATCACGTCATCAATCGGCGTTCCGCCTTCCACCAGCCATGAATTCTCATCACGCGCGACAATCTGTTCTTCCATGCCCTGACCAACCAGGTCACCCATCAGCGTGGTCATCACGTCGTTCAGGGTGATAATGCCGACCACCAGCGCGTACTCATTCATGATCACCGCAAAGTCTTCCCCGGCGGTTTTAAAACTTTCCAGCGCCTCTGACAGCGTCAGCGTGTCCGGCACTATCAGCGCAGAGCGGATTTGCACGCCGCTGTTCAGCGCCATGCTCTGATTCCCCAGCACCCGCAGTAGCAGCTCTTTGGAATCAACATACCCAATAATGTGGTCGATATCCTCGTTACAAACCAGGAACTTGGAGTGCGGATGATTGGCAATCTTCTCTTTAAGACTGGCTTCGTCCTCGTGCAAATCGAACCACACCACGTTTTCGCGCGAGGTCATGGAGGAGGGCACGGTGCGCGACTCCAGCTCGAACACGTTCTCAATCAGCTCGTGCTCCTGCTTACGCAATACGCCCGCCAGTGCGCCCGCTTCAAACACCGCATAGATATCATCGGAAGTGATGTCGTCCTTGCGGACCAATGGAATTTTCAGCAGGCGGAAAATAATGTTGGCGCCGCCGTTAAAGAACCACACCAGCGGGCGGAAGATCAGCAGGCAAAAACGCATCGGGTTGATGATTTTCAGCGCGACGACTTCCGGAGCAATCATCCCCAGACGTTTCGGGAAAAGGTCAGCAAACAGAATAAACAGGCTGGTGACCAGGGTGAAGGAACAGATAAAACTCAGCTGTTCTGCCAGCTCTGGGCTGACCATGCCAGCGAATAATTTCTGGAACACCGGTGAAAAAGCGGAGTCACCGACAATACCGCCGAGGATCGCCACCGCGTTAAGGCCAATCTGCACCACGGTGAAAAACATGCCCGGCGTTTCCTGCATATTCAGCACGCGCTGGGCGTTGATGTTCCCTTCATCCGCCAGCAGCTTCAGCTTGATTTTGCGCGCGGCTGCCAGAGAGATTTCTGAAAGGGAAAAAAATGAGCTGACCGCAATCAGCAGTAAGATGACAAGCAAGCTGTCTAACATAGAACATCCATAAAATGGCTCATTCAGTCGTTTTCAGGGGAAAACGCCGTGGCCTGGGTTGATCACTTGTCATTTTTGGCCTGGGCAGCGCGTGAGGATCTGCTTATGTCTGCCCCGTTCAGTGAGGCTGGGCTATCCGTGCCAAAAATGTCTGCCCTGTTCGGCTGATGCGCCGGGGCAGAATTCACACAGGCCGGCAAGCGGCCTGTGCTGGGGATTATAACCGTGGTGACGATTGCTTACAATTGCGGCGCTTAACCGCAAACCAATTCGCTGCCGGATCGGGCCATGATGGCCAGGATTAATCTGACTGTGGGGGAGAATAAGGTCCGGGAGTTACATTCGGTCACGATCCTGTGTTGTATCGTGTCGATTCTTTGCACACAATATGTCAAAAATTTGGCTTTACCAGGAAAAAGAGGTTCAGGCCGGCGAAAACCTTGCCAGGCTTAGGATCCCAGGCCATTTTGATCAAATTGACAGAAGACGTTGTGCCCATCTGGAATCAGGGCCGGCCACAAAATCAGGAGTTAGCGTGCCACGAATTCATGTGTATTGCATGTTTTGTCTGATCGCCGCTGCACCCGTCGCTCAGGCAGCGAACGTGCGTTTGCAGGTGACAGGACTATCTGGGGAATTACAAACAAACGTCCGTGCGCGGCTCTCAACTATCTCCAGCGATGAGGTTTCTTCCGACGGGCGTTTTCGTGCGCGGGTCAGCGAAGCAGTTAAAGAAGGTCTGAAGGCGCTGGGCTATTACGAGCCGACCATTGAGTTCGATCTGCAGCCCCCGCCAGCGGGCGGTAAGCGCCCGGTTCTGCTGACCAAAGTCACACCAGGCGAGCCAGTTAAACTGGCGGGCGAAACGGTGATTTTCCGTGGCGGAGCAAGCAAAGATTCCGACTACCTGGCGCTGCGCAGCACCGGCCGCAATAAGATCGGTAAGGTGCTGAATCACGGCGACTATGACAGTTTTAAAAGCTCGCTGAGCAATATGGCGCTGCGTAAAGGCTACTTCGATGCGGACTTTACCAAAAGCCAGCTTGGTGTATCCGTCGACCGGCGGGAAGCCTTCTGGGATATCGACTACAACAGCGGCGATCGCTACCGTTTTGGCGATGTTACCTTTGCAGGTTCGCAAATTCGCGAAGAATATCTGCAAAACCTGGTGCCGTTTAAAAAGGGCGATTACTACAGCTCGCGCGACCTGGCCGAGCTCAACCGCCGTCTGTCCGCCACCGGCTGGTTCAATTCCGTGGTGGTCGCGCCGCAGTTCGATGCAGGACGCCAGACCAAAGTTCTGCCACTGCACGGTGTGGTCAGCCCGCGTACGGAAAATACCATTGAAGCCGGGGTAGGCTACGCCACCGACATTGGTCCGCGAGTGAAAGCCACCTGGAGAAGACCGTGGGTCAACTCTTATGGTCACAGCTTCAGCACCAGCGCCAACATTTCTGCCCCGGAGCAGCAGCTGGATTTCAGTTATAAAATCCCGCTGCTGAAAGCCCCGATCGAGCAGTATTACCTGCTGCAGGGTGGCCTGAAAAGAACCGACCTTAACGACACCAAAGCCGACTCCTCTACGCTGGCCGCTTCCCGCTACTGGGAATCTTCCTCCGGCTGGCAGCGGGCGATTAACCTGCGCTGGAGTCTCGATCACTTTACCCAGGCCGATGTCACCAATACCACTATGCTGATTTACCCCGGTGTGAGTATCAACCGTACCCGTTCGCGCGGCGGCCTGATGCCAGACTGGGGAGATTCGCAACGCTATTCGGTAGATGTTTCTGACACCAGTTGGGGATCGGATATTGACTTTACCGTGGTGCAGGCTCAGAACGTCTGGATCCGGACGCTGGCTGAAAAAAACCGCTTTGTCGTGCGCGGTAACCTTGGCTGGATTGAAACAAATGACTTTGATAAGGTCCCGCCGGATCTGCGCTTCTTCGCCGGTGGCGACCGCAGCATTCGTGGCTATAAATACAAAGGCATCTCCCCAAGGGATGATGACGGCAAGCTGACCGGGGCCTCTAAACTGGCCACCGGCTCGCTGGAGTACCAGTACAACGTAACCGGCAAGTGGTGGGGCGCGGTGTTTGTCGATTCCGGGGAAGCGGTGAACGATATCAGACAGAGCGATTTCAAAACCGGTGCCGGTTTTGGCGTGCGCTGGCAGTCACCGGTCGGGCCCATCAAGCTGGATATTGCACGGCCGATTGGTGATGACGAAAATCGGGACATACAGTTTTACATCGGATTGGGGCCTGAACTATGAGTCGCTGGAAAAAGGTCCTTATTGGCATCCTGATCTTCCTGCTGGTGCTGCTGGGCGGCATCGCGTTTTTAATTGGAACCACACCCGGTCTGCATCTGTTGCTGAACGGTGCGACGCGCTGGGTGCCGGGTCTGGCAATCAAACAGGTGGATGGTGGCTGGCGTAACCTCCGGCTTACGGGCGTGCAGTATGAAATGCCCGGCGTCACGGTCAACGTGGGTGAGTTCCATCTAGCCGTCCAGTTGAGCTGCCTGAAAAACAGTGCGTTCTGCGTGAACGATCTTTCGCTGCAGGACGTCAATGTGGTGGTGGACAGCAAAAAAATGGGCCCGGCGGCTCCTGCTCCGGCGGAACAGGAGAAATCCTCCGGCGACCTGAGCACGCCTTATCCCATCACGCTGCGCAATCTGGCCCTGCATAACATCAATGTGAAAGTCGATGACACGGCGATTTCTCTGGCGGATTTCACCTCCGGTATCCACTGGCAGCAGCGCGCGCTGACTCTGACGCCCACTCATATTCAGGGGCTGCTGATCGCATTGCCAAAAGCGGCCAAAGTGGCAGACGAGCAGGTCGTTCAGCCAAAAGTGGAGCAGCCAAAACCTGATGAGCAGCCGCTGGGCGAGACGCTGAAAGCGCTGTTCGCCAAACCTCTGCTGCCGGATCTGCCTGATTTCAAACTGCCGCTGGATATGGATATCCAGCAGATCCTTGGCGAACAGCTGCGTATCACTGGCGATACTGATATTGCGGTGAATCGCCTGCTGGTAAAGGCCAGAACCCAGGATCGTCTGCTGCATCTGGAAAAGCTGGATGTGGACTCGCCCCAGGGCCAGCTGAATGCGCAGGGGCAGGCGACGCTGGCGGATAACTGGCCGGTTAACTTCACGCTTTACAGCACGGTCAATCTGGATCCGATCAAGGGCGAGAAGATCAGGATGACCCTGGACGGCGGCCTGCGCGAACAGCTGAACATGGCGGTGAATCTTTCTGGCCCGGTCCGGGTTCAGCTGGATGCCAATACCCGGCTGGCCGAAGCGGGGCTGCCGCTGTCGATGACGCTGCAAAGCCCTCAGCTACGCTGGCCTCTGACCGGTGAAATGCAGTATCAGGCGGATAACTTCAACTTCAGCTTCAAAGGCAAGGCGACGGACTACGTGATGTCGCTGAAGACCGCGCTGAAAGGGCAGGCGATCCCGCCAGCCACGCTGACGCTGGACGGTAAAGGTAACGTTGAACAGTTCGCACTGGATAAACTGCACCTGGCCGCGCTGGAAGGCAGTACCGACCTGACGGCGCTGGTGGACTGGAGCAAAGCGATCAGCTGGCGCAGCGAACTGACGCTCTCCGGCATTAACACGGCCCGGCAGTATCCTGACTGGCCGGCGAGGCTGGAAGGTAAAATCACCACGCGCGGCAGCCTGTACGGCGGTAGCTGGCAAATGCGGGTACCGGAACTGAAGCTGCGCGGCAACGTGAAGCAGAACGCAGTGACGGCCGATGGCTCACTGTATGGCAACAGTTATAACCAGTGGGATATCCCCGGCATCAAACTGGTACTGGGACGGAACAATGTTGATCTGAAAGGCTCGCTGGGCGACAAGCTGAACCTGGATGCCAACATTGATGCGCAGCATCTGGATAATGCGCTGCCGGGCCTGGGCGGCGTCGCGAGAGGGACCATCAAAGCTCGTGGCGATCTGAAGACGCCGCAGCTGCTGGCTGATCTGACAGCCACGGGCCTGCGCTGGCAGGCGATGAGTATCGGTCGGGTGGCTCTGCAGGGCGATGTCAGTTCCGGCGAGCAGATTCAGGGCAAACTGGCGCTGCGTGTCGATCTGCTGAAACAGGATGCGCTGGAGATTTCCCGGCTGAACCTGGACGCCAGCGGCAGTGAAAAGCAGCATCAGCTTAAGCTGACCGTAGAGGGCAAGCCGGTTGCCGGGCAGCTGCAGCTTAACGGCAGTTTTGACCGTCAGGCACAGCGCTGGCAGGGCACGCTGAATAATACCCGTTTCGACACGCCAGTCGGCGAATGGCGGCTGACGCGGGCCATAGCGCTGGATTATCTGAACAGCAATCAGACCGTCTCCGTTGGCCCTCACTGCTGGCAAAACCCGAATGCCCAGCTTTGCGTACCGCAGACCATTGAAGCGGGTCCTTCCGGCCATGCAAAAGTGGTGCTCAATCGGTTCGATCTGGCGATGGCGAAGCCTTTCCTGGGTGATGAAACCAAACTCAGCGGCGTGTTTACCGGCGATGCTGATGTCAGCTGGACGGCTGATGGTGCGCTGCCACAGGGGCGTGTCACGCTGAAAGGCAACGGCGTGAAGGTTGAACAGGACGTGCAGGGCAACACCCTGCCGGTGGCGTTTGATACGCTTAACCTGAACGCGGCCCTGCGCAATGGCAAGGCGCAGCTTGACTGGCTGATCCGCATTGTGAAAAACGGTCAGCTGGAGGGCAACGTGCAGATTGCCGATCCGCAGGGCAAGCGCACCCTCTCCGGCAATGTCAACATCGCCAATCTGGATCTGGGTCTGCTTAATCCGGCTCTGATGCAGGGTGAAAAAGTGGCCGGGATGCTCAACAGCAACCTTCGTCTGGGGGGCAGCCTGCAGAAACCGCAGGTGTTCGGCCAGCTGGGGCTGAAAAATGTCAATGTGGAAGGCAGCTTTATGCCTGTCGACCTCACGACTGCCAGCGTGAACATGATCTTTAACGGCATGAGTTCAACGCTGGAAGGGCTGATCAGGACCTCCCGCGGGCAGTTGACGCTGAACGGTGACGCCGACTGGAGCCAGCTCAATGCCTGGCGTGCGCGTATTGCCGCCAAAGGAGACAAGATCCGCGTGACCGTGCCGCCGATGGTGCGCATGGATGTCTCGCCGGATCTGGTGTTTGAAGCCACGCCGGACATGTTCAATCTTAACGGTCGCGTGGATATTCCGTGGGCGCGTATCACCGTGCAGGAAGTGCCGCAAAGCGCGGTGGGTGTCTCGTCTGATGAAGTACTGTTGGATAAAAACCTCCAGCCGATTGCGCCGAAGAGCACCTCAATCCCGATCAACAGCAACCTGGTCATTCACGTCGGTGATGACGTGCGGCTCAGCGCGTTTGGCCTGAAAGCCAAACTGAATGGCGATCTGAAGCTGGCGCAGGACAGAAGAGGGCTGGGCCTCAACGGGCAGATCAATATTCCTTCGGGCCGCTTCCATGCCTATGGGCAGGACCTGATCGTGCGTAAAGGTGAGCTGCAGTTTGCCGGCCCGGCCGATCAGCCTTACCTGAATATTGAGGCTATCCGCAACCCGGAAGCGACCGAAGATGACGTGACGGCGGGGGTCCGCGTCACCGGGCTGGCGGACGAGCCGAAGGCGGAAGTGTTCTCTGATCCGGCGATGTCGCAGCAGGAAGCACTCTCTTATCTGCTGCGCGGACAGGGGCTGGGCGCCTCCGGTAGCGACAGCAGTGCATTAACCTCGGCACTTGTTGGATTGGGGCTTGCACAAAGTGGGCAGGTTGTGGGTAAAATCGGGGAGACTTTTGGCGTGAGTAATCTCGCCCTTGATACCACTGGCGTCGGTGACAGCCAGCAGGTGCAGGTCAGTGGCTACGTGCTGCCGGGTCTACAGGTAAAATACGGTGTTGGCATATTTGATTCACTGGCGACCTTAACCTTACGTTATCGCCTGATGCCCAAACTCTATTTGGAAGCGGTGTCTGGCATAGACCAGGCCCTCGATGTGCTCTATCAGTTTGAGTTTTAGCAATGCGAATAATTGTCTACGGCAGCCTGAGGCGTAAGCAGGGCAACAGTCACTGGATGACCAACGGCCAGTGGCTGGGCGATCACCAGATCGACGGCTACGAGCTGTACAGTCTGGGCCACTACCCTGGCGTGGTTGCAGGGAACGGGCAGGTTTATTGTGAGGTTTACCGGATCGATGCCTCGACCCTCGGTGAGCTGGACGCGCTCCGGACCAAAGGGGGAGAGTACAAGCGTGAGCTGGTGCAGACGCCCCACGGCAGCGCGTGGCTCTATGTGTATCAACGCCCGGTAAAAGGGAAGCTTCGCATTGAGAGCGGCGACTGGTTGCTCCGTGATGAACAGGTCCCTGACTGAGGTCCTCTGCAAATAAAAACACCGCTCAGTGAGCGGTGTTTTTTTCGTACCGGAAGAAAATTTATTTCTTCGCAGCGCGTTCGAAAGAGGTCACGATTTCAGCTTTCGCCGCTTCCGCGTTGTCCCAGCCTTCCACTTTCACCCATTTGCCTTTTTCCAGCGCTTTGTACTGCTCGAAGAAGTGAGTGATCTGCGCGCGCAGCAGTTCTGGCAGGTCGTTCACATCTTTGATGTGATCGTACTCTTTGGTCAGTTTGGTGTGTGGAACCGCAACCAGTTTGGCATCTTCGCCAGACTCATCGGTCATTTTCAGCACGCCAACCGGACGACAACGGATCACGGAGCCTGGCTGCAGCGGATACGGAGTCGGGACCAGCACGTCTACCGGGTCACCGTCCAGGGAGAGGGTGTGGTTGATGTAACCGTAGTTGCACGGATAAAACATCGCGGTAGACATAAAGCGGTCAACGAACAGGGTGCCGGAATCTTTGTCGACTTCATATTTGATCGGATCGGCATTGGCCGGGATCTCGATAACAACATAGATATCTTCTGGCAGATCTTTACCCGCTGGAACCTGGTTCAAACTCATGGTGAATTCCTTACATAGCAGTCTTGGTCAAGTGACGCTCATTATAGCCAACTGATTCTGAAAGTATCCCCCCTTTTTGGCCTTTAGGAATGCTCCAGTGCCGTGCTGAGCGCAGGTCGGATGATTTCAGCTGACCTCGTGCTGACCGGTCAGCCGGTCAGGGCTGATTTGTCTTAATCAGTGTCGGAAATTGATCCGGATCAACACGGGACCAATCAGCGTTCTCTCAGGCATGATGACGTCTAAAGGTCACTATCGCCGTTCCGATAAGCCAGTTGTAATTATGGATTTTGTAACCGCTGCTGATTAAGGGACCACACCGATCATGATTAAAAAACTTTCGATACGCACAGGATTAATGATCCTGCTGGCAACCATGACGCTGATGTTGCTGGTGGTCAGCCTGATGGGTATAACGGCCATTAGCAAAGGCAACGACTCGCTGGATGTGGTAAATCGTATCCAGAGCACGGAGCTGAACAGCCTGTTCAATGCCAACACCTACCTGCTGCGTACCCGCACCATCTCTGCGCTAGCCGCCAGGAATCTGGAGAAAGGCCATGCTGAACAAGCCAAAGCCGTCATCGACCAGGCGGATGACTTCGTTAAAGTGGCGAATGATGAGATCAAACTCTTCACTGATGCCGGAACCGTGACCGCACGGGGCCGGGTTCTGGCAGATGCGCTGCTGACCAACTACCAGAAATATCTCTCTGAAGGGATCGACCCGATGATTGATTCCCTGCAGGCCAATAATCTTGATGCTTATTATCAATTGCTGGAAGAAAAGCTGACGCCGCTGAATGCCCTTTTTACGCAGTCCGTCGAGAAATTTCGCAACTTTGCTGACGAAACAACGGAGCAGAAACTCGCTGAGGCAGCGTGGAACAAGAAATTACTGACTGCTCTGATCGTCTTTTGCGGCATTCTGACCGTCATACTGCTGGTGGGGTCATGGATAGTCCTGCGTGAAATCCTGCTGAAACCGCTGGATGTGGCGATTGGGCGCCTGGAGTTTGTCGCATCAGGGGATTTGACTCAGGATCTGCCTGAAGGCGGCAAGAACGAACTGGGACGGCTGAATGCCGCGCTGGCCGACATGCAAACTGCCTTGCAGCACTCGGTGGGGCAGGTGCGTGATGCCAGCCTGCAAATAGAGGTGGGCAGCCGTGAAATCGCGGCCGGAAACCTGGACCTGTCGCAGCGCACGGAAGAGTCAGCGGCTTCCCTGGAGCAGACCGCGGCCAGCATGGAGCAACTGACGGCCACAGTGAAGCTTAACGCGGATAACGCCAGTCAGGCGCACCAGCTGGCGCGCTCCGTCTCTTCCAGTGCCGACCGTGGCAGCGAAGTCGTCAATTACGTGATGGAAAAAATGCGGGAAATCTCCAACAGCTCCAAGCGTATTGGCGATATTCTGGGCGTGATTGACGGCATTGCCTTCCAGACCAATATTCTGGCGCTCAACGCCTCGGTAGAAGCGGCCCGTGCCGGTGAGCAGGGCAGGGGCTTTGCGGTGGTAGCGGGGGAGGTTCGTACTCTCGCCCAGCGCAGCGCGACGGCGGCGAAAGAGATCCGCGAGCTGATTGCCGAATCGCAAAGCCGGGTCAGCGAGGGATCCCAGATGGCGACCAAAGCCGGCGAAACCATGGATGAGATCACCAGCGAAGTGTCGCGGGTGACGGTGCTGATGAAGGAGATCTCCAGCGCTTCGCAGGAGCAGAGCCTCGGCATTGAGCAGGTTAATGTCGCGGTCACGCGTATGGATGAAATGGCGCAGCAAAATGCGGCTTTGGTGGAACAGGCTGCAGCAGCGACTCAGTCGCTGGAGGAGCAGTCACAGCAGTTGGTGCAGACCATGGCACTCTTTAAGGTCAGCGCCGCGTAGGACCAGCAGTACCCTCTCGCTGTGTTTGTCCTCCCTCCGGGCGATCGAATGATCGCCTTTTTTTCGTTTTTGACGCGCGTGGTTGTCAGAAAATTTCAATAAATTTGCCTTACGCGCGACTGTTAAGAATTTTTGTGAGGCAAGGGGATGTTAGTGATATTCACTATCACTGGTAATGATTACATCACATTAATGCTGATAAAATGTGACTTTCATCTCGTGTTTATCCGCATTGCCGTCTTTATTCCGTGTTCCGGTTCGGGGCCTTACATTACTGGTGCTAAATGTTTATACCCTGCCTGCCGATAATCTTTTCGCTTTTTGGGGTAAATGGATAATCAGCCTGCCTGGGATATGCCAAATCATGCTTAAAAAAATGTCAATACGCACCAGTTTATTGGTTTTATTAGCGCTTATGACGCTGATGCTGTTAGTGGTCAGCATAATGGGCATTATTGCCATCAATAAAGGGAACCGCTCTCTGGATGTCGTCAACCGCATTCAGGGGATTGAGCTGAACAGCTTGTTTCTTGCCAACAACAGCCTGCTTCGTGCGCGAACCATGGCGGCGCTTTCAGTGAGAAAGATGGAGATTGGCTTGATTGATGAGGCCAGCGTCGCCACCACGGGGGCAGGCAACGACATTGAAACGTCTCACCGGGAGCTGAAAAGGTTTGTTGATGCCGGGACGGTTACCGCCCATGGCAAAATGCTGGCTGAGGCTATTGTGGCCGGCTACGACAATTATCTGGCGGAAGGGATCAACCCGATGATGGCGGCACTGCAGCAGCAGAACACCGATGGTTACTACACGGTGCTGGAAGGCAAGCTGAATTCCCTGAACGCCGTCTTCTCTAAAGCGGTGGAAGATTTTAACCTGTATGCCAATCAGGTGACAGCGGCCCAGCTGGATGAGGCTGCCAGAAACGAGACGATCCTGACCACGCTGATCGTCTTTTGCGGCGTTCTGACGCTGGTTCTGCTGACTGTGTCGTGGATGCTGCTGCGGACCATCCTGCTCAGACCGCTGGATTCTGCTATTGAACATCTGGAATTTGTGGCTGCGGGCGATCTGACTCAGGTCCTGCCGGAGGGGGGGGGAAATGAGCTGGGCCGCCTGAATGGCGCACTGGCAGAAATGCAGGCTTCGCTGCAGCTTTCCGTCAGCCGGGTGCGTGACGCCAGCCTGCAAATTGATGTGGGCAGCCGCGAGCTCTCTTCCGGAAACCAGAACCTCTCGCAGCGGACCGAGGAGTCGGCTGCTTCTCTGGAACAGACCGCTGCCAGCATGGAGCAGCTGACGGCCACCGTGAAGCTCAATGCGGAAAACGCCAGCCAGGCGCACCAGCTGGCGCGATCCGTTTCGGAAAGTGCTGATCGCGGCAGCGAAGTGGTCAGCTACGTGATGGAGAAAATGCAGGAGATCTCCAGCAGCTCGAAGCGCATTGGCGCCATCGACGGCATTGCCTTCCAGACCAATATCCTGGCGCTGAATGCCTCGGTGGAAGCGGCGCGTGCCGGAGAGCAGGGCAGAGGTTTTGCGGTAGTGGCCAGTGAGGTTCGTCACCTGGCGCAGCGTAGCGCAACGGCGGCGAAAGAGATCCGCGAACTGATCGCAGAATCACAAACCCGGGTCAGTGAAGGTTCGCAGATGGCAACCAGAGCTGGGGAAACGATGGATGAAATCACCACCGAGGTGATGCGGGTGACCGCGTTGATGAAAGAGATCTCCAGCGCTTCCCAGGAGCAGAGCCGTGGCATTGAGCAGGTTAACCTGGCGGTGACGCAGATGGATGAAGTGGCCCAACAGAACGCCGCGCTGGTTGAACAGGCCGCTGCGGCGACTCAGTCGCTGGAGGAGCAGTCTCAGCAGCTGGTACAGTCCATGGCGGTGTTTAAAGTCAGCATGGCCTGACTTTCTGACTGAGATAAAAAAACACCCTGCTGACTGGCGTTAACAGGGTGGGGTGTCTGTTATCAGGGCACTCTTTCACTCGCCCGGACTGCTTTATGCGTCCGGGAACTCACGCAGGAAGCGTTCCTGATCGTCCACCATTTCGGTATTGCCGACAAAGAACGGCGAGCGCTGGTGCAGCGTTTGCGGCACGAGGTCCAGAATACGGTTTGCGCCATCACTGGCTTTACCGCCAGCCTGCTCGGCAAGGAATGCCATCGGATTGCACTCATACAGCAGGCGCAGCTTGCCTTTCGGGTGGCTGGCAGTGCTTGGGTAGAGATAGATGCCGCCCTTGAGCAGATTGCGGTGGAAGTCCGCCACCAGCGAGCCGATATAGCGTGAGGTATAAGGGCGGTGGGTGGGCTGATCTTCTTCCTGACAGAACTTCAGGTATTTTTTCACGCCCTGAGGAAAACGAATGTAGTTTCCTTCGTTAATGGAGTAGGTATACCCCTTTTCAGGGAACTCCATTTTTTCCGCGCTCAGGCAGAACACGCCCAGTGACGGGTCGTAGGTAAAGGCGTGCACGCCACAGCCAGTGGTGTAAACCAGCATGGTGGATGAGCCGTAAACCACATAACCTGCGGCCACCTGCTGGCTGCCCGGCTGCAGGAAATCTTCCTCAGTGACCGGCGTACCTGGCGGGGTGATGCGGCGATAAATGGAGAAAATTGTGCCGACAGATACGTTTACGTCGATGTTGGAGGAGCCATCCAGCGGATCCATCAGCACCACGTACTTCCCATTTTCAACGCCTTCGAAGATCACGATCTCATCTTCTTCCTCTGACGCAATCCCTGCCACAATGCCGCGCGCCTTCAGGGCAGCTTTGAGTTTTTCATTGGCAAACAGATCGAGTTTCATCTGCTGTTCGCCCTGAATGTTTTCAGCGCCACTGGCTCCCAGAATATCGACCAGTCCGGCTTTGTTGATGTCGCGATGAATAATTTTCGCGCCCAGCTTGATGGCTGAAATCAGTGCCGTCAGTTCACCTGTGGCGTGAGGAAAGTCGTGTTGCTTCTCGACGATGAATTCGCCTAACGTTTTCATAACACAATCCCTGAATCTGCGGTTGAACAGCAGCTCGTATAACAAACTGCCAACGTATGCGTACGCAGTTTAGCCGAATGGACGGCAAAGAACATAGGGCAAATCCGTTTCTTCCTCACGATGAGGACGGTACACTGTGCGCCGAACATTCCAGTAAACGGACCTTTTATGCGTATTCATATCCTCGGTATCTGCGGCACTTTTATGGGCGGTCTGGCAATGCTGGCCCGTTCTCTGGGCCATGAAGTCACTGGCGCTGATGCCAACGTTTATCCGCCGATGAGCACGCTTTTAGAGAGGCAAGGCATTGATTTGATTCAGGGTTATGATGCTTCTCAGCTCGATCCTGCCCCCGATCTGGTAATTATCGGTAATGCGATGACCCGCGGAAATGCCTGTGTTGAAGCGGTGCTTGAGCGCAATATTCCTTACCTCTCAGGCCCGCAATGGCTGCATGATTTTGTGCTGAAAGACCGCTGGGTGCTGGCAGTCGCAGGAACCCACGGAAAAACCACCACGGCGGGTATGGCGGCATGGATTTTACAGGCTTGTGGCCTTGAACCGGGCTTTGTGATCGGTGGTGTACCGGGAAATTTCGACGTTTCGGCAACTTTAGGAAAAAGCCCATTCTTTGTGATTGAGGCCGATGAGTACGACTGTGCCTTTTTCGACAAGCGTTCCAAATTCGTGCACTACTGTCCGCGTACGCTGATCCTCAACAACCTTGAATTTGATCACGCGGATATTTTTGACGATCTGCGGGCCATTCAGCGTCAGTTCCATCATCTGGTGCGTATCGTGCCGGGAAGCGGCAAGATCCTGGTGCCAGAGCACGACACTAACCTGAAACAGGTACTGTCGATGGGGTGCTGGAGCGAGCAGGAGAGCATCGGTGAGGGTGGCCACTGGCAGGCGAAAAAGCTGACGCCGGATGCTTCCCGATGGGAAGCATGGCTGGATGGCGAGAAAGTGGCTGACGTGAACTGGGCGCTGGTGGGCGAGCACAACATGCATAACGGCATCATGGCGATTGCCGCAGCGCGTCACATTGGCGTGAAGCCGGAAGATGCCGGACGCGCGCTCAACGACTTCATTAACGCCCGCCGCCGTCTTGAACTGCGTGGTGAAGCCAGTGGCGTGAAGGTTTATGACGACTTTGCTCATCACCCCACCGCGATTCTGGCGACCATGACCGCCTTGCGCAGCAAGGTTGGCGGAACGGCGCGGATCCTTGCGGTACTTGAGCCTCGCTCAAACACCATGAAGATGGGGATCAGCAAGGATGACCTCGCCCCGGCGCTGGCCCGCGCAGATGAAGTCTTTCTGTTTCAGCCGCACCACATTCCCTGGCAGGTGTCAGAAGTGGCGGATGCCTGCGTGCAGCCAGCACACTGGAGTGCCGATGTGGATGCGCTGGTGGAGATGATCGCTAAAACTGCCCAGCCTGGCGATTCCATCCTGGTAATGAGTAACGGGGGCTTCGGCGGGATCCATCAGAAACTGCTGGATCGTCTGGCGAAATAAGCAGGAAAACAGAGGGTCGGGTGAAGTCTTCGGGGCGAATATATTCGGCCCCTGGATAGTCCACCGATCGGCGGCACGGGCGGGATCTCTCCCGCCCGTGAGATCACTCCTCGGCCAGCTCGCGCAGATACTGGAAGATCTGGCGGTAGGCTTTAGGCGGCTTGTTAGCCTCTTTCTCTTTCTGGGCGTTACGGATCATCTGGCGCAGTTGCTGACGATCGGCTTCAGGATAAAGAGCCAGCACATCCGGCATTGCATCGTCACCCTCTGCCACCAGACGGTCACGCAACATCTCAAGCTTGTGGAACAGCGCAACCTGTTGATTGTGACGGTTCTTCAGCTTGTCCAGTGCCTGGCGAATCGGATCCTCATCGCGCGAGCGCAGCATCTTTCCGATCAGCTGCAGCTGACGGCGGCGGCCTTCCTTCTTGATTTTCTGCGCCAGCTCAATAGCCACGCGCAAATCTTCATCCAGCGGGATTCTGTCCAGCGCATTTTTACTCAGATCCACCAGTTCGGCACCCAGGCGCTTCAGCTCCTCGGCATCGCGTTTAATTTCACTCTTACTGACCCAGATAATCTCTTCGTCTTCTTCTTCTTCGTTATCCGGTACATCATCGAGCCAGTCGTCGGGCTGTTTGGTCATGGGAAGCTCCCTAAAAAAGAGGCTAATGCTATCAGGTTACGCGGCTACTGCGAAATTGTTCTCTGAGTCTGTTAGACTCAAATGAACCCTAATCACTAAAGAGTCTGGAAATCTGGCAGTCTGACGCAGGCCAGAAAAGCCCTCTGTTAATTATATGGTAGGTCGATGAAATTACTCTCCCAAGTTGCAGAACAGCGTAAAACCCTCGAACAGGCGGTAGCAACAGCACTCGAACTGGCAAAGGCCAGCACCGATGGGGCGGAAGTCGCCGTGACCAAAACCACGGGTATCAGCGTCAGCACCCGTTACGGCGAAGTGGAAAACGTCGAATTCAACAGTGATGGTGCGCTGGGCATCACCGTTTACCACCAGAACCGCAAAGGCAGCGCCTCTTCTACCGATCTGAGCCCGGACGCGATCAAACGCACCGTACAGGCGGCGATTGACATTGCCCGTTACACCTCAGCCGATCCCTGCGCGGGTGTGGCGGATCGCGATCTGCTGGCGTTTGATGCGCCGGATCTGGATCTTTTCCATCCCACCGATCTTGATCCGGATCGGGCGATTGAGCTGGCGGCGCGAGCTGAGCAGGCTGCCCTGAAAGCCGATCCGCGAGTGACCAACACAGAAGGCGGCAGTTTTAACAGCCATATCGGCATGAAGGTGTTTGGCAACAGTCACGGCATGCTTCAGGGTTACTGTTCCAGCCGCCACTCGCTCTCCAGCAGCGTGATTGCTGAAGCTGATGGCGACATGGAGCGTGACTATGCTTACACCATTGGTCGTGCGTTTGAGGATCTGAAGTCCCCAGAGTGGGTGGGTGAAGAGTGCGCTCGCCGGACGCTTTCTCGCCTTTCACCGCGTAAGCTTTCCACCATGAAAGCCCCGGTTATTTTTGCTGCTGAAGTGGCAACCGGGCTGTTTGGCCATCTGGTCGGCGCGATCAGCGGCGGCAGCGTTTACCGTAAGTCCACCTTCCTGCTGGACTCAATGGGCCAGCAAATTCTGCCGGAGTGGCTGACCATCCAGGAACAGCCGCACCTGCTGAAAGGGCTGGCTTCAACGCCTTTCGACAGCGAAGGTGTCCGTACCGAACAACGTGAAATCATTAAAGATGGTGTGCTGCAGACCTGGTTAATGACCAGCTATTCAGCCCGCAAACTCGGCTTACAAAGCACCGGTCATGCAGGTGGTATCCATAACTGGCGTATTGCCGGACAGGGTGACAGCTTTGAGCAGTTGCTCAAGAAAATGGGCACCGGCCTGGTGGTCACTGAGCTGATGGGCCAGGGCGTCAGCGGCATTACGGGTGACTACTCTCGTGGTGCGGCCGGTTTTTGGGTGGAGAACGGTGAGATCCAGTACCCGGTCAGCGAGATCACCATTGCCGGTAACCTGAAAGATATGTGGCGCAATATGGTCACTGTGGGCAGCGATATTGAAACCCGTAGCAATATTCAGTGCGGCTCCGTCCTTATTCCTGAGATGAAGATCGCCGGTCAGTAAAATAAGAAAATAAAGTCAAATTAAGGGAGGGTTAAAAACCTCCCTTTTTTGTTTTATTGGAATTAACTATCCTTTAAATTTAGAATTTTTATCTCGGTATTTCCAGAAGTTGTTATAAATAACACATTTTATCGGTACTGACTTCAATACTGATTTCAATATGGAATGAATACTTAAGTTAAATTACTATAGATAAATTCCAAATGCCTGTTTTAATTTTGATTTAGGTCCTGAATAAATACACCAAAAGTTAATTTAACCATATTTAACCCCGTAAAAATGACATAATTTCACCTTAATTATAAATATCCAACTAATTGAATATAAGTGTCTTTTTTCTTATTTTGGGCGATAATCTTAAAGTCCATTCGGACGATTCCTATTTATTGGTGCGTGCGTTAGTATCGGCGGTGCAATAATTTCAATTGTTAACAAATAGGAAATAAAAAATGTATAAGATGGAAATTATTCCTGCCAAAGGGAAAATATCTTCGTTATCCACGACCAGTCATGACGTTAAGGTTACTAGCCCTGGCTCAACCGTTAAGATAACGCTGGCCAAAAGCGATATCGTTGGTGTTAAACAAATTGATGACAGCCTCGTTATTCTGCAGAAGAATGGGGAGAACATTACTCTGGAGGAATTCTTCAAAGCTGGTGCTGAAAAAAATAAACTGGTTATCAATGACGGCGGCGTTCTTTACCAGGCTCAGTACGATGTCGACAACTTCGCGGGAATGAATTTCACCAAAAGTCCTGGCGCTGAAGAAATTGTCAGCGAAGGAGCAGATGCACCGCTGGCCGGCTGGGTGGTACCGGCAATACTTGGTGCAATCGGGGTGGCAGGTGCGGGGGCGCTCATCGCCAGCAAGAGCGGTGGCGGCAGTCAGTCAAAATCGTCTGACAGCAGCGCTGAAAGCAGCGAAATTAACGACGGCCAGTTAACTCAGGCTCAGGTCGATCTGGCAAACAGCAAGAGTGCTCTGGATCAGGTCGCTCTGCAGGCCGAAGCCGCCTTAAAGGCACTGAGCAACTCGCCAGACAGCACCACGCAAACGGCCGCAACCCATGCCGATGCTGCATTGAAAGCCGCTGTTACTGCATACCAGCAAAGTTATCAGCAGCTTAGCGATGCGGTTAAAGCGGCTTCCGCCAAAGGCATTGACACTAAAAACGCTGAAGCGGTGCTCAAGCAGATGAGCAATGCCAGCGAAAACACCGAAGCGCTGGCAGAAAAATTAGCGGGCACCCAGCAAGCGGTTAAGGCTCTGCTGGCTATGCAGACCCCGGAACTCAGTGAGTTAACCAGCGCAGCGCAAACCGCCGCTAGCCTGGCCAAAACCCATCCGAATCAGACCAATATTGATGCTGCACAAGCCAGACTTGACGCGTTAAAAACCGTATTAACCCCCGCAAACGAAGCACTGCAGCAAGCGATTGCCACGGCGGAATCTCTGGGTGTGGATACCGCAAATATCAAGGCTGCCGGTGACACTATTTACCAGAGCGTTCTCAATTCAATCAATGAGGCACTGAGCGAAGCGCGCGAGAATCTGGAGACCCTCAACGCGGCGAATACGGCCATCGAGCAAGCCAACGCTGCAGTGAAGTTTGCGGAACAGGCCCGTGCCAGTGCCGCAGGGAAACTGGAGGCGGCATTAGCAGCCAAAAAGCAGGCGCTGGACAACAATCAGCACGATCGGGTTGAAAACGTTAATAAGGCGATTAAAGAGGCTAATCAGGCCGTTGAAGAAGCCCGCACGGCTGCTGATGCTGCCAATGAGCTGGTGAAGAACGCCAATGAGAGCATCGATAGGATCAAGGCTGAAGTGGCTGATAAACCGGGCCATCTCGATACTGTTGAGATGAACGCCCTGGATACGATCGACAAAGGATTGTCAGATGAGCAGCCTAAATCCATCCTGGAAGCTATCACCGATTTTGGTAAAAACCTGATTGCTGTGGTGACTGATATTGCCGATCAGATCAAGGGATCCACCCTGGTCAAAATGATCAGCGACTTCATTGGCAAGACGATGGACACCGTTGAAGGCGTGCCAGGTATGCTTTGGGATATGGTCAGTGCACCTTTCGCGGCGATGGGCACCGTCACCAAAAGCATAATCAAACTGTTCACGGACGTGAAGGCCGATATCTGGGATGTCATCACGACCGTAATCGATACGGCGAAAGACATTGTGTTTTCTCCTTTTGCTGACGTGGCCAAAGGGATTATGACCGGCATTTCCGATGCGGTTTCAGAAATGGGGTTATTTGACTGGATCAATCCCACCAAATGGATCGCACTGGCAAAAGACGTGGTGGTGAACAGTTTCAATAACGCCGTTGAAGCACTGTGGAACTCTGTCACCTCAATCCCGGGTAAAATTATCGATGCCATTGGCGATGTTATAGGGACAGTGACCGAGGGAATTGCTCAGGATCTGCAGACAATTAAGACGGGTTTTCAGGACGTTATTGACATTTTCTTTGAGGCCTTCATTAAAAACCCATTTGAACTGTTGGTGAAACCATTATTTGAAGATGTGTCGAGCCTTCTTTCCGATCCGCTTGGCGCAATTAATAACATCATCACTACGATAGGAACCATCTTCAAAGAAGGCGTTGATATTATTAAAAGCCTCTTTGAAGCGCCAGGGAAAGCATTTGATACCATAAAAGAACTGTTCAGTGATGCTATTAAGTCCTTCTCTGATGGTAAGGTTACTGAAATCAGTATTGATGATATTAATGCGGTGGTTAAAGCGACCCAGGATGTATTGTCTTCTCAGGAAATAAAAAATACTGAGAGTACGGAGACTCCATTAGTAAAATCGCTGCTTGAATCCTTCTCTGCCAAAAATGGCGATATCAATCTGGATGATATCGTTCCTGAGGGGACCGGTCATACACTCAACGACAATAATGGTAACGAGCATGTTGCTGAAGTTGTTGTCCAGACGTTTATCCTGCATGAAGACGTGATTGACACCGCTGTAATTTCTTAAGGTGACAGGGAAAGTGTGCCATGCTGATATGGCACACTTCCCTGTAAAAAGAGCATTATTTAACTGCATGCCTCTGAACAGGACTTTTCAAAATGCGAGGGACGACGTCAAAATATTTATTTGCTGTCATAATGGCTGCGTCTGTTATGACCTCCTTTAATATTAATGCATCAAGAACGACCGGTATTAATTCAGACAGTGCTAAAATATTTCCCGTTACTTTTGATGATGACGAAGTGACACAGAGTCATCCAGCGCCGAAAAATAATAACGAGGATCGGATATGGGTGAATGCAGGAGTTCGATCCGTACCCAAAGCCGAACCTGTCAGGCGCGAATCTCAACACCGCATCGGCGTACAGAATATGCTATCGCCGGAAGGTGCTGGTGAAACCGGATTTACTGAGGCTCTCAGGCAGTCTGCACGCTGGCATCCGCTGATTAAACGAGCACAGCAGGAACTGGTGCTGAGTGAAGAGTCAGTGAATGAAGCGGAGGCCGCCTGGTATCCTGAGCTGGATGCCGGTGTGAAGTCTGGTTTTGAAGAAAATAATTATACCAGTGAAAATGAAAGAACCAGTAAAGCTGTTTTATCCGCCAGCCAGATGATCTACGACTTCGGTAAAACCAGAAGCCGGGTGAATCTCGCGAAGTCAAACAGTTTGCTGTCTGGTGCCAGCTTGCGTAAAAATATTAATGAAATCCTTTATGAGACGGCTACAGCCTGGCTACAGGCCGATCGGTTAAAAAAATTGATCGTGATTGCACGGCAGCAGGTTGAAGGGTTCAAAGCCATCAACGAGATTGCCAGAAAACGCAGGGCGCTGGGTGCCAGTGCGGAATCTGAATATTCTCAGTCTAAAGTGAGGCTGGCATCCGTGTCGTCGCAATTATATGACTACACTGCGCAGTATAATAAGTGGATCTCGACACTGAGCAGCCTGGTGAATAAAAGAGTTACAACCAGAAGCAGCAGCGATCTGTCGGCCTTACTGGGTAAAGAATGTTATCGCATTGATACCGAACATTTGATCTCCCCTGCAATCAAAATGGCTGATAATCAGGTGGCAATAGCAAAAGAGCAGATATCAGCAATGCAATCTGCGCAATACCCAACGATTTCCTTGAGCCCGACTTATGAGTACCGAATTTATGATGACAGAAAGTCATACAGTAAAACGGATAAAAACGGTGAGTTTGGTGTTTTCCTTAATATCACGGCCCCTATTTTTCAGGGAGGGGCACAGAATTCCAGAATTAAACAGGCGCAGCAATCGCTCTCTGCCGCACAATATAACCTGGATGTGGAAAAAAATGAGGCAGGACGTAAGCTTATTGAAGCAAGAAGCCAGATTGAAAACACCTCTTACAGTCTCGAGGCTAAAAAGGTTCGCGAACATGAGGCGGTGCAAACTCGTGACCTCTATAAATTACAATATATTGAGTTAGGCACGCGTTCATTCTCAGACCTGTTGTCCGCAGAATCTGAAATTCATCAGACCCGTATGGATATCATTAATGGCGATTTTACCTTAGCGAGTTTCTCGCTGGACTGTCTGTATCTGTCAGGACAACTGGAAAGCCGTTTTACAGGAAACAGGGAAGAAACTGAGAGAGGCAACTTTGAACAATAATTTTTATGCAGAAGGCGGGGAGTTCCTGCCCTCTCTGAACAGCATCGATCAGGATCGCTACACCAGTTTACTCGCCTGGAAAGAAACGATTATTGAACTGGCACACCATTACCGCCTGGATGTTTCTGAAGAAAACGTCAATATCATCGCGCTATGGCATAAAGACCTGAGCGAAGATGAAGTGATTAAACTGATGGCAAAACGGGCCGGTTTTGCACTGAAAAAAACAGACATTGCTCAGTTCAGATTTAACAACTGGGTGCTGCCTGTGGTGGTCAGCATGAGAGACGGGAAAGTGGCGCTGGTAAAAACTCTCGAAGGGGATGACGGTTTTCTGGTCTCTTTTCCCGAGGATCGGGGATTGCTGACTTCCCTGAGCAGGGAGGAGATTTTCAGCGCAGGCAACACTGTCTATACCCTGAGGCCGATTAAGCATTCACCAGACCCTCGCGTGGATGACTATATCAAACCCCGTGAGAAGCACTGGATCTGGCGTATCGTCTTCAGAAATATGAAGCCGTATTACATTGTGATCCTCGCTGCGCTGTTTATTAACCTGCTGGGGCTGGCAGGGATCACCTACTCCATGCAGACCTACGACCGCGTCATCCCCGCGCAATCCTGGCCCACCATGTGGGTGCTGTTTGCCGGGGTGAGTCTGGCGTTCGTGTTTGATTTCGTTTTACGGTTGATGCGCTACGGTGTGATTGATATTTTGGGCAAACGTGCCGATCTGCGGATTTCTGACCGCGTATTTGGCCATGCTTTACGCATTAAAAATGGACACCGACCGCAGTCAACCGGCACCTTTATTTCGCAAATCAGAGAGCTGGAGCAGGTCAGGGAGATGATTACCTCTTCGACCGTGGTGGCGATTGCCGATCTTCCGTTCTTTTTCCTGTTTCTTTTTATCATCTATATGATCGGGGGGATCGTTTTCCTGGTTCCCCTTGGTGGCATGGTGTTAATGGTGCTGCCCGGGCTGTTAACGCAGAAAAAGCTGGCTCGGCTGGCTCGTGCATCAATGAGAGAGTCCACGCTGCGCAGCGCAATGCTGGTTGAGGTGGTGCAGGGCATGGACGACATTAAATATCTTCAGGCTGAATACCGTTTCCAGCAGCAGTGGCTTCACTACACGTCGACCACGGCAGAGAGCAGCCTTGAGCTAAAGCATCTGACGCACAAATTAACCTGCTGGTCCTATACCATCCAGAATGCGGTCTTTGTCTGTGTGGTTCTGGTGGGTACCCCTTTTGCCATGACTGGCGATCTGTCCACCGGCGCGCTGGTCGCTTCCTCAATTCTCAGTTCGCGAATGATGGCCCCGATTTCGCAGATTGCCGGCCTGCTGACCCGCTGGCAGCAAACGAAGGTGGCGATTGCCGGGCTGGACAGCATTATGGATCTCCCGACCGACCATCCGGAAAACGTTAAGCGGGTGCACAAGGCGGCGCTGTCGGGCAATTACAGACTGAGCGATGCCGTTTTCAGGCACCATGCCGCCAGCCGGCAGATCGCTCTCAGCGTCAGTCATCTGCAGATAAAGGCCGGGGAAAGGATAGCGATTCTGGGCCGCAATGGATCAGGCAAGTCTTCGCTTCTGAATGCGCTGGCCGGAACGATGATCCATGAAAGTGGAAGCCTCACCCTGGATGACATCAGGATGGATAATATCGACCCGGCCGATCTGCGCCGTGACATTGGTTATCTTTCGCAAAAGTCCCGGCTGTTTTTCGGCTCAATCCGCGAAAACCTGATGCTGGGAATGCCTCTGGCCAGCGATCAGGAGTTGCTGGAGGTGATCACGCGAACCGGCGCAATAGATTTTATCAATACGCTGCCTGATGGGCTTGATCACCAGTTGATGGAAGGCGGTCTGGGGTTATCCGGCGGGCAACAGCAGATCTTATTACTGAGCCGATTAATGCTGAGAAGTCCGGATATTATTCTGCTCGATGAGCCCACGGCTTCTCTGGATGATGTGACCGAACAGGCCTTTGTCGAGAATATGCAACCCTGGCTGACGGGCAGAACATTTATTGTCGCCACCCACAGGAAAAAGATCCTCGAACTTGTGGACAGAATTATTGTTATCTCCGACGGGCGGATTGTTCTGGACAGTCCGAGAGATCAAATGATGAGTTCACTTTAACAGGGCGGATAAATGTTTAAGAAAATTAAAACCTTTTTTTGTCTTATTATGCAAAAAGTCGCCTCTGTAAAAGAATTTTTTTATCTGGTGTTTTTCAGGAAGAATACGACGGAATTATACAATTCAGATGATGGTATTGATGAGGCCGTTACCTTCAATCTGCAAAATGATGTCTCTCTGAGTCGTTCTGTCGGCATCATTTATTGCATCATCTTTTTTATCACCCTGTTTATTTTGTGGGCGACTTACTTCCGTATTGACGAAGTATCTAAAGGTAACGGGAAAATCATTCCCAGTTCTAAAGAACAGGTTATTCAATCGCTGGACGGCGGGATACTGAAAAAAATCTACGTTAATGAAGGCGATGTGATTGAAGCGGGGGCGGTGCTTGCCCAGCTGGATATTATCAGAACGCTCTCCACCGTTGATGAATCGGAATCTAAATACCGCGCCTTACTGGCTCAGCGTGACCGCCTTTACTCAGAAGCTAATGATATTCCTCTTGAATTCTCCGCCTCGCTGGAAGATTTCCCCGAGCTGAGGAAAACAGAAAGGCGGCTGAAGGTGTCCCGGAAAGAGCGCTATGATGCCTCACTGAAAAGCATCATTGATTCCAGGCGGTTGATCAATAACGAGTTGGCTATCAATAAAAAACTTGCCCGCGCGGGGGCTTCCAGCTCGGTTGATGTGATCCGATTACAGCGTCAACTGGTCGAGCTTAGCGTGAAGGAGGCGGAGCTGAAAGCTGAATTCACAGTAAAAGCCCGGGAAGAGATGGTTAAAATTAATACCGAGCTGTCTTCACTAAAAGAAATTGTCAAAGGCAGGAAAGACTCCCTGTCAAAAATGACCATAACGTCGCCGGTGCGTGGCATCGTGAAGGAAATTGTCAACAGCAGTATCGGCGGTGTTATTGCCCCTAACGGTGTTTTAATGCAAATTGTCCCGCTTGATGACAATTTGGTGGTGGAAGCCCGAATCTCACCGAGGGATATCGCTTTTATTCATCCAGGTCAGCATGCTAAAGTTAAAATAACAGCGTATGACTACTCTATTTATGGCGGGCTGGATGGTGAGGTTGTCACTATTTCTCCCGACACGATTAAAGATGATCAAAAACCTGACATGCTTTATTACCGGGTGTATATCCGGACCCAGGAAGACCATCTGCTGAACAGGAAAGGTAAAAAGCTTTTTATTTCGCCTGGTATGGTTGCTGCAGTGGATATTAAAACGGGAAGTAAAACTGTTGCCCATTATTTGATGAAGCCTTTTAATAAGGTCAATGAAGCGTTAACGGAAAGATAGTTATTATTAATATTATTTTTTGTCGAGGGAATTTATGACTACAGAAATCAAACACATCACCGTTGGTGGCAACGAATTTGCTATCGTGAAAATCGACGCCTGGCGCAGGCTGACTTTTGTCGCCGATCTGCAGCGGGAGTTTTTGTTACCTTTGCTCAAGTCTACTGAAGGAAGTGAAATCCAGTCCCTGCTGGAAGACAGTGCGGAGAAACAGATCGATATGATGACCATCCTGTCAGGCTTCTCCAATGCGATTGACGGTAAAACGCTGGAGAAGTGGACCAAGCGCATCCTGTCAGATGGTCTGGTCACCTATACGCGCCCGGATCAGCAGCGGGTCAAGCTGGGCTTCTCTGAAATTAATAAGTTTTTCGCCAATCCGACAGATATTATCCTGTTGATAAAAGAAGCGATTATGTTCAACGTTGAAGGGTTTGCTGACCTGATGAAAACCTTTGCGGCTTCCGGCGATAAGAAAGCCCTGGGCTGATCAGCAGGAAACGGGCAGATGGGGCGGGGGTAACCCCTGTCTGTCCGGAAAATGATGCGCATCAGGAGGTCAATTAATCCCCTTTCCGTACTATTATCAGGGTGACCATTTGGTCACCCTTTTTGCTGTGCCTTTTCACATAAAAATAAGGAACTGAGCGATGCGTAAGACTTTACTTGCAATGTTGACTGCGACGTTGTTGTGCTCCAGCCTGTCGGCGATGGCCGATCTTGAAAACGATATGGATACGCTGAAAGGCGCATACCGTACCGTGACCAAAACTGACGACGTGGCAGAGTTTAAAAAAGCGCTGACCGATATGCGCGGCGCGGCGGAAGATGCTAAAAAACAGACGCCGGATAAGCTGAAAGGCCAGCCATCGGACAGCCCGGAGATGAAAGATTTTCGCGCCGATCTGGATACGCTGGTGGCTCAGATCGACGCCAGCATGAAGCTGGCCGATGCCGGAAATCTGGCCGGAGCGAAGGAAGAAGCGAAGAAATTTGCCGCCACGCGTGACGCCAGTCATAAAAAATTCCGCTAATTTCGACGGGCTCAAATGAGCCCGTTTTTTATCAATGTTAATTTATCCAGGTATTCAGACGTAACAGGTTACAAGCCGCTGATTTAAAGGGCCGGGATGCCTTTCAGGCGCAATTTCCCGGTGTTCATTATTTTCTTCTATAAGTTTTTCCTCTATTTCCTGCCAGCGGAGACTTGCCGTTGCTGCATTTTTTTCCTGATATTGCATCGGGTTAGCAAATCAGTGCCTGTTTTTGTGATTTTCCTCCGAACTTTAGTCGTCACATGCACAAAATAACGTTTTTGTGGATCAGATCTCATCTCACGCTGCTATTTCCACTTTGAAGTGGAAAAAGTCGGCCTACACACTCAGGTCGTCGGGCGCTAATTTATTTTCATCGCGAATAAACGGCGTTTCGTGCCTGAGCCGAAACGGAAAATAGGGGGCATAGCGTGAACAATGGAGCGGTATTGGTGAATACGGCAGACGGTGACCGGGCAATTCAGGCGCTGGCAGATAAGGTGATGGGGCAAATTGCTGGCCTGTTCGCCGCCAGAAATATTACGCCAAATGCCGTGCAGCAGCAGATGTTGACCTCGCACGTGCGGGCAATGGCGCTGCGTTCCCTGACCGGGGAGCCACTGCCGGAGGTGGAAGAGGAGCTGTTTGAAGACATCTCTCCTGAGTCCATATCACTGGCGCAGCAGGTGGTGGATCTGTTTGGCAACCTGCCAAGAGAAGAGGCCTGGCTGCTGTCCGTCCACTTCGAAGTGGCTAAAGAAAACAATTAACAAAATCAATAAATTAAGGAATACAACATGTCACAAGTCATCGTAGTCATCGGCGATCGTTTAGGTAAAGGCCAGAAAGTGGCAGCAGGTGTGGAAAAAGCGGGCGGGAGAGCCGTGGTGGTGCCGGGCGTGGCAGCAGATATGAAGCTGGGCGACGTGATGAAAGCTGAAGGCGCCTCTTTCGGTATCTCTTTCTGCGGCAGCGGCGGCGCAGGTGCCATTACCGCACAGAACAAATATGGATATAAAGCGAAACACGGCATGCGCTCCATTGACGAAGGCGTGACCGCCATCAATGAAGGTGCCACGGTGCTGGGCTTCGGCTTTATGGACAAAGAAGAGCTGGGTGAGCGTCTGGTGCAGGCGTGGACCAGGAAGCACGGTGCCTGACCGATGAAGGAGCAATTCACTACTACGGTGACCGTCAGTGGTAAGGGCGACAGCAAAGCCAGAGCCTTTGCCGACGCGTTGAGCCGGGTACAGAACACGCTGCTGAAATCGACCAGCAAGGTTCTGCTGCGCATTGAACCGCAGGAAGTGAAGGTGGTTCAGGCCCGGGAGAGCGTCAGGAAGGAGAAGTTTCTGTTCTTCTTTCTGGCGAGAGAACGACGGAGTTACAGCATCGAGCTGGAGATTACCGTCAACGTGAGCGTCATTGACGTCGATAAAGTCGATTTCATCTCGTAATAAAGCCCTGCCCGCAAGGGCAGCAATAACCATGACTTAAAAACGTTGGCGTAAGCCTGAAAGGAAAGACTGATGTTTTTAATTATTCTCTTTAAGTCGCTCATCATTGGCGGTCTTGTCGGTGTGGGCGTTGGCGCAGGTGCTGCGCGCATGTTCCATGCACCAACAACGCAGGGGATGGGGGCGTTTCGTACACTGGGTGAACTGAATTCCTGTGAAGGCGATCCCGCTTCTCACTTCTCTTTTGGTCTGGGTTTCTTCTTTAACGCCTGGGCTTCTTCCGTTGCAGCGGGCTCGTTCACTCAGGACGTTGACCACCGCATCATCCCACACTGGGGCGCCGCCGCGCTGATGGTGAAAAACCGCAACGTGGCTGAAACCCTGCACGACCCGAAAAAAATGGCCATTGCCTGCGGCATCATCGGCATGATCGTGGTCGCTTTCCTTAACTCCACCGCCTCTGCTGTGCCTGCTGCCTTGCAGGTGACGGCGGTCAAAGTGCTGGTGCCAGCGGCTAACCTGCTGGTGAACACCGTGATGCCGGTGATCTTCTGGCTGGCGGCGATTGATGCCGGTAAGAAGTCGGGCTTCTGGGCCACCATCTTCGGTGGTCTGGCGCAGCTGATTATGGGGAACGCCGTACCGGGTCTGGTACTGGGCATCCTGATCGGTAAAGGCGTGGAAGAGAGCGGCTGGAATAAGGTCACCAAAGTGATGATGTTTGCCATTGTGCTGCTGTTCGTGCTGAGCGGCTTCTTCCGCGGCTTTGACATGAAAGTGCTGCAGTCCTTCCAGCTGGGTGTCCCGGGCTGGCTGGAGATGATCCACAACACCCTGAGCGGTAAATAAGAGGACCATGCAAATGGAAGAATCTAAAAGCGGTTTCTGGTATGCCGACTGGTCTTTCCCGATTTTCGTCGGGTTGCTCTCAGCCGGGGTGTTTGCCGGTACGCACATGTACTACGTCTACGGCCTCGGGGCCTTTAACGAAGTCGCCTTCGTCTCAATGCTACGTTCCGGCATGGAAACCGGCGTCTACGGCGCGGTAGCCGCCTTCGGTGCCAGCTTCCTGTTCGCCCGTATTATCGAAGGATCGCTGGTGGGCATCCTGGATATCGGCGGAGCTATTCAGACCGGGATTGGCCTGGGTGTCCCTGCGCTGCTGCTGGGAGCGGGCATTATCTACCCGGTCGCCAACTTTGCTGCTTCGCTGGTGACCGGCCTGGTGCTGGGGGTGGCGATTGGTTACGTCATTATCCTGGCACGTAAATTCACCATCAATAACAGTGACTCCACCTATGGGGCCGACGTGATGATGGGCGCAGGTAACTCATCGGGTCGCTTCCTCGGGCCTTTGATTATCCTGTCGGCAATGACCGCATCGATTCCGATTGGTCTGGGTTCACTGCTTGGTGCGCTGGGTTTCTATCTGTGGAACAAACCGATTACCGGCGGTGCAATTCTGGGTGCGATGCTGTTGGGGGCTATTTTCCCGGTCGCTCTCTGAGGTAACGGCGGTTTGCCCGACGCCGGGCAGACCGCTTTGACGGATGCTGCAAGCATCCGGTGATACAGGAGTTTGTCATGTTTGATCTCATCATCCGCCGGGCGCGTCTCTCTGACGGCAGTCTGACCGATATTGCAGTCCGGGACGGTAAAATCGCCGCGCTTGGCGAGGTAAAAGGGAGTGCTACCCAGGAGCGCGATCTCGCGGGACGCTACTGGCTGAGTGCGGGTTGGATCGATTCCCACGTGCACTGCTACCCGAAATCGCCCATCTATCATGATGACGCGGACAAAGTTGGGGTGGAAACAGGCGTGACCACGGTAGTGGATGCTGGCAGCACTGGCGCAGATGACGTTGACGAGTTTTATCAGCTCACCCGCAGCGCCAGCACTCAGGTGTATGCCCTGCTGAATATTGCCCGCACCGGGATCCTTACCCAGAACGAGCTGGCGGACATGAACCAGATCGATAAGGTGGGCGTGCGTGAGGCAGTGCAGCGCCTGCCCGGATTTATCATCGGTATTAAAGCCCGCATCAGTAGCAGCGTGGTGGAAGCGAACGGCATCAAGCCACTGATTCGCGCGAAAGAGATCCAGCACGAAAATGGTGATTTACCGCTGATGGTGCACATTGGCAACAACCCGCCGGATCTGGACGAAATAGCCGATCTGCTGAGCCGCGGCGATATCATAACCCACTGCTACAACGGCAAGCCTAACCGCATTCTGACGCCGGCCGGAGAACTTCGTGCCTCGGTTACCCGGGCACTGCAGCGCGGTGTTCGCCTGGATGTCGGCCACGGCACTGCCAGCTTCAGCTTTGACGTGGCGCGGGTAGCGATTGCCCGGGGCATCCTGCCGCACACCATCAGTTCCGACATTTACTGTCGCAACCGCATCAATGGCCCGGTCTTCCGCCTCGCCCATGTGATGTCCAAATTCTTCAGCCTGGGCATGACCCTGCCGCAAATCATTGACTGTGTCACGGTCAGCGCGGCAGAGGGCCTGCGCCTGCACGAGAAAGGCCGGCTGGCAGTGGGTTACGACGCCGACCTGACCATTTTTGACGTCAAAGAGGAAACTTGCCTGTTCACCGATTCCGAAGGGCAGTCGGTGGCGGGTGAGAAGCAGCTGATGCCACTGGCCGCCGTGGTTGGCGGACAGTGGTTTATTACCGATGAAGGGAAAAAACATCATGTCTTCGATCTATGAAAAATACGGCTTAAAACAGGTTATCAATGCCTCCGGCCGCATGACTATCCTCGGTGTTTCCACTCCGGCCGCCGACGTGGTCGATACGGTGAAGTACGGCCTCAATCACTATTTTGAAATCAAGGACCTGGTTAATAAGACCGGGGCTTACATTGCCAGCCTGCTTGGCTGTGAAGACGCGGTGGTGGTTTCCTGCGCTTCGGCCGGGATTGCCCAGTCTGTTGCGGCGGTCATCGTGAAAGACGACGACTGGCTGCTGGAAAATCTGCATGCCGCGCCGCTGGTGGTACCGCACGACATCGTGGTCCCGAAAGGGCACAACGTAAACTTTGGTGCGCCAGTTGGCACCATGGTGGCGATGGGCGGCGGACGTCTGATTGAGGCGGGCTACGCCAACGAATGTTCTGCTGATCAGCTCTCTGCTGCCGTGACGCCGCAGACGGCGGCGATCCTCTACATCAAATCTCACCATTGCGTGCAGAAAAGCCACCTGAGCGTTGAGCAGGCAGCAGGGGTTGCCCGCAGGCATGGCGTGCCGCTGATTGTTGATGCCGCAGCAGAAGAAGATCTGCAGTGCTACTACCAGGACGGTGCCGATCTGGTGATCTACAGCGGTGCCAAAGCGATTGAAGGGCCAACCAGCGGGCTGGTCATGGGCCGTAAACAGTACGTTGGATGGGTTAAACGCCAGTCGATGGGCATTGGCCGTGCGATGAAGGTCGGCAAGGAAGGTATTCTGGGACTGACCCAGGCGATTGAAAACTATCTGGTGCGGGAGAAGGTTTCCGGTGCGCAGATGGTGGAAAAAATGACGCCGTTTATCGACAACCTGAACTCCCTGAACGGCATCAGCGCCCGCGTGGTGTGGGATGCCGCGGGCCGCGATATCGCCCGTGCAGAAATTCATTTTGACGAAGGGGTCATCGGGCACACCACCGGCGAGGTGGTACAGGCGCTGAAAACGGGCGAAATCGCCATCTACTTCCGTGGCTACAAAGCCAACGAAGGGATTGTCGAAGTGGATGTCCGCAGCGTGACGGCTGACCAGCTTAATACGATTTTTGTTTGCATCAAGGCCTTGTTATCAGGAGAGAAAAACGCATGAAGCTGACCCCAAAATTTTACAAGGACCGCGTGTGCCTGAACGTGCTCGCTGGTTCTAAAGAGAACGCCCGCGACATCTGGCAGGCGGCGGAAGGACACGTGCTGGTTGGCGTGCTGTCGAAAAACTACGACAGCGTGGCAAGTGCCGTGGCGGAAATGCGTGAGTATGCTGCGCTTATTGATAACGCCCTGTCAGTGGGGCTGGGGGCAGGTGACCCGAACCAGTCAGCGATGGTCAGCGCCATCTCGGCAGAGATTCAGCCGCAGCACGTCAACCAGGTGTTTACCGGTGTGGCCACCAGCCGCGCACTGCTGGGTCAAAACCAGACCGTGGTCAATGGCCTGATTTCGCCAACCGGTACGCCGGGTATGGTCAAGATCTCTACCGGCCCGCTGAGCGCCAAAGCAGCCGACGCTATCGTGCCGGTAGACACGGCGATTGCCATGCTGAAAGACTTTGGTGGCAGCTCGGTGAAATACTTCCCGATGGGCGGCCTGAAAGCCATCAATGAGTTTAAAGCGGTGGCTGAAGCCTGTGCCAGACAGGACTTCTGGCTGGAGCCGACCGGCGGCATCGATCTGGAGAACTATGAAGCGATCCTGCAGATCGCGCTGGATGCTGGCGTCAGCAAAATCATCCCGCATATCTACAGCTCAATCATCGATAAAGAGTCAGGCAATACCCGCCCGGCCGATGTCAGCACTCTGCTGGCAATGACCAAAAAACGGGTCGGATAACGTCTTCCCCGGCGGGCGTTCTGCCCGCCTTTTCTGATATCCATCCTTATCAGCGAGGAGCACCATGCGTAACTGGTCTTTGATCTCCGCAGTCTCTTTAGCCCTGATGGCGACGGCCCCTTTAGCCGCCCAGGCACAGTATGCTTATGTTGGTACCTACAATCCCAACGGCGAAGGCCTTTACCGCTTTCAGGTGGATCCGGCGAACGGCGCGCTGAGCGGTAAAACGCTGGTCAGCACACTGCCCGATCCGGCGCAGCTCACCGTCGACGCTCATGGAAAGACGCTGTATGTGGCCAGCGAGAGCGGGAAGGGCATGGTGGTGGCTTATGCCATCGCAGAGGATGGCAGCCTGAAAATGTTGAACCAGGTCAGTACTCATGGTGCCGGGCCGGTGTATCTTTCACTGACGCCCGACGGCAAATTCCTGCTGGTGGCGAATTACGTCAGCGGCAGTAAAGCGGTGCTGCCGGTGATGGCCGATGGTCAACTTGGCGAGGCCAGTGATACTCAGCAGGATCAGGGACCGGCCGGTGCAGCGAAACCGGCAGCGGCAGTGGAAGGCAGCTTTGCGGTCAGCGACCATAACGGCCCCCATGCACACATGATCGCCACCGATCCCTCCGGAAAATATGTTTTCTCCACCGATCTGGGGCTGGATCGTCTCTACCAGTATCGTTTGAGCAGCGACGGCAAGCTGGAGGCGAACAAACCGGCGTGGATTGCTGTTTCATCCGCCGGGGCGGGGCCACGGCATTTTGTGTTCCATCCCAACGGTCAGTCCTTGTATCTCATTAATGAAGAAGCATCGACCCTGACGCATTATCTGTTCAATGCCGGTCACGGTACGCTGACTGAAGCGGCGACCGTATCGTCATTGCCTGCGGGTTATAAAGGCACCAGTTTTGCTGCCGGGTTGGTTATCGATAACAGCGGCAAAAACATTTATGTGGCAAACCGCCTGCATAACAGCATTGCGCATTTTGCCATTGAGCCGAATGGGGCGCTGAGCCACAAGGATGACGTCTGGACGCGCGGCGACTATACGCGAACCTTGACGCTGTCTCCGGATGGTAAGACTCTGTATGCCATGAACCAGCGTAGCGACAACATTACCCGCTTCCGCGTGGACGCAGCCAGCGGCGCGCTGTCGTTTACTGATGACTACACGGCGGTCGGTGCGCCATCGCAGCTGGTGTTGACGCCGTAATAGCAGGCCGGGGCGGGATGAATTCCGTCATCCTCGATCGTGCAAATCATCACATCGGTCGGACTCAATTCCGCCCCCGGAATCATTGTTACATTCGCTGCCGGGGGCGAATTTAATTGCCCCGCCAGTGATAAATCACAGGAAAAGCTTTGAGATTCCCAAACCAACGCCTTGCCCAGCTGTTTGATATGTTACAAAACGAAACGTTGCCCCAGGATGAACTGGCGCGACGTTTTGACGTTTCCACGCGCACCGTGCGTACCGATATCACCACCCTTAACGAGCTGCTGGCCGACCACGGCGTGCGCTTCGTGCTCAATCGGGGCGAAGGCTATCAGATCAAAATTGAGGATGCTGTCCGCTACAGTCAGCTGCAGCAGCAGTCACCTTCCCATCTGCGGGTCCCGCGGACTTCTGCCGCTCGTGTGCATTATCTGCTGACCCGCTTTCTCACTTCAGCTTTCTCCCTGAAGCTGGAAGATCTGGCCGATGAGTGGTTCGTCAGTCGTGCCACGCTGCAAAGCGATATGGCTGAAGTGAGAGAGTGGCTGGCGCGCTACCAGCTGGCGATTGAAACCAAGCCACGCTATGGCATGAAGCTGTTCGGCAGCGAGGTCTCGATCCGCACCTGCCTGACCGACCTGCTGTACCAGATTGCCCAGGAGGACAGCGAAGATCCGCTGCTCAATCTGGAAGCGCTGAACAGTGGCATGCTTGGCACGCTGCAGCCTCTGCTGCATCAGTGCTTCAGCCGTTTTAATATTCGCATGAACGACGACAGCGAGTTTTATCTGCGGCTCTACTGCGCGGTGGCAGTCCGGCGCATCAGTGAAGGCTATCCGCTGTCTGATTTCAGTGCGGAAGACGTGGACGACGATGTCCGTGATGCAGCCAGGCATATCATCAACCTGATGCGGCCGATTACCGGCAAGGCGATCTCCCCTTCGGAAGAGGCTTATCTGCGGGTGAATATCGCCGCACGGCGGGTTGAGGATATCGCTCCCAGCGCCATCAGCCCGGATGACGGCGAGTCGCTGGTGAACTACATCCTCAGCTATATCAATACCCACTACAACTTCAACCTGCAGAACGACCCGCAGCTGCGGGCAGACCTGCTGACGCACATCAAGACGATGATTACCCGCGTGCGTTATCAGATCAACATCCCTAACCCGCTGCTGACGAATATCAAGCAGCACTACCCGATGGCCTATGACGTGACGCTGGCGGCGGTTTCCAGCTGGGGCAAATATACGCCCTATGTGATCAGTGAAAACGAAATAGGTTTCCTGGTGCTGCACATTGGTGTCGGGCTGGAGCGGCATTACAACGTGGGCTATCAGCGCCATCCGCAGATCCTGCTGGTATGTGATACCGGCAACTCCACGGTGCGAATGATCCAGGCAATGCTGATGCGCAAGTACCCGCAGATTATCGTCAGCAATATCGTCTCGCTGCGTGAATACGAGCAGCAGCAAAGTATCGAGGCCGATTTTGTGATCTCCACGGCACGGCTGACCGAAAAGGATAAGCCGGTGGTGGTGATGTCGCCGTTCCCGACCGAATTTCAGCTGGAGCAGATTGGTAAACTGGTGCTGGTGGATCGCACCCGGCCCTACATGCTGGAGAAATTCTTTGATGCCAGCCATTTCTGCATTATCGACCAGCCGATGACCCAGACAGATCTGTTCCGCATGCTGTGCGATCGGCTGGAGCATGAAGGGGTGGTGGATCGCGATTTTTACCCTTCCGTTGAAGAGCGCGAGGCAATCGTCAGCACCATGCTGGGTGAGGGGATTGCATTGCCCCACTCACTGGGGCTGCTGGCCAGGAAAACCGTGGTCTACACCGTACTGGCACCGCAGGGAATTACCTGGGGTGATGAAACGGCCTATGTGATTTTCCTGCTGGCAATCAGCAAAACCGAATACGAAGAGGCGATGGCGATTTACGATCTGTTTGTCACCTTCATGCGGGAAAGGGCGATGACGCGCCTGCGCGACAGCAAGAATTTCATCAGCTTTAAGGCGGTGGCAATGGATTGTTTAAGCCGGTTGTAGGCGGGAAGCGGGCGGGCACAATGAATTCCGCCCGCACTGACAGCGCGGGCGGTTTGCCGTTTATTTCAGAATAGTAAACGCGGTAGTGACATGCTTCACGCCACTGACGCGGCTGGCAATATCGGCTGCCGCTTTCGCTTCGGAATCGGTCACCAGACCTAACAGGAACACCTCGCCATTCTCGGTAGTGACCTTGACGTTGGAAGATTTCACCTGATCGCTCGACAGCAGCTGTGAGCGTACTTTGGTGGTGATCCAGGTATCGGAAGACGCCGTGCCGAAGCTGGCTTTATCACCGGTACGGATCTCGTTATACACCTCGGTGGCACCGTCCACGCCCATGGCGATTTGTTTGGCGCGGCTGGCGATGTCAGCGCTCGGTGACTGACCGGTCAGCAGGACTTTACCCTGGTAGGCGGTGGCAACTATATGGGCGTCGGTTTTGATTTGTTGATCTTTGGACAGCGCATTGCTGACGCGCAGCTCCAGCGTACCGTCGTCCACCTGGGTCCCTACGGTACGGGGGTCAGTGGCGGTCTTGGTGGCGACTGCGGCACTGCCAATAACGGCTGCCACACAGCCCTGTAACATCAGTGCGGTGAGCACCACGGCGATTGCGGGTAATGCCTTCATTTAAGCTCCTTTAAACGTCCTGGTGGGGAAACAAGGTGTTATCGATCAAATCGCACAGGCAATTTACGGTTAACATATGCATTTCCTGAATCCTCGCGCTTCGGTGCGAGGGGATACGAATTTCCACGTCCTGTGGTCCCAGTAAACCGGCGAGCTCGCCGCCGTCATAGCCGGTAAGTGCAATAATGGTCATATCGCGCGTTACCGCTGCTTCCACGGCCTTCACAATATCGCGGCTGTTGCCGCGCGTTGAGATGGCCAGCAGAATGTCACCCGCATGGCCCAGAGCACGGACCTGCTTGGCATAAATTTCATCGTGCAGGCGATCGTTACCAATCGCTGTCAGCAGCACGTTATCAGCACTGAGCGCGATGGCTGGCAGGCTGGGGCGCTCCGTTTCAAAACGGTTGATCATGCTGGCCGCAAAATGCTGGGCATTGGCGCTGGAGGTTCCATTGCCACAGCTCAGAATTTTGTTGCCGTTCAGCAGCGACTGGACCATGGTCATCGCCGCGCGTGAGATTGCATCCGGTAACGCTTCCGCCGCGGCAATCTGCGTTTGAATACTTTCCGTAAAACAGACTTTGATTCTTTCCAGCACTTCTTTCACCTGGTCAGTCATGAGCAGAGCATTCACTCTGCTGAAAAAGCATTGGGGAGCCAGTCAACCTTTGCGCCGGTTACGGCAACCACATCGAAACGACAGTCTGTGGTTTCCAGACTCTCCCGGCGGCGGTTCAGCCACAGGGCGGCGGCTCTTAACAGCCTGAGCTGCTTGCTGCGGGTCACGCTTGCCGCCGCACCACCAAATAACGCATTGCGGCGATAGCGCACCTCTACGAAAACCCAGGTCGCCCTGTCGCGCATGATCAGGTCGATCTCTCCGGCCTGAAAACGCACGTTAGCCGCCACAAATGTCAGCCCTGCCTGTTCGAGCAGGCGGCGGGCCTGCTGTTCACAGCCCGCCCCCGTTTGCTGTCGACTCAGGAGGCCGGAACGATTTGTCCCTGACGATACTGGTTCCATGTCAACTTCCTGTTGATAACGCAGTCCTGAGTGGCGCTCAGGTTGCCGGTTTCCCCTTTGATCTGGAAGCCCGGCAGCTGGCGCATCTCGTTGAAGTGGTTAGCCAGCGTCCAGGCATCCACGCCCATCGCATACAGACGAACCAGCGAGTAATCGTTGTTAAAGTTCTTCGCGGCCTGTTGCATCAGGGCCGGGTTGCTTCCTGCAAGCAGTGGGGCATCGCTGAACTGCAAACCTTCCATCTCCAGACGGTAGTCCGGACCGGCACCGGCCTGGAAGCTGCGCGAGCTGGCATACATTTGTACCATGCTGCGGCTGCTAACGCGCATTGAGATCATCGGTTTGATCAGCGCCATCTCATCCTGAGTCGCTACGATGTAGACCGAATCGACATTGCCATCGCTGCCCGCTGCGGCAGGCTGCGGGCTTACCGGAGCTGGAATATTCAGTCCGGCGATGGTCACGCCCTGCGGCGACTCAGGCTGCACGCTGGTCACTGGCGTCCCGGTCAGGCGCAGGCCTGCCCCGCTGTTGATCCCCTGCTTCAGTTCTGCCGTGGAGCCAAACTGCTGCTGCAGCACGGTGCTGCCGCCCAGCTTCTGCCATTCCTGCGCAAAAGCCTTGCTGACACGGTCACCCAAAGAGCTACGTGGCACCATCAGCAGCGGTGAACGCTTGCCCTGGTCCCACATATGATGGGCGGCATCGCGAGCTTCGTCTTCAGGAGAAAGCGCAAAGTAGCAAAGATTCGGATGGTTCTGTACCGACTCAGGTTCATTCAGCGCGAGGATATTCAGCGAAGTCTGGATCGACGACAGCTGCTCAACGTTGTTTTTGATCAATGGGCCCACCACCAGCGTGGCGCCATCTTTCTGCGCCTGGGCCAGCACCTGGTCAATGGGCTGGCTGCTGGTGTCATAAACCTGCACCTGCGTTGAGCTGGACGGTGGCGCGGTCTGAGCGACGTTGCCACTCTGACTGGCAGCCTGCTGCGCGTCAGGATTGCCTGCCGCAGGGGTACCCTCCGGGCTTGTCGCCGTCGGGTTAGCGGTGCCCGCCGTCGCGGCAGCATTACCTGCAGGAGCCGCTACCGGATTGGACTGGCTGCCCTGTGTTGGCTGAGCAGAGGGGCTGACTACAGCATTGGGATCAGTGGGTGTCGCGTTTGCTGCCGGAGCCGTTCCGCCAGCGGGTTGAGTGGGTGCCGGGGCAGAAGTCTGAGCCAGAACGCCGTTCTTCGCGTCGTTAAACCCTTTCTGGATAGCATTGGCAAAGATTTGCGCCTGACCGCTCAGCGGCAGCAGCAGGGCAATTTTACCGGTAGAGGACTGCTGGAAGTTCTGCACGTTGCTCAGCGCTGTTGGCAGCATCTTCGCCGCAGGGTTATAGGGATACCTTGTCTGCCAGTCGCTGATCCCCGCTTTAAGCATGTCCGGAGCGGTGCTGTTGGCCCTGTAGACGCTGAGCAGATCCAGCCAGCCCTGCAGGGTGTTTTCGTTAGCGTTGATCACCATGTTGTTGATCTGGTCTGGCGTCATTTGCACCAGCGCCTGCCAGGTGGCATCAATGTTTTTTTGCCTGTCGGCCGGGTTTTGCAGCAGCGGCTCCTGCGCGATATAAGCACGCAGCACATCCAGAGAGGGACGCCCCTGGCTGGTGGCGATCTGTAGCTGGAAGTAACGCGCCAACTGATCTTTTGACAACGCGCTACTGTCAATCTGCTTCAGCAACTGGCCCGCGCCGTTGAGATCCTGCTGGGTGATTTTCAGCTGAGCCTGCAGCAGCAGAGCCTCCTGGCGCTGAGTATCGCTCAGTTTCTGTGGCAGATTGGCAATCTGGTCGTTGGCCTGAGGGATTTTCCCTTCATTTAACAGCGCTCTGATAGCGAGTAATTGCCAGTCAACCTTGTTATCATCTGAGCTTTGCTGCATCTGCTGCAGGTAGTAGTCGGAAGTGCCTGTGGCTGCGCCCTGCACATTCGCCGGGGGTGTCTGAGGGCCCTGGCTGGTACACCCGGCAAAAATCAGGGCGGCCAGCAGAACAGGCATGCAGCGTCCTGCTTTGTTATGAATGACTTTCGAAGGAAGCATACTGTATCCAGTGATGTTTTTTTCAAGATGCTCAATATTAAATCGGCAATTCGGATCAAACAATGAAACAACGCGAAGATATTTCTGCCAGCACGCTCTATATCGTTCCGACACCCATTGGTAACCTGGGTGACATCACCCAGCGTGCTCTGGCGGTGCTTGCAAACGTCGATCTGATCGCAGCGGAAGATACACGTCATACCGGGCTGTTGCTACAACATTTCGCCATCAATGCGCGCCTGTTCGCATTGCACGATCACAATGAACAGCAGAAGGCGGAAACGCTACTGGCAAAGCTGCGGGACGGGCAAAGCATCGCGCTGGTTTCCGATGCCGGCACGCCATTGATCAACGATCCTGGCTACCATCTGGTCCGTCTCTGCCGTGAAGCCGGCATCAAAGTGGTGCCATTACCTGGGGCCTGCGCCGCGATTACAGCATTAAGCGCAGCGGGACTTCCGTCTGATCGATTCTGTTACGAAGGGTTTCTGCCCGCCAAAAGCAAGGGCCGCTGCGATACGTTGCGCTCGCTGGAGCAGGAGCCCCGTACGCTGATTTTCTATGAGTCGACCCACCGGCTGCTGGAGAGTTTACAGGATATGGTCACGGTTTGGGGCTCCGAACGCTATGTCGTGCTGGCGAGGGAGATCACCAAAACCTGGGAATCCATTTACGGTGCACCGGTGGGCGAGCTGCTGGCCTGGGTGCAGGAAGATGAAAACCGTCGCAAGGGCGAAATGGTGCTGATTGTGGAAGGATTCCACGCCGAAGAGGACGCATTGCCACCGGAAGCCTTGCGTACTCTGGCCCTGTTACAGAAAGAGTTGCCGCTGAAAAAAGCGGCTCAGCTGACTGCTGAAATTCATTCGGTTAAAAAGAACGCGCTGTATAAGTACGCTCTGGATCAGCAAGAGGGGTGACAAACTGCGCGGAATGCCCTATTATCCGCGCCGAAGCTGACCAGACAGTCGCCGCTTTGTTGCCGTCCTCCTTCGGGGGAGACAGACAAAGGGGAGGAAAGTCCGGGCTCCACAGGGCAGGGTGCCAGGTAACGCCTGGGGGGCGCAAGCCCACGACCAGTGCAACAGAGAGCAAACCGCCGATGGCCCATTTATGGGATCAGGTAAGGGTGAAAGGGTGCGGTAAGAGCGCACCGCGCGTCTGGCAACAGTTCGCGGCACGGTAAACTCCACCCGGAGCAAGGCCAAATAGGGGTTCACAAGGTACGGCCCGTACTGAACCCGGGTAGGCTGCTTGAGCCAGTGAGCGATTGCTGGCCTAGATGAATGACTGTCCACGACAGAACCCGGCTTACCGGTCAGCTTCGAACCATTCAGAAAAACCCCGCTCCGGCGGGGTTTTTGCTTTCTGCCCCCGTGAAACCACGATTTATTCCTGCCAGCGGGCACCCTGTCACTTACACTTTCACTGACATTAACGGGTAAACTTCGCTTACTGGTTGAAATTCATAAGGAGAAGCCACATGAACACCGGACCACTGGACGAAGATCAAATCGAATGGCTGGATGAGATCCTGATGAAGCACGGAAGCGACGATTCCGTGCTGGATGTTTCTGAGCTTGATGGCATGCTGACGGCCATTCTTTCGGGGCCTGGCCGCATCCAGCCTGAGCAGTGGCTGGCGGCTATCTGGGGGCCTGATGCGTCGGAGCCTGACTGGTCATCTGCCGAAGAGAAGCAGCGCTTCCAACAGCTGACACTGCAGCACATGAACGATATCGCTGAAAGACTCCGCGATGCGCCCGATCAGTTTGATCCTCTGTTTGGTTATCAGACCCTTGAAGGTGAAGATTATCTGGTGGTGGAAGAGTGGTGCTTTGGCTACATGCGAGGCGTGGCCCTGGATAACTGGTCAGCCTTACCTTCCAGCGAAGCCCCGGCTCTGGAGGCGATCGCTGTCCATGCCGATGAGGTGAGCACCACCAATCTGGAGCAGATGACCCCGGAAGAATATACCCAGAGCCAGGCGGCGATCGGGCCTGCAGCAATCCAGTTGTATCATTTCTGGCTGAGCAAACTTCAGTAAAGTTGTCAGACTGACTGCCAGTCAAAAAATGCCTCTGACGAACCAGGCCGTCCGGGGCATTTTCCTGTATGCCAGTGCATAAAAACTTACACCGGCAAGTCAATAACCAGCGCGCGAAGCGGGGTATCGGCTGCCAGCGTCACGCTCTCTTCTTCACGAATAAACGCGCCGTCACCACATACCAGTGCTTCTTTTGCCTGAGAGTGGGTCACCGCATTTAAACTCCCCTGAATCGACTGCAGGTAAGCTCGAGGGCCCTGCAGACGGATGGTCTGCGTCTCGCCGGGTTGCAGTACCACATGATGCACCCAGACCTGCTGACGAAGCTGCAGGCTGTTCTCCGCACCGTCTGGCGAAGCCAGCAGTGTATAACGGGCATTTTCAGCAATCTGTACGCGCTGTACCGCCGCGTTTTCACGCTGCGGGCAGGCATCCAGCCAGAGTTGCATCCGCGTTAACTGCTGCTCTTTACTGAGATTAAGTTCGCTGTAGCTGACGTTGGGCTGGGTGGAAAGCAGCAGCGCCTCTCCCTTTCGGGCGGTGACGTGGTTGCCGTCACTGTCGCGATACTCCGCCTCACCCTGCAAAATCAGATTCAGCACGTCGACCTTTGGGTAGGTTCTTGGCTGGAGGGAAGCCCCTGGTGCCAGCACTTCCTGATTGAGCACGCGTAAAGACGCATAGCCCAGTAATGTGGGGTCAAAATAGTGGCCAAAGGAAAAGGTATATCGCGCCTGCAGCCAGCCGTAATCAGCTTTGCCACACTGTTGCGCCGTGCGACTGGTAATCATATGGTCCTCCCCGATCGTGCCTGAAGCCGACCGTTTATTATCCCACTATGGTAAGTTTCTGGACGCCAGATTGTTAGCCAGTTAATCTGCTCGGTATATTCAAAATTCCTGACAGAGAATCGTTATGGCTAAAGATCGTGCTCTGACGCTGGAAGCGCTGCGTGTGATGGACGCTATCGATCGCCGGGGCAGTTTTGCCGCAGCGGCCGATGAGCTGGGCCGCGTGCCTTCCGCTCTCAGCTACACCATGCAGAAACTGGAAGAGGAGCTGGATGTGGTGCTGTTTGACCGCTCTGGTCACCGGACCAAATTCACCAACGTGGGGCGGATGTTGCTGGAGCGCGGGCGGGTGTTGCTGGAAGCGGCAGACAAGCTGACCACCGACGCAGAGGCGCTGGCACGAGGCTGGGAAACGCATCTCACTATTGTCACTGAGGCGCTGGTGCCCTGCGAATATCTTTTTCCTCTGATTGATAAACTCTCTGACAAAGCCAATACGCAGGTCTCATTGATAACCGAAGTGCTGGCCGGGGCCTGGGAGCGTCTGGAGCAGGGACGTGCGGATATCGTTATCGCACCGGATATGCATTTTCGCGCCTCTTCAGAAATTAACACCCGTAAGCTTTACAGCATGATGAGCGTGTTCGTTGCCAGTCCGGATCATCCCATTCACCAGGAGCCAGAACCGCTTTCTGAAGTGACCAGAGTGAAATACCGGGGCATCGCGGTGGCGGATACGGCTCGCGAACGCCCGGTGCTCACCGTGCAATTGCTGGACAAGCAGCAGCGCCTGACGGTGAGTTCTATTGAAGACAAGCATCGCGCTTTGCTGGCTGGCCTCGGCGTCGCTTCGATGCCTTATCCCATGGTGGAGAGAGACATCGCCGAAGGGCGGCTGCGTGTGGTCAGCCCGGAATACACGCGGGAAGTGGAAATCATTATGGCGTGGCGGCGTGACAGCATGGGTGAAGCGAAAGCCTGGTGCCTGCGTGAAATTCCGAAGCTGCTGGCGAAGCGACAGAGCTGAACCGGCAAGTTGCGCACGGGCATCCGGACCGTGCCTTTCTCCCCCTGGCGGAAGCGCTCATCCGGCCCGTGCCTTTATCCCCCCTGGCGGAACCGTTCATCGCGCCCGTGCGGCTCATCCCAGTCAAAGGCTGGCCCCGTTGAAATCACGCCGTACGGATTGATGGTTTTATGGCTGCGGTAGTAGTGATTGCGGATATGGGCCAGATCCACTGTCTCCGCCAGGCCGGGCATCTGATAAATCTCCCGCAGAAAACCATTCAGGTTCAGATAGTCGCCAATGCGATGCCTGTCGCACTTAAAGTGGGTGACGTACACCGGGTCGAAGCGCACCAGGGTGGTCCACAGACGTAAGTCAGCCTCGGTAAGACGATCTCCGGTCAGATAGCGATGCTGCCCCAGCATTTGCTCCAGCCGGTCGAGCGAGTTAAACAGCGCATTGACCGCTTCGTCATAGGCACTTTGCGAGGTGGCGAAACCAGACTTATACACACCGTTATTTACCGTGTCGTAAACCCAGCCGTTCACTTCATCAATTTTGTCGCGCAAGTCTGCCGGATAATAGTCGCCAGCTCTTGCGCCGACCGCGTCAAACGCGCTGTTAAACATCCGCAAAATATCAGCCGACTCATTGCTGACGATGGTATTTCGCTGCGTATCCCAGAGAACAGGTACGGTGACGCGCCCGGTGTACTCTTTATCGGCATGCAGATACAGCTGATAAAGGTATTCATTCTGGTAAAGACTGTCGCCGGTGGCGGCAGGAAAATCATCATCAAAGGTCCAGCCGTTCTCCAGCATCAGCGGGTGCACCACGGAAACGGAAATCAGATTTTCCAGTCCTTTCAGCTTGCGCATGATCAGTGTGCGATGCGCCCAGGGGCAGGCAAGAGAAACATAAAGGTGATAGCGGCCTGCTTCAGCATGAAAGCCTGCTGTCCCTGTTATTCCGGCTTGGCCATCGGGGCTGACCCAGTTACGGAAGGCGGACTCAGAGCGCTTAAAGCGGCCGCCGGTGGATTGGGTGTCATACCAGTTATCGTGCCATACACCGTCAATCAGCTGTCCCATAATGACTCTCTGTTGATGAAAGCGAGCACTCGCTTTGTTGTTGAAGTTATAAATAAGAATAAACTAATTTACTGGAATTTATGAAAAATAATATCTTTATCTGAGTTGGCTGTTTTTTTATATTTTCCGATTAGTGAGTGTCGAATAAATCCGATCAAAGTATAATAATTAAAAATTAATTTCTTTATGCTTTGACTTGCATTTTCATATTACTAAAATGATTCAGCGCCGAAATGAAAGGCGCGAAGGATATTATATTTATAAAGGATGAAATTATGCGTGAATTAAATTCTGTTGAAATTGAAAATGTCTCTGGTGCGGGTTTCTTTGCCGACCTGGGCAAAAGTATTGGGTCTGCTATCGGCTCCATCGTTGACCTGGGGACAGGCGCTGGTGGTCTTGACACCGATGCAACCTCCGCTGCAGCCAAACTGGGCTCCGGTATTGGCAGTATCTTTGAGCTGGATTTAGTGAATGCCATTTCGAATATCGGTGGCGGCATTGTAAGCATTGTCGAATTCGGTATTGATGCCGTAGCACAAATCAAAGCTAAAAAAACCGCTTAACAGTCGGTTTGTCATAAAAAGCAGGACGATGACCGTCCTGCTTTATTATCTATTAAAGATGAATTACCACTTTTTGTTCAGCAGGCGGTCGATGCTGTAAGCGCCCGGCCCCGTGATGAACAGCAGCAGATAGCCACCGGCAATAGTCAGGTTTTTCATAAAGTTGATGGAGTTGCCATCAACGCTGAAGTTGATATGGAAAATAAAGGCAGTGATCAGCGTAAATACGGCAGTGAAAATCGCCGTGAAGCGGGTCAGGAAGCCAAACAGGATTGCCAGGCCACCCCCAAATTCAAGCAGAATGGTCAGCGGCAGGAAGAAGCCGGGTACGCCCATATGCTCCATATACTGCTGAGTCCCGGCGTAACCAGTGATTTTGCCCCAGCCAGCCACAATAAACAGCACCGGCATTAAAATACGTGCGATCAGGAAACCGATATCTTCTAATTTTTTCATCATCAACCCCAACAAGTTTTTCAATGGCTGACAGGCTTGCCAGTCGCTTTAAGTTCAGGCCTGAAGCGTCTTTAGCACTTAGTCCCTTTCGTTGCAGGAGATAATATTCGCCGGGGGGAATTATTGTAAGCGAGTTAATCTGTCGATGTTTTTCAGGAAAATTGAACAGGAGGCAAGGTCCGCAGCTCACTGGACCCTGTTTCAGACTGGAGGGGGAAGCAGGTTTAGCGGCGGGGCAGGTAGTTACGTACCATGCGCCAGGTGCTCCACACGCCAAAGCCGCGTTTGGCCCAACGGGTGATAAAACGGGGATTGCGCACTGACCAGATCGCCATCAGACCACTGCCGACTGCAACGTAGCGGCGCAGGCCTATCAGCGTCAGCCAGCCGTGGTCGTAGCGGGCCGTACGCTCCAGCCACAATTTCTTGTCGGCACTCAGATCGAGGCGCTGCTGCTGGACCTGACGCAGCAGCTCAGCCTTACGTTCGTCACGTTCCCGGCTCATCAGTCATCCTCCAGCAGCTTGCGGTCGGATTTCAGTTCTTTGCGCGTGGCGCTGAGCAGCGTGGAGCGGCGCGATTTCGCCAGCGTCCAGAGCCCGAAGATAATGGCCAGGGCGAACAGCACTGCGGTGGTAATCCCGATGGCCATCAGACGGTATTGCGCATCCACCGCCCAGATAATCAGCACCATCAGGCTCATCAGACCGAAAGCAGTAAAGAGCATGGTCAGGCCAATCATCATCAGCATCTGAATCAGATTGGCTTTCTCTTCCTCAAGCTCAACCACTGCCAGCCGCACGCGGGTTTCAACGATCCCCACCATGGTGGTGATGATGCGCTGTCCAATGTTAATGACCCCTTTGCCGGGGCCGTGGCTTTGCTGAGAATCTGCCATCATTAACGACGCGTCAGCAGGACACCCAGTACCACACCAATGGCGGCACCGATACCCACGCTGGTCCATGGATTTTCACGCACGTAAACGTCGGCATGATCGGCCACTTCACGGGAAGTTTTGGCAATACGATCGCCTGAATCTCCCAGACGGGCACGGGTGTCTTTCAGCGCGCTCTGCGCTTTGCTACGCAGCTTGTCGAGTTCGCTTTTAGACTTTTCGCCGGTGTTGCTGAGCACTTCTTCCAGCGTGTCCGCCAGGGTTTTCAGTTCCGCACGCAGGTGCTCAGAGGTGGTCTCTTTTGACATGATAAACTCCTTTATTAATCAATGGTGAGAGTCCGGCTCAGGGCGCTCAGTAGGGCGCAGCCAGGACTTCCTTCAGTTCACGTTTTGCTTCTGCCAGTTTCTCTTCACGTTTGGCGATTTTCTTGCTGTCATTGCCATCCGCTTTCTCCCGATCCAGCTCTTTCTGACGTTCTTCAACTTGTTGCTGATGCTCTTTGATCTTTTCCTGATGCAGCTTCGAAAGTTTCTCATCCGTACAGCCAGCGCGGGCTTCGGTCAGGGCGCGTTCCAGTCCGTTGACCCGGCGCTGATTGTCATGCTGACGGGCGATCTCAATTTCATGCTGAATACCCTGCTCTTTTTGCTGACACAGCGAGTCCGCCGCCTGGGCAAAAGTAGTCAGGGATAAAAGACTGAGTCCGAGGATCGTGCGGTATTTCATCTTGATCATCACCTTCCGTTGTTTGGGCGCCGGAACACCCTGTCAATCCTGTAACACTTCGGTTTCACTGGCTGAGTTAAGCATAGTCAGAAAAACCAGAAAGCTCAAAAAGAGAGAAGATTCTTAGAGATAGCGTACCCGGCCTGAACGCCGGGTACCAAAGCGATTAGCCCACCGACTGCCGGTGCAGGCTGATGCGGCTGATCCACTCTGAGGAGCCGGGCTGCTCTAACTGAGCAATGTCGAAACCGTATGGCAGCAGCTCCCGCAGCACTTTTTCGGCCGCCACGCTTTGCTCCTGCGAGTCGAACTTAATCACCAGCGAGTTTTTATCCGGTGTGATGCTTTTGATATGAATACCTTCGGCGTTAAGCCGCTGATAAACATAAAAGCCATCAGGCAAGGCGATGCCCTGCCGTGAGGCGCGAATTTGCAGTGCGGTCTCACTGCGAAACAGGGCAGGGAGAAAGACCACCATCAGCAGAGCGGCGGTGGCCACGGCCACCATGGTCAGACAGCGCGGCGTCGCCCAGGGTTTGATTAGCTTCAGCATCATGAGTTCCTCCCTGCGTCAGTGCCGCGTTTTTTACGCCACAGCACGTAGAGCGACCCAATCAGCCCGAAGACCAACAGCACCAGCGGCAGCATCATCAGACAGAACATCAGCTGATCTTCATACTTCCGGAAAATGGGCGTTTTGCCCAGCGCGAAACCGAGCACCGTCAGGATCAGTACCCACAGGAAGCCACTCATCCAGTTGAAGAACTGGAAGCGGGCATTGCTCAGGCCGGAGAGACCGGCAATGGTGGGTAACAGGGTTCTGACGAACGCAATAAAGCGGCCCATCAGCAGGGCAGACAGCCCGTGACGGTGGAACAGCCTGTGCGCCCGCTGGTGATATTGCGCCGGTAAATGCGAGAGCCATTTCTGGACGGTGGGCGTATTGCCCAGCCATCTTCCCTGGATATAACTGACCCAGCAGCCCAGGCTGGCAGCCGTGGTCAGGATCAGCAAGGTTAGCGGAAAAGTCATGGTGCCTTTGGCAATCAGCACGCCAACCAGAATCAGCAGGCTGTCGCCAGGCAGGAAAGCGGCCGGAAGCAGGCCATTCTCCAGAAAAAGGATCATAAACAACACGAAATAGATTGCCCAGACCAGCGAGGGGTCGGCCAGCATCTCGTAATCCTGCTGCCAGAGTGCGTGGACCAGGTCTTTAAAAATATCCATAAAAAGTCTTCCTGAACGGCATTGTTAGCCCGGTTCTGGTGGCGGCCGGCACAATTTATTAATCGTTAGTATGCGTGCGGATCGTCAGCTGAGCAGGGGCAAAATCTTCACGGGACAGAAAAATCGGACTTCCGGTTTCTCTCCCGTCTCAAACGGTAAAAAAAGGCGATTAACTGTAACAAACTGCCGACGATTGAGACAGGGGAAACTTGTCGCCAACGATGTTTTACAGGGGCGGCACGCCTGGGCAAAGGAGTTTTACACAGGCTGACATAATTACTTTTGATCTGACGGGTTTTAAACACAATTAAACCCTCTTTATGTGATCGGAGCGGCAAATTTTTCGCCGCTCCGGGACAACCTGGCGGCCACCTCATTAAAAATGAGTGTACTCGTCAGCTTTAAAAGCAGGAGTCCTGCGCTGACATTTTTTTTGACCTTCTTCAGGCCGCTACAGGACGCTCAAATGCTCACGATTAACCGCCGGAACTCACCTGGACGCGTTCACCCTGACCGGATTATTCAGTTCGGCGAGGGAAATTTTCTTCGCGCTTTCACTGACTGGCAGATCGATCTGCTTAACGAACACACCGATCTGGATGCTGGCGTGGTGGTGGTACGACCCCGTAACAGTCGGCCGGTCAGGACCCTCAATGGGCAGGATGGCCTCTATACCACGCTGATCCGCGGCATCGGTGAAGCGGGTGAACTGGTTAATGAGCCAAGACTGATTCGATCGGTAAACCGTGAGATCCACCCTTATCAGCAGTTCGACGCTTTTCTGGCATTGGCGCGGGATGAGTCGATGCGCTTTGTATTTTCCAATACCACTGAAGCCGGTATTCGCTATGAGGCTGGCGACAGTGTGACTGACACGCCACCGGATTCATTCCCCGCGAAACTGACGCGGTTGCTGCTGGAGCGCTGGCGGCATTTTAACGGAGCCCATGATAAGGGCTGGGTGATCATTCCCTGCGAGTTGATTGATGATAATGGCGAGGCGCTGAAAGCGCTGGTGCTGCGTTATGCCAGCGAATGGCAGCTTCCTGCGGCGTTCAGCCAGTGGGTTAAGCGGGAGAATACCTTTTGTTCCACGCTGGTGGATCGCATCGTGACCGGCTACCCGCAGGAGGCGGCTGAGATTGAACAACAGCTGGGTTACCGTGACGACTATCTGGTAGCCGGAGAAGCATATTATCTGCTGGTGATCCAGGGGCCAGCCTGGCTGGAGCAGGAGTTGCGATTAGATCGCTATCCGCTGAATGTGCGCCGGGTTGATAACATCAAACCCTTTAAAGAGCAGAAGGTGGCGATCCTCAACGGTGCGCACAGTGCGATGGTGCCGGTCGCGTTTCTGGCCGGGCTGGACACGGTAGGGGAAGCCATGGCCGACCGGGACATTTCGGGCTATGTCGACAGCCTGCTGCGTGAGGAAGTGATCCCGACGCTGAGTCTGCCTGCCATCGAGCTGAATGCCTATGTGGATGCCGTTCTCACTCGCTTTCGCAATCCTTTTATTCGCCATCAGTTGCAGGCGATTGCACTGAACAGCATGACAAAATTCCGCACCCGCCTGTTGCCGCAGCTGCTGGCCAGCCAGCGCCAGCAGGGGAAATTACCAATCAGGCTGACCTTTGCACTGGCTGCGCTACTGGCGTTTTATCGCGGCCAGCGTGAGGACGGTCATTATCCGTTACAGGATGAGGATCGCTGGTTGCAGCGCTTTCATGAGTTGTGGATCCCGCTCAGCAGCGGGAACCTTGCCCCGCAGCAGTTGGTGGAAGCGGTGCTGGGCGACGTGCAGCACTGGGGAGAAAACCTTAACGAAGTACCCGGGTTAACCGCCGCCGTGACAGAGCATCTGCAGCGGATCGTCGGTGATGGCATGCGTGTGGCACTGACCCACGTGAACTGAGGAAATGGCTATGCAGCGTTTTATTAAAATTCATAATAACGATAACGTCGCCGTGGCGCTCAGCGGGCTGGAAGAGGGCGAAGTGCTGGACGTGGCGGGCCGCTCCATTCTCCTGCAACAGCCAGTGGACCGCGGGCACAAATTTGCCCTGCAGTCGCTGGAGGAAGGCGAATCGATCGTGAAATACGGCCTGCCAATCGGCCATGCCACCCAGCCGATCGCCGCCGGAGAAGCGATTCATTCCCATAATGCCCGCACCAATCTGAGCGACGTGGACGACTACCACTATCAGCCTGACTTCGCCACGCTTCCGGCCCAGACCGGGGATCGTAAAGTGCAGATTTACCGCCGGGGTAACGGCAACGTCGGCATCCGCAACGAGTTGTGGGTGCTGCCAACAGTTGGCTGTGTGAACGGTATTGCCAGGCAGATAGTCAGTCGCTTTCTGCAGGAGAGCGATGACGCAGCAGGGATTGATGGGGTACACCTGTTCACCCATCCGTTTGGCTGCTCGCAGCTCGGCCAGGATCACGAGAATACCCGCACCATGCTGCAAAATATGGTGCGGCATCCTAACGCCGGCGCAGTGCTGGTTATCGGCCTTGGCTGTGAGAACAACCAGGTCGGGGTGTTCCGCGAGACGCTGGGGGAATACGATGCTGAACGCGTCGGGTTTATGGCGTTGCAGCAGCATGATGACGAGGTGGAGGCCGGTCTGGTTCATCTGCGTCGTTTATATGAGGTAATGCGCCACGATCGCCGCGAGCCGGGCCGCCTGAGCGAGCTGAAGTTCGGGCTGGAGTGCGGCGGTTCTGACGGCCTCTCTGGTATTACCGCTAACCCGCTGCTGGGACGTTTCTCCGATCAGATGATCGCCAACGGCGGAACCACGGTTCTGACAGAAGTGCCGGAAATGTTCGGGGCCGAACGTATTCTGATGAGCCGCTGCCGTGATGAGGCGACATTCGGCAAAACGGTACAGATGATCAATGATTTCAAACGTTACTTTATCGATCACCACCAGCCGATTTATGAAAACCCTTCGCCGGGCAACAAGGCGGGCGGCATCACCACGCTGGAAGAGAAGTCGCTGGGCTGCACGCAGAAAGCCGGGCAGAGCAAAGTGGTGGATGTGCTGAAGTACGGCGAGCGTTTGCGGCAGCCTGGCCTGAACCTGCTCAGCGCGCCGGGAAATGATGCGGTCGCCACCAGCGCGCTGGCCGGCGCTGGCTGCCATATGGTGCTGTTCAGCACCGGACGGGGCACGCCCTACGGCGGCTTTGTGCCGACGGTGAAGCTGGCGACTAACAGCGAGCTGGCAGCGAAAAAGCCGCACTGGATCGATTTTGATGCCGGTGCGCTGATCCACGGTACCGATATGGACACGCTGCTGGCGAATTTTGTCGACACGCTGGTAGAGATTGCCGATGGGCGTCAGGCCAAAAATGAGCTGAACGATTTCCGCGAGCTGGCCATTTTCAAAAGTGGTGTGACGTTATAGCAGGGAATAAGGCCGCCACGGCTGGATGCCGTGGCGGTGAAGATCAGACTTTTTGCTCTACCTGACGCTCTTCAGCCAGACAGGCGGCAGCGGTGAACAGAATATCTGCCGAAGAGTTCAGCGCGGTTTCAGCTGAATCCTGCAGCACGCCGATGATAAAGCCCACGGCAACCACCTGCATTGCCACTTCATTCGGAATGCCGAACATATTGCAGGCCACCGGGATCAGCAGCAGCGACCCCCCCGCCACGCCGGAAGCGCCGCAGGCACAAATCGAGGCCACCAGGCTCAGCAGGATCGCCGTACTGGTATCCACCTGAATTCCCAGTGTATTTACCGCTGCCAGCGTCAGCACGGTAATGGTGATCGATGCACCCGCCATGCTGATGTTTGCGCCAACCGGGATTGACACGGAATAGGTGTCCTCATCCAGATTCAGCTTCTTCGCCAGCGCCATATTTACCGGGATATTGGCCGCCGAGCTGCGGGTAAAGAAGGCGGTCACGCCGCTCTCGCGCAGGCACATAAACACCAGCGGATATGGATTGCGACGGATTTTCCAGTACACCAGAATCGGGTTCACCACCAGCGCCATCAGCAGCATACAGCCCAGCAGCAGGCCCAGCAGATGAGCATAGTCCCACAGCGCGGAGAAACCGGTAGTGGCGAGGATAGAGGCAACCAGACCGAAGATGCCCAGCGGCGCAAAGCGGATCACGATGCGCACCAGCCAGGTCACGGCATCAGAGGCGTCATTCAGGAACGCGCGGGTGGTGTCACTGCTGTGGCGGAAGGCAAAGCCCAGGCCAATAGCCCACACCAGAATGCCAATGTAGTTGGCATGTATCAGCGCGTCAATCGGGTTCGATACCATGCTCATCAGCAGGCCGTTAAGCACTTCCAGAATGCCTGAGGGGGGCACAATTTCCTGACTTGCGGCGGTCAGCGTGAGGTTCTGTGGGAACAGGTGGCTGAACACCACTGCCAGCACGGCGGCAAAAAAGGTACTCAGCAGATAGAGGATCACGATAGGACGGATATTGGTCTTCTGCCCGTGCTGATGATTGGCGATTGAGGCAATCACCAGCACCATCACCAGCAGAGGGGCAACCGCTTTCAGTGCGCTGACGAACAGCGACCCCAGCAGGCCGACGGACTGGGCGCTCTCTTTCGAGAACCAGGCCAGCGCGATACCGGCGATCAGGCCGATCATAATTTGGGTGACCAGGCTTCCCTGCAACAGACGTTGTAACAGCCCCGGACGGCTCTTTTCCATAGACATAGTAAAAACCAGCAGTTTAAGTGATTGTGATACCCGTCAGCGTCGTTTGCGCTGAACTTAACGGTGCTCTTGTGTTTGCGGGGGGAAGTATAAGGAAAAGACATGGCAGGGGAAACGAAAAATGACCCGGCGGCAGAGTAGTGCTGCCCTTGCCGGGCCTGATGTTACATGCAGGTAAACAAATTACCTGTTGTTCAGCCGCTGGTCGTGGCGATGGTTCACCCAGGCATTGATTAACAGCGTCACGGCCAGAATGCCGCCAACGATACCCAGGGAAACAGCCACCGGGATATGGTAAAAATCGACGATCAGCATCTTGAAGCCGATAAACACCAGCACTACCGCCAGACCGTATTTCAGCATCGAGAAGCGCTCCGCCACGTTAGCCAGCAGGAAGTACATCGCACGCAGGCCGAGGATGGCGAACAGGTTAGACGTCAGCACGATAAACGGGTCGGTGGTGACCGCAAAGATGGCCGGAATGCTGTCCACGGCAAAAATCACGTCGCTCAGCTCAACCATGATCAGTACCAGCAGCAGCGGGGTAGCAAACAACACGCCGTTGCGCCGGGTAAAGAATTTCTCGCCTTCCAGATTTTCCGTCATGCGCAGATGTCCGCGCAGCCAGCGTACTACCGGCTTATCGCCAACGGCGCCTTCTCCTTCCTCACCAGCCATCGCCATCTTCACGCCGGTGAACAGCAGAAACGCGCCAAACACGTAGAGGATCCAGCTGAATTCGTTGACCAGCCAGCTACCCGCAAAGATCATGATGGTTCGCAGCACAATTGCCCCGAGCACGCCATAGATCAGCACGCGACGCTGCAGGTTTGCGGGAACCGCAAAGTAGCTGAACAGCATCAGCCAGACAAAGACGTTATCGACGGCCAGCGCTTTTTCCAGCACGTAGCCGGTGAGGAAAGCGAGAGTTTGGGTATGAGCGATCTCCGGGCCAACCGTGCCCTGCAGATACCACCACAGACCAGCAGCGAACAGCAGTGAAACGGAGATCCAGACCAGCGACCAGAATGCGGCCTGTTTAAGAGACATGGTTTGCGCACCACGGCGACCCTGCAGAAGCAGGTCAATCGCCAGCATGATCAGCACGACAACAGCGAAGCTGCCCCAAAGTAACGGTGTGCCTACGGTATTCATAAGGGGTTCCTCTACAAAATAAAATGGCCAACGTTGGAAGACGTCAGCCACAGTATTTTTGCTGTATGCAAACCTCGCCTTCCGGCAAGGTCTCACTTACAACACAGGACATGTCCTGGATGCCCGGCAACCGGGTGCTTGCGCACCGTAATGACGATTAACCGACAATGAAGTTACTCCCCTTTGCTGGGCCTGAAGATAAGGGATGGCCCGGCAAAGGTCAATCACGATTGGTAATATTTAGAAATATTTACACGGTAGCCTGATCGGGTAACCCATCTGCCGGGAAAACCACCCCGGTCTGACGGCGGATTTCCGTCAACAGTTTTGCCGTGGTGCGCGAGGTTGCCAGCCCGGCATGGTTCACTTCGTGATTAGCCACCAGTCCGGCAAAGGTTTCCGCCTCGTAGAGCATCGTGTTGATATGCTGCGGCTGGCTGAGATCCTGTGATTTACCTCCGCGTGGCACATAGCTGACGTGCTGGCATTCGGAAATCAGTTCAATCACCAGCGAGCCATCCTCCCCCTGAATTTCGCTGGGGATCGCCGACTGGCTGACTTTGGAATGTAACAGCGTGACGTCAAAATCGCCGTAATCCATCACCACCGTGCCGTGGGCATCCACGCCGCTTTCCAGCAGTAAGGCGGTGGCAGTCACGCTGTAGGGTTCTCCCCACAGGCTGACAGCCGAAGCCAGGCAATAAAAACCGATATCCATAATCGAGCCGTTGGACCAGGCGGGATTAAAGGTATTCGGGTTCTCACCATCCAGATAGCGCTGATAGCGGGAAGAGTACTGGCAGTAATTGATCAGCGCTTTACGCAGCTTGCCCACTTTCGGCAGCGACTGCTGCAGGATATGGAAGTTAGGCAGGCTGGCGGTTTTAAATGCTTCGAACAGCACCACCTGGTGGTGGTGAGCGCAGGCGATCATCGCCTCCACTTCGCGAATATTGGAGGCCAGAGGCTTTTCGCAAATCACATGTTTTTTATGCTGCAAAAAAAGCAGTGACTGCTCACAGTGCAGGGCATTAGGGCTGGCGATATAAACCGCGTCAACCGCATCCGACTGCGCAAGGTGCTCCAGCGACGTGAACAGGTGCTCTACGGGGTAATCATGGCTGAAGGCCTGAGCCTGTTCAAGCGAGCGGGAATAGACCGCGGTGAGCTTCATTTTGCCGGTTTCATGTGCGGCATCGACAAACTGGCGTGTAATCCAGTTCGTCCCTACAACAGCGAAGCGTATCATGGCGTGTTTCAGTCCTCGCACGGTCTGGGTGGACGGATTCGGGTCCGACACAGGATGAAACAGCAGAGTAGCATGCGAGCCAGTCAGGGCAATGGCTAAAAAAGCGGTGAACTGACGATTTGATTTTTAACGTATCCTCTCTCACGATAAGAGAATATCAGGGTTGTGGAGTGAATGAAGACAATGACCACGGGCAGTAAACATGCACTGAACTGGACCAGCATTATGGTCGCTATCCCCGTGGGCCTGGTTGCTTCGCTGGTGACGCTGGGATTCCGTGGCGTGATTGAGCTGCTGAACTCGCTGGTGTTTGGCAGCCGGCAGGATGTTACTCAGGCCATCGGCGTTTATCCGTGGTATCTGTGGCCGCTGGTTGTCGGCATCGGTGGGGTAATCGCCGGTTTCTTCCTGCGCTATGCCACCGCGATTGAACAAAAGGAGACGGTACGCACTGACTATCTGGAAGTCATCAACGCCAGGCTGGATGCGGTGCCAACTAAAACGTCCCTGTTTCGTGCGATCTCTTCCATAGCCAGCATCAGCAGCGGCGCCTCGATAGGGAAAGAGGGACCGATGGTGCAGCTTTCCGCTCTCAGCGGCAGCCTGATGGGGCGGCTGCTGTTCAGAAATTTCCAGTTGAAGAACAGCGACGTGGTGGCAATGGCTGCCGCAGCGGGGCTCTCCTCGGTCTACCATGCGCCGCTGGCCTCGGCCATATTTGTCGCGGAAATCGCTTTTGGTATCTCCGCGTTGCAGCGGCTGATCCCGCTGATTATCTCTTCCGGCGTGGCCGTGCTGACCATGTGGACGCTGGGCTATCGTTCGGCTATCTACCCGTTTTCGCATGCGCAGTTTGAAATCACGGCTGGCAATATATTGCTGACCGTTGCGATTGGCCTGCTGGCCGGGCTGGTGGGGTTTGCGATGATCTGGCTGATTGGGCAGAGCAGGCAGCGCTTTGGCCGGGTGAAAAGCCTGCCGCTGCGGCTTGGGCTTGGCGGCCTGCTGGTCGGCATAATAGCGATCGCTACCCCTGATATCCTTGGTAACGGTTATGAAGTGATTGTCGACATCATGGCGGGGGGCTTTTTACTGAAAGGGCTGATCGTTCTGCTGCTGCTGAAGATGGTTGCCACGGCAGTTTCGGTGGGCTCAAACGCGGTTGGCGGCCTGTTTACGCCTTCGTTGCTGATTGGCGCGGTATTGGGCGTGCTGGTGGCTACTCTGGCCGGTCTGGCGGGCTGGCCGGTCAGCAGCACGGTGATTTTTGCCGCAGTAGGAATGGGCGCGGTGCTGGCCTCGGTCAGCCAGGCTCCGCTGATGGCGATGCTGATGGTACTGGAAATGACGCTGAACAGCAGCCTGCTGTTTCCGACGATGATCGCCTGCGTGCTGGCCTCAATGACCGTCTACCGCCTGCAGTCAAACAGCACCTATCCGGTGATCAAAAACCACTTCAGCCGCTCGGATGCCAAGTTTGATTTCGACAACGGTATTATCTCTCAGTTTATTGTTTCCGGCGCGGCGCTGAAACCTGAGGACTCGGTCGGTAAAGCGCTGGCGGTCAGCTCGCTGAAACGTGAACGCTTTGTGTATGTGATCGATGAAACGGGGCAGTTTATGGGCGCTGTCTCCATTCATGATATTTCCCGCAGGGTGCTGGACAAGGAGATCACCCTCGATTCACCGGTCAGTTGCGTGATGGATGAGGCCTTCCCCTTTATCTTTGAAAACCAGACTATCACCGAAGGGTGGGAAGCCTTTGCCCGCGTGACCCTGGAGCGCCTGCCGGTGCTGAATAATGCGGTTGAGAAGAAGTACCTCGGCGCGCTGACCAAAACCAGCCTGATTCAGAAGGCTAAGGATTTTCTTTAAGCGTTTCCCCTGCCCCTTGTTGCCTGAAGTCAGGGGATAATTGAAGGATATAGCAATACTGTCAATACGGTGTGCCTGAAGTAACGTACTGTTAAATCAGCGGCTTTGGGCCGGTTTAGTCAGATGGCATTTGCCGCGCTGTGACCATCAAACAGGCCATTAGCAGCGGACCATTTCGGCGTAAAAAAGAGCGGGAAAATCGCAAAAAAAAAGAAGCACAGGAAAGGGCTATGCTTCTTTTCCGCTCCGTGCCGTTCGGCGGTTAGCTTAACTGACCGCAGGCGGCCTGAATCTTCTGGCAGGCCACTTCCAGCAGGGCATCATCCACGGCATAAGCCAGGCGTAGATAACCGGGAGTGCCGAAAGCTGACCCCTGCAGGACCGCCACTCCGGCTTCGCGCAGGATCCAGCTGGCAACGGCCCGATCGTCCTCAAGGCGCTCACCCGCCGGGGTTTTTCGCCCAGTCAGTTCCTGACAGTTGGCAAATACATAGAAGGCCCCCTGCGGCACGTTGGCGCTCAGCCCGTCAGTTTCTGCGATCATCTTCAGCACCCGCCTGCGGCGGCAGTTCAGCGTTTCTATCCATCCGGTCAGGAAATCCGCTGGCTGGCTGAGGGCCGCAACGGCAGCGGCCTGAGCGATGCTGCTGGGGTTGGAGGTACTTTGTGACTGCAGAATTTGCATCGCGGCAATCAGCCAGCCTGGTCCGGCCGCGTAGCCCAGGCGCCAGCCCGTCATTGCGTGGCTTTTTGAGACGCCATTGACGGTCAGCGTCCGTTCTGCAAGCTGCGGCGCAACTTCGGCGAAGGTAGCAAACGGTGCCTGGTCATAGCGCAGCGGCTCATAAATATCGTCCGCCATGACCAATACCTGAGGATGATCGGACAGGACATCTGCCAGCGCCTGCAGCTCTCCGGCGGTGTAAATTGCCCCGGTAGGGTTACCCGGTGAATTGAGGATCAGCCAGCGTGTTTCCGGCGTCAGGGCGGCGGCCAGCCGATCCGGTTGGAGCTTCCAGCCGTGCTGTTCCTCACACGCAACGATCACCGGCTCGCCTTCTGCCAGCGTCACCATATCGGGATAGGACACCCAATAAGGCGCCGGAATGATAACCTGCTGTCCAGGGTCAACGGTTGCCAGCAGGGCGTTAAAAATCAGCTGTTTGGCTCCGCTTCCGGCGATAATTTCATCCGGCTGAAACTGCAGGTGATTGTCGCGGGCAAACTTGGCTGCAATCGCTGCTTTCAGTGCGGCGGTGCCGGAAACGGCGGTGTATTTGGTCTGGTGCTGCACAATCGCTTCAATGCCCGCATAGCTGATGCTGGCCGGAGTGGAGAAATCCAGCTCTCCTTCGCCTAAATTGATCACTGCGGTTCCCGCCGCTTCAAGCGCCCGGACCTGATCAGAGATGGTTGCCGTCGGCGAAGGCCGCACCCGCTGCATACGTCGGGCTGTCTGACTGATATTCATAAAACCTCTTTTGTATATAATGGTTCAACTTATACAATTGTCTGCCCAACGTCAGCAGGAAATGCAGAATGTCACCGATCTTCATCCTTGATGATTCACCCGTCCCGGCCCGTTTTGGCGTCACCGCCAGCCTGTGGGCCAGTCAGCTCGGGCTGCCGCTGTGGAGTCTCCGGCCTGACTTTGACCGGCGTTTTCACGACAGTCATCAGCACGTTATCCGTGCGGGCTACTGCGTGACCAGCGGCCTGTGCCGCAGCGATACCCTGCTGCAGGAGGTCACCGATGCCACTCTGCTGCCCACCCAGGACGCGGTGATAGTGCTGGCGGCCTCACAGGAGCAGCGCATCGCCATGCTGCCGGGAAGCCGCCTGCAAAGCCTGACCCGATCAGACCAGCTGGAACTGCGTGACGGCAGGCAGATGCTGCTGCAGCTTGCGGTGGACGACTATGGCCGCTGGTCCACATCGCATTCGCAAAGCGCCGGTCCCCAGGTGCGCATTGGTCTGATTGGCCGTGAAAACGACCATCGTCAGGTTTATCCCGCCACGCTGGCGGCGCTTGGCGATGCAGCAACAGCCCTGGAACTGGATGTTGCAGTGCATTTCCTGCCGCCAGCCAGCCTCTCCGCAGATCTGCATGAACTGAACGGTTTGCATGGCGTGGTGCTGCCGGGTGGGGCCTCAATGGCGGCAGTGGCCGGGCAGATCCGGGTTGCTGAGGCGACCCTCAGCCGTACGCTGCCCACGCTGGGGCTCTGCCTCGGTATGCAGAGCATGTCGACAGCGGCCGTCCGGCAAAGCAAAGGTTTTGAGCAGGCTATTCCGGCTGAAGTAGCACCGGATGCCGCGCTGCACAGTTTTATTGCCTTTGAAGACGCCCGCCACCGCTGCGGCGTGTTGCCCATCACTTTCAACGGACTGCCCGGTGCGATACCGGAGATGCACTACAACCACCGTTACCGCTTCAACCCTGTTCTGCTGCCGCAACTGGCCGCCAGCGGAGTGAAAATCAGCGCGCAAACCGGCGATATCGTTGAGGGGATCTCCCTGCCTGCACTGCCATTCTGGCATGGCGTTCAGGGGCACCCGGAGCTGCTGTCACGCGCCGGGGCGCCTCATCCGTTGTTTATCGCTTTTCTGCAGGCGGCGTTTAATCCGCCAGCGTGACGCCGGTACGGGCATCGCTGGCCAGCTGTTTCATTACGCTGGTCAGCGCGGCCAGCGCATCAGCGGAAACCGGTTTCAGCGGAGCACGTATCGTGCCGCCCTTAAACCCCCGCAGTGCCATTGCCGCTTTTACCAGCTGAGGCTGGCCGTGCTTACGGGCCAGCGCACGATAGTCGTACCACAGCTGATGCAAATCACGGGCAGTCGCTGCATCGCCTTTTTCCACCGCGCGGAAGGTGGCCAGTACCAGCTCGGGCAGCGCACCGCTGTTGGTGGTGCTGATGCCATCGAAGCCCGCCATCATCGGGCCGAGAAATGCCAGGTCTGAGGCGCAGAACAGGCGCAGCTTGCCGCGCAGACGATTGGCAATCTGATCGATGGCCGTCGGGTTCAGGTCGCCCTGTTTAATCCCCACCACGCCCGGTACTTCTGCCAGCTGCTCCAGCAGGGAAGGTGTCAGCGTGATGCCAATGCCCGGCGCGTTGTAAACCAGAATGCCGGTTCTGGACAGCGGAGCCATCTCGCGGAAGTAAGCCAGAATCTGCCCTTCAGTGATCTCGCTGACGTAGGGGGCCGTGACCATCGGCAGGCCGCCCAGGTCGCCAGCCAGCGCGGTAAGTTCGCGAGCTTCACGCGGATCGGCGCTGGCGCTGCACAGCATCACCGGGAGGCGATCCTGCACGCAGTCCATCACTTCACCGAACAGTTTGCGGCGCTCGGCCAGGGACATCACCGGAAACTCGCCGTAAGTGCCGCCAATCAGGATGCCGTCATAGCCCAGGCCGATCACACGCTCAATGTTTTCACGTAGCGCGGCAAAGTCGATATCCCCCTGAGCATCAAAAGGGGTCACGGTGATATTGAAAATGCCACGCAGGCGCTCACGGCATTCGTTAATGTCTTTCATCTTTGTTCCTTACAGCAGAGTTAATGGGCGATTGAGGGTGCCAAGCTGGCGATAACCGGTTTCAGTGACCACCACGGTTTCACTGACGCCAACGGTGAATTCACCGTAAATGCGCAGGGCGGGTGGGATGTGGAAAGTCATGCCGGGTTGCAGCTCGGTGGTTACACCGCTGTACAGGCTGAGAATGCCCCCTTCGCCCCAGTCCGGTGCAAATGACACCCCGATGGCGTACCCGGTGCGTTTCTTAAAATTGTCGGTAAAGCCGGCGCGATCGATAACCTGCTGGCAGGCAAGATGTGGTGCTTCACAGGTAGCACCGGGACGGATGGCGTCCAGCGCAGCCTGTAAGGCTTCCTGGCAGACCTTTTCCATCTCCAGCACGATGGCTGGCGGGCGGCCAAGCCAGGCGGAACGCATCAGCGCTGCATGATAGCGATCGTGGGCGGCAGCCATCTCCAGGAACACCGGGTCGTTATCCTGTATCACGCGACGACGCCAGGTGCCGTGCGGCACGCCGCTGCGCGGGCCGGTGGAAACCAGCGGTTCCATACCGACGTATTCTGAACCGGCAGCAATGGCCGCGCCCATCATTGCGGAAACCAGTGCGTTTTCGTCAGCGCCGCTGCGGATGGCGGCCATACCGGCGCGCATCCCTGCATCCACGTAGCGGGCGGCAGTGGCGATCTTTTCCACTTCCGCCGCCGATTTAACCGCCCGCAGGGGCTCAATCACGCCAGCGGTATCGGCAATGGTGCCGAGCTTGCTTTGCAGCGCTTCATACACGGCCACTGGCAGGAACCAGCCGCGCTTGTCCAGCCCGATACGCTTGTTGAGCCAGTTGCGCTGCTGCAGCATACCGACCAGAAAATCGACCGGATTGTCGCCGTCCTGATAAATGGCCGCGTCGGAGATAAAGGTGTTGGCGATAAAGTTAAAGTATTCCAGCTGGCGGATCACAAATACCGGTTCGCCTTCAACCGGCAGCAGCAGGGCCTGGAAAGTGTAATAACCCGGCGTCTGCTGGCCGGTCAGCCAGAAGATATTTTCCGGCCCGGTGACAATCATTACGTCCACGCCCGCTGCGCTCAGACGCTCACGGGTACGCTGGATACGCTGTGCATACTCCTCCGCGCTGAAGGCGGACTCACTGCCCTGAATCACATTAATGGGTTGCATCACTAAACTCCTGAAGGAAGGTGGCTCGCGCGGCATCGAAATGCACGCCCAAACCGGGAGAATCAATCACGTTTATCTGGCCATGGCGGTAATCCAGACCACTGACCGGGTCATCGGTCAGACCATCAGCGCCATACAGTTCGGCAAAGGCGGGCTGCAGTACCCGGCAGAGCTGCAGCGCCGCGGCGGTGGCCGCATGACCTTCATTCATCTGGCCGATCATAAAGGGGACACCGGCCGCCTGCAGACGACGCGCCGCTGCCAGCGTTGGCGTGATGCCTCCCAGCTTGACCAGTTTGAGATGGCCCCACAGGGTGCCCCCGGCGATGGCCAGCCGTTCGATGGCGGCTTCGCTGTTGAGGCTTTCATCCAGCATGATCGGAATGCCATAACCCACCAGCTCAGCCAGCTGCGCATCCTTTGCCGGCGCAAGCGGCTGTTCGATGTAGCTCAGTGCCAACTCGCGCAGCGGCGGGAAAGCCCGCTTAGCGTCGGCCAGTGACCACTGACCATTAACGTCAATCGCCAGCGAGAGGGTTTCACCGAAAGCCTCTCGTAGCGCCCTCAGGCGGGCCAGATCGGTGGCAAAATCCGCGATGCCGGTGCGTAATTTCAGCTGGGTGAAGCCGCGCGACATATAGGAACGTGCCTGGGTCAGCATTTGTGTTTCGCTGCCCCAGAACAGTGTCTGGTTAGTGGCGTAAGCGGGCAGGCTGTGCGGTGCGCCGAGCTTTGCCGCCACGCTTTTACCCTTCTCACGGGCCAGCAGATCGTGCAGGGCCATATCCAGCACCATGCGCGAGGGAGCCAGCAGCGGGCTTTCCGGGGCATGGATCGCCTCCAGCAGCGCCTGCGCATCGCGATGCCAGTTCCACTGCGTCAGCATCTGCATCAGGTTGCTGAGTACCTGCGTTTCGCTGTAGCCGTGCAGATACTGAATATTCAGCCGGACTTCGCCGATGCCGTGAACGCCACGGGATTCGAGGCGTAGCCACAGCGTATCCAGTGCGTGAACCGCGCCGGAAGCTGCGGTGTGCAGCGTCACACCGGCATAGTGCAGGTCACCCCGCCAGAGCTGCGCTTTCACGATGCGGACTCCGGCGGCAGCAGGGCCAGCGCGATGTCCAGATAGATATACGCCGCCGCGATAAACTCCTCGACCGGCACAAATTCATCCGGTTTATGCGCCACCGCCAGTGTTCCCGGTCCGACCACCACGCCTTTGGCTCCCAGGGCGCGGAAGTGCACCAGATCGCAACCGCCCTGGAAACCAAACGGGCCGGGCGCCGACTGACCATGGCGACGGCAGGCTTCCAGGCTGTGACGGACTATCGCTTCATGACTGTGGGTTTCGGTAGCGCCCCCGGTGGTGGGCTGCCAGGCAATGATTTCCGCTTCGACATCGGCATTCTGCCGGGCATGGTCCAGCAGCTGTTGCAGCTCCGCTTTCACTTCTGCCTCGTCTTCACCCGGCACCATGCGGCGATCCAGCAGCAGCTCGCAGCTGTCCGGCACCACGTTATCCGCATGGCCGCCGTGAATACGGGTAACCGTCAGGCTGGCGTTGCCGACCAGTGCATGGCAGCGGCAGCGCACCTGCTGGTGGTGGGCCTCTTCAATCAGCCCCAACAGTCTGGCCGACTGATAAAGGGCATTAATTCCCAGCTCCGGCGTGCCGGAGTGCGCGGCAACGCCTTTAACCCGCACCCGAGGGCGCAGGCTGCCTTTGTGGGCAGAGAAGGTGGCGTTGGAGGTCGGTTCACCAATCACCGCAAAATCGATGACGGGCGGCGTGTCGCTGGCATAGAACTTTGCGCCTTCGCTGGCGACTTCCTCATCGGCGGTGAAAACGCCCATCAGCGTACCGGACCAGTGCTGGCGGTGCTCTGCCAGCTGGCGCAACGCCTCGACCATTGCCACCAGCGGGCCTTTGGCATCGCAGGAACCGCGACCGTACAAACGGCCTTCGCGCTCGGTCAGGGTGAAGGGATCGCTGGACCAGCCTTCACCTGCCGGCACCGTGTCCAGATGCGTGTTAAAGGCAAAGCACGGCCCCGGACCATTTTTCAGCACGGCAATGACGTTGGCGCGTCCCGGTGCGTATTCACTGAAGGAGAGGTCAAAACCGGCAGCCCGCAGCCAGCCCGCCACGCATTCGGCCGCTTCACGCTCCTGGCCTGGTGGGTTCTCCGTATTGATGGCGACCAGCGCGGTCAGATCCTGCTTCATGCGCACGCTGTTAACCTGATAAGTGGTCATAAAAACTCCGCTGTTAATGTAAAATCTGGTCGAGGAAGCGCTTCGCCCGCTCGCTGACCTGGCCAGAGAAAAAGTCCTGCGCGGTGGCCCGTTCAAGGATTTCCCCCTCTTCCATAAACAGAATGTGGTTGGCGGCCCGGCGGGCGAAGCCCATCTCATGGGTTACCACCATGCTGGTCATCCCTTCCGCACTCAGCTCGGCCATCACCTCAATCACTTCACGGATCATCTCCGGGTCGAGAGCCGAAGTGGGTTCGTCATAGAGCATCATCGCCGGCTTCATCGCCAGTGCCCGTGCAATCGCCACGCGCTGCTGCTGGCCGCCGGACAGTTCATCAGGGAAATGATCGGCTTTGTCGTGGATACGGACTTTGGCCAGCAGGGCTTCTGCCTGCTTTCGTGCCTCAATGCGGTTAACTCCCAGCACCGTCATGGGGGCCAGCATGATGTTTTCCGCTGCGGTAAGGTGTGAAAACAGCTCGTAGTTCTGGAACACCATGCCGATGTGCTGGCGCAGCTGATGAGGCGGCACCTCGCCCCGGCTGACGTTCTGGTTCGCGAAAAAGATATCGCCGCTGTCCGCAGGGGAGAGCATATTGACGCAACGCAGCAGGGTGGATTTGCCGGAGCCGGACGGCCCAATCAGCACTACCGTTTCACCCCGGTTGACGTTTAAAGAGCAGTTCTTCAGCACCGCCTGGCGACCAAAGGCTTTGTCGATGCCGATCATTTCCAGCAAAGGTTTTTTATCCTGGCTCATGGGGTCTCCCTCGCTGGCTTGGGTAATTTCATCTGGCGCGCGCGGGCTTTCAGCCCCTTATGGCGACGCTGTTTTGGATCCAGCACGCTTTCCAGCCACGACTGGAAAACCATAAACAGCGTGGTCAATAACAGGTAATAGAGGCCTGCGGCGCAGAGGGCTTCAAAGTAGCGGAAGCTGGCACTGGCGGTCTGGTTCGCCACCAGCAGCAGCTCCTGTACCGCGATAACCGAAACCAGCGCGCTCGACTTCAGCATGCTGATCATCTGATTTCCCATCGGCGGCAGGACGATGCGGGCCGCCTGTGGCAGCACGACCTTGCGCATGATTTGCGGGTTGGTCATGCCCAGCGCCATGCCCGCCGTGCGCTGGCCGCTTTTCACCGCCTGCAAACCGGAACGTAAAATCTCAGCCATGTAGGCGCCCTCATTCAGCGAGAGCGCCAGTACTGCACAGGTAAACGCGGAGAAGCGTATGCCGAAGCCAGGCAGCACGTTGTAGACAAAGATGATTTGGAACAGCACTGGCGTGCCGCGAAACAGCCACAGATAGAAAAAGGCCAGCCCTTTTCCTGCCCGGAACGGGGCCTCCTGCAGCAGGGCCAGTACCAGACCCGTCACCACGCCACACAACAGTGAGCAAAGGGTAATTAACAGCGTCATCCAGGCACCCTGGAGAAATTCGGGTGAAAGGAAGTACTGCCACATTAAATCGATCGACATAGCGTTCTCCGGTTAACACAGGTACGGATTAATAGATGGCCACGGAATCCGGGAAATTCCACTTCTCAATCAGCTGCTTATAGGTGCCGTTCTTTACCAGAGCCTGCAGGCCTTTTTCCAGCTGAGCCTTTGTTTCTCCGTCGCCCTTACGGACGGCAAAAGCGATGTGGGTATCGGCTTCAAACTCCGGCCCTACCGCATCAAACAGGCCCGGCTTTTCGCTGAACAGCGCAACTGTGCCAGGGGTTGAGAGGAACTCGGCATCCGCACGGCCCTGCGCCACGGCTACGGCTGAATCAGTTGCCGCCGGGAAGGTCATTACGTTGATTGCCTCTTTTTTGGCGTCGAGGCAGTGCTTGTTGTCTGCACGGGCCTGGCTCTCTTCGATACCGCCAAGGGTGACGGCGATATTTTTGCCGCACAGAGATAAATCACGGCCGGTAATCTTCGCCGGATTGCCCTTCGCTACCACCACGCGGCTGCCGATTTTCAGATAGGGCACAAAATCCACCTGGGTGGCACGCGTCGGATTCACGTACATCGCGGAGTTGATAATGTCCAGGCGCTTGCCCTGCAAGGCCGGGATCAGCCCTTTGAACTCCATCGACATCGGGGCCGGGGTCAGTTTGATCTCTTTGCTCAGGGCGGTGATTAAATCGATATCGAAGCCGGTCAGCTTGCCATTCTGCATAAATTCAAAGGGCATAAAGGTGGCGGCAGTGCCGTAGGTCAGCTTGCCTGGCGCAACGCTTTCGCTGGCGGCGTGGCCTGCTGCTGGCAACAACAGGCCGGCTAGCATCAGCCCACTGAGGCTACGTAACATTAAAGAGGTGCTGGTCATACTCGTCTCCTGGAGAAGATTAAATTGAATTTTATGAATCAATAAATACAATCCTGGTGGCAAAAAATTGCCTCTTTCTGATGCACTATGCACGGTTATTGTGCAAATCCTGCTTTGTTTCACCGCAGCCTGACGGCTGTGTTATTGTATCTTCAGACCACAATAATGCACTTCAGGAAACTTTCCCCATGCAGTCTGACTCTACCGCGAGCAGTCTCCGGATAGCCCGGCAAATCCTTGACCTGATCTATGAAGCAAGATTCGATCCAGGTCATCATTTACGTGAACAACATCTGGCCGATGCGCTGGGCGTTTCACGCACGCCCGTGCGGGCGGGACTGAAGGAATTAACCCGGCTGGGCGCGGTGGAAGCCCGGCCCAATCAGGGTTTTTTTCTGTTAAAGAGTGCGGATGCGCTACAACAGATTGAGATAGAGCAACCGAAAAGCACCGACCAGACTCTGTATGAATTACTGGTGCGGGATCGCATTGCGGGAGCACTGCCTGAGTCGTTCACCCAGACCGGGATCGGCCAGCGCTATGAGGTTGACCGCGGCGTGCTGACCCGCACGCTGGTGAAGCTGTCGGAAGACGGTCTGATTGCCCGCAATGCCGGGCACGGCTGGCGTTTTCAGCAGACGCTGAATTCAGAAGTGGCACTGCGTAACAGCTACGGTTTTCGCCTGATGATTGAACCGGCCGCGCTGCTGACGCCGCATCTGCGGGTGGATCGTCAACTGCTGAAGCGCCTGCGTGCGCAGCATCTGCGGCTGATTACCCATCCCGACATCACCCAGGTGCCTGCCAGAGAGATCTTCGAGACTGACGCCTCTTTTCACGAGCTGCTGGCGGAGGCCAGTGGCAATCTGTTTGTTCTGCAGGCCATCCAGCAGCAAAACCGGCTGAGAAGGCTGATGGAGTTCGGCAGCTATCACAATAAACGGCGGGTAAAAGCCTGGTGCGAAGAGCATGTGGCGATCATTGATGCGCTGCGGGATAACAAAGCGGATCGGGCAGCCGAATTAATGAAGCAACATCTTCAGTCCGCCTGTGACCAGGTAAATATCAAAGCCGCGCGGTGATATCCGGCATCAATTTTGCACATTCCGATCCTGAAAATACAATCAGGAGGCGTTATGGATTTGCAAATACAACAGCGAGTGGCGCTGGTATGCGGGGCGGGAAGTGGGTTAGGGCGGGCAATTGCTCAGTCTCTGGCAAAGGAAGGCGTCAGGGTGGCCGTGTGTGGCCGCAACCCGGAGAAGCTGGCAGAGACCGTTGCCACCATTGCTCAGCAGGGCGGAACCGCTCATGCCTGGACACTGGATCTGGCCGCGCCGCAGCATTTTGACCGGATGCTGGAGGCGATCCGTCAGCACTGGGGCGATGTCGATATCCTGGTCAACAACTCTGGTGGCCCGCCGCCGGCCCGGGCGCAGGGCACCGATGCTGCGGTGTGGCAACAGCAATTCAGTCTGATGGTGGCTTCGCTGATCCAGCTGACTGATAAAGTGTTGCCCGCCATGCGCAGGCAGGGGTGGGGACGTATCATTACCACCACCTCTTCCGGTGTGGTTGCGCCGATTGCCAGCCTGGCGTTATCTAATGCGTTACGCATGAGCCTGCTGGGCTGGTCGAAAACCCTCGCCAGCGAAGTGGCCGCGGATGGCGTGACGGTAAACGTGATGGTGCCTGGCCGTATCGCCACTGCCCGTGTCAGCCAGCTCGATGCCATCAAAGCCGGACGTGAGAACAGCACGGCGGAAGAAGTGGCTGAAAAGAGCCGCAAAACTATTCCCGCCGGGCGCTATGGCGAACCGGAAGAGTATGGTGCCACGGCGGCCTTCCTTGCCGGTCAGCCCGCCAGCTATATCACCGGCTCGGTGATCAGAGTGGATGGCGGACTGATCGCTTCCCTCTGATCCTGAGTGTATTCCGGAAGCGGGGAATCCCGCTTCCGGTCGCTCTGGCGAGCTGCTATTCTCGGGCGGGTAAGTGAAATCTGTCATCCGCATCCGGGAAAAGGCGTTGTTATGAACCTGTCGCAGCAAACTGTCCACGACCTTAACACGCTTGCCCGCTGGCTGGCGGAAGACGATCTGAACGCTGGCGAGCAGCAGAGCGACAAGACCAGCCTGGCAGGCCGCAGCAACCCTGTGGTCAACGCGGAGATGATGATCCTTGCGGGTCACGCGGTCTTGCCTGGTATCACCGGGGCCTTTGATTTGCTGTCTGCCAGCAGTCTGCCCGTATTGTTCAGCGGCGGGGTGGGACATTCGACTGCACTGCTGAAGCAGGCGCTGTCATCGTCTTCTCACTATGCCGGGGTCAGTACCACGGCAGACAGCGAAGCAGAGATGCTGGCTGATGCGGCAGAGCAGGGGGCTGGCATTGCCCGTGAGCGTCTTCTTATTGAGAATCAGTCACGTAACTGTGGTGAGAATGCCGACTTCAGCCTGACCTTCCTGCTGAACAGAGGGGCTGTGCCAGAACGTATTTTGCTGGTGCAGGATCCGTTAATGCAGCGCAGAACCACGGCCACCTATCGCACCGCATGGGCCCGGCGGGGCGTCGCTGCCTCGTTTATCAGCTGGCCCGTGTTCGTGCCCTCTCTCTCTGTCAGAGAGGGGGAATATGTCATTACCGGCGCGTCCACGCAGGAGGGGTTGTGGTCGCTGAATCGCTACGTTTCGATGATTTTAGGGGAAGTTAAGCGTCTGCGTAACGACGAAAACGGCTATGGTCCGGCGGGCGCGGGCTTTATCGACCCGGTCTGTATTCCGGCAGAAGTTGAAGCAGCCAGCCAGAGGCTGACAGGCGGCGCCGGACTGGCAGCACGGGTGCGATAGAGAGGCATCCGGCTGATTGCGATGCTGGACGGCGGGAAACGGATGCCGTGTATCGATTTCCCCGCCAGTCTGTACTGCGTGATGCTGTTGCGGCAGACCCTTTCAGTCAGACGTCGCGATGTTTTTTTCCAGAACCTTCAGCCAGCAGTGACGTTATTTTCCAGATCCCTCGCCGTCAGCCACAGTCGGGTATCAAACTCCAGCTGGTGATACTGCGGCTCCATATGACAACAGAGCTGATAGAACGCTTTGTTGTGATCTTTCTCTTTGATGTGGGCCAGCTCGTGCACCACGATCATCCGCAAAAACGCCTCGGGTGCCTGTTTAAATAGGGTGGCCACGCGGATCTCAGCCTTGGCCTTCAGCTTGCCGCCCTGCACGCGGGAAATGGCGGTGTGCAGGCCTAATGCATGCTTCATCACTTTGATTTTATTATCATAAAAAACTTTATTCAGCTGCGGCGCGTTGCGCAGTGACTGGTTCTTCAGATCCAGCGCGTAGTCGTACAGCGCTTTATCACTGGTGATGCTGTGGCTGTCGGGATAGCGTTTTTGCAGGACTTCGCTCAGCCGCTGCTGTTCGATCAGCGTGCGCACCTGGGCCAGCAGGGATTCGGGATAGCCTTGCAGATAAATAAGCGACGACATGCTGACTCCGGAGATGAAAAACGGCCCACAGGGGAAACTGAACGGCGGAAGTTTACCTGCCCTGTCGCCTTACCGTCATAAAATTATGTTATTAGTCGCTCAGGTTTTAAAAAATATGCGGTGAATTAGAGAGTTAACTCTTTAAGATTTCTTTAAGGATTGCCTGCCAGGATAGAGGGATGTTACGGACTGAAAGCCAGCCTTCTCAGTCTTCATCGTTTCAGCCAGCTGAAATTGCGCAGTTAAGTATCCGGAGAACGCTATGTCATCTGCTCCTCCCCCGCACTTTACCAGGCGTTATCGCAGTTTATTCCTTTCCGACCTTCATCTTGGTTCCCCCGGATGCCGTGCCGATAAACTTCTGGCCTTCCTGCGACTGCATGAGGCGGACTCCCTCTATCTGGTCGGCGATACCTTTGATGTCTGGCACCGCAAGGCCGTTCACTGGAGCGTGCATCACGATTTGATCATCGATCTGTTGTGTCGCCGTGAAAGAGAGGGCGTAAAGATCGTCTGCCTGCCGGGCAACCACGATCCGCTCAGCCAGTGGGGTAAAGAGATCAACTGGCCGCATGCGCTCACTGCCAGTCATAAACCGGTGATCCACCGGGCGGCGGATCACCGGCGCTACCTGGTGATCCATGGCGACTGCTGTGACTTCTGGCCCTATCGTTCACCCAGGCTTTCACGCCTGGGAAGCGCTATTAACTGGTATCTGCACCGTCAGCCGGGGTTACAAAAATTCCGCCGCGCATTTTCCCCGGATCAACCGCCCGGCGCCATGGCGGGTCTGTTCGGAAACGCACGTGAATTTTTGCGCGGCAACGCCTTAATTGAACGCCGTCTGACCGCTCTGGCAGAGAAGCACGGTGCTGATGGCATCATCTGCGGTCATCTGCACAAGCCCGCCCTGCGCTGCAATAACGGCATTCTCTACGCCAACTGCGGAGACTGGGTCAACAGCCTGAGCGCCGTGGCAGAGGATACTTTGGGGCGGTTTTCACTGATTGACTGGAGCAACAGCTCAGCGCAAACAGCCTCAACTTCAACTGGCTGGCAGCCCGCAGCCGCCCAATCCGCTCTGGGAGAGGACGCCCTCCAATGACCCCGATCGCCCTTATCACTACCCTGATCTTCGGCCTGCTTACCGCCATGCAGTTTGCCTCCGTCGGAGTGGCTTTGTGGCGGTTGTGCCGTCCGGATAACGTGACCAAAAACGCTGTACCGTTCATTGCTCTGGTCCGTCCGCTTTGTGGCCTGAACAGTTTTGAAGAAGCGACACTGCGCTCCAGCTTCCTGCTTAATTATCCCTGTTATGAGATCCTGTTTTGCGTGGCTTCCCACGATGATCCGGTGATCCCGCTGGTTGAAAAAATGATCGCCTGCTACCCCGAACAGCCTGCACGGCTGTTGATTGGCGAAGATCGCATTTCCGGGAATCCCAAGCTCAATAACCTTAACAAAGCGTGGCATGATTCGGCGTCAGAATGGGTGGCGATGGCCGACAGTAATCTGCTGCTGCCCACTGATTATCTTCAGCAGCTGGTCGCAGCATATCAGGCAGACACCGGGCTGGTCAGTTCACCTGCCTCGGGGATACTGCCGCTGAATTTGTGGGGATCGCTTGAGGCTGCCATGCTGAATACTTACCAGGCCCGCTGGCAATTTTTGTCCGACTGGGCAGGGGCAGGTTTTGCTCAGGGTAAAACGCTGTTCTGGCGGCGCGATATACTGGTTAACGGCGGGGGGCTGGCCGCGCTCGGAACTGAGCTGGCGGAGGATGTTGCGGCTACCAAACTGGTCCGCCGTGCCGGGCTGCGGGTTCGTTTATCCCGGCAGCCTTTCCGGCAGCCGGTGGGGCGGCGCACGCTGAATGAAGTCTGGAGCCGGCAGCTGCGCTGGGCGCGGATACGCCGCTTTGGATTTTTATCGCTGTTTATTCCAGAAATCCTGATGGGGCTTGTACCAGCACTGAGTGCAGCGATCTGGCTGGCGGCCAGCGGCACTTTTTCATGGGGGGTACCGCCATTGTTGGTGTTCAGCTGGTACGCAGCAGAGTGGGGAATGGCAAAAGTGATGGGCTGGCCGCATCGTCCGCGTGATGTGCTGGCGATGCTGCTGCGGGATATTATGCTGCCTGCATTGTGGGTTTGGTGCTGGACGGGACGGGGCTTCAGCTGGCGTGGCCATCTCCGCGAGGCCGTGCCGTCAGCCGTAAATCACGCTTTTACCGCCAGTGAAGAGGGAACCGGGCAGCATGTTCGATCTGCAAACCCTTGAGGCACTAATCAGGGCGCATGGCCTGATGCTGCTGAGCCCGCTGGCCATTATTGAAGGGCCCATCGTCACCGTGATTGCGGCGTGGCTGGCTCGTCTGCACTATTTCCCTCTGTCGGCGGTGTGCGTGGTGGTGATCCTCGCCGATCTGGTGGGCGATATCGGCTTCTATGCGCTGGGACGCTGGGCGATTACGCCCGACAGCGATCCTCCCCGCTGGCTGCAGCGCCTTGGCCTCAATCCAGTGCGGCTGGAAAAACTGACGCAAAGCTATCAGCGCCAGGGGGGAAGGCTGCTGGCGATGGGGAAATTCACCCATACTGCTGGCGCGGTGGTGCTGACCGCTGCAGGCATGGCGAGAATGCCCTTCGCCTCTTTTATGCTGTGGAACACGCTTGCCACGATCCCAAAATGCCTGCTGTTTGTGGCAATGGGGTGGTCTTTTGGCCACCTTTTCGCCCAGGTCAACGACTGGCTGCTGTGGTTTTCCCTCGCGATGCTGGCGCTGCTGGCTGCAGGCGGTTGCCTCTGGTACAGGTCTCATCAATGATGACTCTCAGCTGCATCATTCCGGCCCACAATGAAGCCCGGCGCATCGGCAGCGTGCTGGATGCGGTGGTGGGGCATCCGCTGCTGGATGAGATTATCGTGGTGGATGACGACTCCACTGACGAGACGGCGCAAGTGGCGCAGCGATCGGGCGTGACTGTCCTCAGGCTGCCGGAGAATCAGGGAAAGAGTGGCGCGGTCGCCGCTGGCTTTGCGCGGGCCACCGGCAGCCATGTGCTGATGCTGGATGCCGATCTGATCGGACTGACTGCCGATGATATTACCGCGCTTGTTGAGCCGGTACGCCAGAATCCGGCCGGTGTGACCATCAGTCTGCGTCGTAACAGCCCGCTGTTCTGGCGGCTGATTGGCCTGGACTACATCTCCGGCGAGCGCGTTTTTGCCCGCGATCTGGTTGGGCCTTGCCCCGATGTTTTACGATCTTTGCCAAATTTCGGGCTGGAAGTGTGGCTCAATCAGCGCTGGATTAGCCGCAATGTGCCGGTTACGGTGGTGAGGTGGCCCGGTGTGATCAGCCCATGGAAAGCCAGCAAGATGGGCTGGCTGCAGGGCCTGAGGGCCGATCTGGCGATGATAAACGACATTTTTCGTACCCTTTCGCTGCCGCAGGTGGTCCGGCAGATCCTGGCGCTGAAGCGCATAAGCCGTTAACTCAGGGGACTGGCGAATAACTGAGCCAATATAGCCGAGGCTTAGATTGTTAGCCAAGGTTATATGTTGCTGAAAAATAAGGTTTTTTTAATTCTTCTTTTGTGACAGAATCGCCGCCTCGATTTTAGAATAATAAAAGTAGCGGTGTATTTTTATGGCATTATCAATTTTTCAGCTGGTCCTCTCCTTATTGATTATCGTGGTGGCTGCTGAGATTTTCACCAATGCGCTGGAGCATCTGGGGCAGAAACTGAAGATTTCTGAGGGGGTGACCGGCTCACTGTTTGCGGCAGTCGGCACTGCGCTGCCGGAAACGATTGTGCCGATTATTGCCATTGCCTCCGGCACGGCGGTTTCAGTCCACAACGAAGAGATTGGCGTCGGGGCCATACTCGGCGCGCCGTTGATGCTGTCCACCTTGTCGGTGTTCATTATGGCGCTGGCGGTGGTGGGCAGCAGAGGCCTCAATGGGCATATCCGGCCAGAGCCGCGCGGTTTTCGCCGCGACACTCGCTTCTTTTTACTGGCCTTTATCATTGCCGCTACCACCATGTTTGTCCCGCATTCCAACACGATGCTGCGTGCCACCATCAGTGGGTCGCTGATTGCCCTCTACGTTATCTATGTGATTTTAACCGTTCATGCTTCAAAGCAGCTGGTGCAGACAGGTGAGATGACTGAAGCGGGCAGCCCGCTGCTGCTCAGCAGGATCGGCTTGCCGGTGAGCCTGCTGACCATTGTGCTGCAGGTGCTGATCGGCACGGGCATTCTGGTCGGCGGTGCTTTCTGGTTTATTGATGGTGTTCAGGATGCGTCCGGGCTGCTGGGGATTTCCGCGCTGCTGCTGTCGTTGATCATCATTCCGATCGCCACTGAGCTGCCGGAGAAGATCAACAGCGTGCTGTGGATCAGGAAAAATAAAGATACCCTGGCGCTGGGCAATATCACTGGCGCGATGGTGTTTCAGGGCACCATTTTACCCTCCCTGGGCATTATGCTGACTCCGTGGGAGCCGCGTTCAGAGGTGCTGCTCGGGGTTATCATTACCCTGATAGCCGCATTCTGGCTCTGGCTCAACGCCACCCGCAAACAGCTGAAGATCTGGGCGCTGGGGGTGAATGGTCTGCTCTATATTATCTATATTGCGATTTCGTTGTTCTTTCAGAAGCAGGTTTAAACGGCGGCCGGACAGGCCGGGTTAAGAAAAACGTTTACTGTCGGCCCGTTTTAGGGGATAAATCGCGGGAATTTTTACCACAAAGGTCCTCCCATGAGCGAATTAGAACTGAGCCACCGCACGCTGACGCTGCACCGTTTTCCCCAGACGCGCGAAGAGAGCCCGCTACAGGCGTGGGATGCTGCCGATGAATATCTGCTGCAGCAGGTTGCTGATGCTGCAGTGAGCGGACCGACTTTTCTCTTTAATGACACCTTCGGCGCGCTGGCCTGCGCGCTGGTGGGCGAAGAGCTGTACAGCATCAGCGACTCGTGGATGGGCCAGCTGGCCACACGCCACAACCTGACCCTGAACGGCATGGATGAAGGGGATGTGAATTTCCTCGACAGTCTTTCTCCTCTGCCGCTGACGCCCGCCCGCGTGCTGATTAAGATCCCGAAAACGCTGGCACTGCTGGAGCAGCAGCTGCGCTCACTGCGCCGCGTGGTCACGCCTGAGACGCAGATCGTGGCCGCAGGCAAAGCCAAAGATATCCATACTTCCACGCTGCAGCTGTTCGAACGCGTGCTGGGGACGACGACGACGTCCCTGGCGGTGAAAAAAGCGCGTCTGATTTTCTGTACGCCGACGCTGCCGGAACTGGCGGATGCGCCGGAAACGTATTCGTGGATGCTGGAAGGTACTGATTACCGTATTCACAACCACGCCAACGTGTTTGCACGCAGCGGGCTGGATGTGGGCGGCCGCTTCTTTATGGCAAATCTGCCGGACACTATTACCGGGGAGATTGTCGACCTGGGCTGCGGCAACGGGGTGATTGGCCTGAAGACGCTGGAGCAGAATCCGGCGGCAGACGTGCATTTTGTTGATGAATCCTGGATGGCAGTGGCGTCCAGCCGGATGAACGTGGAAGTTAACCGCCCGGAAGACCTGGAGCGTTGCCACTTTTCGGTGAATAACTCGCTGGCGGGTTTCCCTTCCGATCGTCTGCACGCGGTGCTGTGTAACCCGCCATTCCACCAGCAGAACACCCTGACCGACTATATCGCCTGGCAGATGTTTCGCGATGCCCGCCGCTGCTTACAGTATGGCGGCGAGCTGCGTATCGTCGGCAACCGTCATCTCGATTACTACCGCAAAATGAAGAAGCTGTTTGGTAACTGTACCACCGTGGCCTCTAACCAGAAGTTCGTTATTCTGCGTTCGGTGAAACTGCGCTGATCCCTGTTTAGCGCCGCTTTATCCAGGAAAATCGCTGCTGATAGCCGTGATGAAAGTGGGTATTGCGGCGATAGCTCGCCTGCTCTTCTGCCATGCAATAAGTACACACTTCACTCAGTTCGATTTGTGCTTCCGGCACGCCTTCCCTGATCGCCATGCGCTTTGCCAACAGCGGTAAATCAAACCACACGCCCTGCGTGGTGCCTTTCGCCTGGGGGCGGATGGCCTGCGGGTTGCTGCTCTGCTGTTTTGTGCAGGCTATCAGCGGCACCAGATTGTGGAGGTTTGCTTCTCTGATACTCGCCATCTTTTCCTCACTCAGCTCATAACAGCAGGGGCCAATCGACGGGCCGATGGCAAGAGTCAGGCTGTCTGGCGTTGCGCCACGTTCACACAAGCGTCGGATAGTGTGGATCAGCACGCCACCCAGTGCGCCATTCAGCCCGGCATGCACGGCGGCAACCTGCTGCTGGCGGCTGTCGGCAATCAGGACTGGCAGGCAGTCTGCGGTATAAACCGCTACCGGGCGCGTGCCGGTACCAATCAGCCCGTCTGCCTGACGGCTTTTCACTGGTAGCGCTTCGCGGTCCAGTACCACATCAGGTGTATGCCGCTGATGGTTGTAGATGCTCTCTTCCGGCGGCCGCTCCCCGGCGGGCAGGAAGGCATGGTCAAGCCAGTTGAATGAGGAAAGCAGGGTGGAGCGATAAGCGTTCGGCATCACAATGTCCTGGTATCGGCAGTCTTTACTAACAATAGCTTCACATTATGCCCGAGATGCGACATTTTAAGGCTTTAATTCAAAAGTGTTTCCGGTAAATTCCAAGAGGGAGTCCCACCTTGAAGATGAACAAAACGTCGTTGTTAAGCACCAGCCTGCTGCTGGCTCTGGCATTGTCCGGTTGCGCCTCGCCAAAACCGGATGCCGCTGAACAGCTCAATCAACAGTCGGTAATGGCGCTGAACTGGTTCCAGCAGTCTGGCGAGTATCAGGCGCTGGCTTATCAGGCCTTTAACTTCGCCACGCTGGCATTTGATAACGCGCCGTCGCTGACCGGCAAGCCGAAGGCGGTCATTGTCGACCTGGATGAAACCATGATCGATAACAGCGCCTACAGCGCCTGGCAGGTGAAGGCCAGACAGCCGTTTGCAGATAAAACCTGGTCAACCTGGACTCAGGCGCGTCAGGCCACTGCCGTGCCAGGGGCAGTGGATTTTGCTCGCTACGTTAACAGCCACGGCGGTACGATGTTTTACGTCTCCAACCGTGACAACAAGGATGCCGCAGCCACGGCGGACAACCTGAAGCGCCTGGGTTTTACCGGCGTGAATGAGAAAACGCTGCGGCTGAAAACCGACAGCTCCAACAAGCAGGCGCGCTTTGATGCCATCAGGGCGGAAGGTTACAACGTGGTGCTGTATATCGGCGATAACCTTAATGATTACGGTACGGCCACTTACCATCAGGGCAATGCCCAGCGCAGGGCATTTGTGAACCAGAATAGCCGGCTGTTCGGTACTCAGTTTATTATCCTGCCTAATCCGCTTTACGGTGACTGGGAGAGCGGGCTGGCCGAGGGCTACAACAAGCTGACGCCAGAGCAAAAATTGCAAACCCGGGAGGCCAGCCTCAAGGCTTGGAGTGGTCAATAAGGGCAAACCCGCTTTGGGGCGAATGAATTCGATCCCCTCAGGTGAGATATGCATCAATCCAGGGGCGGATGTTATTCCGCCCGCTTAATCAGATTGTCAGTGCTAACCGCGTGCCCTGGGCTATTGCCCGGCGGGCATCCAGCTCCAGCGCCACATCGGCGCCACCGATGATATGCACGGTTTTTCCCTGCTGCTCCAGGGCCGCGGCCAGTTGCCGGTTGGGCTGCTGTCCTGCGCAAATCACCACGTTATCCACCTTCAGCACTTCCGGCTGGCCCTCGCGCAGAATATGCAGCCCCTCGTCATCAATCTTCTGATACTCCACGCTGCCCCACATTACCACGCGACGCATCTGCAGGCTGGCGCGGTGGATCCAGCCAGTGGTTTTGCCCAGAGTGGCTCCCGGTTTCCCCGGCTTGCGTTGCAGGAGCCAGATCTGCCTTGCAGGCTGCGTAGCAACCGGTGTCGCCAGGCCGCCCGGCTGTTTCAGCGTCTGGTCGATGCCCCATTCAGCACAGAAGGCGGCAACATTCTGGCTGGTGGACTCGCCGCACTGGCTCAGATATTCGGCAGTATCAAACCCAATCCCGCCTGCGCCAATGATGGCCACGCGCTTGCCGACCGGTTTTTTATCCCGCAGCACGTCAAGATAGCTCAGTACAGTCGGGTGAGTAATGCCGGCAATTTCTGGCGTGCGGGGAGAAACGCCGGTCGCCAGCACCACCTCGTCAAAGCTCTGCAGGTCAGCGGCGGCCACCTGCTGGTTCAGTCGCAGCGTCACACCGTTGATTTCCAGCTGGCGGCGGAAGTAGCGCAGCGTTTCACTGAACTCCTCCTTGCCGGGGATCTGCCGCGCAATGTTGAACTGGCCGCCCACGTCCGGAGCCTGGTCAAACAGTGTCACCTGATGGCCGCGCCCGGCGGCATTCACCGCAAACGCCAGCCCGGCGGGGCCAGCGCCAACGACGGCGATTTTTTTCGGCTCGTGGGCAACGGTCAGCGGCATCTCGGTTTCATGACAGGCACGCGGATTCACCAGGCAGGAGGTCAGCTTCCCGGCAAAAATCTGGTCGAGGCAGGCCTGATTGCAGCCGATACAGGTGTTGATCTCATCACTGCGGCCGGCCTGCGCTTTCTGCACAAACTCCGCATCAGCGAGGAAGGGCCGTGCCATGGAAACCATATCGGCGCAGCCTTCATCCAGCAGCGCCTGTGCCACCTCAGGATGGTTGATGCGGTTAGTGGCGATTACTGGCACGCTCAGATGTTGCCGGAGCTGCTTCGTCACCCAGCCAAACGCTCCACGCGGCACCGAAGTGGCGATGGTCGGGATCCTCGCTTCATGCCAGCCAATGCCGGTGTTAATCAGCGTGGCACCGGCATGTTCAACGGCTTTCGCAAGACGCACCGTTTGCGGCAGCGTGTTGCCCTGTTCCACCAGATCGAGCATCGACAGGCGATAAATAATGATAAATTCCCGCCCGGTGGCTTCCCGCACAGCGCGGACAATTTCTACCGCAAAGCGCATCCGGCGAGCCTCATCCCCGCCCCATTCATCCTCGCGCTGGTTAGTCCTGGCCGCCAGAAACTGGTTAATCAGGTAGCCTTCCGAGCCCATGATTTCGACACCGTCATAACCTGCCTCTTTCGCCAGCGCGGCACAGCGGGCAAAGTCACCGATCAGCGCCAGAATATCGTCGTTATCCAGCGCGTGGGGCTTAAATGGGTTAATCGGAGCCTGCAACGGGGAAGGGGCGACGAGCGTGGGCTGATAGCTGTAACGGCCCGCATGCAGGATTTGCAGGGCGATTTTACCCCCGGCCAGATGCACCGCTTCCGTCACCACGCGATGATGAGCCAGCTGGCTGGAGTGATTCAGCACCGAAGCGCCCGCCATCACCACGCCTTCCGGTGAAGGAGAAATTCCGCCGGTCACAATCAGCGCCACACCCGCTGCGGCGCGTTCAGCGTAAAACGCCGCCAGACGATGTGGTCCGTCAGGATGCTCTTCCAGCCCGGTGTGCATCGACCCCATCAGCACGCGATTTTTCAGCCGGGTGAAGCCCAGATCCAGAGGAGAAAAAAGAGAAGCATTCATAGCAGCCTGCAGGTAAGTGGTCGGATGAGTTTACTGTAGCGACGAAAATCACTTTCGGAAAGCGACTTGCCTGGTTGTGTGATGCACACCTGATTATTGGCGCGCCCTGACGGCATGGCGGGCAGGTTACGGCTACAACTTACTCATCTCTGGCTGTTTTGATGCAAGGAACAATGATGCCCATAACCCTGATTGCCGTTGGCGTAATCCTGCTGCTGGTGCTGATGATTGTCTTTAAGGTGAACGGATTTATTGCGCTGGTTTTTGTCTCTGCCCTGGTCGGAATGGCGGAAGGGATGACGCCGCTGGCGGTGGTGGCGTCGATCCAGAAGGGGATCGGCGGCACGCTCGGCAGCCTGGCGATGATCCTTGGTTTCGGCGCCATGCTGGGCAGGCTGGTTTCTGATACCGGTGCTGCGCAGAGAGTGGCGACCACGCTGATTACCGCGTTCGGAAAAAAACGCCTGCAGTGGGCGCTGGTGGTCACCGGGCTGATTGTCGGGTTGGCGATGTTTTATGAAGTCGGTTTTGTGCTGCTCCTGCCGCTGGTTTTCACTATCGTGGCGGCGGCAAACCTTCCCCTGCTGTACGTTGGCGTGCCGATGGTGGCCGCGCTGTCGGTGACGCACTGCTTCCTGCCGCCGCATCCCGGCCCAACAGCGATTGCCACCCTCTTTGGGGCAAACATCGGCACCACGCTGCTGTATGGGCTAATCATCACTTTGCCAACGGTGATGATCGCCGGGCCGCTCTTTTCACGCTTCCTGAAAAGCTTCGAAAGAAAACCGCCGGAAGGGCTGTTTAACCCGAAAATCTTTGAAGAGCACGAGATGCCCGGCTTCTGGATCAGCATCTTTGCGGCGGTCATCCCGGTGATCCTGATGGCGATTGCCGCCGTCTGCGAGCTGACCATGCCGAAAGAGAATGCGCTCAGGCAGTTTTTTGAATTTATCGGCAATCCGGCAGTGGCGCTGTTTATCGCCGTGGTGGTGGCAGTGCTGACGCTGGGGCTGCGCAATGGCCGCAAGATGGACGAGGTGATGGATATCTGCGGCAGTTCAATTGCCGCTATCGCCATGATCGTATTCATTATTGCCGGTGGCGGCGCGTTCAAACAGGTGCTGGTGGACAGCGGTGTGGGCAACTACATTGCCGATCTGATGAAGGGGTCGTCCCTGTCGCCGCTGCTGATGTGCTGGACGGTGGCAGCCATGCTGCGCGTGGCGTTGGGATCGGCAACCGTTGCGGCGATCACGACGGCGGGGATCGTAACGCCGATCATCGCCATTACCCACACCGATCCGGCGCTGATGGTGCTGGCGGTTGGATCCGGCAGCGTGATTGCCTCGCACGTAAACGATCCAGGCTTCTGGCTGTTCAAAGGCTATTTCAATCTGACCGTGGTGGAAACCCTGAAAACCTGGACGGTGATGGAAACGCTGATCTCGTTCCTCGGCCTGGCGGGGGTGCTGCTCATTAACGCGGTCATCCACTGAACGGACCGCCCTCCAGCCCTGTCTGGCTCCTGATCTTCTTCGTTATATGATATTGTACATAGCGTTCAGCAGCTCATATGCAGAGGAGAAAAGGATGCATCTGTTTATGTTTTATGTGGGTGGCAACGCGGGCAAGTCAAATATTGAAGTGCATGATATTCAGTTTGTGGTTGCCGACACTCCCGAAGCCGCGTGGCCGGCTCTGCGTGAAGCCTGGTTCGGTGACGCGGATAAAATCCACATTGATGGCTATGCGCGAATTACCTGGGCGGACGGCTACAAAGTCAGTCTCAGCACCACGCCGGCCAGCAGCGATAAAAAGCTGTTCTTTGTGAATGCAGGTGGCTATACCCCTGAGACGCTGGCCGAGCTGCATGCTTTCGATCTCTTTGTTGCCAGCAACGTGAAAGAGGCAAAGAAAAAAGGGCTTGAAGTGCTGCTCCGCGGTGCCGATCAGCAGCATAAAGATAATCTCAAGGATGTTGACGATTGTCTGCTGCTGGAGAAAATTGGCGACTACTATATTCAGCTGGAACCGGATGCGTCAGGCTCGCCGTTTAAGCCGGAATGGCAGGGATATCAGCCTATCGGGGTTTAACCCAGCTCTTCCACCGCCTGGATGATGTGCTGAATAACCCGCTGCGCCGCCCGTGAAAGCTGGCGGGACGGCGCGATACAGAGCGCCAGCGTCAGTGGCCGCACCGGCATCCCTTTCAGCGGAATAAAGCACAATATTCCCTCCCTGACCTCATCCTGCACGTCCAGCAGGCTCAGAATACTCAGCCCACTTCCTCCCTTGATCAGCGACTTGATTAAACGGATATCGTTGCAGACGATAATGTTTTCCGGCGAAAAGTTGTGACGCCGGTAGAGCATCTCCACGCGATCGTGCACGATCAGCGGCTCGCCCGGCAGAATATGCCGTTCGTTACTCAGCTGGCCTGGCGATAGCGTTTCCTGCCCGCTAAGCAGATGGCCTGCTGGTAACACCACGCCCAGCGGCAGCTCGGCGAAGGCGATCACTTCCAGTCCCGCCTGCCCGTCAGGATCGAGGATCAGCCCGAAATCCAGCTCAGCGTCGCGGATCCGCTGGCTGAGGGTCTGGCTGTCGGCCACGCTAAGATCGAGGCGCAGCCACGGATGTTCGGCTGCCACAGAGGAGAAGATCCTTGCCATCTTCCCTTCGTTCATCGCCTGGATTAATCCAACGCTGACGTTTCCGCGTTTCAACCCCTGAATCTCATCAAGCCGTTCAAGCGTCCGCTGGAATTCCCGCTGCCAGCGGCGGATGTCGGTATAAAGAAGCTCCCCTGCCGTGGTCAGCCGCATGCCGTCCGGCAGGCGTTCGAACAGGCGGGTGTTGAGCTCCTCTTCCGCCTGCAGGATCTGACGATTAATGGCTGAAGCAGAAACGTGTAGTTTTTCAGCGGCTTTACGCAGGCTACCGCTGCGGGCCACCTCGGCGAAATAGTGGGAAAAACGCGAAAATGGGATCATGGCGTTGCCTGTCTCGTTTTTTGCAACAGGTAAGTGAGAAAACAGTTATGGATCGCAACAGCCTCTCCTGTCAAAAATAATCTCAATAATAATGCGGGCAGGCAATGACCGGCCCGGCGTGAGCAAACAGACAGCGAGATAACCATGAACAAGCCAACCCCACCCGCACACTGCACGTTTGAACCCGACGACTGGCTGCGGCTTGCCCGCTGCTGGCATCCAGTGGCCCGCTCCTGTGAGATCACCGGTGCGCCTGCTAAAGCGGTATTGCTGGATGAGCAACTGGTGATTTATCGCATCAACGATCAGGTTGTGGTGGCGAAAGATGTCTGTCCGCACCGTGGCGTACCGCTGACATTGGGCTTTCACGATGAACATGGCATTGTCTGCCCTTATCATGGCCTGCGCTTTGGTGAGAACGGGCACTGCAACCGGATCCCTTCCAGCCCGAACCAGGCGATCCCGGCCAAGCTGAACCTGCTGACCTTTGCGGTGGAAGAACGATTCGGGCTGATTTGGGTCTGCATGGCGCCGGAAGAGGGCCGCCTGCCTGAGCTGCCTAAGATGCCGCACTGGGAAGATCGGGGCTTTCAGCAGATCGTTTGCCCGCACTTTGACGTGGCTGGCTTTGCCGGCCGTCAGGTGGAAGGCTTCCTGGACGTGGCGCATTTCGCCTGGATCCACACAGAGACGTTTGCAGACCCGGAAAATCAGGAAGTGCCGCCTTATAACGCGGTTGAAACTGATTACGGCTTTAGCGTCGATTACTGGAGCTCGGTCGCCAACTATCCGGCAGGCTCCGACCTGCACGCACCTGAAGGCTTCCAGTGGCTGCGTCATTTCGAAATGCACCTTCCGTTTACCGCCACGCTGACCATCCACTTCCCGGGTGAAGCGCGTCTGGCGATCATGAACGCCGCTTCGCCAGTATCAGCGCGGAAAACGCGAATGTTTGCGCCGATTGCGCGTAATTTTGATCTGCATGTACCGGTTGAAGATGTGCACGCGTTCAACCATCGCATCTTCGAAGAAGATCGGCTGATGGTGGAGACCCAGCGTCCGGAGCGTCTGCCGCTGGATCTGACTCTGGAGGCTCATATCCCGGCCGATCGCAGCTCGATTGCCTATCGTCGCGGCCTGAAACGTCAGGGCTTCGGCGAGTTCTTCCTGGTGTAGTGAGGGGGCAATAATGAACACCTTAAAAGTTGTGGTGGACGCGATGTCCCGTCAGGGGAAAGGCAATGTGGCGCTGCAGCTGGTTGCGGAAAACGGCCAGCCTCTGCCTGGGTGGGAGGCGGGGGCGCACATCGATCTGCATCTGGGCAACGGGCTGGTCCGCCAGTATTCACTGACCGGTTCGCCTTCCCGGCACGATCGTTACCTGATCTGCGTCCGGCTGGAAACGCTCTCCCGTGGTGGCTCGCGTTATATCCATGACACGCTGCGGCTGGGGCAGACCCTGACCATCTCCGCACCGCGTAACGTCTTCAGCCTGATGCCCGCAAGGAAAGTGGTGCTGATGGCGGCCGGGATCGGGATCACGCCGCTGCTGGCGATGAGTGAAAAGCTTGAGGAGAGCGGGACGGCATTTGCGTTGCATTACTATCTGAAGGACAAAGAGAGCACCGCTTTTCTGCGGGATCTGTCACGACGCTATCAGCACGGGCAGTGCGCCATCTGGTACAGCAGTGAGGGCAACAGCCCCCGCCAGCACCTGCCTGCCGATCTGCTGGAACCTGCGCCGGATACGCGGCTGTATATGTGCGGGCCGGATGGATTTATGTCCCACGTTCGTCGCCAGGCGCTGGCGCAGGGCTGGCCGGAGGAGGCGCTGCATGCCGAAGCCTTTATGGCCGCGCCGCTGGCTGCAGTAAACGGCGAGGGGGATGATGTGTTCACCATCACTCTGGCTTCCTCGGGGGCCAGTTGGCCGGTTCCGGCAGATAAAACCATTGCGCGGGTGTTGCAGGACAATGGCGTGAGCGTGCCGCTGTCCTGTGAGATGGGCATTTGCGGGGCCTGCCTGACTCCGGTGGTGGAAGGTGCAGCCGATCACCGGGATACCGTGCAGTCAGAGGCGGAGAAGTGTTCTCCGCAGCAGCAGGTGGCGCTGTGCTGCTCGCGCAGCCGCAGCAAAAACCTGGTGATCGATCTCTGAAAGATGGCCTGCCGCGTGAACCAGAATATCAGTTCGTCCGCGGCTCTGCTGCCAGCATGCTGCAGGATGGGCGTTGTTAATTCTCCTGCGGCTGTGACGACGACTCTGCAGGGTTATCTCCCTGAGCGTAAACCGGCGGTGAGGCCAGACTGGCCGCCTTGCGCAGTGCCTCTACCTGCTGCGGCGTAACGGTCGCGGCTGCCGGGTTGCCAAACTGGCGGCTGACGTAATTACTGACGTCCGAAATCTGCTGGTCGCTGAGCGCTGGCGCAAAGGCCGGCATCAGGATTTCGCCTTCCGCCATTTTTCTGTGAACCCCGTTCAGCACCACTGAAATCAGGTTACGGCTGTCGCTGGCGCCTGTCGTGGTGTGGTGGAACAGCGAAGGATAAGCACCGAAGCCAGTACCGGCACCGCTGCCATCCGCCCCATGGCAGCTGGCGCAGTTTCCTGCAAAGACCACCGCGCCGGGATCGCGTTTACGCCATGCATCGCTGTCGCCGCGCAGGCTGAAGACGCTGACGGCGCGCTGGCCCCATTCGCTGCGTGGTCTGCTCTGCGAGCTGTCGCCGACAGGTCTGACCGAGCGCAGGTACTGTGCAATGTCCCGCAAATCCTGCTGCGGCAGAAATTGCAGGCTGTGCTGGATAGCCTCGGCCATCGGGCCGGAAGCGCTGGCCCGCCCGGCGACAAAACCGGTTTTCATATAGCTCACCAGCTGGTTTTCACTCCAGTCGCCAATTCCCGCATTGTGGTCGGGAGTGATATTCCACGCTATCCAGCCGCCAAGATCGCCTCCGGCCAGCGGCTGGTCATTATTCATGCCTTTGGTCATGTTGCGCGGAGTATGGCAGGTGCCGCAGTGCGCCAGCGCTTCCACCAGATAGCGGCCGTTGTTCCATCCGGCACTCTGCGCCGGGTCGGGCTGCAGCTCCTGCCTGTCCAGATTCAGCCATTTCCAGAACCGCAGTCCCCAGCGCTGGTTGTAAGGGAAGGGCAGCTGCGTGATGGGGGATGGCTGATGCACGGCTGGCAGGGAGAGCAGATAAGCGCGGATCGCCAGCACATCTTCACGCCGGATCTTACTGAATGAGTCATACGGCATCGCCGGATAGAGCTGTTTACCCCCTTTGCCGATACCTTCACGCACGGCGGCGACGAACTCATCCTCACTCCAGCTGCCGATACCGTACTGGCGGTCGGAGGAGATATTGCTGCCATAGATCTGCCCGAACGGTGTGCTGACCGCGAAGCCGCCGCCGAAAGGTTTGCCGTGGGTGGCGGTATGGCAGGCGGCGCAGTCGGAAGCCGTGGCCAGGTACTTTCCGCGTTCAATTTGTGCCCGATCGGCATGCGCGGGCGGGAAGTTACTCAGCAGCAGGGCGGTTGCCAGCAGGGGAAGCGCTTTCATGCCTTTCCTCCCAGGCTGCGCAGCACGGTATCAGCCATGCGCAGCGCCAGCGCCGTGCCGGTCAGCGTGGAGTTCACCGTCGAGGCCGAAGGCATAATGCCGGTTCCTGCGATAAACAAATTGGGATGGTCGTGGGCGCGGCAGTCGGCATCGACCACCGAATCGCGCGGATCGCTGCCCATAATCATGGTGCCGGTGATGTGCTGGTTATTATCATAGATTCCACGTTTGCTGTAGATCGCTTCCGTTCCACCCATGTTTTTCACCATTTTACGGAAATCGACCATTGACTGGTCATAGCCGCGATGTACGTATTCCGGGAAGCGGTAATAAACCTCCAGTCTGGGAATGCCCCAGGCATCCTTCTCCGTGTTGCTGAGCACCACGCGATTTTCCGGCTCGGGCAGCATCTCCAGCAGGCATTTCAGCTGCACAAAACGCGCCGCCTGCCAGGTCAGTTTGTCGTTCAGCGCCTTACCGTAATAACCCTGGCGCACCAGACGTTCGGTCAGATAACGCACCGGAGAGGTGTTTGCCAGATCCACGCGCAGCGCCGAGCGTTCAGCCCTGAAAGCGCCGTCGCGCAGATTGTTGATGCTGCCGGGACGCATTGGCCCCCGGCCAAACCACACCGGTTCATCAGCGTAAAACTCCACGGAGGTACCGGGGTGATCCATCAGGTTACGGCCCACCATTCCAGAGCTGTTGGCGAGACCGTTGGGGAAGCGTTCACTGCTGGAGAGCAACAGCAGTTTCGGGCTTTCAATACCGTTAGCGGTGAGCACAAAGCGTTTGCCGCTGACGCGATGACGTTGTTTATTACAGTCGAGGTAGTGAACGGCCTGAAGGGTACCCCGATCGTCAGCTTCAATGCGATATACCACCGCGTTGGCGACGATTTTAACCCCTGCTTCCAGCGCCTTGCGGGCAGAAATCCCGCCGTGATACTGCGCATCTATCGGGCAGACCGGCATGCAGTTATTGTTACCGCAGCAGGCTGGCCGATCGTCGTAAGGCTGGCTGTTGCGGGCCTGCGGGCCAATGCCCACTTCATAGCCAAGGGGAGAAAGCCGCTGCTTCAGCCGCTCAAAACCGTACGGCAGTGGGATGCCCGGCAGTGGATAGGGGCGGGAACGGGGCGAATGCAGGTCATCATCGCCCGATACGCCCATCTGATACTCCGCTTCGCAGTAGTAAGGTTCCAGCTCTGCATAGCTCAGCGGCCAGTCGCGGCCAATGTCATACAGCGTTTTGATCTTCATATCATTGGGCAGCAGACGAAAGGCCTGCCCGGCCCAGTGCCACGTCGTTCCACCGGTGCCGCGCAGGTACTGGGCGCGATAGGGATCGGGGCCTTTCTGGATCAGATAGTTGTTATCAACCGGAATGAATTTGGGTTGCGGAGCCCAGGGCTGTGGCGGGTAGGGCTCGGTAAAATCCCCTTTGAACGGCGAATTACGAAAATACTCCACCGCCTGGTCGCGTTTGATCTCCGGACCGGATTCAAGCATCAGCACCGAAGCACCTGCTTTTGCTATTTTCAACGCGGCGAGGGAACCGGCGATCCCGGCTCCAATCACCACCACATCGGCACTGATTGCTTCAGTCATGCTGCGGGTTCTCCCTGTGCGGCGGTTGCGTCCAGAAATTCGGCTCTGCTGGCGCATAACTCGGTGGCAGCAGCGAGCCGCGCACCAGTTGGTAACTGACGATATTTTCAAAAGCGATACAGCGGGGATGCTGGCTGTCCACCACTCCGAGATACCAGCCGGATATCAGTGCCTGACAGAGGTCACGTAGCGGCTCCGGCTGCTGGTCCAGCGCCGCAAGAAAGTCGGCTCCCTGTGCATCCGGGCGGGCAGCCAGCAGGGATGAAAGGTGACTCAGCTGGCTGTCCAGGCTCTCCAGCCGGCCGCTGAACTGCTGATGCAGCCAGCTGTAAAGGCGTTGCGCCAGCATGGCATTCGGTTGCGCCATGCCGGTCAGCGTTTCAGAGAGGCGGAGAAAGCTTTGCGGAGCTGTCACGGCTGAAGCCATGGGCGCGCGGGCGAAAGCAGGTCGCCACCGGACAGTAAATCCGGCCGCCAGCAGCCCCGCCGAGCCGGTCAGCAACCGGCGACGTGTAAGAGACATTCGGTGAAATCCTTTTGAAAAAGGCGGGTCAGTTCAGCAAAGTGGCTGCCGACTCTGACGCCGAGTTATCCAGTTCCTGTTTGGGTGTACTGACGCCAACCGCGCCGACAACTTCACCGTGAAGGGACAGGGGATAGCCACCCCCCAGAGCGACCGCCTGAGGGATAGCCAGAACGGTAGTTTCGCCCTGTTGCAGGCGCTGCATAAACTTCAGCGAGGGTGCGTGGTACAGGGCAGAAGTGCGGGCTTTGCCAATGGCTGCCTGCACGCAACCGGGTGGTGCGCCATCCAGGCGCTGAAAGGCCAGCAGCAGGCCGCTGGCATCAACCACCGCCACGCAGCCGGTGCTTTTCTCCGCGCTGATTTTGCTGTTCACCTGACTGATAATTTGTGCGGTTTGCGCAGCGTTCAGGGCCGCACCACTGCACTGTCCTGCTGCCGCCAGCAGCAAAATAATTAAGCTGAGTTTTTTCATTTCAGTCCTTTGGGTAGATCCGGTCCAGCGTCTGTTGCCAGATGAACGGCGTCAGCTGTGAGTAGCGCAGGCCGCGCCTGGTCAGTGAGTCCACCAGTCCCTGCTGAGTGGCGACGATTGCCTGGCTCATCGCTGCGGGCACGTTAACGTCCTGCAGGGTTTGCACCACTTCGCGCATCTCTTCGGCCCGGCGCTGGCCATGCTCTGCCACCCGGCTGATCAGGTAATCAGGTAGCCTTGCATCCCAGCCCAGCGAGGGAAAGCTGGCATGCAGTGACTCCAGCACCGCCTGCTCCACGCCATACTGACGGGCGGCACTCAGGCACTCGGTGGTCAGCGCTTCCAGCCCTTTGATCATCACGCTGCGGCACATCTTGATGGCAGAAGCCTCACCCACTTCGCGGCTGCGGTACTGGCTGTTAAAACCCAGTTCCCGCAGCTGGCTGTCCACGGTTTCTGCGGTAATGCCGCCAATCAGCAGCGGGGTCTTCAGCCGCTTTGGCGGCACCGGGGCCATGACCGCCACATCGATATAAGCCGCTCCGGTAGCCTCGATGACTTCAGCGGCGGCCAGTTTGGTCGCCGGAGCGACGGAATTTAAATCCAGTAAGGTCTGGCCTCCCTTCAGATCGACTGCTGCAGCCATCGCCACGTTGAGTGCTTCTGAAGCGGTAACCGTGGAGAAAATCAGCCGGGCATCCAGCAGGGCTTCACTCAGCGAGCGGGCAATCCGGACACCGGATGAGGCCGCTTTATCTTCCATCGCCTGTCGGGTTTCCTGCCGGGCAAATTTGCGGTCCCAGACGGTGACCTGGGCCACCTGCGACAGCTCCCTGGCGAAAAGGCCGCCTGCTTCGCCAAAGCCAATAAAAGTAATGTTTATCATGGGCTCTCCATCGTAAGAGGATCAGGGCCAGACGGTCGCGGGGATTTGCACCTCGCCCGCAAAAATCAGCCTTGCCGTGCGCAACAGTCCGGCGCCGGTAAGCTGCCCCTGGGGATCCCGCTGCAGCTGTACGCTGAATTCCCCGTCGGGATGTTCCACGCTCAGTCGCTGGTCGCGCCGATCGGTCACCGCTGCCAGCCCATCCGCCACGCTGCCCGGCAGCAGGCAGGCGCTGGCGACGCTGACCGCGCCGAATACGCCTATTGAGGCATGGCAGCGATGTGGGATAAAAGTGCGGCTGCTGACGGTACCGCCGGATCGGGGTTCGGCCAGCAGCGTCATTTTCGGCACGGTACGCTGGGCCACATCGCCGAGGTTCATCTGTGGGCCTGCCTGTAAACGGATTGATTCCAGCCGGGCTTTCAACTCGCTGTCGTTATCCAGCTGGTCGCGGCTCTCATAGCCGCTGCGACCCAGATCCGCCGCGCGGATCAATACCACCGGCATACCGTTATCAATACAGGTCACGTCAATGCCGTCGAAGCTGTTGCGTGGCTGGCCGGTTGGCAGCAGCGATCCACAGCTCGATCCCGCGATATCGCTGAAATTCAGCAGCACCTCTGCCGCCGTGCCAGGGACGCCGTCAATTTTCAGTTCGCCGTCATAGCAAACTTCACCCTGTGGCGTGCTGATCTGCGCAACAGCGATCTGTCCGGTGTTCTCCATCCAGATCCGCACGCTGGTCAGGGGATCGCTGGCCGTCACCAGGCCGCGCTCCAGGGCAAAGGGCCCGATGGCTGCAAGGATATTGCCGCAGTTCTGGCCGTAATCGACGCTGGCTTTGTCGACGCTGACCTGCGCAAACAGGTAATCAACATCGGCATCCTCGCGCGGCGAGCGACTGACAATTGCCACCTTGCTGGTCAGCGGATCGGCCCCGCCCAGTCCGTCGATCTGGCGGCTGTCTGGCGATCCCATTACGGCCAGCAGCACGCGATCGCGCAGATCCCGATCCGTGGGTAAATCTTCCGCCAGAAAGCAGGCGGCTTTTGACGTGCCCCCGCGCATCAGCAGGCAGGGAATGCGGCGCTGGCGCATATCACTTCTCCAGTTCTTGCAGGGAGTCGACGTAGCGCAGGCCTTTTTCCGCCAGCCGTGGCCGCATCTGATAGATATCCAGACCCAGTTCGCCATCCGCCATCCGGGCGCGCTTGCTCTCTTCCAGTTCTTCGCGTTTGCGGGCACTTTCCGCTACCTGTGCGGCTTCGGTACGGGCCACCACCACCACGCCATCGTCATCTGCGACAATCACATCGCCCGGGTTCACCAGCTGACCGGCGCAAATCACCGGGACGTTGACCGAGCCCAGCGTCTCCTTCACCGTGCCCTGGGCATACACTGCCCGCGACCAGACGCCGAAACCCATCTCACGCAGCGTTTTGGAATCTCTCACACCGTGGTCGGCAATCAGCCCCACCACGCCGCGGGCCTGTAACGAGGTCGCCAGCAGATCACCAAAGAAGCCATCCACGCAGGGAGAGGTGGGCACCGCCACCAGGATATCGCCTGGCTGACACTGTTCCACCGCAACGTGAAACATCCAGTTGTCGCCGGGTGCCAGCAGAACGGTGACGGCGCTCCCCGCCAGGCCTTTGTCCTGCTGAATGGGGCGAATGGCCGGATCGAGCAGCCCTTTGCGGCCCTGTGCTTCATGTACGGTCGCCACACCTGAAGCAGCCAGTGAGGCAATATCCCGCGAGGCTGCACGCTGGACAGTTCTCACCACCACGCCTTTTTTTCCGATCGCACTCATGCCAGATCCTCCGTTACCCGTGGGAAGATGCTCTGATAACCTTCGCCATAGATGATGTCGCGGGCGGCGGTGATACCAACGTTGCGTTTGGCCTGCACGCCGCGCTGCAGGGCGACGCGGGTGTAGTACTCCCACAGATGTTCCTGCCCGGCCATGCACTGGATAGCGGCGTACTTTTTGTCCCAGACGCTGGTGATATCCAGCAGCACGTCCGGCTTCCAGTTGCACTGTTCGGGTTGATGGGGTTCAAAGCAGTACACCGGGGGGGCGGCGACAATTTTCTCACCGGGGCGGTAGCCTTCAGCCTGAGCAATAATCCGGGCTTCCTGCGCCAGGTTTGTTGCCATCGGATGGTCATAGTTATACGGGTCCTGCAGAGAGTGGGTCAGCACAAAGTGGGGCTGCTTGCTGCGGTAGACATCCGCCAGACGAAACAGCGCCTCTTTATCGGCCCGCAGCGGATAATCCCCCATATCGAAAAATTCGATGCTGGCACCGAGGATCCCGGCAGCGGCCAGCGCTTCGCTGCGGCGTGCCTCCCTGACCTTTTCTTCGGTCATATTGCCTTTTCGCCACAGTTTGGCGGATTCGCCGCGCTCGCCAAACGACAGGCAGACTACGTGCACGTTGTAGCCCTGTTGCTGATGCAGCGCGATAGCGCCACCGGCACGCCAGACGAAATCGGCAGAGTGAGCGCTGACCACCAGGGCGGTTTTTCGAGGGGATAACTCAGTCATGTTCGGGTTCCTTTGCGTTTTTTTTCATGCTGGCACTGCATAGCCGCCGGCGATAATTCATTTGATTGCAGCAGGTATGCGTTTTATTTATAGTGCGGGCCAGATCAAAAGAATTAAGGGGCGGGAAATGGCGAATGAAGTCACCCGGTATGAATTGATAAATCTGATGCAAATCAGGGCTTTTTGTCAGGTGGTGCTGCACGGGAGCGTCTCCAGAGCGGCAGATGAATTATTTCGAACACAGTCGGCCATTACTCGCGCAATTCGTGATCTGGAACTCACTTTAGCCGTGCCGTTATTTGAGCGACACGCGGGTGGAATGCGTCTGACCGACCTGGGCAAATGCATTCTGCCGCGGGCCGAGAGGGCGATTGGAGAGCTGCAGGCCATTCCTCAGCTGCTGGTTCGTCTGCAGGGAAAGAGTGGGGGAAGAGGGGAGTCAGAACCGCTGTGGCTCTATAACGTGCGGCGCCTGCAGATTTTCGTTACCCTCTGCCAGACACGGCATATGCAGTCAGTCGCTCTGCAGCTCGGACTCAGCCAGCCCGCGGTCAGCGCGGCGCTGAAGGTGCTGGAGAACGGCGCAGGCATCGCGCTGCTGGAACGCACGCCGCACGGCATGATGCCCTCGCTGGCGGGCAGGGAGATTGAACCAGGAATCCGCCGGGCGCTGAACGAGTTAAGCCACATTCCGGCTGATATCGCCGCCCGCAAAGGGGTGCTGGAAGGGACGGTCAGGGTGGGGGCGCTGCCGCTGGGGCGTACCCGTCTGCTGCCGCAGGCGATTGTCCGGCTGACCGGGCGCTATCCCGGCATTAAGGTGGTGACCAGCGAGAGTGCCTGGGGCATGCTCGCCTCTGAGATGCGTTCTGGCGAGATTGACTTTATCTTCGGGGCGCTGCGCAATACCGCCGGGATCAAGGATATCAGCAGCGAAACGCTGTTCTCGGAAGAGATGGTGCTGGTGGCCAGACGCGGCCATCCACTGGCTGCCGCGCCAGCGAATAAAGAAATGTTAAGAACAGCCCGGTGGGTGCTACCCCGTTCAGCCACGCCCGCCCGCAGCCTGCTGAATAACTGTTTCCGCGCGATGGGGATGCCCGCGCCGGACCCGGTGGTGGAGAGCGGCGACCTGGCGCTGGTGCGAGGGCTGCTACGCGACTCTGATATGCTGGCCGCCGTTTCAGCGCATCAGCTGGAGGTGGAGCTGGCCTCCGGCGAGCTGGTGGTCCTGCGGACAACCCTGCCGGATACCGTCAGGGCCATTGGCCTCAGCTACCGCACCGGCTGCCTGCACTCGCCCGCCGCCGAGGCGCTGATCGGTATCCTGCGCGAGGTCTGCAACGGAGCGAATACACAGGCAAAGGGCGAATAAATTCATCGCATGCCGGTATCAGCCACGGACGGCATTTATTCCGCCCGTGCTGCTTCCATCAGCGCGTACTGATAGCCGCGAATGCCATAGCCGCAAATCACCCCCTGCGCGACGTCCGACAGGAAAGAGTGATGGCGGAATGGCTCACGCTTGTGCACGTTAGTGATGTGCACCTCAAACAGCGGCAGCGCCACTGCCGTTACCGCATCGCGGATGGCAACGGAGGTATGCGTCCATGCGGCCGGGTTGATCACCAGCGCGTGTGCGTGGTGCCGCGCCAGCTGGATCCAGTCAATCATCTCGCCCTCGTGGTTGGTCTGGCGGAATTCGACAGCCATGTCCAGTCCGGCAGCCGTATCGCGGCACAACTTTTCCACCGTTTCCAGCGTATCTGAGCCGTAAGTCTGCGGCTCGCGGGTGCCCAGTAAATTCAGGTTAGGGCCATTCAGTACCCAGACAGTTTTCATCTCTCTCTCCTCAGTCCCCGAAGCCAAACAGACGCTTTGGCGTCTCCCACAACACCTGACGGCGGATGGCCTTATCAGGGATGATCTTTTCCAGCAGCAGCAGTTGGGTGCCCATGTCCATCCTTTCCGTGGCCCGCAGGAACGGCCAGTCTGAACCCCAGACGCAGTTCTCCGCGCCAAAGGCTTCCAGTAGCCCCAGCAGATAAGGCTGCGCATCGTGCCATGGCCAGCTCTGCCGGGAGAATTTAGCCAGCCCCGACAGTTTGACCGCGGTGCGTTGCTGACCTGCCATCGAAAGCAAAGCCCGAAAAGCGGGCTGGGAAAGCCCCGCGCTGACGTCCGGCCTGCCTGAGTGGTCAAACAGCAGAGGCGTTTGCGTCCGCTTTAACAACGGCATCAGCGCCAGCAGCTGATCGTCCTGTACCTGAACCTGCGCAAACATATTCAGCTCGGTCAGGCGCCCCATCAGGCCATCAAGTTGCAGAAAGGGGGCCGTTCCCAGCATGGCCACATTAAAAGCAATCCCGACCACACCCTGATTTTTCAGCTCAGCCAGCGTGTTGCTGTCCACATCAAAAGGCGTGACGGCAATCCCTTTAAAGCGGCCGTTGCCCTGCCGGAGCGTATCCAGCAGGCAGCGATTATCGGTGTTATAAGCCGAGGTCGGGCCGACAATCAGCGAATGGCGGATGTTGTAAGCCTCCATCACTGCCTGATAGTAAGCCGGGGTCGCCAGCTCATGACCGTCCGGGAGATAGCGGCTGGCGCTGTCATAGGGAAAGCGGGCCGGATCGAAGACGTGATGGTGGCAATCGATCAGTGGAAAATCATTCATCAGGCAGATTTCCCCGCCACGGAATACAGCACCTGCTGATTGCGTGTTTTCTGGAACTCTTCCAGCGACAGTCCGCGCATGGCAGAGTAGATATGCAGGTTAGAGACGCCCACCACCGCGCCCAGTTTTTCCAGCAGGAAAAAGCTGACGCCGTAATGGATCATTCCGCGCCAGTCCAGCGCGTTCAGCAGGCCGCGTTCCTCTGTCGTCAACCCTGCCTCTTCATACAGCGCCAGCGGCTCTTTTATAAAGCGTTCACGCCATGCTGGCTGGATCATCCTGTGCAGGAAGCGGTTGATCCTCAGCGCCTTCAGGCTGCGGGCCTGAGTGAAGGGGTAGGTGCCCGGCAGGTTTTCAACGCCGCTGAGCTGCAGATTAATTTTGTCCCGCTGACGCTGTTGAACGTCGACCGGGGCTTCGCGTGCCTGATTTTCGAGGATCAGCGTGGCGATGCCGGTCATCGAAGGCAGGTAGTAAGCCTGATGCAGTTTTTCGACATTGGCCGACAGCGCGCCACGCATCACCAGCCACATGATTACCTCAGCCCCTTCCAGGCCGCCAAGCGTGGCATATTCCGCCAGGGTGATTTCGGTCAGGCGCTCGGGATCGTTGACCAGCATATCGACGAACTGTGCATCCCACTCCGGGTTGTTAAAACCGCAGCGCTCACCATGCACCTGATGCGACACGCCGCCCGTGGCCACAATGGCCACCTTCAGGTCTTCCGGGTAACTTTCGATAGCGCGACGCAGCGCCTGGCCGAGTTTGTAGCAACGACGGGCCGTCGGGATCGGGAACTGCAGTACGCCAATCTGTAACGGGACAACCTGCACCGGCCAGCCGTCCTGCCAGGGAAGCAGGGCCGACAACGGTGAGAACAGCCCGTGATCCAGTGGCTTGTCCTGGAAGAAGGACATATCGAATTCATCCGCCATCAGGCTGGCGCCGATATGCTGCGACAGAGCGGCGTGGCCCTGTACCGGCGGCAGATCGCGTGGGCCGCCGCCCTCATCGGCTACCGCGTACTGATTATCGATCCCCAGCGTGAAGGCTGAATAGTGATCGAAGAAGAACGAGGTGACGTGATCGTTGAACACGTATACCAGCACGTCCGGTTTTTTCTCTTCCAGCCAGCGTTGCATCGGTGCAAAGCCATCAAAGATCGGTGCCCAGGCACCTTCCTGCTGCTTGTTATGGTCGACTGCAAAGCCGATGGTTGGCGTATGTGAGACCGCCAGTCCGCCTATAATTTTCGCCATTTTCAGACCTCTCCTTCACTTATCGGTTATTCATCGTGCGCGACAGGGAGGGCAGATCGCCAAGCTCAACGCCTTTGATCTGCCGGGTAACCTGTGCTTTTTTATGTTGGATAATGGACAACGCCGCTAAAAAAGCAGGCAGCGATAAAATGATAAAGATGCTGGTCTGGCCCGGAAAAATGCCCAGCAGCACGCCACCCAGCGAAGCGCTGAGAATGGCACCGCTGCGGCCGATCCCGTGCATCCAGCACACGCCGGTGGCGCGCATTTCTGTAGGGTAAAACGCCGGGGAAAATGCCTGCAGGCCAGTCTGCGCCCCGTTAATACAGATGCCGCTGATAAACACCAGTACCGCCAGAATGGTCGGGCCGAAGCCCCAGATGCCCTGTGACAGCAGACAGAAGCAGCCGCAGAGATAGAAAAAGCCAATGACATATTTTGCCTTTAGCCGGTCCATCAGGCCGCCGACCAGCAGACCGCCCACGGTGCCGCCAAGCTGGAACAGTCCGGCGACGATTGCGGCTCGCTCAAGCGTGACGCCACCGGATCGCATAATCGTCGGCAGCCAGCCGTTGAGCAGATAGATCACAAACAGGCCCATAAAATAGGTCAGCCACAGCACTACCGTACCGCTGGCGTAGCCTCTGGAAAACAGTTGCAGCACCTGGGCTTTTTTCGGCACCAGCGGCGTAGAGAGCACAAAAGCCGTGGCTGCAGTAAAGTTTCCCCCCAGTCGGTTCAGCGTAGCGGCAATTTTTTCGCGGCTGATGTTGCGAACCACCATATACATTGCCGATTCCGGCAAAATCAACATCAGCAAGGGCAGCAGCACGACAGGGATGGCACCGCCGAATAAGAGTACGGACTGCCAGCCAAAGTTGGGCAACATACCTGCAGCGATAAAGCCCCCCGCACCAGAGCCGATGTTGAAGCCGCTGTACATCACGGTAATCATCAGGCTGCGGCGGCGTTCCGGCATATATTCGGAAACCAGCGTGACGCAGTTAGGCATCACCGCGCCCAGTCCCAGTCCGGTGAGAAAGCGTAATAGCGCCATTTCAACGGGAGAGCGTGCAAATGCGCTGGCAAGGCTGAAGCAGGCAAAACAGCCAATCGACAGCAGCAGGATCTTTTTGCGACCCAGCTTATCGGCCCACGGACCGGCGACCAGGGCACCGATCGCCACACCGAACATCGCCGCCCCCAGGATGGGTCCCATCTCCGCATGGGAAATCCCCCAGTCTTCGATCAGCGCCGGGGCGATAAAGCCCATAACGGCGGCGTCGTAGCCGTCAAACAGAATGATTACAAAGCACAGCGCCAGAATCAGCCATTGCTTTCCAGATAGGGGACGGGAATCAATCCATTCTTTTACGTCGACAATGTCGCGGTTGCTCATCGGGTACGCTCTCTGTTTTTTTTATCAATCCGTGACCGGGTTAAAGATAATTCCACACATCCGGGATTGACTGGCGGAGTTTTTATATTTTTTCAGGGTAAGGTGGCACTGTTTTTCTATTTTAAAACAGATGGTTATAAATATATTATTTTTCAGTGCCACTACCAAGTTAGGCGGCACCTCTGGTTTTGTCTGCCATAAAATGGTTATAGAGGTATGAGTTTTATTTATTGTGTGAGTTGTATCGCGCCTCTGGAGCGGAGACGATCAATGTAAAGATGTTAAAATATTTCAGATTATTTCTGACAATAATTGATAAAGGGAGTTATTACTATCCAGCTTATTTATCCATAATGAAATTTAGATTATTTCCGTAAGGTAACTGAATAAAAAATAAGGGTTCTGAACGGATAAAATTATAGGTTTCATGTCGAAATAAAAGTTTTTGCGTGGAAATAACCCTGAGGGGGATACAGGGTTTCCTTATCTTTTCGACTGATTTATGCACAGCTCATTTTTGTTTATCATAATGATTTTATTGGTTTTATATTTAAATCTATTCTTTGGGATTGCCATCTTAAAAATGCCTGCCAAAAAAAGAACGCATAAGACAGTAAATTTAATAAAAATTACATTTGTCATTATTAACCATGACCAGGAATATTCTTAATAATTATTAATAAACTAAAATGTCAGAACTTATTACAGGACTTATGTACATACTTATCGTGGAACTTTTTATTTCCGCTTACCGAAATTTTATGAACTGGTGCCCAGGTTTATGCCTGTAGTCCTGAAAGAGAGGCAGTATTTTGACGACACTCAAACCCCTGTTAGCGAAAAACCGCAGTTGGGCCTTACAGCGCCGCCAACGTAATCCTCATTACTTCCGGCAGAATGTGGATTCTCAGCAGCCACATTCGCTGTGGATCGGCTGCTCTGACAGTCGGGTTCCGGCGGAAGTGCTGACCGGTGCGCATCCTGGCGAATTGTTCGTGCACCGTAACATCGCCAATATGGTGGTCAGCGGTGATGACAACTTTATGAGCGTGCTGCAGTACGCGCTGGAATACCTCAAAGTCTCGCGCATTGTGCTTTGTGGGCATTATGGCTGCGGTGGCGTGCAGGCTGCGGTGGCTTTGCCGGAGATTCCGCTTTCTGATGAGAACTCCCCGCTGGCACGACGAATTACCCAGCTGCGCGAGGCTCTGGCGCCGGGACTGGCAGAAACCGGTGATATCGAAGATGAAACTGAGCGCCTTAACCAGCTGGTGGAGGCGAATGTGCTGGCGCAGTTTGCCCATCTTATCGGCACTGAACCCGTGAGGAATGCCTGGCGGGAGGGCGTGGCACTGGATGTTTTTGGCTGTGTCTATGACCTGCAAACCGGCCATCTGAAAGAGTTGATTCAGCAAAATGCACAGGAGCCTTTGCCATGAATTTATCAACGCTTCGTCAGGATATTCCTGCGGGTCTGGTGGTCTTTCTGGTTGCCCTGCCGCTTTGCCTGGGGATCGCCCAGGCCAGCGGACTGCCGCCCTTTGTCGGACTGCTGACCGGTGTTATTGGCGGGCTGGTCGTCACCACGTTCAGCCCGTCGAAGTTTGCCGTCAGTGGTCCGGCGGCCGGGCTGGTCACGATTGTGACCGGTGCCATTGAGACGCTGGGATCGTTTTCTGCGTTGCTGTTTGCGCTGATTATTGCTGGCGTGCTGCAGTTCCTGCTTGGCGTGGTACGGGCCGGACGCTTTATTACTCTGGTGCCGGGAACCGTGATTAAAGGGATGCTGGCAGCAATCGGTATTTTGCTGATTATTCAGCAGATCCCCGTAGCGTTAGGGGCCGCAGGAGAGAATGAGCTCACTTCGATGATGACCGGTGGGGCTTTCACGGTTTCCCTCTCAGCCATTGTGGTCTCTGTCACTGGCCTGTTTATTCTGTGGTTCTGGTCAACGCCGACCGTAAAGCGGTTCAGGGTGTTGAGCTGGATCCCTGGCCCGCTGATGGCAGTGCTGTTCGGCTGTCTGGTGACGGTGGCTGGCGGCAGAATGTTTCCCGAACTGGTCGCTAATCTGCCGCGGATATCCCTGCCTTCCTTTGACAGCCTTCAGACGCTGACCAGCGAGCTGGAGCGCCCGGACTGGGCGGCATGGCAAAACCCGGCGGTGTATATGATTGCGGCGACGCTGGCCATTGTCGCCAGTCTGGAGACCCTGCTGAGTCAGGAAGCGCTGAAAAAACTGCGTCCACAAAATCCCGCGCCTTCGCCTGACAAAGAGATGCGTGCGCAGGGGATAGGGAATCTGCTCAGCGGCTTTCTCGGTGGTCTGCCCATTACGGCGGTGATCGTGCGCAGTTCGGTGAATGTCAGCGTTGGAGCGCAAAGTAAGATTTCTATTCTCGTGCACGGCGTACTGCTGCTGGTTTGTGGCCTGTTTTTCAGCGAGGTGTTGAATGCGATCCCGCTGGCCAGCCTGGCTGCTGTGCTGTTGCATACCGGTTATAAGCTGGCGGCGCCGGGGTTGTTTGTGGAGCATATCCGTAAGGGTGCCCAGCAGTATGTGCCTTTCCTGGCGACAATAGGTGGGATACTGCTGTTTGGGATGCTGGCGGGGATTGGCATCGGTCTGGCAACACAGATGGTGTTCAGCATCTATAAGAGCCACCACAATGCGCTGCTGCTGACCCGCTACGACGATCATTATGTCCTGCGTTTTCAGCAGAACCTGACGTTTATGCATAACCCGCGCCTTAAGGGCCTGCTGGCGCAAATCCCGGAAAACAGCGTGGTGATTGTCGATCATGATAATGCCGAATATATCGATCCGGACGTGAAGGCAGTGCTACAAGATTTTGGTGAGGAAGCGCGTAAGCGGGGGATTGTACTGAATCAGTGGCCGGTCCAGGTGGCTTAACTGAAGGGGGCTCTGGATCTGATGATCCAGAGCGAATACGCAGGGACCAGAAAGAGAAAGGCCCCACCTGAAATGGAGCAAAGCGAGTTCAACCCTTGTGCCCAACACCGAACAGGGAGCCTTTACTTCATTTGGCCACCCTTTTCGGTGGAAAAACGCTGAGAGATTGAGGTCATCTTGCCGCCCGCATTGCATTTACGGCGATGCCTTCTATGCTACGGTAGCCAATTGTTGGTTTCAGGGGAATAAAAATGAGATTTAAAGGCCTGAGCAAAGGATTTTTCATTCTGATCCTTTTCATTGTTACCGTGGCTTTTTTAGATATTTTAGGGCCGTACTATTCATCTGTGTTGTGGGCCACCATTCTGGCCGTCATTTTCCATCCCATGAAGACCAGGCTGAAACAGCTGCTGAAGGACAGGAACGGGCTGGCGTCGTTTCTGACTATCATTGTGATCTGTCTGATTGTGATCACGCCGCTGGTGATCGTCGCCTCTTCCATGGCGATGGAATTTAATGCTGTCTATGACCGGTTGCAGAACAATAATACCCAACTGCCGACGATACTGGCTCAGGTGATGCAGCACCTGCCGCAATGGGCTCAGCATTCACTGGCTGAACACCAGCTGGATAGTGCGGCTCGCATACAGCAAAAACTGTCTCAGGTGGCCTTACAGGGAGGACAGTATCTTGCCGGAAGCGTGTTCCTGATTGGCAAAAGCAGTTTCAGCTTTGTGGTGGGCTTCGGTATCATGCTCTATCTGCTGTTCTTCCTGCTGAAGGATGGGGCCTGGCTGGTTAATCTGATCATGAAGTCATTGCCTCTCACTGAGTATGTTAAACATCACCTGCTGGTTAAGTTTGCTGCGGTTTCCCGTGCGACGGTAAAGGGCACCGTGGTGGTGGCTATCGTGCAGGGCGTGCTGGGTGGGCTGGCATTCTGGTTCACAGGAATTGAGGGAAGCCTGTTGTGGGGGGCGCTGATTGCCTTTCTCTCACTGATCCCTGCGGTGGGATCGGCCATTGTCTGGGTGCCTGCCGCGGCCTACTTCTTCTTCTCCGGCATGATCTGGCAGGGCATTTTCCTGGTGGTATTCTTCATCGTGGTCATCGGACTGGTTGATAACATCCTGCGCCCGCTGCTGGTGGGGAAAGATACCAAAATGCCGGACTATTTGATCCTGATTTCAACCCTGGGCGGCATGGAGATATACGGCATCAACGGCTTCGTTATTGGTCCGCTGATTGCCGCGCTGTTTATTGCCTGCTGGAACCTGCTTTCGGGCCGGGATAATGAGGAAAACGTTGAGGAAATCGATGAGGATTTCATCGAAGAAGGGAAAACGCACCCTCACGGTGACCCCTCATAACGGGATAATCAGTAAGCGGTACATCAGTGCCGCTTACTGTTCGTCCTGATTCCAGCCCTGCACCATAAAACGCAGCTGACCGGGGAGCCCCGGATGGGTGGGCTGAGCATTGCCTTCGTTCTCTTTGAAGAAGCTCTCCACCTTCACTTTAACCTCCGGCGCTGTTCCGGCCATGTTATTAACGCACTAACGATGAAGCCGGATGGTAATAGCCGTAGAGGATAATCGATTCGTTGCTGAGTGCTTTTCCCGAGGGTTTTCCGGGAGAGTCTGTTTCCCAGCGTGGATCGAGACTAACCAGTCCGTATTCATAAATGGCAGGGCGGTGGCTGTGGCCAGCTATTTCATTTATTGTTCAGAACCTATTTTATTTCTTCAGGAAGCTCACGATAAAAACCGACGCCGATCAGCCTGCCAAACAGGAAGGGAATAAATTTTCGCTGACGCAGCCACAGCTCCATCCTGCCCGGCGGCTTACGGCGTTTCTTCTGACCGGCTTTGCTAATCATAATTTGCAGCGACTGGATCGCCCAGGTCGGGAACAGGCGGCGGCGTTGCACTCTCTGTAAATCCTTTAGCGTCAGCGTACCCCTCTTCAGCGGAGTGGAGAGCAGGTTAGCCGCTGCAACCGCATCCTGAATAGCAAGGTTGACGCCCACACCGCCAATCGGCGACATGGCATGAGCGGCATCGCCGATACACAGCAGTCCAGGCTTAGCCCACTGTTCAAGGCGATCGATGCGGATTTTCAACAGCTTAACCTGCTGCCAGTCGGTAATGTCCTGCTGCAGACGGCTCAGGTCAAAGGGGGATGCCGCCGCAACCTGCTGCAAAAAAGCAGGCAGGCCGGCCTGCTGCAGTGTCTCCAGGCTGTCTTTGGTAATCGAATAGCCGCACTGCCAGTAATGACCGCGATCGATCATGATAAAGTTCTTCTTCGGTCCGCGATGTCCTGACGACCATTCAGGATCGTCAGGGTATTTGGTGATTTTCAGCCACAACACGTCGCGCGGGGCACCAAAGCGGCGTACTTTCAGACCCGCTGCTTCACGGACGATTGAATTGCGCCCGTCACAGCCAATGACGACTTCGCTGCGGATTTCCTGCTCCACGCCATGGATGGTGGCCCGCACGCCTCTGACCTTGCCCTGCTCCTCAATCAGCCCGCACACTGCCGCATTCTGGAGCAGTTTAAAGCCGGGTAGCAGTGATGCTTTGCGGCTGAGCAGGTTAAGAAAATCCCATTGCGGCATAAAAGCGATGTATTTGCAGTGGGTGGGCAAACGACTGAAATCTGCCAGCGTGGCTTCCTGGCCGTTGATTTCGCCAGACAGCTTTTCTGCTTTCTGGTGGGGTATCGCCAGCAGTTCGTCGAGAAATCCCAGCCGCCAGACGATCTCCAGCGTGGAAGGATGGATGGTATCGCCGCGGAAGTCCCGCAGGAAATCATCGTGCTTTTCAAGCACCGTCACCGGAATGCCGTTGCGCGCCAGCAGGTAGCCCAGCATTAACCCGGCAGGACCCCCACCGACAATACAGCAGGATGCAGGGGGGGTGTTGATGGTGTTATTCATTCAGTAGCGCCTGGCAGAAGACTTAATTGATAACAATTATCATTTGCCAGCCAGCAGGTCAATAAAACAGCCTGATTTATTGCAGGCTCACGCGGGAGATTTCTTTTAAATAAGATTGCGATAAAAGCACATTTCAATCAGAAATAAATAACCCTGTTTATTTTGTGAGAATAGTTGCCTGAAAATCAGGGGTATTAACAGCAGAGTTTTGTAACTTAAGTAAGTTGGAAATAGTCAGAAACGGTTGTTAAAGTATTTCTTCAATTTTTAAAAAACTGTTGAAACCTATAATTCAATATGGCTAATTTAAGTAAAATTTTCCCCGTTCTTTCCCTCTCGGCGCTGCTGGTTTGTTCCTCTGGCTGGGCTGAAGACACCACGGAAAAAACCGATGTTCTGCTGATTGGCGGCGGCATCATGAGTGCCTCTCTGGGCACCTGGCTGCACGAGCTGCAACCCGGCTGGAAACAGTTGATGGTTGAGAAACTGGACGGCGTGGCACTGGAATCCTCAAATGGCTGGAACAACGCCGGTACCGGTCACTCCGCTAACATGGAGCTCAACTACACGCCGGAGCGTGCAGATGGTTCTATTGATGTCAGCAAAGCGCTGGAAATTAATGAATCCTTCATGATTTCCCGTCAGTTCTGGACCGCACAGGTCAGGCGCGGCGTTCTGCATGATCCTCATTCATTCATCAACTCCACCCCGCACATGAGCTTCGTGTGGGGTGATAAAAATGTCGACTACCTGGATAAACGCTACAAGGCGCTGCAGCAGACCACGCTGTTCCAGGGCATGCAGTTCTCCACCGATCATAACCAGATTGCCCAGTGGGCCCCGCTGATCATGCAGGGCCGCGATCCGCAGCAGAAAGTGGCTGCGACCTGGACCCCGGTCGGCACTGACGTTAACTATGGCGAAATTACCCGCCAGCTGATCGGTAGCCTGAAGAAGAACGATAACTTTACGCTGGAAACGTCTGCGGAAGTGACCGACTTTAAACGTAATCCTGATAATTCCTGGCATGTAACCGTTACCGATGTGAAAGACGGTAAACAGCACGCTGTGGATGCGAAATACGTGTTCATCGGCGCGGGCGGTGGTGCGCTTAAACTGCTGCAGAAAACCGGCATTCCTGAAGCGGATAACTATGCTGGTTTCCCGGTAGGGGGGTCGTTCCTGGTGACTGAGAATCCGGAAATCACCAGCCAGCATATGGAGAAAGTGTACGGTCAGGCTTCGGTTGGTGCACCGCCGATGTCCGTTCCGCATCTGGATGCCCGCTTCCTTGACGGTAAGCGCGTGGTGCTGTTCGGGCCGTTCGCGACCTTCTCTACCAAGTTCCTGAAAAATGGTTCCTTTATGGACCTGCTGAAGACCACCACCACCAGTAACTTCATGCCGATGACCCATGTGGGCCTGGATAACTTTGACCTGGTTAAATACCTGATTGGTCAGGTGATGTTGAATGATGATGACCGCTTTGCGGCCCTGAAAGAGTACTATCCGGCTGCCCGCAAGGAAGACTGGAAACTGATTCAGGCGGGTCAGCGCGTGCAGATCATCAAGAAAGATGCGGAGAAGGGCGGCGTGCTGAAGTTAGGTACCGAAGTCGTTACCGATCAGCAGAAAACCGTGGCGGCGCTGCTGGGAGCCTCACCGGGCGCGTCTACTGCTGCGCCTATTACTCTGAACGTCATCAAGAAACTGTTCCCTGAGCAGTTCAATTCGCCGGAATGGCAGAGTAAAATTAAGGCAATCATCCCAAGCTTTGGCCAGCAACTTAACGGTAACACTGCACTGACCCAGCAGGTATGGGACAGTACTGCCGAGACGCTGAATCTGACTAAACCTCCGGTTATTAAGATGAACAGCACTGCTCAGGCGAATGCTGAAGCTCAGCAGCAGAAAACCACGGCAAGCGCTCAGCACGATATGGCCCTGTAGGCCTGAGACAGCCAGCTCTGTTACGATCAGCCTGTGTAAGTGCCGGTGAATACCGAAAGGGCTTACAGGCACTGACGGGCTGACAGCAAAGAAAAAGGCCGGAATATCCGGCCTTGTTTCTGTAGAACCCGCTGAGCGATCAGTCAGTAGCCTTGTTTTTTAGGCTTTCTGCACCCTGCTTGGTTTTATCCCAGGTCTTTTCAGTGCCTTCTTTGGTTTTGTGCCAGGCTTTCTGAGTACCTTCGGACACTTTGCTGCCCGTAGAGTCACTTTTCCCTTCCGCTGCATGCTTAGCCTTCAGCTTTAATTCAGCACCTTCATCCTGGGTCTGATGAAGCTTTTCCTTTGCAGTATCTGCACCTTTATGCGCCTGCAAAACGGTGGCGTCAGTCGCCTGGCTGGCCGTGTCCGCTGCAAAGACTGGGGAAGCCAGTAAAAGTGCTGACAAGGCGATAATTACGTTTTTCATAAATCCCTCATTTATTAGACATATCCGCTTTAAGCATAGGCTATCTCTCGCCACTTTGCATGGTACCGCACTTTTTGCGGTCGGGTGGGGGATTTTTAGCCATTCCCGCTGGGGGCTGTATCAAAAATAACCGCAGGTGTACGCCCTGATGAAATTACGTAGCTTCTGATGGTTTTTCAGCAAACAAGGTGTGCTGAGCCGCAATGTCTTTACTGATAGAAAAGACATCGCCCCTGTGGTCACACTAATTTCAGTCAAATGTTATCTGAAATGATGTGACCCTGACCCCGAATATGATCCAGTCATAATCAGGAATAACCGGCTTCATGTTGGCTGCATATTCTGGCAACCGGCAGATTTTTCGGCGAATTCGGATGGGGTCATCCAGCCCAGCGCAGAATGGGGACGACTCTGGTTATAGTGTATGCGCCAGGCTTCGATTTTGCACCGGGCATCCTCCATCGACATAAACCCGTTTTCGTTCAGGCATTCCTGTCGCAGCCTGCCGTTGAATGATTCCACCGTGGCATTATCCGTGGGCGTTCCCGGTCGTGAGAAGTCAATCCGGATATCACGTTCGTACACCCATTTATCCAGCATTTTTCCCGCAAATTCAGAACCATTATCTGTTTTCAGGAGCTGTGGTAGCGGTCGCCTCAGCGCTATGTTATTCAGCATCTCAGCCACTTCTGAGGACCGCAGGTTCTGGCCCACGCAGATCCCCAGACATTCGCGCGTGTAGAGATCGATTACCGTCAGCAGGCGAAGCCGGCGACCGTCAAACAACGCATCGGAGACAAAATCCATCCCCCATACATGATTGGGATACAACCCCTGCGGCTGTGGCTGACGTTTCAGCGCAGATTTATTGCGGCGGGGGGCGCTTTAGCCGCAGCGATAATCCCTGCTCGCGGTAAAGCCGGTAAATGCGCTTGTGATTATCGCGCCAGCCTTCCCGTTTAAGCATGACGTGAACCCTGCGGTAGCCATAGTGGACGCGGGTTTCGGTTATCTCCCTGATGCGCAGCCGCAGCGCACTGTCGTCTGCCGCAACGGAGCGGTAGCGGAACGAACTGCGACTGACCCGCAGCGCAAAGCAGACCTGTCTCTCACTGGCACCGTAGCGGGTCTGTAAGTCCCTGACCCACTCGCGCAGGCGTGCCAGCGTCAGCTCTTTTTTGCCAGCACGTCCTGCAGCATGGCCTTGTCGAGGCTCAGATCGGCAACCAGCTTTTTCAGGCGAAGATTTTCCTCTTCAAGCTGCCGCATATGCTTCAGTTCTGAAGGAGAAATCCCGCCGTACTTTTTGCGCCAGGTGTAGAACGTGGCGTCGGAAATGCCCAGCTTGCGGCAGACTTCCGGTACGGGCGTACCCAGCTCAGCCTGCTTCAGGGCAAAGACAATCTGCTCTTCGGTGAATCGTGACTTTTTCATCGGCACAACCTCCGCTCAGGGGAGTGAACATCATGCCGGAATTCTGTTTCTGAATGGAGCAGGATTTCGGGTCAGGGTCAAGAGCGCCTTACGGAAATGTGGCCGCAGGCGTTTGACCTGAAAAATCCCCGCCCACTGGCCGTGGGGATAACGGACGCCATCACGGCGGAACTTGCCAAAACCGGCGCGGGCGGTCGTGGACCCGTGCGGTATGCCATACGCAGCTACACCAGCAATATCCGCTATATTCAGGCGTTGGCCGCTTATGGGGCCCGTTACAACCTTCTTGGCAAGCCTGAGGGCGAAGTAACGGCTGAGCAGCGCGAGAGAGCCGCACTGGTGCTTAAAATGATAAAGATAAACAAGACCATTTTCATTTACGAGGTATCAGCATGATTGCACAAATAAGAAAAGCGGCAGATGCAGCGCAGTGGGCAATGGGAATTGCCCGGCCATCGTTTTCGGTGTGCAGCAGCGTGTTGCCGCACTCGGTGATAGTCTGTGACTTCCTCAGGGAAAGGTGCGCGTCAGAGACGTCCAGTACCTGAAGATTTCTCACGCACCAGCCTGATTTCGGGCCGGATAAAACTTTTCACTGCCTGGTTTATTGTTTATTATCACGGTGTAGCCGCCCTGCTACAAAAATGCGCGAGTCCCCTATGAAAAGGCGCAGGCTCGCTGGAAATGGCCATGAACTTCCGTGATCAAACATCGGTTCATGCCATGCCCTTGCGGGCATCAAAAAAGATATTTAAATAAGCAGGAAAATGATGTGTATATCAAATACATTCGGAAAAAGGATTTTTTAATGAAAGTTACCCTCTTCATAGTCTTTATAATAGCGTTGATATTTTTCCTTTATTCAATAGTGCCAAATGTAGAACTAGTCTTGTATGTGATGTCTAATTATGGTCTAAATAAAAATGAAATAGGTTACGTTATTGGGAGGCTTTCATTTTCAATTATAATGCTGATTGTATGTGTGATCTCATATAAAGAGTATAAAAAAAAGAAATGACCTGTAGCGGACATTGCGTCCGCTATTGAGATTAAAGACCTGAAAAAAAGTATTCACATACTTTATCAAACTCATTTTTATTTTTTGATTTAAGGTTGCAGGCGTCGACAAATGCAGAGATTTTATCTTCAACTAGGAAGTACGCCAAATCCAAGTTTCCAGCCTTCCTTAGAAGGTAATATAAATATTGATTATTCTGCTCAAGTCTTCTGGATGTATAGATAGCTCTTGATGATTCGGCGCCAATAGAAAGACCTAAACCTATAACTGAACCTGCTACAATACCCTTAACAAGACCAGAAGTTACAGCTTTGCTTAGACTAATTCCTGTTAACTCTGAAACAGCAATTTTTCCAAGGAAACCCCCAGATAATTTCATCGCTTCATTTTTTAGTTTATCCTCGTCAACTTCAGACATAAATTTTTTTATAATAATAAAAATAATCCTGCTCGTTAAAGTTTTTTGAGCAATACTGTCCTTTATTAACTCAGCAATTCTGTGGTGATCATTTGCATTACTATATCTGTTTTCAGTATCAAAATACTCATACCCTAAGTATGCCAAGTTAGTAGGCAATGTTAATGCCCCTGTTAAAACAGACTTAAAAAAACCATCATTGTTTATATCTAAGGACCGTAACATCCTTCTCGCCAAACCTTCCGCATTATCCATAATGCCACCTTATAATTAACCCAAAAATTGGTAGTGGGATTAATTATTTTTACCATGCAACAACCAAAAACCCAACGAAAATCCGCTTCTGTGAGCGGCTATTTTCCCGTGGTGTGGCGAAGCGTGTCTGTCGCAAAACACACCATATTAATACATAGTGACTATTTGCAACCAGTTATTCACCACCTTGCATCTGTCTAGACTGTCCGTCTCACCTTCAGACGCAGGCCGGGAACATGGCAGAGCCGTTTTTAAAATACCGCACCCGATTCACATCATCACTGGATTACAGGCTGGTTCCTCTGTTTAACGATCTGGCGAAAAACACCCGCATTCCTAAGAGCCGACTGCTCGATGAGGCCATTGCCGACCTGCTGAAAAAGCAAGGCATGAAAACCCCATAGTAGATAACGAACGCGAAGTAAATGTTCTGTGACCACCGCCACCCGGCAGCGATGCACAAAACGCAGGTCAGTTAACGTAATTCATCAGTTCGGGCACCCACCCAAGAGTGATTAAGAGCAATCGCAGGATTAACTCATTTGTCGCTGGCTTAACAATTCTTGAATTTAGTGCTGATTAGAGAGAAAGGCACCTGCATAAAGCGAAGTTTCACTGGCCTGGGATTTGCCTGTGTATGGGCGCTTAAGATTTTCAGGCATCACTACGCGCGCGTTGAAGGTTTTCTTTGCATCAAACGCGCGCGCGGTACCGCATTTCGCTGGAAATCAACTTTCTTCGTAGGCAGGGAGGGGAGGCGCTTGCAGCAGGTGTAATCACTGCTCAAATAGCCACTATGAATCACCATGACTATTTTTCTGAGGTATCCCCTGAGTATCCCCGAAAAAACAAAAGGGCCCGCGTTTTTATGCAAGCCCTTGTTTTATTTGGTGGCCCCTGCTGGACTTGAACCAGCGACCAAGCGATTATGAGTCGCGTGCTCTAACCAACTGAGCTAAGGGGCCTGAGGCGCGGGATTATAATGTAACTTGACAGTTCAATCCAGCACTTCGCCACCGGTTGGTTGTTTTCCAGGCATAACCGCGTTTTCTGGAACTGTATGATAAACAACCTTTTCCAGCGACGGGATGGTTACGCTCTCGCTCAGATCCAGCGCGGCATGACCCCGTACGTCATGGGGCTTAAGTGAGAGCCCCTGCGAGCGGCTGAAGTTGAGGACGAAAGAGGTAGTACCGTTACAGATGCCATTCGCCATCTTAATGACCAGCAGGCTGATTGACTGTTCCTCTGTAATCAGTCGATGTACGTCGACAGCGCAATCTCCTTTTGCGCTTCCAGGGCGGCCAGCTTTTCCTGTAATCCGGCATGTACCAGCTTGCAAGCAGCAATGCCGAGTGTCAGACGGTGCAGGGCTGGGGATAGCCTGTCTGCCGGACAGCGTGGCGGGACCCTGGTTCCGGGCCGGTAAGCTGATGGCGCTGCTGGAGGAGTGGAGCCCGCCTTAGCCGGGGCTGGCAATCTACTACCCCGGCCACCGGCATGTTCCGGCGGCGCTGAGGGCTTTTATCGACGTGGTGAAATCCCTGCCGTTTACTTCACCCGCGGCGGAATAAACGGTGGGTGATAAATGGCGCTGCTCCAGTGGCGGCTGCTGGCGTGTTTCTCTGCCAGCCAGCCCTCTTTCCGCAGCTGGCGGGCAATCATTTTATTCATGATCCCATGCCCGAGCAGCAGCACGTTGCCATGACAGGAAAGCTCAATCAGACGGGCCGCGGCCTGTTCAGCCCGCAGTTCGGCCTGCCGCAAAGATTCCACCGTTCCGGAATAGCCACACAGCCACAGCACGCGCAGTAGCAGGAGCCAGAACGAAGGGGGAAGGTTAGGGTAGCCCAGGCGCATTACCGGCAGTGAAACTTCGCTGAACACGGCTTCCACCGAGGCTGGCTCCAGTCCCAGCCTGGCCAGTGAAGAACGGGCGCGAGGCAGTGGGCTGGTGACGATGTAATCCGCCATCGCCGCAATATGCTGACTTCTGTCCGGCGGGACATCTTCCACCTGCGCTAAATCATAGGCTTCACACCACTGTGCCATTGCCAGAGCAGGCAGACGGCCACCGGAAGGGTGGGCGGGTTTCCCGTGTCGCATCAGGATAATCGTCATCGCTATTCCCCGGCTATTTTCTTCAGAGTAAATGCCGCGGTGATGTAAAACAAACAAATAGTGCAGCCGGTTTTAAGACCAGGCCGCCTTGCTTGTTTCGTCATCCTTTTGAAATAAAACGCTGTTTAGATGTCAGTCGTCAGAGCCGCTAAACGTGTGATTGAAAAATCGACTTTAGTGAAGAGTTATCGCAGTGTTGTCGGTTTTTTTTCGATCGGTAAAAAATTTTATAATATCAACTTTATGTATTTAAAGGTTTTTAGTTTTCCGGTGTCGTTGGGAATGTGAAATAACTTTAATTTATTTGAGGTGATTGCTTGATTTATCTACGCGCGTAGATACAATGAGCGGGTTGTAAAAATTCACGGTGCCTGATGTTTTTCTGCTCCAGTGAAGGTCACCTTTGTTTCACGTTATCAATACGACTGGTTACGAAAACCAGCGAACGGGAAGCGAACAAAACTTACCCCCAACACCAGGGAACCAGTTACTGACCTTTTAGCATGGCTCAGCAAAAGAACGTCCTCACTGGCGAATTTTCCTGCGACATCAGGAAGCCAGCCAGGGCAAAAATAAGAATCCTCATTCATCAGGGAATTTTTTAATGTCCACTCAACAAAGCATCCGGCAAGAGGCTTCGCTGTCAGCACACTCTGCGGCAGATGAACGTCTGACCACCACGGAAGGGCGCAAGGATTTCTGGCGGGCAACCGTCTCATGCTGGCTGGGAACCGCCATGGAGTATGCAGATTTCGCACTCTACGGCCTGGCTGCTGGCATTATTTTCGGCGATGTTTTCTTTCCTGAAGCCACCCCAGCGATGGCTCTCCTCTCCAGTTTTGCAACCTGGTCCGTTGGCTTTATTGCCCGCCCGATTGGCGCACTGTTTTTCGGCTGGCTGGGCGACCGCAAGGGCCGCAAGGTTGTCATGGTATCCACCATCATTCTGATGGGTGCTTCGACCACCCTGATCGGTCTGATCCCCAGCTACGCCTCGATTGGCCTTTGGGCACCAGCCTGCCTGGTGATCCTGCGCTTCAGCCAGGGCTTCGGCGCGGGGGCGGAACTCTCCGGTGGCACGGTGATGCTGGGCGAATATGCCCCGGCTGAAAAACGTGGTCTGGTCTCCTCCATCATTGCGCTTGGCTCCAACAGCGGCACGCTGGTCGCCTCTCTGGTCTGGCTGGCCGTGGTGCAGATGGATCAGCAACAGCTGCAGGCGTGGGGCTGGCGTATTCCGTTCCTCTGCAGTTCGCTGATCGCGCTGGTGGCCCTGTGGATCCGTCGCCATCTGAAGGAAACGCCGGTCTTTGAACGGAAAAAAGAGGAGTTAATTGCTGAACGCACTGGCCTGCAAAAGGCTCAGCCACAGCAGCTGGATTCCCGCAGCTTCCTGCAGCGCAGTCGCTCTTTCCTGGTGATGGTTGGTCTGCGTATTGGAGAAAACGGTCCCTCTTATCTCGCCCAGGGGTTCATCATTGGGTATGTGGTTAAAGTGCTGACGGTGGATAAATCTGTTGCCACCACGGCGGTGTTTATCGCTTCGCTGCTGGGCTTTCTGATCATTCCTTTTGCTGGCTGGCTGTCTGACCGCTTTGGTCGGCGTATCACTTATCGCTGGTTCTGTCTGCTGCTGATCCTCTATGCGTTCCCGGCCTTTATGCTGCTCGATTCCCGCGAGCCGGTGATCGTAATCTCGACTATTGTGGTAGGGATGGGGCTGGCTTCTTTAGGCATCTTTGGCGTGCAGGCGGCCTGGGGGGTGGAGATGTTCGGCGTTAATCATCGCTACACTAAAATGGCCACCGCGAAAGAGCTGGGCTCAATCCTTTCCGGCGGCACGGCACCGCTGGTGGCCGCAGCGCTGCTCTCCTGGACCGGACACTGGTGGCCGATTGCCACCTACTTTGCGGTCATGGCCGCGATTGGTTTCCTGACCACCTTCGTGGCTCCGGAAACGCGGGGACGCGATCTTAATGCGCCGGAAGATGCAATCTGACGGGGCCTGATCTGAGCCGGCCTGCGGGCCGGTTGATGAAGAGTACAAGGCGGGAATTTGGCGAAAAATAGCTCCAACCGGGCAACCCGGGCTGATGTGGCAAGAGAAGCCGGAACCTCCGTCGCGGTGGTCAGTTACGTTATCAACAAGGGGCCGAGGCCGGTTGCGGAAGCAACGCGGCTTCGTGTGCTTGAGGCGGTGAAGAAAACGGGCTACCGCCCAAACAGCGTTGCACGGGCGCTCGCCTCCGGTACCAGCAAAACTTACGGGCTGGTGGTGCCGAATATCTCCAATGCGTTTATTGCTTCTTTTGCTCATGCATTACAGCAGGAAGCTTCCCGATCCGGCATGATTATGCTGCTGGGTGATGCCGGTGACAGTCGTAAACGCGAGCTGGAACTGATCAATAATCTGCTCAGTCAGCAGGTCGATGGCCTGTTTTATAACAGTGTGGATCGGCATCCCTATATCGATGTGATACAGGCCAGCGGCACGCCGCTGGTGATGCTGGACCGTGTCGATCCTGCCCTGAACGTCAATATTCTGCGGGTTGATGAGCGTGAAGCCGCTTATCAGGTTACCGCCCATTTGCTCAGCCACGGCTATCAGCAGGTGGGGATCATCTGCGGGCCGCTGGAGATGTTTAACACGCAGGACCGTCTTTCCGGCTGGCGTCAGGCGCTGGCCGACTTTGGTGTGCAGGAGCACGCAGAGTGGATATTCTCCACCACTTATACCCGCGAGGGCGGCTATCAGGCGGCGAAGAGGATGCTGCAGGCTGGAAACATACCCCGCGCAATATTTGCCACAAACGAAACGCAGGCCATCGGCTGCATTCGCGCGCTGGCGGAACAAGGCATTAAGGTACCGGAGCAGGTTGCTCTGGTCTGTTTTAACGGAACGGATCAATCAGCGTTTCATGTTCCTTCACTGACTACCGTGCGTCAGCCGGTGGAGGAAATGGCCAGGAAAGCCATCGAGATGCTGTCAGCCAGGGAGGGCGAAGCCCAGCTGAGTGAGTTTGCTCATCAGTTACAGATAGGTGAATCCTGCGGCTGTGCCTTTGTGGCCAGCAACGCCGGAGAATAATAAGATAATAATGAAAAGATTGATTATTGATTGTGACCCAGGAAATGGCATTACCGGTGCTAATGTGGATGACGGCCTGGCGCTTGCGCTGGCCTTAGGCTCACCAGATATTTCGCTGGAGCTGATCACCACAGTGGCAGGCAATACTCCCAGTCACACCGGCTTTAACGTGGCGAAGGATCTGGTTGAGCGGCTGGGCCGGAATGTGCCGGTGCACAAAGGTGCGACGCGGGCACTGGCTGAAGCACCGGAACCGTGGCGGGAAGCACTGGACAACCGCGTCCACAGTTCGCAGCTTGCTCATCTCTGGCAGGGCGTTCGTCCGCCAGCGGTTTATCAGGCACCAGATGAAGATGCTGCCGATGCCATCGGCAAGCTGATTTGCGCCAATCCTGGCAAAATCACGCTGGTGGCCATAGGCCCGCTGACCAATGTGGCGCTGGCGATGGAGCGTTATCCGGAGATGGTCGATGCGGTGCAGGAAATTGCCATTATGGGCGGCGTGTTCACACTGGATGATTTTATCAAGGACACCAATTTCGGCCTCGATCCGGAAGCGGCTCAGCGGGTGCTGGCCAGCGGTGCCACCCTGACGCTGGTGCCGATGGATGTGACGACCCAGACGCTGCTGACCCATAACGATCTGGACCGGTTTGCGAAAATTGATACCACACTGGCAAGGTTTGTCTGCGAGACGCTGCGGCCGTGGATGGATTATTCCATTCAGACCCGCCACCTGCCGGGGTGCTGGATCCACGACGCGCTGGTGGTGGCATGGCTGATTAATCAGCGCGTGGCAACCGCCGCCGATTACTTTGTTGACGTGGAGCTGCGACCGGGGATGACGCGAGGTAAATCCTGGCGCTACCGTAAGCCGTTGCGGGTTGACGTGGCCATTAGCGAATTCACGGGCGGGATGGTTCATGTGCTGCAAACGGTGGATAACCGGCTGCTGGTAGGGATGCTGGAGCAGGCGCTAAAAGCATAATGTCAGCCAGAGTGTTACAGGGTGCGCATGGATGCGCACCCGCATTAAACAATCAGGCCTGTGCCGCCTTCGTTGCCCGCTGCCAGCGCAGGGCGTCAATGACCAGCAGCACCAGCAGGCTTAACCCCATTACCGGCAGGCTCACCGCCAGCGCGACACTGCATACCAGCAGTAAAAAACGGGCGCTGATCGACAGCTGACGCCAGCAATACCACAGCGTTTCTGCCGGATGTGCACCCTGTCCGGCAGCAGGACGACGCAGCCACCACAGGCGGTAGCCCAATACGATCATCACGCACAGTCCCAGGCCGAAGAAAGCCAGCAGTAACTGATTAGGCAGGCCAAACAAAACTCCCATATGCGCATCCACTCCCCAGCGGGTCAGTTTAGCCAGCAGGCCAAACCGGGCAAACTCCACTTTATCCACTATGCGAAAACTGTGCGGATCGACCGCCACGCTGTCCACCCGGGTAGGCCAGCTGCGATCAATCTCACTGACGGTCCAGGCTTTATCCGCCTTCCAGGCCGGGCGGATCTCAATCTTACCGGCATTAATTCCTGCGGCACGGGCGGCCTTCACCACGCCGTCAAACTGTGCCGGTAAAACCCTGATGGCAGGATTGTCCTTTGGCGTGTCGGCCATCTTATGCTCAGCGTGTTCATCCACTGGCATATCCATCCCCGGCATACTCTCCCTTTCTGCGGAAGGGTGGGGGCTAAGCGCGGTATTCACGGATGGCGTCAGCCAGCCGAAATGCGCGCGCATGGCGGAAATATTGTCCCCCGCCCAGCGTGACCAGGTCAGACCGGTGGCAGAGAAGAACACTAATCCCAGCACCAGCGCCAGGCCCAGCGTGCTGTGCCAGTAACGTTTACGCAGGATTTGCTGTCCACGCGTCTTTTTGGTGCTTTTGCCCGCGCGGGGTGAACGGCTGGTGGCCCACATCAGCACGCCGCCCAGTGCGGCAACCCACAACCAGCTGGCCGCCAGTTCACTGTAGTTTCTGCCCGGCTCCCCCAGCAGCAGATTGCGGTGCAGATAATCCAGCCAGGTGCGGAGGGGCAGCACGCCGCTGGTGCCATAAACATCCAGCATCCCGCGGATTTCCAGCGTGTTCGGGTCGATAAAGACCGCCGTGGTTTCCGAAGGGCCGGACCATGGCGTGGTGAACATGACGCGTGTGGTTTCGCCGGGTTGGGGGGCAGGTCGAACCGCCGCAATTTTCACTCCCGGACCAATAAACTCTTCCGCCAGTCTGATTTGATCGGCAAGTGGCCTGCCTGGACCGCTGACGGGTTTAGTGAATAACTGGTGAGCATAAAGTGCATTCTCCAGCTGCGGCGTCAGCACATACAGCGTTCCGGTCAGTGCGGCGACAAAGATAAACGGACCAATAAACAGGCCAATATAGAAATGCAGGCGACGCAGCAGCGGCAGTAGCGCACTGCGTGTTTGTGAGGCGCGGGCAGGCTGCGCCAGAGTTTTTTCCGACATAATCATTCCATCCGCCTGTTTCCAGGCATGAGCAGGTGGCTGTCGTTTTACGGCAGCATAATTTTCAGATCAGGGGAGTAAGCTCAGTACGCGGGAGGGGCGCGGGGATGAAAAAAATGAGCAATGAACCGGCCGACGACCGGGCGGAACAGGGGCCGGTCGGGAAGCTTTGCCGCCTGTAAAGACGACCACAGCGGCGGCAGGCTGGTGAGGTCCAGCGGCAGGTGTGCCAGAAGAACGCAATAGCCACAGGCGCTGTCATCCATCAGCGGCACCGGATGCTGCTGCATCCGGTCATGTTGATCCGGGGTCATCTCCCCCATCGGCATGTCGTCCATTGCCATACCCGGCATGCTCATCATCATCGCGGCGTGACGCGCAGGCGACTGCTCCAGTGATTTGGAGATCACCGGGGCGATAAACAGCAGCAGTATGGCAAAGAGGCCAAGCCAGGCCGCAGAACGGCTGGGTGACCGGTGCATCCATAAAAGCGACAACCCTGAGCATCCTGGTCGGAAACGAACGGCGGGGATTGTAGCAAAAAATAATTTTTTTCGGAGGGATTAAAAGGGTTGCTGGTTGGTTCTCTCTGCTCAACTGCACAACGGTGAGCAATGACCATGAAGCAGTTATCCCCTTTATCGTGCCTTTAGCGCTTTGCTCTGGTGGGTGGCATTCCAATCCTGCCACCGGCAAACCTGATCCGAAAAAGATGCAGGCGTGTGTGACGAAGTATCCAGCGGTGAAGGTTTTTGGTGCCTGGGCGCAGAAGTTTGTGCCCTCCGGGTGTCGGGAGCAAGGCTGATGGCAACGGATAATGGCCCCGCCGTGCTGGTTTCGCCTGTTTTAACCGGAAACGTGGACAGCCTGTGTGAGGCAACCCGCCTGTCCAGCCGTTAGCTGTTCATTTGACAAGGAACGGAAACAGCTGCTTACAGCCTGAAGTAAAGACTGACAAATGCGCCGGGATGGCTATCTCCTTACATGCTATAAACAATTAATTAACATTTCATCAGCCCGCGGTTCGGGCTCTGGCAGTCTGTAAGACAGGATAACTCTATGTTCAACTGGACCCCGACCCAGCGCAATGTGGCCTTTGCCAGTTTTGCCAGCTGGACGCTGGACGCGTTTGACTTTTTTGTGCTGGTCTTCGTGTTGAGTGATTTAGCCACTCATTTTCATACGGAAATTTCAGATGTCTCCATAGCCATCATGCTGACCCTGGCAGTGCGCCCGATCGGTGCCCTGTTGTTTGGCCGGCTGGCTGAAAAATATGGCCGCCGTCCGATCCTGATGCTTAACATCGTGATGTTCTCCCTGTTTGAACTGCTCTCCGCCTGGTCGCCAACGCTGGGGGCATTCCTTGCTTTCAGGGTCATTTACGGCGTGGCAATGGGAGGCATCTGGGGAGTGGCCTCGTCACTGGCGATGGAAACCATTCCTGACCGTTCACGCGGTATGATGTCCGGTATTTTCCAGGCAGGTTACCCCTGCGGTTATCTGCTGGCCTCAATCATCTTCGGCCTGTTCTACAGCATAGTCGGCTGGCGCGGCATGTTCCTGATAGGCGCACTGCCGATCCTGCTGCTGCCTTATATTTACTTCAAAGTGCCGGAATCTCCGGTATGGCTGGCGGCAAGAGAACGTAAAGAGAGTACGGCGCTGCTGCCGGTACTGCGCAATAACTGGAAGCTCTGTATCTATCTGGTGCTGCTGATGGCCTGTTTTAACTTCTTCAGCCATGGGACTCAGGATCTCTACCCAACTTTCCTGAAGGTGCAACATGGCTTTGATCCGCACACGGTGAGCATTATCGCAATTTGCTACAACATCGCAGCAATGCTTGGCGGGGTGTTCTTCGGCACGCTGTCGGAGAAGACCGGCCGTAAGAAAGCGATGATCATTGCTGCTTTCCTGGCGCTGCCGGTATTGCCGCTGTGGGCTTTCTCTACCGGTTCGGTGATGATCGGTGTGGGCGCGTTCCTGATGCAGTTTATGGTGCAGGGCGCGTGGGGCGTGGTGCCAACTTACCTGACCGAACTGGTTCCAGCCAATACCCGTGCGGTGCTGCCAGGCTTTGTATACCAGCTGGGGAATCTGATTGCCTCGGTGAATGCCACGCTGCAGTCACGCATTGCAGAAGCGCATGGCAATAACTACGGGCTGGCGATGGCGACTGTAGCCGGAACCGTGGCAGTGCTGATCTGTGTGTTTGTGGCCTTTGGCCGGGAAACTCGGGGAGTGGAGATTTCGGCCAGCGCCGGGGAAAAGAGATCAGGTTAAGGTTCTGCGGGGAACACAGGATTGGGTTCCCCGCCAGGCGCTTCGCGTCAGCCAGGAAGCTGGCAGACATCCACCCAGCTGGCCTCGGTCAGTTCTGCCATCCGCTGTGGCGCAATGCGTACCGCGCTGTGAATTGAACCTGCCGCGGGCAACACTTCATCATAATGCTGCAGTGAAACGTCGCAGAGCACCTGCAGCGGCGTTTCCAGCCCAAACGGGCAGACGCCGCCAACGGGATGCCCCGTCCAGCTCACCACCTCATCCGTGCTTAGCATCCGGGCTTTGGAACCGAGCGTCTCTTTCAGCTTACGGTTATCAAGGCGGGCGTCCCCGCGGGTGACAATCAGCACCACCCGGTCTTTTACCTTTAGCGACAGCGTTTTGGCAATCTGTCCAGGCGCAACGTGGTGGGCCCGGGCAGCCAGTTCAACGGTGGCGGTGCTTTCAGGCAGTTCAATAATGCCAATATCAGGGGCACGCTCGGCAAAGAATTGCCGTACAGACTCCAGGCTCATGCTTATCTCCCTCTTTCAGAGCGAATAAAGCTGCCACAGAACAGGCGGTTTTGTAAACGGGAACGACCGAAATCAGGCAGGATTTAGCGTGCAATTGCCGCAACGTTGAACATCTGGCAGGCGGTAGCGTTGGCAGCAGGTGCGGCGCTGCATTTCGCCATCGCGCGGTAGCATGGTGCGGTAGAAAGGATTATCAGAGCCGTCAAGCAGGGTGCGGGAGAAGAAAAAGGCGTGCTCCAGCTCGGTCCGCAGGTTTTCGCCGATCAGCGGGGCGATCTCACCAAGGAACCAGTAAAGCGCAAAACCGGTGTTGCTCCAGATCAGTTTGGCGTTGATATCGCCTTGCTGCTCAATGCCGCGGACTACCGGGATCAGATGGTGCTGGATCAGTCGGTCCAGGCGGCGGCGTGGGCTGAGATAACGGGCTTCTTCATCTTCACGTACGTCAAACCAGAAGGTGGCTGGCCGACCGGTTTCGTGAAATTCCACGTGGCAGTGTTCCGGCGAGATATCCAGAGCGCGGTTTTGCAGCAGCAGTGCCATGATCATCGGTGGCATAACCAGCCCGAGGTACCACTGTGCCCAGAGAGACTGCAACGGTTTGTTTTCACGCTCCTCTTCACCATGCTCACGGTAGATATAATCACCGTACTGCTGGTTAAGACGGGCAAAATTCTGCGGTTCTGCCCAGCGGCTCAGCGTCATGCAGCTGGCGGGAGCTTCTTCACCCAGCCTGATTGTATCGAGGAAATAAGCACGGTGCTCGCTGAACAGGGCGCGCAGGGAAGACGCCAGCGATCGGTTGCTTTGCAAATAGATCAGCGGGTAAGAACCATACTCAGATGCCTGACGAACAATCGTGGTCATAGGGTATCCAGGTTAAACCGAAGTACAAAAACAAATGATAATCGTTCTTGATTCTATCTGAGGGCAACCGCACAAACAAGCGTCAATCAGTGCGATGTTGAAGAGGCATGAAGAGAGGCGGAGCCGCGCAGCGATTCGTCATTAACCTTTTAATTGTGAAGGTTAATAGTCATCATTCAGTCAGGGAAACTAATCCATTTACGGTGTGGGTCAGAAAATATTCATTCCCTGCTCCGGGAATGAATATTAAATTATCAGTAGTAAAAGTTGTCTATTCAGCCGGTCTCACGCACAGTAAAAAATAATGCTAGCCAGGAGTGCTATTTCATTCATGCAGGTAATGTTATGGGGAATATCATTCAGGGGGAATAAGGTCTGATGCGGCGTATTTACTGAGGTTTGAATTAAAATGAAATATAAATATTCAGAATGATTTGGCCCGAGAGTTTCGGGCCGTGACTTTTTTAAACCGCATCCACCGGGTGAGTCATACTGCTTTTGGCAATCTCTTCATAAGACAGGATGTTATTTCGCCCACGATTTTTCGCCAGATAAAGCGCACGGTCAGCATTGGCCAGCGCAGCATCAAAGTCCTCTTCTACCATTACCATCGGGGCGAAGCCCGCACTGATGGTGACATGTGTCGCCACGCGGTCATTGAAGCGATGCGGGATCTCCAGGTCCAGCACATACTGGCGTATCCGTTCAGCCAGCTTGCGCGCAACAGATTCGTTGACGTTGGTCAGCAGTACAAGAAACTCCTCGCCGCCGTAGCGCGTGACGATATCTCGCGAGCGAACGGCATCACGGATAGCGACGGAGACCCGTGCCAGCGCCTGATCGCCCATAGCATGACCGTAGTTATCGTTATAGGCCTTAAAATGATCGATATCCAGCAGCAACACAAAGTGGCTCCCGGCGTGGTTGTCAAGAATATTCTCCAGCCGGTTTTTCAGGCCGCGACGGTTATACAGGCCGGTCAACGGATCGAGCATGCTCAAATCACTGTAGGTTTCTTTCTCTTCATACAGCTGACGCATCAGGCGACGGGTGAAGATATCGCGGCGACGCAGCATCAGATGGTGCAGCGTAAAAGCGATCAGCGGCAGGGCAATTGTGAATAAAATTAACAGCGTATTCTGGCCATGATCCAGCACAATCACCGCCACTGAAGGCGGCATGGTATGCAGACAGAAAGCCAGCAGGTGATCGCCCAGCGCAATCGCACTGATAAAGAACACGCTGATCAGGCTGATCACCAGAAAGCTGCTGTCAAAATAAAAGACTAATTCATACTTAAGGACAATTTGCCATGTCCACAGCAGCCCGGTTATTAGCGCAACAATATTTAATAGCGGGAATTTGCACTGTTGCCTTAAAAGCATCCACAGCAATAACGCCGTGCTGAGCAGTGCAATGATCAGCGTTGGGGTGGTAAAGGTGAAAGCCGGGTTTTTTCCATTACTGCAAAAACAAAATAAAGACGTAGCTGTGTTTAAAAAAAGAAATAGCATCAGCGACAGCCGATGCTTGCTGTGAAGCAATTCATCATAGCTTTGTAATTTCATTATTTTCTACTCGTGACTGCCCTGAATAGCAGGCGGCAATAACCTGAATTGCCGGTCTATTATTATGCCTGGAATAGTTTAGCGCTGTTATTATTTTGATTTTCTTAATAGTAATTCATCCTCAATTTATCACTTAACACATTAACTGTCATCAGGGAGCGTAAAGTTTCACCCTCCCTGCAACAATTAGTTGCTGCAAAGTGATAAGCATTCTTATATGCTATTGGTAATCATTATCATTTGAAATGGTGTGGGATACGACGATGCTGATAGCGATGGTCACCGCATGTGGACTTTGGGGGGTAAGCTGGATGTTTGGAAAACGACTGGATAGCGCCTGGGGCGTGCTGCTGCCTTGCGCTCTGATGCCGCTGATCTCGCTGATGAAGCTCTCTTTCACCGAGTGGCGCGTGGTAATGGTTATCGCGCTGCTGGCCACGGTGGTAATGCTCTATCATAAACGTTTGCGCCATTATCTGCTGCTGCCTTCCTGTCTGGCGCTGGCTGGTGGAATGGCGGCGATCGCAATTAATTTTGGAACGTTGTGACAGGAACAGCAGGGTCGACAACCGGGAAATCCGCAACGATAACAGGGAATGTTAGCCTGAGAAAAAAAGGGATTGGGTCTTGCAGAGAGGGTTGAGAAGAGAGAATCAACATGGTGCGAAGAGAGGGACTTGAACCCTCACGTCCGTTAAGACACTAACACCTGAAGCTAGCGCGTCTACCAATTCCGCCACCTTCGCGTCCTGTTGAATCTGTTCATACCACCGCATTGGTGCGAAGAGAGGGACTTGAACCCTCACGTCCGTTAAGACACTAACACCTGAAGCTAGCGCGTCTACCAATTCCGCCACCTTCGCGCAGTGCGCATAATATGAACTTCGTGGTTTTTGGTGCGAAGAGAGGGACTTGAACCCTCACGTCCGTTAAGACACTAACACCTGAAGCTAGCGCGTCTACCAATTCCGCCACCTTCGCGTACCGTCAATACAACAACGTTGTATTGCAACCACGGAGGCGCATTCTAGAGATTTTCCCCGGTACGTCAACAGTTATTTAGCAGCCCGGAAATGATCGCTGTAAAAAACAACGTTTCCGCATGTCAGTCGCTGAATCAGTCGTTTGCCAGGGAAAAGACAGGCGGTTCGGGGACCGCCCGTAGCTTAACGCTTCGCTTTGGCCGGGCGCGCCAGAACTGCGCGATAAACCTTAAAGCGACCGGTCTGTACCAGCACTTCATGGCTGCCGAATGTTTCGTCCAGAATCTGCGGGTAAGGCAGGAAGGCGTTGGCCACAATGCGTAACTCGCCGCCGATATTCAGGTGCTTTGCCGCACCGCGAATCAGTTGCTGTGCCGCATCCAGACTGGTCTGCATGCCATCATGGAACGGCGGGTTGGAGATAATCATGTCATAGCGGCCGTTAACGTCAGAATAGACGTTGCTGGCAAACACTTCACCTTCCAGCCCGTTAGCGGCCAGCGTAGCCTTGCTGGCTTCTACGGCGGCAGCGCTGACATCGGTCATATACAGGCGTACTTTTGGCGAGAAACGGGCCAGCATGGTGGACAGCACGCCAGCGCCGCAGCCGATATCCAGCACTTTGCCTTTGGTGTGCGGCTTCAGCGTGGAGAGCAGCAGGTTGCTTCCGACGTCAAGCCCATCGCGGCTGAACACGCCAGGCAGCGTTTTAATGGTCATCTCGCCCAGTGGGTAGTCTCCCCACCACTGTTCAGCGTCGAAGACCGGCTGCGACTGCAGCTGACCGTGATACAGGCCACAGCGACGGGCGCTGTCAATCTTGGTCAGGGGGGTCCACTCTTCCACCATCTGCTCTGCGCTGCGCACGCCGCTGCGGTTTTCACCGACCACGAACAGATCGCTGCCAACCGGCATCATCGAAAGCAGGTTTTCTAACTGAAACTGTGCTTCAGGCTTGTTCTTCGGCCAGAAGTAGATCAGCGTGTCGCAGTCAGCGACGATTTCCGGCGTTGCCACCAGGCTGTACTGCGCATTTTCTCCCAGCGCACGACTCAGGATCTGCCAGTGATGATATTGTTGGGTATGCACCCGACTCAGCGCGGTATCCAGCTGGGCGGGCAGGTCATCCTGCAGGTCGCCAGCAAACAGCACGCGGCGTTGAGTAAACTCATCACTGTGGCGCAGTATCACTTCACTGGCCGGGGTAAATGCAGACATCGGTGGCTCCTTGACTCATCAGAGCGGCGATTATACCCAAATTAGCCGCAGTTGCAGCCGGAAGTCGCCAGGGGGCCTGGGTTTGTTGGCGCAGATCCGCGAGGTTTGCTAGCATAGCGTCGCAATCGGGCGACCAGACAGGAATAAAGATGTCTTCCAGACGTGACTGGTTATTACAGCAAATGGGCATTACGCAGTATACGCTGCGGCGTCCGCGTGCCCTGAAGGGCGAGGTGTCAGTCTCATTGCCTGAGCATACCCGCCTGCTGATCGTGGCCGATGTGGCGCCGTCGCTGAGCGATCCTTTGATCGGCGATGTGCTGCGGGCGATGCTGATGCGCGAAGACGAAGTGATGGTGCTGACGCCGGATCAGCTTCAGATGTTGCCTGATGATACTCACTGCATCAGCTGGTGCCTCGGGCTGGCCGTGCCGGTCACCGTCGGCGGTTCTCAAATTGCTTCGCCGGTGCTGGCGGAGCTCTATCATAATGCCAGCGCCAAACGTGCGCTGTGGCAACAGATCTCCCACTATGAATCAGATTTCTTTACTGACACCGCAAGATCTTGAACGCGCTTTCGCTATTGAACAGCGCAGCCATGCTTTCCCCTGGAGTGAAAATACGTTGACCAGTAATCAGGGTGAGCGTTATCTGAATTATCAACTGGAAGTGGGCGAGCGCATGGCCGCTTTCGCCATTACTCAGGTTGTACTGGATGAAGCGACGCTGTTTAACCTGGCGGTTGATCCCGACTTCCAGCGGCGCGGGATTGGGCGGGAACTGTTGACGTTTCTGATAGCCCAGCTTGAAGAGCGCGGTATCCAGACGCTGTGGCTGGAGGTGCGGGCCTCAAACCGTCCGGCAATTGCTCTGTATGAACAGCTGGATTTCAACGAGGTTTCCCTTCGTCGCAATTACTATCCCACCGCCGACGGTAAAGAAGATGCCATCATTATGGCGTTAACTCTCTGAAATTGACACGTCTGACCAACAAGGGGTTTTCCTGGATGCTTAAAGACTGGGACTGGATTTTATTCGACGCTGACGACACGCTGTTCCATTTTGATGCCTTTGCCGGTTTGCAGCTTCTGTTTCAGCAGTATGACGTGCCGTTTTCCACGGTAGATTACGAAGAGTATCAGGCGGTGAATAAACCGCTGTGGGTGGAGTACCAGAACGGAGCCATCACCGCCCAGCAGTTGCAGCACCAGCGCTTTGTCGGCTGGGCTGAAAAACTGAATGTCACGCCGTTTGATCTTAACGATGGCTATCTGCGGGCGATGGCGGAGGTCTGCGTACCGCTGGCAGGTGCAGTGAATCTGCTGAACGCCCTGAAGGGCAGGGTGAAGATGGGCATCATCACCAATGGCTTTACTGCTCTGCAGCAGGTCCGGCTGGAACGTACTGGCTTGCTGGGATATTTCGATCTGCTGGTGATTTCTGAGCAGGTTGGCCACGCCAAGCCGCATCCGGCGATTTTTGAACACGCCCTGGAGAAGATGGGTCACCCGGCGCCTGAGCGGGTGATGATGGTCGGGGATAATCCGGATTCAGACATTCTGGGCGGGATCGCCGCGGGAATGGCAACCTGCTGGCTGAATGCGGATCAACGCCAGCTGCCACCCAATATTACTCCCACCTGGCAGGTAAAAAACCTGCAGGAACTGGAAGTGATTCTCATTGCTTAAGTTTTAAATTTTTAGTTTTTTGTCTTATCAGGTCGTGGCGATCGCGCTAACTGCAGATCGCTGCACCGTCAAATCACCACAACACGATATATTATCCTGTAAATTCACTCTCTGAAAAAGCTCCCCGCTTTTCGCCGCCCGATCAGGTCCATTACCACTTCATCCCATATAATATTTAGTTATTAAAAATTAACAATAATCATATTTTAATAATAAAAGTAACAATGTTTAACCACAGGCATAGGATTACTCCTGGGTTTTCCGGGCCATTCTCAAGGAATTTACCTTATTATTGTAACATCAGTAATTCTTAACTGTTGATGCAGTAGCGCTAATCGTTGAATAATTGGAAGCACAATGTAAACTTGCTGAAAATTTCATAATCAAATGTGACTTTGATAACGGGCGTTTAGTTTCATTACTGGCTCGTGCGGTAGCTATGGTTATAATTTTTATATTAATTCTTTATTTTACAATAATTTGAGGATTTTCGTCAGTCTGGCTAACTTCACATGGTTATAGGCATGTGACATAAATCAATCAAAATTGTAATGTAATTTATGGAATTCTTTGGGGTTTTCTGGCGTCATTGGTGCGGGCGAAGCATCATCGAAATCGTCTTAACCAGGATAATATTGCAGATTGTGCGATTTATCAGATCATAATGCTTCACTATTTACCTGCTAATCATCCCCGGCGGGCTCTCTTCCTGTTATAAAAAATGGTTTGTCTCATTACTGTGCTGTGAAGCGTGCTTTCGGCCATGATGTGCTACTGAATGTTGTACCTGTCTTTTCATCTGGTACGGCCAACGCATTTCATTTGTCCCCAAATACCCTTCCTGCACTGCCCGAATTGCCAGCCTGTGCCGCTGGCAGACAGGGGAACTTCCTTATCTGTCCGTAACAACTCTCCGGACCGTATTGCGTCTTATTTTTGATAAAAACTTCATGAGGATCATGGTGAAAATTCGAATTGCATTAAGCCTGCTTTTTGTTTTGACGGTTGCCGGATGTAAGGCGCCACCCGCGCCAGTAACGGATGACACGATTGTTTCCAGCACTGTTGACGGTGTGAAGCTCACCTACCGCCACGCGGTGCAGCCGCCAGCCTCTTTCACGCCGGTGAATGAAGAGTACCGTGCGCTGTATAACGCCTCGGTTATGACCCGTCCTGATTTTGGCGGCAAGCTGGTCAGCTATCTGGAAAACAGCAAGCCTTATACCGTGCTGGGCAGCGTGGAAAACAACTGGTTTGCCATTGCCGGACAGGGACAGGATCAGCTGATCGGTTACGTGCCGATGCGTGCCGTGGTGAAAAGCGATCTTTATGACAAAACGGTGAAAGCCGATTCACGTCGTAAACGTGTTCGTTCCGGCGGGAAAAAGACCTGTGTTGCAGTGGATGGCAGCGGTAAAGCCTGCCAGAACAGCAACAGCGGGACCTGGATCATTGACTGATAACGCGCTAATGGCCGCATCATTATGAACAGATATCTCTCTTTGCGCCTGGGCCTCCAGGCGCTTTTCCTGATGGCATTCAGCGTGCTGTCAGGCTGCAGTTCTTCATCGCACAGCGTGCCTGCTCAATACAGTCTGGTCTTCCGGGCCCACCCGCAGATCAATGATGCCGCACCGCTTAAGGTACGGGTGTTGCTGCTGAAGTCGGACGCCGATTTTATGTCTGCAGATTTCTACACCCTGCAGAACAACGCCCCGGCCTTACTGGGCGGCAACCTGCTGAACAGCGATCAGTTCTTCCTGATGCCCGGACAACTCAATAAAACCCTGAAGGGACCAACCACTCCTGAAGCACGCTATATCGGGATTCTGGCTGAATATCAGTCTTTTGATGGCAAAAAGTGGCGACTTTCGCTGCCGCTACCCGTCCCCGGCGAAGGCCATTTTTATCAAATCTGGCAGACCTCACCGGATGAACTGAAAGCCGACATCATTGCCGACATCAACGGTCTGCGCGCCGTCAGTGAGTGATTCCAGCCTGAAAATGGAAGCCATTATGAATAAAGCAGAAAAAGTGGTCTGGACCGAGGGGATGTTCCTGCGCCCGCACCATTTCCAGCAGTCAGAAAGCTACCAGCAAAGCCTGCTCCGTAGCTGGGGAATGACCCAGCGTCCTTATCTGTGGGGCTTTCTGGATTGCGAAATTGACGAAGCGATGCTGCGTCAGGGAAAAATTGCCCTCAGCTCAGCCAGTGGCCTGCTCCCCGATGGCACCTTTTTCTCGTTCCGCGATGCCCGTAACGGGCCGCCACCGTTGGCCATCCCGGACAATCAGGGCAATGAGAAAGTGGTACTGGCAGTGCCAGCGCGGCGTAACGGCCGTGAAGAAGTGATCTTCAGTGAAGCCGCCGACTCGCTGGCCCGTTATGTCACCTATGAGCAGGAAGTGGATGATTTTAATGCTCTGTCGGTGGGGCCGGCGGCGGTGCAGTTCGGCAAACTTCGCCTGCGCCTTATGCTGGAAAGCGAGCTGTCCGCAGAGTGGACGGCGATGGCCGCCGTCAGGGTGATGGAGAAGCGCAGCGATAATCAGGTACGCCTGGACAGTAGCTACATTCCGCCGATGCTCAACAGCATTGCGCATCCTCAGCTTTACGACTATCTGAGCGATATGTTTGGCCTGCTTGAACAGCGTAGTCAGCAGATCGGGCAGCGCCTGCAACAGCCTGGTCGCTTTAACACTGCCGATATGACCGATTTTATGCTGCTGGCGCTTGTTAATCATCACCTTGGCCACGTCAGCCACCTGAAGAACCTGCCGCTGTTGCACCCCGAACAACTGTTTTCCACCTGGCTGGCATTTGCCAGCGAGCTGACCACTTACACGCCGCAGCGCTTCCCTGATGCCGCTCTGCCGGTTTATGACCATGACGACCTGGCCTGGTGCTTCGGCAAGCTGATGCTGATGCTGCGTCAGGGGCTGTCGCAGGTATTGGAAGAGAACGCCATCCAACTGCCATTGACCGAACGTTCGCACGGTCTGAACGTGGCCACCGTGCCGGATACTTCCATGGTGCGTGAGTTCGGCTTTGTGCTGGCAGTTCGCGCCAACGTGCCAGGCGAAGCGCTGCAGACTCACTTCCCGGCGCAGATGAAAGTGGCTCCGGTGACCAAAATCCGTGATTTGGTTCAGCTGCAACTGCCGGGCATGGTATTGCGTGCCATGCCTGTCGCTCCGCCACAAATTCCCTGGCATGCGGGTTACAGCTATTTCGAATTAGAGAAGGGCAGTGAGCTGTGGCAGGAGATGGAAAAGTCCGGCACCTTCGCGCTTCATCTGGCCGGTGAGTTCCCCGGACTGTTGATGGAGTTCTGGGCCATTCGTAGTCATTCAGCCTGACGCAGGGAGCGAGGATCATGCAGGAACGACAGGCCACCGCACAGGGTGATATTTTTTCCGGGGCCAGCAATAACAACCCGCTGGTCGCGGCGGCAAACGCCTTACTCAACGCTATTCCCCAGATCCGCCATTCGGTAACCCATGCCGATCCGGCCGGGCTGCGTCAGCGTTTGATTGACGAAATGCGCCAGTTCGAAATGAACTGCCAGCGTGCCGGGTTGCCGTACGAAGTGATTATTGGCGCGCGCTATTGCCTGTGCACCGCGCTGGACGAAGCGGCGGCACTGACGCCATGGGGCAGTCGCGGCGTCTGGCCAGGCCAGGGGCTGCTGGTCACCTTCCATAATGAAACCTGGGGCGGCGAGAAGTTTTTCCAGCTGCTGGCCAAGCTTTCACAAAACCCCCGAGAGCAAATTGTTCTGCTGGAGCTGATTAACTACTGTCTGCAGCTGGGGTTTGAAGGGCGCTACCGCGTGCTGGACAACGGACGTTCGCAGCTGGAAACCATCAAGCAGCGTCTGCTGCAGATGATCCGCTCAGTGCGTGGAGGGTATGCGCCGCCGCTCTCTCCGCATCCTGAAGATCATCCGGTCACCCGTAAACTGTGGCGGCCGGTGGTGCCGCTATGGGCCTGCACGGCGCTGGTCGGTTTCCTCGCCTGCCTGTTCTATATCCTGCTTAACTGGCGGCTGGGCGATGCCACCAGCCCGGTGCTGGCGGCAGTTTACCAGACCCCGCTGCCGGAAGTGACCATCCAGAATCCTGCGCCTCCTGCACCTGCCGCGCTGAACCTGAAAGCGTTCCTGCGTCCTGAAATCGAACAGGGTCTGGTATCGGTGAAGGACGAAGCCGATCAGAGCGTGGTGACGCTGAAAGGCGATGGTCTGTTTACCTCCGGTTCCACCGCAGTACGCGGACGGTATGAGGAAGTCCTGGATCGCGTGGCGCAGGCGATGAATAACGTCAGTGGCCGTATCCTGGTGATTGGTTACAGCGATAACGTCCCTATCCGCAGTGCGCGCTTTGCCTCTAACTACGAGCTTTCTCTGGCGCGTGCTCAGTCTGTACAGGAACGTCTGCAGCAGCATCTTACCCAGCCACAGCGCGTGAAGGCAGAGGGGCGCGGCGAGACTAACCCGCTGGTACCTAACACCACCGCAGAAAACCGCGCACGCAACCGCCGTGTAGACATTACGCTGCTGGTTTCTCCGCAGAACACCCGCGCGGAAATGAACTTGCAGCAAGGAAATTAACGGATGCTGAATATCCTGTTTGCCATCATGACCAACCGGCTGATGTGGGGATTCATTGGGATCACCGCGCTCTCTTTCATTATCTGGGTGATTGGGCCGGTCTTTTCCATTGTCGACTCCCGCCCGCTGGAGCCGGAAGTTAACCGCCAGATCAGTATCGCGCTGTTGTATATCGCCTGGGGCCTGAGCAATGTGGTGCCGCGCGTTTACAACGCCTGGCTGAACCGCAAGCTGATGGGCAGCCTGAAAACCTCGCCGGGCGAAAACGGCGAGGGGGATCACAAGCGGCTGAGCAACGAAGATCGCGTGCTGTCTGAACGCTTTACCGAAGCGGCGGAGATGCTGAAAAAAGCGCATTTCAGCCGGGCCGGCAACCATCGCTGGACCCAGCGTTTCAGTCGTCAGTATCTCTATCAGCTGCCGTGGTATGTGATTATCGGCGCGCCGGGGGCCGGTAAAACCACTGCGCTGGTGAACTCCGGCCTGCAGTTTCCGCTGGCTGACCGCTTTGGTAAAGCCGCCCTGAGAGGAATCGGGGGCACGCGCAACTGCGACTGGTGGTTCACCAATGAAGCCGTGCTGCTTGATACGGCTGGTCGCTATACCACCCAGGAGAGCGAGCAGCAGCAGGACGCCAGCGAGTGGAACAAGTTTGTCGGGCTGCTGCGCAAATACCGTGGCCGCCAGCCGATCAACGGGGTGATTGTCACTGTCAGCGTCTCTGACCTGCTCACTCAGTCTGCTGAAGCTTCCCGCCAGCAGGCGCTTTCACTGCGTCAGCGCCTGATGGAGCTGCACGAACAATTAGGCATTCGCTTTCCGGTTTACGTGCTGGTTACCAAAACGGACCTGCTCAAGGGTTTCCGGGCCTACTTTGCAAAGTTCGACAAAGCGCAGCGCGATCAGGTCTGGGGGTTCACCTTCCCATGGGACCGCTCGAAGCATGCCGATTTCGACCTGCAAAGCGCTTTCACTCAGGAATACGCTTTACTGCAACAACGGCTTGATGCCGGGCTGCCTGACACGCTGCTACAGGAAAGCGATGCCAAAGCCCGTGCTGAAAGTTATTTATTCCCGCAGGAATTCGCCGCGCTGCGTGCGCAGTTGAGTGAATACCTGGATACGGTTTTTGCCCGCTCGAACTTTGAAACCCAGTTCTCACCGCGCGGCATCTACTTCGCCAGCGGTACGCAGGAAGGGTTGCCGTTCGACCGCGTCATGGGAGAGCTGAACCGTGCGCTGCAGCTGCCCCAGGATGAAGGCAACCACAGCGGTGCCTGGGATAACGTCAACAAAGAGTCGCCGATCCCGGCCAATAAAGGCCAGAGCTTCTTTCTGAAAGATCTGCTGCAAAACGTTATCTTTCAGGAAGCTGGCCTGGCAGGCAGCAACCGCTGGTGGGAACTGCGTAACCGCGCCGTGCTCTGGTCGGGGTATGTTGCTCTGGTCGCTGCGCTGGTGATTGCCGGTCTGCTGTGGGTTACCAGCTTCAGCAATAACAAAAGCTACCTGGCCGAAGTTCAGGCCAAAGTGCCGAAAGTTGCTGAACTGAGCAGAAATCTGCAGGCGAATAACCTGACCGATCTTTATACCCTGCTGCCGTTCCTTAACGGTGTGCTGCACCTGCCGGACAGTCAGGATTTTGACCTCAACAATCCACCGATCACCCGCCGCATGGGGCTGTATCGTGGGGTGGAAGTCAGCGATGCCACCCTGGCGCTGTACCAGAAATCCCTTAAGCAGCTGCTGATGCCGCAGGTCGCTCAACTGATTACCACCTGGTTGCGCAATGACAACGGCAGCGATGCGGACTACAGCTACGAGGCGCTGAAAGCGTACCAGATGCTGTATCAGCCGAAGCATTACGACGGCAAATTCCTGCATGCGTGGGTGATGCTGAACATTCAGCGTAACCAGCCGCAGAACATCACTTCCGCCCAGATTAAGCAGCTCGACTGGCATCTGATGCAGCTGCTGGAAACCCAGATCCAGGCATCGCCTTACGCCCGGGATGACGCGCTGGTTTTGCGCGAGCAGGCACTGATTAATCAGATGCCGCTGTCGCAGCGCGTTTACGGACGCCTGAAGCGCCTGCTGGAGCGCGATGATAGTCTGAAGTCCGTGTCATTGGTTTCGTTGGGCGGGCCGCAGAGTGAGCTGGTGTTCTCACGTAAAAGCGGTAAGTCGGCTGGAGAAGGCATTCCGGGACTGTTCACTCCGGAAGGCTACTGGAACAGCTTCGACAAAAATATTGAAGCGGTGACGGCATCGTTGCATGACGATGATCGTTGGGTGTTGGGCGGTCAGGTACAGGGCGAGAATAAACAGCAAACTGATCTCGCGGTACGCCAGCTTTATATGGCCGACTACATGCGCCAGTGGGACGGGTTGTTGCAGGATATTCAGTTGAATAACAGCGCCGATCTCTCTCAACGCATCAACACAGCGCGTCTGCTTTCCAGCAACAACTCGCCGCTGCGCAAACTGGTCATCAACCTCAGCCACTACCTGGTGCTGGATAAAGCGGCTGCGCAAGATGACAAGGCTCAGGACAGAAAAGAGGACGGGCAGAGCAGCGGTGCCAGCAGCACACTGGAAGCGCTGTTCCACTCCACTCATGCCGCGACGGCAGCCAGTCAGCAGCAGCAAACGCCGGAACAGTCAGTAACGGCTCACTTTGCACCGATTATTGAGCTGGCTCAGCCGCTGGAAAAAGGCGGTAAAACGATCGCTTTTGATGACTTCCTGAAGCAAATCGACGATCTCTATCGCTACCTGACGGCGGTGCAGGATGCCGCAAACAGTGGGATGCCGCCGCCTGCAAGTGATTCAATCAGTCGCCTGCAGGCCAGCGCCGGACGCCTGCCCGGTTCTCTGCAAAATATGTTTACCAGCATGGCGGTGGGGGCGAGCAGTGATACTCAGCGACGCGATCTGGATAACGTGCGCAAGCGTATTAATGTGGAAGTGGGCAGCTTCTGCCGCCAGGCCATCGCCGGCCGTTATCCCCTCTCCCGAACCGGCCGGGCGGAAGTGACGCCGGACGACCTGGCCCGCATGTTTGCACCGGGTACAGGCCTGATGGACAGCTTCTTCCGCGACAATCTGGCGAACAAAGTTGACACCACTCAAGCCAGCTGGCGCTTCACGCCAGGGATTGATGGCAAAACCCTGCCGGGCGGTGAAAGCGTCCTGCGGCCTTTTCAGCAGGCTCAAAACATTCGTGATGCTTTCTTTGCTAACGGTGCGGCAACCCCGGCTTTCCGCGTCACGGTGCGCACTCAGCAGATGGATAACGACATTCTGACGATGACGCTGGATGTGGATGGACAGCTGCTTCGTTACAGCCATGGCCCTCAGGCCGTGCAGTTGATGAGCTGGCCTGGACCGGGCGGAACCAGTCAGGTGCGCATGCAGCTGGGTCTGGCCAACGGCACTACTGCCACCCTGGTGACCAATGGTGCCTGGGCGTTGAACCGCTTCTTCGATCGGGCGCAGCTGTCACCGGGCAGCAGCAGCCTCAGCCGCCGGGCCGCCTTTAACGTCAATGGCCATCACGTCACGCTGGAGTTCACCCCGAACAGTATCCGTAATCCCTTCCAGCTTCCCGGGTTCTCATGCCCGTAACCGCAAGGAAATGATGATGAGCCAGACACCTGCGATTGGCTGGTATGGGAAATTGCCCAGTGCCGGCGATTTTTTAAAGCGCCGCTTCCCTGAGACGCTCTGGCAGCAGTGGACCCACTGGTTCCAGGTGGGGCTGCTGAACTGGCAGAAAAATGACGAGCAGCGCCCGGAAGGCGAAAGGCAGTTTGGCAATGCACCGGTGTGGAATTTCGTGGTGCCGCCGATGCTGGGCAGTCAGCTGGTGCAGATGGGCTGCCTGTTACCGGCGCGAGACAACGTGGGCCGTCAGTATCCGGTTTGTGCGCTGGTGACGTTCTCACCGCAGAGCTGGTCGCAGTCGCAGCTGGCGATGGCAGGCGAATGGTATCAGCAACTGGGCCGCAGCTTGCTGCACGCAGTGCGCAACAGTTATTCCGCTGAACAGCTCGACCAGATGCTGCTGACCATACCGCCGCCGCCGGTGCCTGACCCCAACCCGCATGCGGATATCCTCGACGCAATCGGCTATGCCGACCGGCCCGCAACCCTGAGCTGGCAGCAGGTGTCGGACTGTTTCGATCCGCAACACTACACCAGTTTCTGGTGGACCAACCAGACCGATGGCTACCCGCTTTATACGCACGTGCACAGTGGCAACTTCACCGGCCAGCTGTTCTCGATGTTGTTTGATCCTGCCGCCGGAGCAAAGCCCGGACGTCATGGGCTTTATCCACCAATGTTTGAGTGAATTGCGCATGAGCACCCTGAATATCGATGTGTTACTCGCTCCAGTCAGTAATGACCGTCCGTGTGGCGACAACCTGGAATACGACGCCGACTACATGGCGATGGATCAGGCCAGCACCGGCAAAGCGGAACAGCAGTTCGGTGACACCATTATTCCTGCTGAACCGGCTGACTGGAACAAAGTCGAGCGACTGGCCAGCGACCTGCTGACCCGTACCAAAGATTTACGGGTGATGCTGGCACTGACCCGTGCCTGGACTCAGCTGCGCGGGCTGACCGGCTATGCCAGCGGCCTGCAGCTGATCAAGCAATCTTTATTGTTGTACTGGGAGCCGTTATGGCCGGTTCTTGAAGAGGACGGAGAACGCGACCCGTTCTACCGTATCAACGCGCTGGCAGCTTTAAGCGATAAGTCAGCACTCACTTCAGCTTTACGCCAGGCCTCACTGCTACGCAGCGCGTCCGACCAGCTTTCTCTGCGCGATGCCTGTGCGCTGCTGGATGGCAGCAAGACCGAGTGTGCGGATTTTCCCGGCGGTCGCGCCCGGCTGATGGATGAACTGGCGCGGGGTGAACAGCCCGGCATTGAAGCCATTCTCAGTATCAGTGAGCGGTTACAAATCATTCGCGAAACGCTGACTGAACACCTTGGCGAAGGCGGCGTTCCTGAGATGGAACAGCTGCTGAAAACGGTCAATACCGTTGCCGCAGCCTGCGAGGCTACCGATCTTTCAACCCTGATCCCGACCGCTTCCGCTCCGGAAGCCAGCAGTACGGTGGACCTGCCGGTAGCAAAAGTTGCCCGACAGGAAACGGACTGGCGCAGCGTTCAGCCGACGTCGCGAGCCGATGCTCAGCTGATGCTGGAAAAAGTGAAGCAGTACTTTGTACAGCATGAGCCAAGCCATCCGGCTCCGCTGATGATTGACCGCGTACAGCGGATGATCGATATGGACTTTATGGACATTATCCGCGACCTGGCGCCTGACGGCGTCCATCAACTGGAAAACATTTTCGGACGCCGCGACACCTGATCTGCCGCGTTCACAGACATTTTCACCTTACATACCAATGGAGAACACCATGTCAGGCAAATCCAGTGGGCAGAAATTCATCGCCCGTAACCGCGCCCCGCGTGTACAGATCGAGTATGACGTGGAGATCTATGGTGCGGAACGCAAAATCCAGCTGCCTTTCGTGATGGGCGTGCTGGCCGACCTGGTTGGCAAACCGGTTGAAGGCCTGCCGTCCGTCGATGAACGTAAATTCCTCGAAATCGATATCGATAATTTTGACGAGCGCATGAAAGCCCTGAAGCCGCGCGTGGCGTTCCAGGCGGACAACACGCTGACCGGCGAAGGCCGTCTTAACGTCGATCTGACCTTTAACAGCATGGAAGACTTCTCGCCGGATGCGGTCGCCCGCAACGTCAAGCCGCTGAGCAAGCTGCTGGATGCGCGTACCCAGCTCTCCAACCTGCTGACCTATATGGACGGCAAAAACGGTGCGGAAGAGCTGATCTCAAAAATTCTTCAGGACCCGACGCTGCTCAAATCACTGAGCCACCTGCCGAAACAGGATGATGCGGCCAAGGGTGGGGAGGAGTAATCAATGAATCCATCACAACAGCAGCAGCCGCAGGAGCCGCAGGCGTACAGCCAGGACGAGTTCAGCGCATTGCTGAACAAAGAGTTCCGGCCAAAAACCGACTCAGCCCGTTCTGCGGTCGAGAGCGCGGTGAAAACGCTGGCACAGCAGGCGCTCGAAAACACCGTCACTGTCTCCAGCGATGCCTATCGCACCATTCAGGCGTTGATCGCTGAGATTGACGAGAAGCTGTCTAAACAGGTTAACGAGATTATTCACCACGATGACTTCCAGAAACTGGAAGGCGCGTGGCGGGGCCTGAGCTATTTGGTGAATAACACTGAAACCGACGAGATGCTGAAAATTCGCTTTATGAGCATCTCAAAACAGGAGCTGGGCCGCACCCTCAAGCGCTATAAAGGCGTGGGCTGGGACCAAAGCCCAATCTTCAAGAAAATTTATGAAGAAGAGTACGGTCAGTTTGGTGGCGAGCCGTTTGGCTGCCTGGTGGGCGATTACTACTTTGATCACAGCCCGCAGGACGTGGAGTTGCTGAGCGAGATGGCCCGGATTGGCGCGGCGTCACACTGTCCGTTTATCACCGGCACGGCGCCGGGGGTGATGCAGATGGAGTCCTGGCAGGAGCTGGCGAACCCACGCGACCTGACCAAAATCTTCCAGAACAGCGAATATGCTGCCTGGCGCAGCCTGCGCGAGTCGGAAGATGCCCGCTACCTGGGCCTGGTGATGCCGCGTTTCCTGTCACGTCTGCCTTACGGCATCCGCACTAACCCGGTAGACAGCTTCGACTTTGAAGAAGAAACAGAGGGCGCGGATCACAGTAAATACACCTGGACGAATGCTGCCTACGCGATGGCGGCCAACATTAACCGCTCTTTCAAAGAGTTCGGCTGGTGTACCTCTATTCGCGGTGTGGAATCTGGCGGTGCAGTAGAAAACCTGCCGACCCACACCTTCCCGAGCGATGACGGCGGCGTGGACATGAAGTGTCCGACCGAAATCGCCATCAGTGACCGCCGCGAAGCTGAACTGGCGAAAAACGGGTTTATGCCGCTGGTGCACCGCAAAAACTCTGATTTCGCAGCATTTATTGGCGCGCAGTCGTTGCAGAAACCGGCGGAATATCACGATCCTGACGCCACCGCTAATGCCCGCCTGGCCTCACGCCTGCCGTACCTGTTTGCCTGCTGTCGCTTTGCGCATTACCTGAAGTGCATTGTGCGCGACAAGATTGGCTCATTCCGTGAGCGTGACGAAATGGAGCGCTGGCTGAACGACTGGGTGATGAACTACGTGGATGGCGACCCGGCGAACTCCTCGCAGGAAACCAAATCCCGTAAGCCGCTGGCCTCTGCCGAAGTGCAGGTGGAAGAGCTGGAAGACAACCCAGGCTACTACGCCGCCAAGTTCTTCCTGCGTCCACATTATCAGCTGGAAGGGCTGACGGTGTCGCTGCGTCTGGTGTCTAAACTGCCGTCGCTGAAAGCGGATAACACCTGAGGGCGATGATAATTTCATAATGTGGAAACTAAAAAAGGAAACTGAGCATGACTGATTTGAAGGTCTATACCGTTCAGGGTGATTTACATGGTGAAACAAATGATCAGGAATTTCCGTTAATGACGCTCTGTGATAAGTGCGTTAAAGAATACTGGATTGATTCTGAACAGAACTTGCCGCCTGCACCCATATGCGAGGGCTGTGGCTGTAAATAAACGGATTAATTCATCGCCGAATGTATTGATCATTTATCAGAGACAAATACATCGGCCTCAAAATTCCTCATTCCATTCTTAGAAAATAGTTAGCCGCTCCACAGGCAATTCGCAGAGGTGTTCACCAATGAACACCTCTGCGTCCTCTCGGGATCATCCATGTAGCGATATTCGAGAGCAAGGCAGAGGTAAAATATGGACTGTTTTATTCAGCCCCATGCTTTCCTGTTTGCCATATCAGTGCTTTATACCCGTCATACTTCAAGTTACAGGTGCGTTGGCTGCGTTCACTCACCCGAATCACTTACCTGAGTAAGCTCATCGGGATTCGTTCGCTTGCCGCCTTCCTGCAACTCGAATTATTTAGGGTATATCTAAAGCAAAATATCAATTAATGAAGAGAAGATAACGATGGCTATTGATATGTTTATGAAGGTTGACGGCGTAACCGGCGAGTCGAAAGATTCTAATCATACCGGGTGGACGGATATTACTTCCTTTACCTGGGGCGCAACCCAGCCGGGTAATATGGCTGTTGGCGGCGGCGGCGGTGCGGGCAAGGTTAATTTTGAAGATTTAAGTGTTACCGCATTAATCGATAAATCAGTTACTGCAATATTAAAGAACTGCGCAAGTGGTAAGCACCTGAGTAAAGTTGAGTTATCAATTTGTAAGGCTGGTGGTACTCAAATAGAGTATGTCAAAATTACGTTGGAAGATGTTTTAATTGCCAGTGTCCATTATACGGGAGCTGATACCGGAGATACTGTAGGAATTACTTACGGTTTCCAGGCTTCTAAAATTAAACAGCAATATTGGGAACAGAGTTCTTCCGGCGGTAAAGGTGCTGAAAGTAGTGCCGGGTGGAATATCAAGGAAAATAAAGAATCGTAATTGACATTGCTCATTCTCAGTTTATTGGGAGTGAGCATTTTAATTCACTAAAAAATATTAGTGATTGAGTTGCGAGTTTAGGAAAACGAATCATGGGAATACAACATTCAGTAGGAATGCATGGCATCAATAGACATGATGATGTGAGAGTTGTTCAGGGTTTTTTGGTAAGTAAAGGGTATAAGCTTAAAGTTGATGGTATTTGTGGTCAGAATACTATCAAAGCAATACGAAAGTACCAAAGTCATTTTATGTCCGTTCCTGATGCACTGGTTGATGTAAGTGGGATGACTTTCAAACACCTTACCGCTGCAACTCAGGGTAATAGACCAGAGCCTGGTTTGCCACCTATACAGAATCCAGCTAATGTAGGCGATAGTGGAGGGGCGAAGTACAATCCATCAGTCATGAAGCTGAGCGCTAAGGGTTTGGCTTTGTTGAAAGATTATGAGCAGTTTCGATCAATGCCATATGATGATCAGACAGGGAAAAAGATAACTGAGTATTGTAAGGGAGCAACCATTGGGTACGGTCTTCTTTTATCTGAGAAAACGTTTCAACAGTATAAGAATGGAATAACATTAGCGACAGCAACTTCACTTCTGGCAATGAAATTAGTTGATTTCGAAGCTGTAGTTAGAAGTTCAATTGTGGTTAATCTTTGTCAGAATGAATATGATGCACTTGTTATGTTTTGTTACAATATTGGTAAAGAAAGGCGAGGCTTTCCAGGTTCTACGGTTGTTAAAATCATCAATGGGACTGTAAATGGTGATCTCGATGCGTCTTGGATGGCATGGAATAAAAGTCAGGGTAAGGTAAATAAAGGTGTGATAAATAGACGTAAAACAGAGTTGAATGTGTATCACAATTCAACATATGTTAGGGTGTATTAGATTGGTCTGTAAAGGAAGATACGAAATGAAAAAAATCATTGCTTTCTCAGTTTTTTTTACTTGTTTATTAGGTTGGTCCACATTCTCTCTTGCAGAAAGCACGATGGTATTTAATGGTAAGAAATACACGGCAAAAATAACTGAACATTGTGCCGAGGGAAATGTTTCTTGCGATGACGTAACATATGACTCAAGAAGTAAAGTTTCAGGGAAAGGCATCGTTCTGAAAGGGAAAACAGTAGGTGTTAATTGCCCTGATGTCTGTGATTTTGGTGGTTATGAATTCAACAATGGTGCTTATAAATATTATTTTGTTGCGGGTAATAATAACCAGTGGGAATTAAATGTATTTAAGAATGGTAAAGTTATTTCAACTGATACAGGTAAAATGGAATAACTAAATTGGCGCTTAAGAATACAGCTGGTTATTTCTTTTGAAGAAATTGTTTTTTATTTTAATTGTTGCATTATCCAGCGTGAACCTTGCTTTAGCAAATATCACGCTCAAATCTTCTGATGCATTCAGTTTAGTTGGTGCTATAACTGAGAAAGCATCTGAAAATGGATTAATTAACGCCGAACTATATAAAAAACAGACTTTTGATATCGTCGAGGACGGAAAAAAGTTAGGCACGCTGATTCAGGGTAAAGGCTGGATGAGAGACGTTCATCCCGTGTGCTTTGTTGGTTGGGCGAAAAACAGTCAACACATTGATTATTTCATGGAAACCATCGGCGTTGGGGATTGGGAAACAGCTGACTGTATAGTTGTGCGGCTGCTAAAAATGATCTTAATAACGAATAATCAGAAGCTAAAAAACATTGTTGAAACGTTTTGAGTCAGGCTGGTGTGAAATAATGGTGTCTCTGTTTTCTGGATGTGCAGAAATTTGATAAATTACCATGATAACTAATGTATTAAGATGTTTGCACATGTCGTGGTCAGGCACAGTAATTCTTCTACGGTTTTACGAATAACTGTGTTGCTAAATTTGATGAAGCAAGAACAAAAGAGCTGAAAGAAATCCCTTGCTTAAATGTGAATTTTTAAGCCAGGCTATCATTATATTCAGATGGCTATTTCATTAGTTGAGTTAAATAGTTAATGGTTTTCATGTTGTCTTGCTGTATTCCTTCGTCTGTACCCTGTGGGTGGGAATGAGAAATAAATTAAATATTTCGCAGCTCTTCTCTTGAATAATTCCTTTCTGCTGTTAAATATTAAGGTAATCTTGTTCCTTTTTCTGAGACTATCAGGATATCTGGTTTGATTTTTTATTATAATAAAGAATCATTTTATTCATATATCGGAAATTTTCTGGTTCAATATTCTACTCTACAATGAAAAATATTATATTAATGTTTTTTTTGATGTTCGCTATGACTGCAAAAGCGACAATATTGCTGTCCGCACTAAACACTAAACCTTATGAAAAACCCATTTATGAAGAAGCACTGAAATACGCTATTAATAGTGCCGTTCCTCTTGATAAACAGAGTTTCACTGTCACTTTAGACGGAAAAAAAATGGGTGACTTAATTACTGGTCAGGGGTTTAGCGAGAATGACACCAATATCTGTTTTGTCGGCTGGTCTTCTGCAGACGGCAGGGTCACCACACTGATCCCCACGATAGGCAAAGGTGACTGGGAAGCTGAAGTTTGTAACCGGACTATGGCCGTTGGAGTTCTTTCTGGTGGCAATGAGCCGATGAGTAAATTCGCTGTGATTTACGATGCGCAAACACCTGATGCCAATCCATTTGAATCCATTATCTTCACCCTCGATACAGAGAAAGGGATTCTCAGCCTGGATCAGGAACTGACTGAAAAGTTCGCAACGAAGGGTAACCGCACTCTGGGCAGTCTCAAATCGGAGTATCAAAAACTTCAGCAGAAAGCTCCAGCCCCACCTGCTAATGTCACTCGTCAGGTACAACGCGTTGTCGGGAAAGAAAAACTGATCACAAACCCCGCCTGTGTTGAGTACGTGCAATCAAAAGACGGTGAACCCGGCCTTACCCGGGTGGACGTGATGGAAAAGCATGGCGGTAAATGTCCTGGAGATATTCAGATCCGGCATCGCCTTTTCAGCGTTTTCGTTGATGACAAAACCCACCAAATGCTCAGTGATAAAGACGATCCGGAAGAAGGAACGTTTAGCCTGCTTCCCGATGCACCGTGAAGTACCAAATAAACACGCTCAGGAAAACGTTATGCGATTTACGATAATAGCGACCAAACCTGGTCATCAGCCGCCGCAGAGCAGCTGCGATTTTCTGCCCCCTGGCGGCACTATTGGCCGTGGTGCCGATAATAATCTGGTGTTGCCGGATGATGATCGTACCATTTCGCGCCTGCAGGCGATTGTTCATATTACTGCGGATGGCGAGTGTCGCATTACTAACCGTGGCAATGTCACGCTGGTGCATCTGAACGATATTCCGCTGGAGCGGGGGCGTCAGGTAGACCTGCAGGATGGCGATATCCTCAGCATTGATGACTATCGTCTGCAGGTGAGCGAGTTCTCCTCAGCAGCCCGGCCAGTTGCCCGTCAGGCTCAGGTTGCCCGGCCAGCAGCGCCTGAGGCTGCGCCTGCTCAGTCGGCTGCTCATCCGGCGGCAGCCAGAGAGAATATCCCAGCGGCGATCCCCAGTGAAATCTGGGACAGCCTGGCACAGGAATTCTCAATCACTGACAGTCTCTCCAGCCGCAGTAAAGGCACTCAAAACAGCGCCAATCCCCTCACGGAAGGGCCCGCTCAGGATCGTAATCCTGTCGATCCGCTGGCGCAGTTTGCTGCCCGGCCTGACTCGCTGAATTTAGATCGACGCGATCAGACTCCGGATGCGTTGTTTAACAAAGATGAGCTGTTCGACCGCAACAGCATCTTTGATGACAGCACCCCAAGCACGCTGGTGCAGCCACCCGCGGGCAGGCCGCAACCTCAGGCTAACCCACAAGATGAACTGGATCCGCTGGCCCTGTTCGGCGGTGGCAGCACGCCTGCCCGGTCGCACAGCGACGATCCGCTGGGACTGATGATGGGGAACGCCGTGCCGCTGACTCCTGTGGACGAGCCAAAAGCCGCCCAGTCTCAGCCGGTGAAATCTGCCTCTCAGCCGCAGGACGTTGTTCCGCCTGCATCAAAAGCGCCGGACAGTGATTTCGATCTCTTCGGCGATGATAACGCCAAAAAAAGCGACTCTCTCGCCAACCCACCGCTGTTCAACGAGCCGTCCGGGCCTGATGCGCCGTCACCTTTATTTGACGGGCAACCGGTGGAACCACCCGCGCAACCGCAGGATTACGGCGGCATCACGCTGCCCACGCCGCAGGCCGTGGCCCGCAATACCACACCGCCGCCGAAAGGCCGCCTGCGTATCGATCCGGTCTCCAACACTGTCGCGCAGCAGGGCAGTGGTTCGGCTTCCGGCGGTGAGATGCTGGAAGGCGAGCTGCTGGGGGCGCTGATAGACGGTATGGGACTGAATGATCTGCAGCCCACACCCCGGTTCGACCGTGACTCAATGCAGGAGCTGGGGCAGATGCTCAGCATGTTCTCGCAGGGTACCGTGGCGCTGCTCTCTTCCCGCTCAATCCTCAAGCGCGGCGTTAAGGCAGAAATGACGGTCATTCTCGACGAGGCCAATAACCCGTTCAAGCTGCTTCCTTCCGGTAAATCCGTGCTGATGCAGATGTTTGGCAGCCGCATGCCGGGTTTTATGCCGCCGAAGCAGTCGGTAAGGGATGCGCTGGTGGATCTGCAGGCGCACCAGCTGGGGATGATCGCCGGCATCCGCGCCATTATCGCCTCAATGCTGCAATCTTTTAATCCGCAGCAGCTGGAAGAGGAAGCCAGGCAGGAAGGCGTGACCTCCCGTCTCTCACTGCCCGGCAGCCGCAAAGCCGCCCTGTGGGACCACTTTACCAAACGCTATGGCGAGACGGCGGGTGAAATTGAAGATGACTTCCATACCCTGTTTGGCGAAGCCTTTTTACATGCCTATGACATGGAAGTGAACCAGTACAAAGACTCTCAAATCAGATCGGAAGAATGATGAATATCACCATTGCCTCTATGTCGAATCAGGGAGCCCGCGAAAGCAATCAGGATCAGACCGGAGAAAGTATTGGCGAGCGATCGGCCTGCTTTGTTGTCTGTGACGGGGTGGCGGGATTACCCGGAGGGGAGGTCGCGGCAGAACTGGCGCGCAACACCATTCTCGCTCGCTTTAATGGCGATCAGCACCTGGACGCTCAACGTATACGCCAGTATGTCAATGATGCCAACAGCGCCATCCGTATGAAGCAAAAAGCGGTCAGCGACTTCAGGCGCATGGGCACGACCATGGTCAGCCTGTTTATCGACAGGGACTATGAGCTGGCTTACTGGGCGCATGCGGGTGACAGTCGCCTGTATCTGTTCCGCCGCGGCTATCTTTATCACGTCACCACGGATCACAGCCTGGTGCAGCAGATGAAAGATGCCGGACACCAGACCGAAGGTATCAACAGCAACCTGCTCTATTTTGCCCTTGGCATGGGCGATGAAGAACGCGACGCCAGCTACAGCGACGTGGTGCCGATTGAAGATGGTGATGCCTTTCTGCTCTGTACCGACGGTTTCTGGCACAGCCTGTCGCCGCAGCACATGCAGCAGTCGTTGCACATGGTCAACACGCCGGATGAATGGCTGACGCTGATGCAGCAGGTGATCCGTAAAAATGACCCGCAGTCGGCGGCCAGCCAGGACAACTACAGCGCCGTTGCCGTCTGGGTTGGCGATCCGCAGGACACCACGCTGCTGCATTCGCTGTCGGAAGCGGCCCAGTTTTTTCCCCTTCGTGATTGAATTTAAAGCCTTCAAGGACTCCTATGAAATATTGGCTATCAGGTGCGCTCTCACTGCTTGTCGCGTCCAGCGCCTGGGCGCAGGATTACCGCGTGGTTTCTTCCCCCTCGCTGAAGCTGGATATCTGGATCGATAACATTAAAAACAACAGCCCCGCCAGCTGGTGCGGGCCGGAGCTGCCACTGCGCATCGTGGCTAATGGCAATAAAAACCCCAATGTGCTGGAAAATTTCCTGCCACGCGTGGGCAGTCTGCTGGAAAGGCAGTGTAAAACACTGAACGTTATCCACTGGCAGATGAACGACAATAATGGCCATGCCCTTGCACACGGCACCGCCCGTAAAGCGCAGGAGTGGGCCGTGCAGGTAGAGCCAGTAGCGGAGCCGGCAAAGGCAGCCCGCCCTGTTGTGGCGACACCCGCTGAAGCCCCCGCCGCTGCGCCTGTCGCGCCCCCGGTGGTGAAAGTTGAAGATCTCTCTCCGCCAGCGGACACCACACCCTGGACCCAGTTCAGCCTGATGGACGGCTGCCACTTCCGTACCTACTGGCGCAACAACAGCCAGACCAGCGCCCTGTTTGTCCCCTCAAAAGGCGGTGTCACCTGCGGCAGCGACGGCTGGTTGAGCGGCGAAAGCCAGATCACCCAGATGGGCAAAGGGGCGACTAAAAATGTGCGCATGACTTTTTTGCAGGGCTTTCCGGTCTCCGGCCTGAACAGCAAAGCCATCAGCCATGACGTGCAGATCACCACGGTGAACAACGAGCGAATGGTGCTGGCCGATGAAAAATCCCCGCAGAGCTGGATGGTGGTGCCGTACGCGCCGCTGCAGAACGGCTGGCAGACCAGCGGAACTGTAGTGGTGCAGATCAGCCAAAGTGAAGCCGGTGATGACAGCGCGCTGAAAGCCCGCCTGGACGAAGTGCGTAAAGTCTGGTCGCCGTATCTGCTGAACAAAGACAGTCTGTCGATCAAGCTGGTTGAGGCGCTGCATCCACAGTTGAAAGATCCGGCTGCCGGTTCGTTCCGCACGATTAACTAGTCCATCGCCCGTCAAAGGAAAGCCAATGTACTCTCTTCATCAACTGATGGCCGGTGCCTCACTGGCGGCAACGCTGACCCGCGTGGAAAGTGAAATTAAAAGCCGTCCGGCCGATGCAGACCTGCGTGCGGCATTTGTGCAGCTGCTGTGTCTGACAGGTAACTGGGCGCGGGCCAACACCCAGCTTAAATCATGGCTGGCATTGAAGCCGCAGGCGCAGCCGACCGTAACCCTGCTGGAACAGGCGGTACAGGGCGAAATACAGCGTGCTGCGGTGTTCGCCGGCCAGGGCAGGCCGGTCATGCCCGGCGAAGCCTTTAGCTGGGCTGAAAGCCTGCTCAACGCGCTGCAGGCTGAGGGCGAAGGTGACCGCGAAAAGGCCGAAAGCCTGCGTTCATCAGCATTTGCTGCTGCAGACAGTCAGCCGGGCCATGTAAAACTGGCGAGCGCTGAGCAGGAGCTGGCGGTGGACTGGCTGATTGATGGCGATGGCCGTCTGGGTCCGGTGTGCGAACTGATCGTGAACGGTCGCTACACCTGGCTGCCTTTCGCTGCGGTAAGCGAATTTCGTTTTCAGGCACCGGCCAGCGCCACCGACCTGGTATGGCGCCACACGCTGGTGCGGCTGATTGACGGCAGCGAGCAGGTTTGCCAGCTGCCCGTGCGCTACCCGTTCGATAACGACGCGCCGGATACGCTGCGTCTGGCCAGCGTGACCGAATGGATCCCGCTGGATTCAGCAGGCGAGCAGTTCACCGGCCACGGTCAGAAAACCTGGTTGAGTGCCAACGGCGACTTCCCGCTGTTGAGCCTGGACGTGCTGACCTTTGCGGAACCGGCGTAATGAGTAACGATTTCGATCTCAATCAGTCGCAGCAGGGCAGCGATCTGCTGCGGGGTGGCCACCGCTACCGCAACAAGCAGGATGCGCTGAACGCCCGTGACAAAATGCAGCCCTCACTGCTGGATCGTCTGACCGACAACGCGCCGGACAAACAGCAGGAAGCCGCCAGCAGCACGGTGATCTCCCACAGCGCACTGCGCCGCAATGTGCTGCGCGATTTACAGTGGTTGTTTAACAGCGTCAACAACGAAGCGCAGCAAAACTTGCAGCCATTCCCGCACGTGCAGCGTTCCGCCTACAACTTTGGTGTTGCGCCGCTGGCTGGCCAACGCATGTCGGATATCGAACCGGCTGATATTCAACGTAAATTAACAAATTCCATTCTGCATTTTGAACCGAGAATTCTGCCCGCCGGGCTGCAGGTGCGTTGCGTATCGGATACCACCTCGCTGAACCTGCACAATGTGCTGTCGATTGAAATCAAAGGGCGGCTGTGGTGCGTGCCCTATCCGCTGGAGTTTATGTTCCGCACCGACCTGGACCTGGAAAACGGCCGCTTTGAGCTGAAAGACGTAGGGTAATTATGGACAGTAAACTGCTCGATTATTACAACCGCGAACTGGCATACCTGCGAGAAATGGGGGCCGAATTTGCCGGACGCTACCCGAAGGTGGCCGGGCGTCTGGGGATGCGCGGTATTGAAGTGGCCGACCCGTATATCGAGCGGCTGATGGAGGGGTTTGCCTTCCTGACGTCCCGCGTGCAGCTGAAAATGGACGCAGAATTCCCGCGTTTCTCCCAGCGACTACTGGAGATGATTGCGCCAAATTATCTGGCTCCGACGCCCTCAATGGCGATTGCCGAGCTGCACCCTGACAGCAAAAAAGGCGATATCAGCGGCGGCTTTCTGGTGCCACGCGGCACGATGATGGACAGCCAGACGCTGAAGAAAAGTGGCGTTACCTGTAGCTACACCACCGCGCACGACGTGATGCTGCAGCCGCTGCGCATCAGTCATGTTGAGCTGGGCGGTGTTCCGGCGGATATTCCGCTCAATCTGATGGGGTTGGGCCAGCGCGGCGCAGTCAGTGCCCTGCGTATCCGGCTGACATGCTTCAACGAGGTGGCACTGAATCACCTGACTTTCGACGAGTTGATGTTCTTCCTCAGCGGTCCGGACAGCCAGGCCCAGCCGCTACTGGAGTTGATTATGCAACACACGGTGGGCAGCTTTTGCCAGACCGTGGAAGCCCGGCCACAGCGAGTGGTGTTGGGTGATGATGCATTGAAACAGCAAGGTTTTGCTGCGGATCAGGCGATGTTGCCGGACGATTTACGCAACTTTGATGGTTATCGCCTGCTGCAGGAATACTTCGCTTTCCCGGCCCGCTTCCAGTTTATCAGCATCAGCCAGTTGCGTGGGCTGCTGAGCAAATGTGCCCCGGGCGCCAAAGAGTTTGAGATCGTGCTGCTGCTTGACAAGGCTGATGCCCCCCTTGAGCGGGTGATCGATAAAAGCCATCTGGCGCTGCATTGTACGCCAGTGATTAATCTCTTCCCGAAAACGGCAGAACGGCAAAAAATCAGCGACAGCGTCCATGAATACCATCTGGTGGTCGATAACATCCGCCCGCTGGATTATGAAATTTTCTCGGTACAGAAGCTGTATGCCAGTGGCGATAAGCGGCAGGGTGAGCAGGTGTTTCGCCCGTTCTGGAGCACTTTTAGCCAGGATGAGGGAGATTATGGCGCCTATTTCTCGCTGCGCCGCGAACAGCGCGCGCTGTCGGAACATGCCCAGCGCTACGGCACACGTACCGGCTATGTTGGCTCAGAGGTTTTCCTTTCACTGGTCGACGAACGCCATTCGCCGTGGCGCGATGACCTGCGCCACCTGACGGCAGAGGTGATGTGTACCAGCCGCGATTTGCCGCTGATGCTGCTCCAGCAGGATCAGGGCAATTTCCTGATGCCGGATTCGATCCCCGTCGGCCAGCTGACGCTGCGAAAAGGCCCGACGCCCCCACGACCGGCGCTGGCGGAGGGGCTGACCACCTGGCGACTGATCAGCCATTTGCAGATGAACTATCTCAGCCTGATGGACAGCGATGACGGTCAGGGGGCCTCGGCGCTTCGCCAGCTGCTTGGGCTGTATGCCAACCTGGCCGAAGCGCCGGTGGCAAGGCAGATTGAGGGCATTCGCCACTGCCAGCTGAAGTCGGTTTATCGCCGGGTTCCCGAACCCGGTCCGATTGTGTTTGCCCGCGGCATCGGTATTGAGCTGAACATCGATGAACAGGCCTTTTCAGGCTCCAGTCCGTGGCTGCTGGGCAGCGTGCTGGAGCGGGTATTTTCAAGGCTGGTGGCGATAAACACCTTTACGGAAATGACGCTGACCACTCAGCAACGTGGCGAGGTAGGTTACTGGGAGCCGCGCATGGGGAAAAGGGCGCTGATATGACCGGAGATTCGGCACAAAGCCTGACTGTCCAAGCGGTGCGGCGCCTGCCTGATGCCTTCTGGAACGGTGTGACGCAGGCTCCGTGGCGTTACGATCTGTTCCAGCTGCTGCGGCGGCTGGATGCCCAGGGAGGGGAGCGCTACCCACTGGGACGCGCACCCTTACCGCGCCATGAGTCACTGCGTATCGGTCAGGAGCCCTCACTGGCTTTTGCTCCGGCCACGCTGGCCAAAGCCAGTGCGCGGGAAAACAGCCCACTGCACGACGTCTCGATCCTCAGCTTCGGCCTGTTTGGCCCGAATGGTCCATTGCCCACGCACATGACCGAATATGCCCGTGAGCGTATATACCACCATCAGGATTACAGCCTCTCGGCCTTTGCCGACCTGTTTCATCATCGCCTGACGCTGCTGTTTTACCGGGCGTGGGCCGATGCGCAGCCAACCGTGTCGCTGGACCGTGAAGACAGCCATCACTTCGAGCGCTACCTCGCCAGTCTGATTGGTATGGGGCAGCCGGGGCAGCTGGAAAAAGGCAGCCTGAGCGACCACGCGCGCTACGCGGTGGCAGGCCACCTTACCCGCCACGGACGCGATGCGGAAGGATTGCAGAAGATCCTCAGCCACTACTTTAAGGTACCGGTCAGGCTGGTGGAGAACGTGCCGCACTGGCAGCCGATTGATGTGCGGGAGCGTGCCCGCCTGAGGGCGGGAAGGCGTATGCCGAAGCTGGGTGAATCCGCCTTTCTTGGCATGGCCGTTCGGGATGTGCAGCACAAGTTTCGTATCGAGCTGGGGCCAGTGTCGCTGGCAACCTACAACCACTTTCTGCCCGGGGGGGCCTGGGCCCTGCAGCTGCGTGACTGGGTACGGCAGTATCTCGGCATTGAATTCGTCTGGGATGTTCGCCTGACGCTGGCTGCGGAAGAGGTGAAAGGCGTTACCCTCGGCGGTCCTGCTCAGCTTGGCTATAACAGCTGGCTGGGGATTGCGGCTAATCCTCAGCCCCGTAAAGACTTGATCTTCAGCCCGGAACCCATGGAACAGGGGGGATTATAGTGCGTTGTTTTTTGAGGAACATTCTCTGAGGGCTACACAGATTATGGAATGTCATCCATGACGGAAGGATCCTGAATGAAGAAATTACAGAGAAAGATTTTTTATTGAGTTAACGCCAACGCACGGGATGAATTCCGTCCGGCACCTTCGCGCCTCTTCTATCAACAAAATTATTACCACTGAGAAAAATCATGTCAGAGATCAGCCGCGCCGTATTGTTCGGCAAACTGGATACGCTGTTGTTTACCTCGCTGGAAAATGCCACCGCGTTTTGTAAGCTGCGTGGCAATCCCTACGTTGAGCTGGTGCACTGGCTGCATCAGCTCATGCAGCAGCAGGAGGGCGATTTACAACAGCTGATCCGCTATTTTTCACTGGATGAAGAGGCGCTGAGTCGGGATATCGTCGCGGCGCTGGATCGCCTGCCGCGCGGTGCCAGTGCGGTATCCGATTTATCAGAACATATTGACAGCGCCGTGGAACGCGCCTGGGTTTATGGCTCGCTGAAATTTGGCAGCCAGCAGATCCGTGGCGGCCATTTACTGATCGGCATGCTGAAGACGTTTAACCTCGCGAACCTGCTGAAGGGGATCTCCCCCCAGTTCAGCCGCCTCAGCGCTGACGCACTGTTGGAGCAGTTTGACAGCGTGTTTGCCAACAGCAAGGAGGCGCAGCAGGTGGCCTCTGCCCCGGCCGACCTGAACGGCGCAGTGCCGCAGCAGAAAGGCACGCTGGCGCAATATGCCCAGGATCTGACCGCCCGTGCGCGTGAAGGCAAAATCGACCCGGTTGCCGGACGAGACGAAGAAATCCGGCAGATGGTCGATATCCTTATGCGTCGCCGACAGAACAACCCTTTGCTGACGGGGGAAGCGGGCGTGGGTAAAACGGCGGTGGTGGAAGGTCTGGCTTTGCGGCTGGCGGCAGGGGACGTGCCGGAGCCGCTGCAGGAGGTACAGCTGTGGTTGCTGGATATCGGTATGCTGCAGGCTGGCGCGGGCATGAAGGGGGAGTTTGAAGCTCGTCTGCAGGCTCTGATCAACGAAGTCCAGTCCAGCCCGACGCCGATCATTCTGTTTATTGATGAAATCCATACCCTGGTTGGCGCAGGTGGCCAGCAGGGAACCGGTGATGCCGCAAATTTGCTCAAGCCAGCGCTGGCACGTGGCCAACTGCGTACCATCGGGGCCACCACCTGGGCCGAATACAAAAAATATATCGAGAAAGATCCTGCCCTGACTCGCCGTTTCCAGACTGTGCAGGTACAGGAGCCGGACGAAGAGAAAGCGCTGCTGATGCTGCGCAGCACCGTCAGCCCGCTGGAGAAACACCACCGCGTGCTGCTGCTGGATGAAGCCGTGGCTGCTGCCGTCAGGCTGTCTCATCGCTATATTCCTGCCCGTCAGCTGCCGGATAAAGCCGTGGCGCTTCTGGACACAGCCTGCGCCCGCGTAGCCGTCAGCCAGAGCGCTCAGCCGCCACAGCTGGAAGACTGCCTGCATCGTATCCACGCGCTGGAAATCGAGAAAGAGATCGCCGGACGTGAAGCGAAACTGGCGACTGGCGATCCCTTGCGTGTGGAGCAACTCACTGAGCAGCTTGCTGCGCTGGCAGTGGAGAGCGATCGGCTGACCGCCCGCTGGCAGGCTGAACGCGAGCTGGTCGACGCTATTATCGCCCTGCGCGCTCAGTTGCATAACGATGAAGTGGAAGATGTCGCCCCCCTCCATCAGACGCTGGCCAAACACCAGCAGCAGCTGAAAGCATTGCAGGGAGATGCGCCGCTGCTGTTTGCGGCAGTGGATGCCAACGTGGTCGCTGCGGTGGTCTCTGACTGGACCGGCATTCCACTGGGGCGCATGGTGAAGAACGAAATTGATGCGGTGCTGAAACTGGCCGACACGCTGAACGAGCGGGTGATTGGCCAGCGCCACGGCCTGGATCTGATTGCCAAACGCGTTCGCACCTCGCGTGCCCGCCTTGACGATCCAAACAAACCGGTGGGCGTTTTTATGCTGTGTGGCCCGTCCGGCGTCGGCAAAACGGAAACAGCGCTGGCGCTGGCCGAAACGCTCTATGGCGGTGAACAGAACATCATCACCATCAACATGAGTGAGTTTCAGGAAGCGCATACCGTGTCGACCCTGAAGGGCGCGCCGCCGGGCTATGTCGGTTACGGCGAAGGCGGTGTGCTGACGGAAGCGGTACGGCGCCGTCCTTACAGCGTGGTGCTGCTGGATGAGATCGAAAAAGCTCACCCGGACGTGCATGAAATCTTCTTCCAGGTGTTTGACAAAGGCTGGATGGAAGATGGCGAGGGGCGGCATATCGATTTCCGCAACACGCTGATTATCCTCACCTCTAACGTCGGCACGCAGCTGATTAGCGCGATGTGTGCCGATCCGGAACTGATGCCGGAACCGGAGGCACTGGCCGGCGCGCTGCGTGCACCGTTGCTGGAGGTGTTCCCGCCCGCCCTGCTGGGGCGTCTGCTGGTGGTGCCTTACTACCCGCTGAGTGACGATATGCTGGCCAGCATTGTGCGCCTGCAGCTGAAACGTATTCAGGTTCGCCTGGAACAGAATCACGGCATTGTCTCGGAGGTGGATGACACCGTGATTACGCAGATTGTTCAGCGCTGCACCGAGGTCGAATCCGGTGGTCGCATGGTCGATGCCATCCTTACCAATACCCTGTTGCCGCAGATGAGCCAGATGCTGCTTACCGCCAGCGCACGTGATGAACAGTATCGCCGCCTGCGTGTGACCCTGCAACAGGGTGAATTCCAGTGTCAGTTTGAGGCGTAACGCCCTAACACTCAGAGAGTTGTCCATTATGTCAGAACACGATACTCCGCGGACGATCCCCAACGCTTTACCGGTGGGCTACCGCTTTAACGAGTTTGAAATCAAGGAAGTGATTGGCGGCGGCGGCTTTGGCATTGTCTATCGCGCCTGGGATCACCAGCTTGAGCGTACGATTGCGATCAAAGAATTTATGCCCACCTCGCTGGCCGTGCGCAGTGATGACCTGACGCTGGTTCTGCGCAGCGAGCGGTTCAGCAAAACGTTCCATGCGGGGCTGAACAGCTTTATTCAGGAGGCACGGCTGCTGGCCCGTTTTAACCATCCGAATTTGCTGCACGTACTGCGCTTCTGGGTGCAAAATGACACGGCTTATATGGGAACCGCCTTTTACACCGGTACCACGCTGTCTCAGCTGCATCTCAGGCGGCCTGAGATGATCAGCGAAGCATGGATCCGCTGCCTGCTGCCGCCGCTGTTTGGGGCAATCAACACCATCCATCAGGAAGGCTATCTGCACCGCGATATCTCGCTGGATAATATTCAAATCCAGGAAAACGGCATACCGGTCCTGCTGGACTTTGGCTCCGCCCGTAAGGCCATTGGTAACCTTTCCGATGAAACCGAAACCATGTTGAAGCCGGGTTTTGCGCCAATCGAACAGTACAGCGACGACAACGAGAGCGAGCAGGGCACCTGGACCGATATCTATGCATTGGGCGCGGTGCTGCACACGCTGATTGTCGGGACGCCACCTCCGGTAAGCGTGGTGCGCAGTATCGAAGATAACTATCAGTCGTTGGTGCAGTTGCGCCCGGCGGGTTACTCGTTGCCGTTGCTGAATGCCGTTGACCAGGCACTGCAGCTGCAGCCGGAGGATCGCCCGCAGACGGTTGATCAGCTGGCTGCTCTGATGGAACTGTCGCCGACCGATATCAACGAGATCCATGAAGTGAAGGTCAGCGGCCCGGGCACCATGCTGGTGCCGGTAGAGCCGCTGCCTCAGGCGGAAACCTCACACTCCGCAGGTCTGAAGCGCTTCCGGGTGCCGGGGTTGATCGCTGCCGGGGTGCTGCTGGGCGCAGGCGTGGGTGCAATGATCGCCGGTGGTGGCAGTGATACCTCGCCACAGACTGCGTCAACCGACACGCCTGCACGAACTGCCTCTTCTGAACCGGCAGAGACAACGCCTGCTGCGTCACCACAGCCAACAGAAACGGCAGGCACCCCAGCGCCACAGGGTTCAGCCAGCAGCAACGTCACAACACCGCTGAGCGAACCGGCCAAACCGGCCGTGGCCCCGCCGCCGCCAGCGCCTGTTGCCCAGGTCTATATCAAGCTGCAGCGGGGGGATGAAGTTGCGATGAACGGCAGCCCGCAGGCGCTGGTGCCTTCACCCAATGGCTTTGCCATGCTGCAACTGCCACCGGGAGAGTATCTGTTCCGCATCAGTAACGGTGGTCACACCCGCGACCAGAGCATCACTGTCGATCGCGAAGGCGTGTGGCTGCTCAATCCCCAGAGTTAACCTTCATCAAAGAGCCCGGCCGCCTGCCGGGTTTAGCCAGTCAGGGAAATCACCATGTTTGATCGTATAACCGTACAACTGCCAGTGGATGGCCTGCTGTTCTGGAAACTGAACGGCCGCGAAAAGCTGTCCAGCGCCTTTGAGCTCACCGTGGAATTGCTGAGCACCGATGCACGCATCGACCGTAAGTCGCTGCTCGGCCAGCCGATTACCGTTGCTATCCCGACACAGGGTGTGCTGGCGACGCGCTATCTGAACGGCAAAATCACCAAAGTGGGCGTTAACAGTCAGGAGTTGAACGGCACGCGCTATGCGGTATACAGCGTGGTGATGGAGCCGGATCTCTGGCCAATGAAACGCGACCGCAACCTGCGCATCTTCCAGAGCCAGACGGCACCGCAGATCGTCAAAACGCTGCTGGGTGAATATAACGTCACGATTGAAGACAGGCTGACCGGTAACTACCGGGTGTGGGAATACTGCGTGCAGTATCAGGAGAGCAGCTACGACTTTATCAGCCGCCTGATGGAGCTGGAGGGGATGTATTATTTCTTCCGCCACGAGGCGGACAAACACACGATGGTGCTGATGGACAGCGCACAGCAGCATCAGCCCTACAGCGGCTACGAGACCATTCCGTACCACGTCACGCCGTCGGGTGGCAGCACCAGTGAAGAGGGCATCAGCCTTTGGGAACTGCAGGACCAGGTGACGCCGGGGATCTACAGCATCGACGACTACGACTTCCGCAAGCCGAACGCGTGGATGTTCCAGGCGCGGCAGAACCCGGCTTCTCCGTCGCCGGGACAGATTGATGTCTATGACTGGCCGGGCCATTTTGTTGACCACGACCACGGCGAGTTCTACGCGAAGATCCGTCAGGAAGTGTGGCAGGTGGAGCATCAGCAGATCAGCGGCGTGGGCACCGCGCTGGGCCTGGCGCCAGGCAACACCTTTACGCTGCAAAATGCCCCGTTCTTTAGCGATAACGGTGAATATCTGACCACCGATGCGTATTACGATTTTGAAGAGAACAGCTACGCCAGCGGCAGCGACACCAGCACCAGACACAACATTGCGATCGAAGTGATCCCGTCATCCGTTACCTTTCGCGCCTCACCGAAAACGCCGTGGCCGCGTACCCACGGCCCGCAGACGGCAAAGGTCGTGGGGCCGAAGGGCGAGTCGATCTGGACGGATAAGTACGGCCGCATCAAAGTGAAGTTCCACTGGGACCGCCTGGCGAAGGGCGATGACACCAGTTCCTGCTGGGTGCGCGTCTCCAGTGCCTGGGCGGGCCAGGGCTTTGGCGGCGTGCAAATTCCGCGTGTGAACGACGAGGTGGTGATCGACTTTATTAACGGCGATCCGGATCGGCCTATCGTGACGGGACGCGTATATAACGAAGCGAGCATGCCGCCATGGGCACTTCCGGCCGCAGCCACGCAGATGGGCTTCCTCAGCCGTTCAAAAGACGGTTCACCGGACAACGCCAACGCCCTGCGCTTTGAGGATAAAGCCGGGGAAGAGCAGGTGTGGATCCAGGCGCAGAAGAACATGGACACCCACATCAAGAATGATGAAACCCAGTCGGTAGGGGGGAATCAGACTGTCACCGTGCAGAAAACGTTCAGCAGTACCGTCTGTGGCACCTACGACCAGAAAACGCAGTGGAGTCGTAGTGAGCTGGTGGGCGGTGATTATGTGATGAAAACGCAGGGCGGGATTGCGCTGGCTTCCGGGAATGGCATCAGCCTGATTTCCGGCGACAGCATGCTGACGCTCAATCCGAACGGCACCATCTCCCTGCAATGCAGCCAGTTTGAAATTAACGCCTCAGGTCAGGGGCAAATCAATACCGGCGGTACGCTGGATCTTAATATCAATCAGCCAGCCAAAGCGCCGCCGCCGCAACCAACCCCTTCAGATATCGAAAGCGAAGTCACGGAAGCCTTTAAAGACAGCGGGAGCAGCACATCATGAATTACGTCATGTCAGAAGGGACGCTGCAGCTCCCTGAAGCGGTACAGGATCAAAGCATTACCCTGCTTAAACTGCCAAAAGCGCGCGCCACGCTGGTGGTGACCCGCGCGTGGGAAGTGAAAACCGGGCAGGAAGAGGAGTATCTGCAGCAGCAGTTGGCCAAAGTCAAACGCGACATGAAGAAGTTCGCCGCGGATGAGGCCGAAAACACGCTTTTCGGCGGCCTGCCCGCACGGGAAGTGAACATGCGTTTTGAAAACCAGGGCGTGCTGGTGGTGCAGAAACTGCTGGTGGCGATGACCGCCACGCATCTGATGGCGCTGACGTTCAGCCGGGCGGCGAGTTTCGATCCGGCCTCGCTGGAAGTCTGGCAAAACATCAAGGATGGATTTGTTCCAGCCACAGACGCGGAGGCCTGATCTATGTCTGATTTGACCGCGGCGCGTTTAGACGATCCTTTGGTTCACAGCTCTCTCCTCGCCGACCTGGTTAGCGGGGTGGTGGAAGGGGCGATTTATGGCGGCATTCTGTTCAGTGCCGGGCTGATCTCCAGCACGGGGATCGGTATTGCCGTCGGCGTGGCCTTAACCGTAGGGGCTATGGCTTCGGGCTATCCGGAGAAACTGGGAAATATGGCAGGTGAGGCTGTTGATGGCCTGCTTGATATGTTGGGAATGCGGGGGCCACCGGATGCCGTGATCACCAGTGGTTCGGACAACGTCCATATTATGGGCAAACCGGCGGCCCGTGCGGCGGGAATGGTTGACCACGACTGGCTGAACTCTGCCGCTGCGGCGGATGAAAAGGCGCCGGGTTTTCTGGATAGCGCGATGGCGATGGCGGCGGGGATTGCTTCGGCTGTTACCCATCCGGGTGCGACTGCCAGCGCCCTGCTGGATAAAGTCAGCCAGATTGACGGCGACTCGGTGAAGCACTTTTTTGGCAGTCTGTATGACGATCTGGTGCAGCCCACGGTAGCCAGTGCCAGTCCCTACGCCACTCCCGCCAGCAATGACACCGTTGCCTGCACCAAAGGTCATCTGGCAGAAAACAAAAACTTCCTCGCGGAAGGGTCGAAAAAAGTACTGATCAATGGCCAACCTGCGGCCCGTAACGGCGATCGCAGCACCTGCGAAGCGAAGATACAGGTGAGTGAAAATCCCCGCGTCAAGATTGGCGGCGACAGCATTGTGGTCCGTGATATCCGCAGCGGCAAGAACGCGCTGGCATACTTTATCGGCGGGATCCTGGGCGGGGGAATTGGCAAAGAAGGTGCGAAGCTGCTGGAACAGCTTTTTAGCCGTGTTGCCGCACGGCGTGCACTGCGGCAGATCACCTGTATTATCGCGATGGATGCTGGTGCTGAAGCGGCAGCTGGCGTTGCCACCCACGCGGTCCAGAGCCTTTACCCGGTCAACTACGCAACCGGTGCCAAGATCCTTGCCGGGCAGGAAGATCTGGATTTTGTCCTGGAAGATCGCATTCCTCTGTACTGGCAGCGGATTTACAACAGCCGCAATCTGTCCAGCGGCATGTTTGGCACCGGCTGGATGATGCCGTTCGAAACCCGCCTGATCCGCTTCCGGCATGAGGATGGCACCCTGCAATTCCTGTGGCGTGATATCAGCGGTCAGGAGCTGGGGTTGGGCGAAATTGCGCCGGGCGATGTGGTGCATTTTGATGATGATGGCTTCACGCTCTACTGCACCCTGCAGGGGGTGATCATCATGCAAACCGCTGAGGGAGAGTTCCATCTCTACGAGGCCGATCCGACCCGGGAAGGCGAATGGCGCATTGTTCGCATTTACGATCGCCATGAGAACTGTCAGCACTTCAGCTGGAACGAAGTGGGTCAGCTGGTCAATATTGCCGGTGATAATGAGGTGCTGGACGTCAGGTTGAGCTATGAGCCGGTACACGGGCGCCTGGCCGCGGTCCATCAGAGAGTCGCCGGTGAGTTTCGCCCGCTGGTTCGCTATGGGTATAACTCGCAGGGGCAACTGACCGAGGTTCATGATGCTGACGGCATTGAAACCCGCCGCTTCAGCTGGGATCGCGCCAGCGATCTGATGGCTTCGCACAGTTATGCCTCGGGCATGATCGTCGAATATCGGTGGAAACCGTCAGCCGATCCTCGCTACTGGCGAGTGTATGAATTCCAGGTGCTGGACGATGACCGGACCTGTCTGGAGCACTGGCTGATCGATGCCGATGAGCAGGATCGCAGTGCGACCGTGACCTGTTTTTCCGGTGGTACAACGGTACACCGCTGGGATCGGCTGTGCCGGATTACTGACTATATCGACACTTATGGCGCACACTGGCGCTATCGCTGGGCGGAGCAGGGTGACCTGTTGATGGCCACCTGTGCGCCTGGCGACAGAGTCTGGGAATATGGCTATGACGAGCGGGCCAGGCTGACGATGGTGCGCGATCCAGCGGGCCGGACCAGCCTCACCACCTGGCATCCGTCTTATGCTTTTCCGCTGCAGGAAGTGCTACCCGATGGTGCCGTGTGGCAGTACCAGTACAATGCTGTCGGGGATGTTGTCGCCGTTATCGATCCTCTCAGCGGGACGACCCGTTTCACCTGGAACGAGCAGGGTGACTTACTGACCCGTACCGATGCGCTGGAAAACACGCACCGCTTCTGGTGGAACGAAAGGGGGCAGATTCAGCGTGATGAGGACTGTTCCGGTAACCAGAGCCATCGTCTTTATGACGATGCGGGCCGTCTGATCGGCACCACGGATGCGGAAGGGAACACCACGCGCTATCAGTGGAGCGAGGCCGGTCGTCTGCGATGTGTGACGCGTGCCGACGGGCGTGACACGCAGTATGAATACGACCGGGCGGGAATGCTTGCTGGCGAGAATATCGACGGTTTTTCCGAGCGTAAGGTCACCCGTAACGCACGTGGACAGATCGTCACGGAAACCGATCCTGCCGGGCATTTTACCCGCTATCAATACGATCGTTTTGGTCGCCTGACCGCGCTGATCAACCCCAATAACGATCGCTGGCAGTTTGAATACGATAACAGCCAGCGTCTGATGGCACAGATCGATTATGCGGGGCGGCGCAGAAGCTATCGTTATAATGCGCAAGGGCTGGTGGCGGAAGTGACGCAATATCCGCTGAACTCAGCGGAAGAGACGCTCGCGCCTCATACCACCCAGTTTGAATACGATGCGGTGAACCGGCTGACGGTAAAAACCACCCAACTGAATCGCACCGAGTATCACTATCGCGCTGATTGCGTTGAACTCAAAAAGATGTCGCTGGCGAGCTGGCAACGGGCGCTGGCGGGGGGGGATGAGGTCCGCGATGTGGAAACCCTCAGTCTGACCAGTGATGCACTGGGTAATCTGCTCAGTGAGGAGAACAGCGGCGGAACCTTCACTCATCAGTATGATGTGCTGGGCAATCTGATCGGCAGCACGCTGCCGGATGGCCGTGCGGTTAACTGCCTTCGCTACGGTACGGGCCATCTGTTGGAGGTCAATCTGCAGCTGGGTGGCAGGCAGCACGAGATTGCCGGTTATCAGCGAGACCGGCTGCATCGTGAGACAGGACGGACTCAGGGCGTGCTGAACCAGGAGACGCGTTACGATCCGGCAGGCAGGATCGTCATGCGACGCAGCGGTTTTGGGGAGCGAACCGGCATCGTCTTCGAGCGTCGTTACAGCTGGGATCGTCTGGATCAGGTCATGCAGCAAAGGGTGCTGGATAACGCCACCCAACAGAACGAGTGGGCGCAACAGCAGCAGCGGTTTGGCTATGATGCCGTAGGGCAGGTGACGCGGGAGGTGCGCCCGTTTAAAGAGGAGCACTTCAGCTGGGATGCCGCAGGAAACCAGACGGATAAGCCGGGCCAGATTGTCTGGCATAACCTGTTGCAGCGTCTGAAGGGCGCACGCTGGTCTTTCGATGGCTTTGGCCGGATGATCTGGCGCAGGAGCGGCCCGGATGCCACAGAGCAGCGGTTCAGTTATGACGATGAGCAGCGGGTGTCAGAGGTCCGCTTTGAACGACATCCGGAGTTCAGCCGGGTGGAGTATCGCTACGACGCGCTGGGCCGTCGTACGCACAAAATCCTTCACCGGCATGGCAAAGAAACGGAGACCGTTTCGTTCCTGTGGAGCGGGCTGCGGATGGTGGGCGAAAGCAGCAGCGCAACCCCGGAACGCAACACGCAATACCTCTACAGCGAGGGAAGCTGGGAACCGCTGGCGCGTGTCGACAGCATCGGTGAACAGTCTGATTTGTTCTGGTACCACACCGAGCTGAACGGCCTGCCGCAGCGCATGACCAACGAGCAGGGCGAAGTGGTGTGGCGTGGCCGCTTCTCCACGTGGGGAGAAACAGAGCGGGAGACGTCAACTGGCTTCCAGTCGGTACAGCAGAACCTGCGATTTCAGGGACAGTACCTGGACAGGGAAACCGGGCTTCACTACAATCTGTTCCGGTATTACGACCCGGTGGCGGGAAGATTTACCCAGCTTGATCCGATAGGGCTGGCGGGTGGGTTGAATACCTATGCGTATGTGACTGACCCGATGACCTGGGTTGATCCGCTGGGGTGGATGAGTTGCCGACTTCAATATATGGGAAGAACACCAGGTAAAAGTAGTCGCACAGGAAGGCTTGTCATTCAAAGAATGCGAGGAGAGGGACGTATTCGAGGTACTGGTTCTAGAATGCAGTTCAAAAGCTCTACCGATGGACAATGGTATAATGTGCGCGATGCCGACATGGCCCACTTAACTGATGCTGTCAAACATTGGAATCAAAAAGGCGGCTTCTATGGTGCTAAATCCAGAGATGTCAGAAGATGGATGTTAGATCCAAATAATTACGAACTAGAATATTATGGCCATAACCGTTCTCAAGGAGCACTCTTAATCGATAGATATAAAGATGTTGATGAATTTATTGGGCCGGCAGAAAAATCACAGTATTTTAATTAAGGAGGCTGCAGGTGAAAGAATTGTCTGAGGTTAACTCAAGTTTGGAAGAAAAAATTGTTTTCATTGTTGAAGATGGGAATGTACTTCATGACAAGAAAAAATTAGCTGAAGCATTGACTCTATACATAAAAGCATGGGGATTAATTCCCGATCCTAAGCAGGAGTGGGGAATTGCAAATTGGGTTTCTGCATGTTTATTTAGTGTGTATTTTGACCTGAAAAATTTTAGCACTGCAAAAGATTGGGGAGTGATTTCTTTAAAAACCCGCACTTCTAATATTGATACCTCACCATTGATTGACCTTGGTATGGTATGCTACGAACTTTCTCAATATGATGAGTCTTTAAAATATTTCGATGAGGCTTATAGTTATGGCAAGTCCCGAGCTTTTCAGGAACGACCAAAAAAATATCTCGACTATTATTTGGAAAACAAAAAATAGGTGAGGTATTTACCTGTTTTTTGTAAATGAGCGGAGTGTGATTTAGTCTATTATAAAGTTAGGCTTTTAATCATGTGCTGCAATTTTTGTGTCGAATAAGTAAAATATAATTAGATGATTAGTTATATGTTTAACACTTCAATTGGAACGACCTGTTGATTCTCATGTATTTGAAAACAGAAGAGTTTAAAGGCCTGGTTTCTTAAAGAAGCTGTCTGGCAACAAAGGGTAAGATTCCAGTGATGATACTGTCTGCTTACAGAACCAGACCTCACTATTGCGCGCGAATCATGAGATGGAATTGCGTGCACAAGCCGCGACAGACATGTGGGGCATTGATAAAGCTTCGTGGGAAGTTGATTTTGATACAGTAATGATTACTTTCATAAGTTATGAAAAGGATATGGTGATAACCGCACCAGTTCAGGTAGTCGGCACTTATGATACTAAAGACAGTACCTGGTTATGGGGATGGGACCATCCATCAGTCAGTGAGTCACTTGGAGAATTTGCCAGACGCGTGCGCAACTTTGGTGAGCAATACGGGAAGGAGGAGCTGGCAACTCGCAAAATTACTGTGACCATGGATCATGCTTGGGAGTTTACTGCTCTTGCCTGTTACCTCAACGGTGGCCAGGGGGAAGGTCATTTTCAGCCATCAGCCGGTATTACTCCGGCGTCAGGTTATTCAGGGACCCATGAGGTCGCTCGTTGTTATATTCAGTCATCCAGCGCTCTGTTATCTCCCTTGCTTCATTCAGAGTTCTGAACAGATAAAAATCCAGTATTTCTGTTCTGTATGTCCGATTAAACCGTTAGATAAAAGCATTCTGCGTTGGCTTACCGGGCCTGATAAATTCCAGCATCACGCCGTGGTCTTCAGCTCCGGGCCGTTATTCATCCGCATCTTCAGCGGATATCCGCGGTTTGCTTCTATCCTGCCCAGCACCAGGAGACGCGTTACGATCCGGCAGCAGGATCGTTATGCGACGCAGCGGTTTAGGGGGATCGAACCGGCATCATCTTCGGGCGTCGTAACAGCTGGGATCGTATGAATCAGATGATGTAGCAAAGGGGCTGGATAACGCCACCCGGCAGAACGAGTGGGAGGGTAAGCATCCCGGTGAGCAGGGCACTTCCCTTGACCATGATTTTAGCCTCGCACGCCCTGATGATTCTTTTTCATTTCTGCACGCATAGTCTCTCCTTTTTTTCATTCACTGTACTGCATGAAAAAGCCCACTACTGGGTGGGCTTAAACCTGATCATTGCCGTACAGACTGTGACCTGCGTTTTGCCATTAATCGAATATACCAGAGGGGCAGTCTTTGCCTTCCCAGCTCACTATCTTAACGTTTGGATCCAAATCTTTTACCGATACGCGATCTCCGGAAAATTCTGAGCCAGTGACGACAATATCGTAATCATGATTTGGCTGAGGAATGAAATTATCGGAGACAGATCGTTCTGTATTTTGATAGTATCCAGATTGGGTCCAATAATGAATTACCGTCACCAGTTGCCCAGGTTTGATAGTAAATTCATTAGTGAAAATGCCCTTGTTGTTGGAGGACTCTGGCATTCCAATTTTTTTATTTCCTGTGACAGGAATACCGATAATAGCCAGGCCCGCAGTAATCCGGCGTTCTAAAACTTTTTTATAACAACCACTTACCTGCTTTTCATAAAATTGTAGAGCTGTATTGCCTTCAGATGCAGCACGAATCCTGGCGGCATCTGAACCTTTATAGTCTTCCAGCGAGGGTCTAAACCCCGCTGTACATCCACTCAACAATGTCACTATTATTCCCGTAATGACCAGTCTTCCATACATGCGTACCCCCTTTTGTCTTTGTTTAATCTCATTTTATCGACTCGGGTGAGGAAAACTTTAAACGGATATTAAGTCAGTTACCCCGCATGTTCATCTGCGGCGTACTGTATCTCATTCATCTTTGTGCCAGTCCTCAAATAATCTGTTCGTCCGGGAGAAGAGCGGCGGAACCTTCACTTATCAGTATGACGTGCAGGTTAGTTTGCAGCAGGGCGGCAGGCAGGATCGTTATGCGACGCCGCGGTGTTGGGGATCTAACCGGCATCGTCTTCCGGCGTCATGATCGCTGGGATCGTCTGGATCCGGTCATGCAGTAAAGGGGGCTGAATAACGCCACCCGAAAGTCGGTTTTAACCTAACCCTCATTCAGGACTGTTCGCTTACGCCAACCCTGAGGCATAAAAATTACCATACAGTCGGCATGCCAGACTGCCTGCATCCACTTCAAGACAGAGAGCTACATCCTCGTCAAAGGCGCGCTGGTGAAGTTCTGCTGCTGAGGAACATTCTGTGAGAAGCCGGTTTTGCTGTTGGTAAAGCTGCCAGGCTGCAACCGCCGTCTGTGCTTCAGGTGAACACTTACCGCGGCCCATCGCAGCGATAATGCCACCGGCTGCTGCATAATCCTCAATGGAGGGACGAAGGCTGCCATCTGGCCACCGCTCTCCACAGGGAATGACCAGCACACGTTTAAAGCCGCTACATGCCTGCGCGGTTGCAGACATATTCCTGAAACAACCACTGAAAACCGTCACTCCGGTATCCCTGGCCCTGAATGAAATGGCCGAGCCGTTTGGGGACGGAAGCACCAGGTTTTCGCCATTGCTGATGTTTCGAATCGAAACTGGCGACAGGCTGTAACCTTTACCGCTGAATCTTCTGTCCGGGCTGGCTGTCTTCGCGCCGATTTTCAGACCATATTCAACGGCAGATTCGTCTTTCCACGGATACGGATAAATGCGGGCTCCATTATCGACAGCCAGGCTGACACAGGTTGAAAATGACATAACGTCAACGATCACGACGCAGTCAGCTTCCCCGGCCAGATAATCTACGGCAGATAAGCCCCACTCAAGACGAACGTCGAATCTGTCCTGACTGAACCATTCCATAATGTTTCTCCGTTAGAGGTTTCCTGTGACGCGAATTTAAGATAGCTGTGCCAGATCGCATCTTTTTAGTGATCCACAGCACCAGCGTCTATTTCTGGCACAGGGCTGATGGTGCAGTCCTGAGAATCCTGGACTGCAAAGATATGCCTTAACGTCTGGGACTGGTATGAATCAGGATTTGAGGTATTATGATGAACTCATGTACTAGTTTATGAGGGCAAAAAATGCGTTTCTCCACCCTTGATGATGTCAGAAATCGTATCGACCAGATTGATAGCGAGCTGGTTAAAATCATCGCTCAACGGGCCGAATGTGTCAAAGCTGCTGCAGCTTTCAAAACCGACCGCCTGGCCGTTCGTGCCCCGGACCGTGTCCAGCAGGTCATCGACAAGGTACGCAAGAAAGCCGCTGAGGCTGGCCTTCCCGAAGTGATTATCGAGAAAGTCTACCTCGCCATGATCGGTGCGTTTATCGACTATGAGCTTGAGCAACACGACCAGTCAGGACAGAAAAAAGCCTGACTGCGCGCGCCAGCATTCCCTTCAGCTGTCCAGAGGGTGTCGTTACGGGAAATAGAACCAGGCTGTTGAAATGAGATCATCTTTCACTTCGAACACAGCCACGCTTTCCAACGGATCGGGTGATAAGCCATAGATCAATTCGTGATCGATGACTTTATTACCCAGCACAATTCTGGAAATAAGCTCGGCTTTAAGTAGCGGATTATTGAAACGATTGTTGGTGTAAAACTCCCGTAATGATTCTTTTCCTGTGACTGAAGGGCTCTCGGCGGGCATCCGGTATCCTTTAAACTCTCTGGAAAAACAAGAGATAAACGCTTCAATATCATGAGCATTATAGGCTTCAAATTGTGCTTTAACCGGCGACTCTGGCGACATACCATACTCTCCTGATTGTTTATTTATGCATAAATATGGCATGAATATTCATAAAAAAGAAGCGGTATGAGGTTAAAAATCCAGCCTTATCCGACCCTACTCATCGCAAACTTCCCCCTTTCTGCCACAGGGTTACTGCTGCCGCTCTGGAAGCCATAATAATTGCGGCACCGCGCTGAATTTTAACAGTTAATTAAAAAATATTGCGCTCCTCCTGCCCCCTCATTCTGAGACAGAATCTCCACTGATGATGTCAGGAGCCCTCAACAGAGCCTGCATGATGGATTGCTTGTGAGGTCAATAGTTTTGCAATACGCAGGGAGGGGTAAAGGTGCAAAGCCTTGGGCACAGAATGACTGCGGCCTGCAGTAAAACCGGTCAGACAGCGCGTTTACTGCAAAAAAGGGCCTCCTGAAAGAGGCCCTTTTTATTGACAAGACCGGAAGCGTTTACTTCGCCAGCTTATCTTCAGTGCGCAGATCAAAGTCAGACGCGTCATGACGTTCGTGCAGCTGCTCTGAAGGCTCGCCCCAGGTACGGTTAACGATGCGGCCGCGCTGGACAGCAGGGCGTTGGGCAATTTCATCGGCCCAGCGCTGCAGGTTTTTGTAGGAGCCGGCATCCAGGAACTCGGCAGCGTTATACACCTCTCCTTTAACCAGTGCGCCATACCATGGCCAGATAGCAATATCAGCAATGGTGTAGTCTTCACCGGCGATATAACGGCGCTCCGCCAGCTGACGATCCAGCACATCTAACTGTCGCTTGGCTTCCATGGTAAAGCGGTCGATAGCGTACTCAATTTTCTCCGGCGCGTAGTTGTAAAAGTGGTCGAATCCGCCGCCCAGATATGGCGCAGATCCCTGCAGCCAGAACAACCAGTTCAGTGTTTCGGTGCGGCCAGCGGGATCTTTCGGCAGGAAGTGACCGTATTTTTCTGCCAGGTAGAGCAGGATCGCGCCGGATTCAAACACACGGGTCGGTGGCGTGGTTGAAACGTCCAGCAACGCCGGGATCTTGGAGTTTGGGTTCACCTCAACGAAGCCCGACGAGAACTGGTCGCCCTCGCTGATGCGGATCAGATGCGCGTCGTACTCTGCATCATTCACGTTCAGCGCCAGCAACTCTTCCAGCAGGATGGTGACCTTCTGGCCGTTTGGCGTACCCATTGAGTAGAGCTGCAACGGGTGGGCCCCCACCGGCAGGGTCGCTTCGTGACGCGCGCCGGCCGTTGGACGGTTGATGCTGCCCCAGGTGCCGCCGGTGCCTTTGTTCTCTGTCCAGACTTTGGCTGGCTGATAGTCATTGTTGCTCATAACCGAAGTTTCCCTTTTTCATGGTGTGGCGCTGCACCGTAACGGATGCAGCGCTATGATGGACTAAAAATAGCGCCGATCTCCGCAAAAAACCAAAAGCGGTTGTTACATCGGGAGTCAGGTATAACATTGCAGGGGTTGCCGCGTTTATCCTGAAAGAGCACTCCCGCCTCCACGAGCTAAGAGAAATCAAATGGACGAGCATTATCTTGCTGACCTGATGGCCGCCGGACTTATTCTTACCGACGATGGCCGCGTCTGCTGCTACTGGCAGCCCTCAATGCCGGACTATCATGACAATGAGTGGGGCAGGCCGGTGGTGGATGACCGGCGGCTGTTTGAAAAAGTGTGCCTGGAAGGGTTTCACTCCGGCATGTCCTGGCAGCTGATTTACAATAAGCGTGAGAATTTCCGCCGCGCTTTTGAGGATTTCGACTTTCACAAGGTTGCGCAGTTTACCGCAGAAGACGTTGCCCGCCTGATGGAGGACAAAAGCATCGTGCGCAATCGCGCTAAAATCCTCTCCACCATCAATAATGCCAGGCGAGCACTTGAGCTGGTTGAAGAGGCCGGGTCGCTGGCTGCCTGGTTCTGGCAGTTTGAGCCGGCAGAGCGGGATCGTCCTGCCACTGTCGATCTGGAATACTGGAAGAATGCCAAAACGTCGCCCGAAGCGGTGAAAATGTCGAAAGCGCTGAAGAAGCGGGGCTGGACGTGGGTTGGCCCGGTCACCACCTATTCACTGATGCAGGCACTCGGGTTGATCAACGATCATATTGCAGGCTGCCAGTGCCGTGATAAATTTGAAGAAGCACGGCGCGCGCTTCAGCGCCCGGTTTAACTCAACCCGTCCAGAGACTATGCCAGTGTAAAAATGGAAACTCTGCCGCAAAATTGCTGCAAACGCATCGGGTAAAACAACCTGTTTTTCGGCCCGTCATTGCTTTCTGCGTATTACACGGCGTTGCGGATTGTGTATGACGCCCGGATCGGCGAAAATGCCCGCCATTGATGATTAATCGTCTGTGATTGCCACGACGCTAAGGCGTGAGGGCGGCACAGCACCAGATAGAGTTTGTTCATGTCGAATGCACCCTTTATGCAGGAGGTGGCTCGTCGCCGCACCTTCGCAATTATTTCCCACCCGGATGCCGGTAAAACCACGATCACCGAGAAGGTGTTACTGTTCGGACAGGCTATCCAGACTGCCGGTACGGTAAAAGGCCGCGGCTCCAGCCAGCACGCGAAATCCGACTGGATGGAGATGGAAAAGCAACGTGGTATCTCCATCACCACCTCGGTGATGCAGTTCCCGTACCGTGAATGCCTGATTAACCTGCTGGATACCCCCGGGCACGAAGACTTCTCCGAGGATACCTACCGTACCCTGACGGCGGTCGACTGCTGTCTGATGGTGATTGACGCCGCAAAAGGCGTTGAGGATCGTACCCGCAAGCTGATGGAAGTGACCCGTCTGCGCGACACGCCGATCCTGACCTTTATGAACAAGCTGGACCGCGATATCCGCGATCCGATGGAAGTGCTGGATGAAGTGGAAAGCGAGCTGAAAATTGCCTGCGCGCCAATTACCTGGCCTGTCGGCTGCGGCAAGCTGTTTAAAGGGGTCTATCATCTCTATAAAGACGAAACCTACCTTTATCAGTCCGGTAAAGGCCACACCATTCAGGAAGTTCGCGTGGTGAAAGGGTTGAATAACCCGGATCTGGATAACGCGATTGGCGAAGACCTGGCTGCCCAGCTGCGTGAAGAGCTGGAGCTGGTGCAGGGCGCTTCTCATGAATTCGAGAAAGAAGCGTTCCTGGCCGGTCAGTTGACCCCGGTCTTCTTCGGGACCGCGCTGGGTAACTTTGGTGTCGATCATATGCTGGATGGCCTGGTGCAGTGGGCTCCGTCACCGATGCCGCGCCAGACCGACTTGCGCACCGTGACCGCAGCAGATGATAAGTTCACCGGCTTTGTCTTTAAGATTCAGGCGAACATGGATCCGAAACACCGTGACCGCGTAGCCTTTATGCGCGTGGTGTCCGGCAAGTACGAAAAAGGCATGAAACTGCGTCAGGTCCGCCTGGGGAAAGACGTGGTGATTGCTGACGCGCTGACCTTTATGGCCGGTGACCGCTCGCACGTTGAAGAAGCTTACCCAGGCGACATTATCGGTCTGCATAACCACGGTACCATCCAGATTGGGGATACCTTCACCCAGGGCGAGAACATGAAGTTCACCGGCATTCCGAACTTTGCCCCTGAGCTGTTCCGTCGTATTCGCCTGCGTGATCCATTGAAGCAGAAACAGCTGCTGAAAGGCCTGGTCCAGCTCTCTGAAGAGGGCGCAGTACAGGTGTTCCGTCCGGTTCACAATAACGATCTGATTGTGGGGGCGGTCGGTGTGCTGCAGTTCGATGTGGTGGTTGCCCGTCTGAAGAGTGAGTACAACGTCGAAGCCATTTATGAAGCCATCAACGTCTCCACCGCCCGCTGGGTGGAATGCAGCGACGTGAAGAAGTTCGACGAGTTCCAGCGCAAAAACGAAGTGAACCTGGCGCTGGATGGCGGCGATAACCTGACTTACATCGCGCCAACCATGGTTAATCTGAACATTACCCAGGAGCGTTATCCTGAGGTGGTGTTCCGGAAAACCCGCGAACATTAATGCGTTAGTAAACTTCAGCTATACTGTACAGCGATGCTCCGGCATCGCTTTTTTTTCTTAAATCCTTCATTTCCCTGCGGCATTTCCGCGTACAGACTCCTCTTAAAAAATCTCTGTTTTGAGCATTTATCCATCATATCAACCACAAGCAGCGGTGAAATCCTGATTACCGTCTATATTTATTTCTACAGGACGCAAAAGATGCGGCGCGGTAGCTGCAACGTCTTACCACTGCAGTCACGCCGTTTGTGACTGAAAGCTCACAGTTGTGAGTGCATCAACATGAAGAAGGATACAAATCGATGAACAAGACTAAGATTGCAAAAACTCTGATGGCTGTACTGGTTGGTTCTGCATTGATCGGTGGCTCTGCAATGGCAGATGACTCCATGTCTACTAAAGCGCAAAACACTGCCGACAGCGCGGGTTCAAAAATCGATAGTTCTATGAAAAAAGTCGGTGGATACATGGATGACAGCGGCGTGACCGCCAAGGTGAAAGCCGCCCTGGTGGATAACGACGCAATTAAAAGCACTGATATCTCAGTTAAAACGCACAGCGGCGTTGTAACGCTCAGTGGTTTTGTGCCGTCGCAGGATCAGGCCGAACTGGCTGTTGCAGCGGCGAAAAAAGTTGAGGGTGTGAAATCAGTCAGTGACAAACTGCACGTTAAAGACAGCACAAAAGCCAGCGTAAGTGGTTATGCCGGAGATGCGGCTACGACCAGCGAAATTAAGGCTAAACTGTTAGCGGATGACATCGTTCCGTCACGAAATGTGAAAGTTGAAACCACCAATGGTGTGGTGCAACTGTCCGGCACGGTGAAATCGCAGGCACAGTCAGAACGTGCCGAAGGGATCGCCAAAGCTATTGATGGCGTGAAAAGCGTTAAAAACGATCTTACTGTGAAATCTTAACGCTGATGCGGGCTGCCCTGGTGACAGGGCGGTACCGCATTGACTGGTTAAGACTATAAAGCCAGGCCATAAACGGCTGGAGTTAATAACACAAGCAGTTTGAGTTTCACTATAGGGTAAGGAGAGGCTTATGTTTCGTTGGGGTATTATCTTTCTGATTATCGCGCTCATTGCAGCCGCGTTAGGTTTTGGTGGTCTGGCAGGTACAGCGGCATGGGCAGCTAAAATTGTCTTTGTAGTTGGTATCATTATCTTCCTGATCAGCCTGTTCACTGGCCGGAAGAAATTATAGGGCCCTGCTCTGTAATGGTTAACACCAGTCAACGCTGAAACTGGTCTCAAGCGGCGGGCTGTATGGCCCGCCAGCAGCCTCCTCTCTTCCCACCTGTCGCTGTCGTTTGCAACAAAATGACAACATTAAGAGCAACAAGCGCCAAACAGTTTTACCGCTATGCGCGTATCCTCAGACCATTCATTCTCCATAGGATACCGATTTTGGGTAAACGTATTCCCATTACGCTCGGCAACATTGAGCCGCTGGCGTTAACGCCCTTTCGTCCGGGCAAACTGGCCCTGGTCTGCGAAGGCGGTGGGCAGCGCGGTATCTTCACCGCTGGCGTGCTGGATGAATTTCAGCGGGCTGACTTTAATCCTTTCGATCTGCTGCTGGGCACCTCTGCCGGAGCACAAAATCTCTCTGCTTATGTCTGCGGCCAGCCTGGTTATGCCCGCCGGGTGATCACGCGGTATACCACCAGTAAACTGTTCTTTGATCCGCTGAGATTTGTCCGCGGAGGGCATCTGATCGATCTGGACTGGCTGGTGGACGTGACCGCGAAAGAGTTTCCGCTGGCGATGGCAGCAGGGGAGAAGATGTTTTCCTCGGGGCGTGAATTCTACATGTGTGCCTGCCGCAGCGACGATTACTCACCTGGCTACTTCGCGCCAACGGCGGCAAACTGGCTGAATATTATTAAAGCCTCCAGCGCTATTCCCGGCATGTACCGTCCCGGTGTCGATCTGGATGGTATCAGCTATCTGGATGGCGGCATCAGCGATGCGATCCCGGTTCGGGAAGCCGCCCGGCGTGGCGCAGAAACCATCGTGGTGATCCGTACCGTGCCTTCGCAGATGACTTATACGCCGCAGTGGCTGAAGCGCATTGAGCGCTGGCTCGGCGAAAGTGCGCTACAGCCGCTGGTCAATATCATGCACCTGCATGAAGAGAGCTACCGTCAGACGCAGGAGTTTATCGACAACCCTCCCGGCAAGCTGAACATTATCGAAATCTTTCCACCTCACGCGCTGGCCAGCATGGCGCTGGGTAGCCGTGTCGCCTCGCTCAATCAGGACTATCATCTTGGCCGCCGCTGTGGCCGCTATTTTCTCGCCACCCTCGGCCAGTGGCTGCAGGAGAGCGATGCGCTGGTCAGCCAACAGCCTGTGGTGCCTGTCGCACCGGCGGCGAATGAACCGGACCGCCAGGGGATCATCCCCGAACCACTGGCAGGGAACGATGCCGATTATGATAAGGGCTCGCTGGCATGACGCTCACTTTCGTCGATACGCACTGCCATTTTGACTTCGAACCGTTCTGCGGTGATGAAGAACAGAGCCTGCGGCTGGCGGCGGAAGCCGGTGTGGAAAAAATCATCGTAGTGGGTGTCGCGGCGGATCGTTACAAAGGCGTGATGGCGCTGGCTGAACGCTGGCCGCCACTGTATGCCGCGCTGGGCACTCACCCGATGGCGATTGCGCAACATGATGACTCGCACCTTGAGCGGCTTGAACATTATCTGAAACAGCGACCGGAAAAGCTGGTGGCGATTGGTGAAATCGGGCTGGACCTCTATATCGACAATCCTCAGTTTGATAAGCAGCAGGCGGTGCTGGATGCCCAGCTGCGGCTGGCGCGAAACTATGATTTGCCCGTTATTCTTCATTCCCGACGGACTCACGATAAGCTGGCAATGCATCTGCGTAAATTCGATCTTCCCCGACGCGGCGTGGTGCATGGTTTTGCCGGCAGTGAGCAGCAGGCGCTGGCCTTTATTCGTGCGGGTTATGCCATCGGCATCGGCGGCACCATCACCTATGAACGTGCCAGTAAAACCCGCAATGCTATTGCCCGCCTGCCGCTAAGCTCGCTACTGCTGGAAACCGATTCGCCGGATATGCCGCTGCAGGGCTTTCAGGGCCAGCCAAACCGCCCTGAGCGGGTCAGACATGTCTGGCAGAGCCTGTGTGAAATCCGGGAAGAATCCCCGCAGGAAATTGCTGAAACCCTTCGTGAAAATACCCGTCAGCTGTTTCGTCTCTGACTGGCTAAACTCTTAATTATTCTCTCCGCGCGGAAAGGGGCAGCTGGCGCAGGGCATACTGTAACCTGCCCCTGTTAAGCTGGTGTAAAATGTTATAATTATAACATTTTACTGCGACCGCACCCGGCCTGTCTGACGCTTTGAAAAGGCGAGGTGGCCGTTATTACGGTCGATTTATGTGATATTAATCACTCATGATATACAATCTTTGCAATGAAATTTTCATGTGTGTGAAATTAATCACGGATAACTGCCGGTGTGGCCTGTTATTATTTTAACATTCTTTTGTGGAGAGCATTATGACCGACCTGACTGCAGCTGCCATCCGTGCGCTGAAACTGATGGACCTGACCACACTGAACGATGACGATACCGATGCAAAGGTGATCGCCCTCTGCCACCAGGCCAAATCCCCGGCAGGCAACACTGCCGCCATCTGTATCTATCCGCGCTTTATCCCTGTTGCCCGTAAAACGCTGCGTGAGCAGGGCACGCCGGATATTCGCATCGCCACCGTGACCAACTTCCCTCATGGAAATGACGATATCGACATTGCGCTGGCAGAAACTCACGCCGCCATTGCTTACGGTGCCGATGAAGTGGATGTGGTCTTCCCATACCGCGCACTGATCGACGGTAACGAAGAAGTGGGTTATGAACTGGTCAGCGCCTGTAAAGAGGCGTGTGCCGATGCCGGCGTGCTGCTGAAGGTGATCATTGAAACCGGCGAACTGAAAACGGCTGAGCTGATCCGCAAGGCTTCTGAAATTGCTATTGAAGCGGGCGCTGATTTTATCAAAACCTCCACCGGCAAAGTTGCGGTCAACGCCACGCCTGAAGTCGCAGAAATTATGATGAGGGTGATTGCTGAAATGGGCGTTAAGCATCAGGTGGGCTTCAAGCCCGCGGGGGGCGTGAAAACGGCGGCAGATGCTGCGGTGTACCTGAAGCTGGCGGATGACATTCTCGGCAGCGAATGGGCCGACGCGCGCCACTTCCGTTTCGGGGCTTCCAGCCTGTTAGCCAGCCTGTTAAATGCGGCGGGTTTTTCCGGCGCGAAAAGTGATTCAGCTTATTAAATACCAGGGGGCAACGTGTTCCTGCCACAGGAAATTATTCGAAAAAAAAGAGATGGCCAGGCGCTGAGCGAAGAGGAAATCCGGTTTTTTATCAACGGGGTTCGCGATAATTCAGTCTCAGAAGGGCAAATCGCCGCCCTGGCGATGACCATTTATTTCCACGATATGACACTGGCTGAGCGGGTGGCGCTGACCATGGCGATGCGCGATTCAGGATCGGTGCTCAACTGGCAGAGCCTGGGTCTGAATGGCCCGGTGGTGGACAAGCACTCTACCGGTGGGGTCGGGGATGTGACCTCGCTGATGCTCGGTCCGATGGTGGCGGCCTGCGGCGGCTATGTCCCGATGATCTCCGGGCGTGGCCTCGGCCATACCGGCGGTACGCTGGACAAGCTGGAAGCGATCCCTGGCTTTGATATTTTCCCGGATGATGAAGCTTTCCGCCGTATGATCAAAGAGGTAGGCATTGCGATTATCGGGCAGACCAACTCGCTGGCGCCGGCCGACAAGCGTTTCTATGCTACCCGTGATATTACCGCCACGGTGGATTCCATCCCGCTGATCACCGCTTCGATCCTCGCCAAAAAGCTGGCTGAAGGGCTGGATGCGCTGGTGATGGATGTTAAAGTGGGATCCGGTGCCTTTATGCCGACCTTTGAACAATCAGAACAGCTGGCGCAGGCGATTGTTGGCGTGGCGAACGGCGCGGGCTGCAAAACCACCGCGTTGCTGACCGACATGAACCAGGTGCTGGCCTCCAGCGCCGGTAATGCGCTGGAGGTGCGTGAAGCGGTACAGTTCCTTACCGGCGATTATCGCAATCCGCGCCTGCTGGAAGTGACGCTGGCGCTGAGTGCTGAAATGCTGGTGTCTGGCGGTCTGGCCGCCGACAGCGATGAAGCGACTCAAAAACTTCAGGCGGTGCTGGATAACGGACGCGCGGCTGAAGTGTTCTCGCGCATGGTTAACGCGCAGAAAGGCCCGGCAGACTTTATCGAAAAGATGGATAAATACCTGCCTGCACCCATGCTCAGCAAGGCGGTGTATGCCGATCGGCCGGGCGTTGTTGGCGCCATGGATACCCGTGCGCTGGGAATGGCGGTGGTCGCCATGGGCGGTGGTCGGCGTCGTGCCAGCGATACCATTGACTACAGCGTCGGTTTCAGTGAAATGGCGCAGTCGGGCGAGTACGTTGATCACCAGCGCCCGCTGGCGGTGATCCATGCGGCCACCGAATCCGGCTGGCAGGAAGCAGCTGCGGCAGTGAAGCAGGCCATTACGCTCAGTGAAAAAACGCCCGCTGCCATGCCAGTTATCTATCGCAGAATTGCCGGATAAGCGGCATACTGTTCCGATCGATTAAATTTAAGCTCATCGCGTTCAAGACGCAGGAGACCAGGATGAAACGTGCATTTATCATGGTGCTTGATTCCTTCGGAATTGGGTCCAGTAAAGACGCTGACAAGTTCGGCGATGCCGGGTCGGATACGCTGGGGCATATTGCTGAGGCGTGCTTCAAAGGTGAAGCCGACAAAGGACGGAAAGGGCCGCTGCATCTGCCCAACCTCACCGCATTGGGGTTAGGCAAGGCTGCGGAAGAATCCACCGGGAAGTTCCCACCGGGTCTGGATCGGAACGCTGAGATTATTGGGGCTTACGCCTACGCCAGCGAGCTGTCATCCGGCAAAGATACGCCGTCAGGCCACTGGGAAATTGCCGGTGTACCGGTGCTGTTTGACTGGGGTTACTTCACCGATAAAGAGAACAGCTTCCCACAGGCATTGCTGGATGAACTGGTGGAAAAGGCTGACCTGCCGGGCTATCTGGGCAACTGCCACTCTTCCGGTACGGTGATCCTCGATCAACTGGGGGAAGAGCATATGAAAACCGGTAAGCCGATTTTCTACACCTCCGCCGATTCGGTGTTCCAGATTGCCTGTCATGAAGAGACCTTTGGCCTTGAGCGTCTCTACCAGCTGTGTGAAATCGCCCGTGAAGCGCTGACTGAAGGGGGTTACAACATTGGCCGGGTGATTGCGCGTCCGTTTGTTGGCGATAAAGCCGGGCACTTCGAGCGGACCGGCAATCGTCACGATCTGGCCGTTGAGCCCCCTGCACCGACTATCCTGAAAAAGCTGGTGGATGAGCAGCAGGGCGAAGTGGTTTCCGTGGGTAAAATCGCGGATATTTACGCCCACGTTGGTATCACCAAAAAGGTGAAAGCGACCGGGCTGGATGCGCTGTTTGACGCTACGGTTCAGGAAATGAAGATCGCGCCAGATAACAGCATTGTGTTCACCAACTTTGTCGACTTTGACTCCACCTGGGGCCATCGCCGCGATGTTCCCGGCTACGCTGGCGGCCTGGAGCTGTTCGACCGTCGCCTGCCAGAGCTGATGGCGCAGGTCAAAGAGGGCGATATCCTGATCCTCACGGCAGACCACGGGTGCGATCCAACCTGGCAGGGCACCGAGCACACCCGCGAGCATATCCCGGTGCTGATCTACGGCCCGGGGGTGAAGCCTGGCTCACTGGGTTATCGTGACACCTTCGCGGATATCGGCCAGACGGTGGCGAAGTATTTTGGCCTTTCCGATATGGAATACGGCAAAAGCATGCTGTAATCAGCGCAACATACTGATCAAATAAGGATAAAACATGGCTACCCCTCATATTAATGCCGAAATGGGTGACTTCGCTGACGTGGTACTGATGCCGGGCGACCCGCTACGTGCAAAATATATCGCAGAAACCTTTCTGCAGGATGCGGTTGAAGTCAACAACGTGCGCGGCATGTTGGGTTACACCGGCACTTATAAAGGCCGTAAAATCTCCGTGATGGGTCACGGAATGGGCATCCCTTCCTGCTCGATTTACACCAAAGAGCTGATCACCGATTTTGGTGTGAAGAAGATCATTCGTGTTGGCTCCTGCGGAGCCGTGCGCGCCGATGTGAAGCTGCGTGACGTGGTGATCGGTATGGGCGCTTCCACGGATTCTAAAGTGAACCGGATGCGCTTCAGGGATCACGATTTCGCGGCAATTGCTGACTTCGATATGGTGCGTAACGCAGTAGACGCGGCGAAAGCTCTGGGCGTGAAGGCCCGCGTGGGTAACCTCTTCTCAGCCGATCTGTTCTATACGCCAGATCCGCAGATGTTCGACGTAATGGAAAAGTACGGCATCCTGGGCGTGGAAATGGAAGCGGCCGGTATTTATGGCGTGGCGGCAGAGTTCGGGGCGAAAGCGCTGGCTATCTGCACCGTGTCAGACCATATTCGCAGCGGCGAGCAGACCACGGCGGCAGAGCGCCAGACCACGTTTAACGAGATGATTGAAATCGCGCTGGAATCTGTCCTGCTGGGCGATAAAGAGTAATTTTTACCTCTCCACTGGCCGCTATACTGCGGCCAGTTTTCCCTTCTTCCTGCGTCCACGCTGATGGCCGATCAGGGTTTCTCAGGCTCTGCTGGTGCGCTGTTGTCATCGTCTTCCTTCACCGGCTTATTGGCGGTCAGCAGGAAGGGAGACTGCTGCCAGCGGGTGCGGCGATCGCGCAGCAGGGTTCGGGTAAGGATAATGCCGATTGCCAGCGCCAGTAGCATCATCAGGCGCAGGATGTTGGTGGTATTATCCACCTGCTTGGATTCTGTCACCAGGACATGGGTATCCAGCGTGACGCGCAGGAAGCCACGCGGCCCATCCGGGCTCTCCAGCGGCTGGACCAGCTGGTGATTGAAGTAGCTGCCTGCCCGCTGACCATCCAGCGCGAGCCGGTCGCGCACGTTGATCGTTTCGCCGCTGTGGGCCAGCAGCGTGCCATCATCGTCATAGACCGAGGCATCGAGAATGCGGCTCTCTCTGGTCAGCTGCGTCAGAATATCTTCGATTTTCTGGTGGTTATCATCGCTGTTTTCCATCAGCGGCGTCAGGCTGAATGCCACCTGGCGGGTCAGGGTACGGGCCAGTTCTTCCACCTGCCCGGCACGCGCCATCTGGTGGCCGAGACTGAACCACGAAGCACCCTGCATCAGCAGCACCAGCAGGGCCAGACAGATCAGTACGATTGCCGTGCGGTGCAGACGAAATTTAAGTTTGGCCTTTGCCATCTTTACCCTTCACACTTTATGAACGAACCACCGTCCGTATCGACGCTTTATGTTGCCAGAAGCGGGCCTGACAGGGTAGCCTCTTGCGTGGTTAATATGTCCCTACAGGAGCTGTAATGCCAAATAGTCTGACCTGGTGCGACCTGCCTTCCGATGTCTCTCTCTGGCCAGGTTTACCCCTTTCTCTCAGCGGCGATGAAGTGATGCCGCTGGACTACCGCGCTGGCCACACCGGCTGGCTTCTGTACGGGCGTAGCCTGGATAAACGTGGCCTCACTGAGCTGCAGCATCAGCTGGGTGCGGCGATGGTCATCGTCAGCGCATGGCGGGTGGAGGACTATCAGGTGGTACGCCTGGCCGGCTCCCTGACGCCGCGAGCCACCAAACTGGCTCACGAAGCCGGTCTGGATGTGGCGCCGCTGGGGCGTATCCCGCATCTGAAAACGCCGGGCCTGCTGGTGATGGATATGGACTCCACCGCCATCGAAATCGAATGCATTGATGAAATTGCCAAACTGGCCGGTAGCGGCGAGCAGGTGGCAGAAGTGACCGAACGGGCGATGCGAGGCGAGCTCGATTTTGCCGCCAGTCTGCGTCAGCGCGTGGCCACGCTGAAAGATGCCGATGCCACTATTCTGCAACAGGTGCGCGACAAGCTGCCATTAATGCCGGGCCTGACTTCGCTGGTGCCCAAACTGCAGGCGCTGGGCTGGCACGTGGCTATCGCTTCCGGCGGCTTTACCTATTTTGCCGAATACCTGCGCGACACTCTCCATTTGTCCGCGATTGCCGCCAACGTGCTGGAAATTCGCGATGGCAAACTGACCGGCGAAGTGCTGGGCGATATCGTTGATGCAAAATACAAAGCGGAGATGCTGCTGAAGCTGGCGGAGCGCTTTGAAATCGCCCCTGAGCAGACTGTGGCGATCGGCGATGGCGCCAACGATCTGCTGATGATCCAGGCCTCCGCGCTGGGCATCGCCTATCACGCCAAGCCCAAAGTGAATGAAAAAACCGAAGTCATTATTCGTCATGCTGATCTGATGGGGGTGTTCTGCATCCTCAGCGGCAGCCTGATCCATGAAGAGCGTTAAGGGGTAGATTTGGCCAAAGCGGCAAAGCGCGCCTTTGTTTGTAACGAATGCGGCGCAGATTATCCACGCTGGCAGGGGCAGTGCAGCGCCTGTCATGCCTGGAATACCATCACCGAGGTCAGGCTGGCGGCGTCGCCCACCGTTGCCCGCAACGAGCGGCTGTCAGGCTATGCGGGCAGCGCGGGTACCAGTCGCGTGCAAAAGCTGTCGGATATCAGTCTGGAAGCGCTGCCCCGTTTCTCCACCGGGTTTAAAGAATTTGACCGTGTGCTGGGCGGCGGTGTGGTACCCGGCAGTGCCATTCTGATCGGGGGCAATCCCGGCGCAGGAAAAAGTACTCTGCTGCTGCAAACCCTGTGCAAACTTGCCGAAGGGATGAAGACACTTTACGTCACCGGCGAAGAGTCGTTGCAGCAGGTGGCGATGCGTGCGCACCGCCTTGGTCTGCCCACTGAAAACCTTAATATGCTCTCGGAAACCAGCATTGAGCAGATCTGCCTGATCGCCGAGCAGGAAGAGCCGAAGCTGATGGTGATCGACTCGATTCAGGTGATGCACATGGCGGATATCCAGTCATCGCCGGGCAGCGTGGCGCAGGTGCGCGAAACCGCCGCCTGGCTGACCCGCTTCGCCAAAACGCGCGGCGTGGCAATAGTGATGGTGGGGCACGTCACCAAAGATGGTTCACTGGCCGGGCCGAAAGTGCTGGAGCACTGTATCGACTGTTCGGTGTTGCTGGATGGCGATGCCGATTCGCGCTTCCGCACTCTGCGCAGCCATAAAAACCGTTTTGGTGCCGTTAACGAGCTGGGCGTGTTCGCCATGACCGAACAGGGCCTGCGCGAAGTCAGCAACCCTTCCGCCATTTTCCTCAGCCGGGGCGATGAAGTCACCTCCGGCAGCTCGGTGATGGTGCTGTGGGAAGGGACGCGGCCGCTGCTGGTGGAAATTCAGGCGCTGGTGGACCACTCGATGATGGGCAATCCAAGGCGTGTTGCGGTGGGGCTGGAGCAGAACCGTCTGGCGATCCTGCTGGCCGTGCTGCATCGTCACGGCGGGCTGCAGATGGCTGACCAGGACGTCTTCGTCAACGTGGTGGGCGGCGTGAAGGTGACGGAGACCAGCGCGGATCTGGCGCTGATGTTGTCGATGGTATCCAGCCTGCGCGACCGGCCATTGCCCCAGGATCTGGTCGTGTTCGGCGAAGTGGGACTGGCGGGAGAAATTCGTCCAGTGCCGAGCGGACAGGAACGGATTTCAGAAGCGGCAAAGCACGGTTTCCGCCGGGCGATTGTGCCTGCGGCCAACGTGCCAAAAAAAGTGCCGGAAAACATGAAAGTGTATGGCGTGAAAAAGCTGGCCGACGCGCTGGCGATTCTGGAAGATCTCTGACCATTTTTAGTTGAATGGATTGTTATCGTCGGGACGGAACAGACTCCGTCCGTTATGCCGGAGGCATTTGATGTCGTCATTCGATTATCTGAAAACCGCAATCCGCCAGCAGGGCTGCACGCTGCAACAGGTGGCCGATGCCAGCAGCATGACCAAGGGCTACCTCAGCCAGCTGCTGAATGCCAAAATCAAAAGCCCCAGCGCGCAGAAGCTGGAAGCGCTGCACCGTTTTCTCGGGCTGGAGTTCCCGCGCCGTGAAAAAACAATCGGCGTGGTGTTCGGCAAGTTTTACCCGCTGCATACCGGCCATATCTACCTTATCCAGCGTGCCTGTAGCCAGGTTGACGAGCTGCATATCATCATGGGCTACGACGAGCCGCGCGATCTGAAGTTGTTTGAAGACAGCGCGATGTCACAGCAGCCGACCGTCAGCGACCGTCTGCGCTGGCTGCTGCAGACCTTCAAATACCAGAAGAACATCCGCATTCACTCATTTAACGAGGAAGGGATGGAGCCTTACCCCCACGGCTGGGACATATGGAGTCGCGGCATCAACGACTTTATGGACAACCACGGTATCGTGCCGAACCGGGTTTACACCAGCGAAGAGCTGGATGCGCCGCAATATCAGCAGCATCTGGGGATTGAAGCGGTGCTGATCGACCCGCGGCGCTCATTTATGAACATCAGTGGTGCCCAGATCCGCCAGGATCCGTTCCGCTACTGGGAATATATCCCGACGGAAGTGAAGCCGTTCTTTGTACGTACGGTGGCGATCCTTGGGGGGGAATCCAGCGGCAAATCAACGCTGGTGAACAAGCTGGCGAACATCTTTAATACCACCAGCGCGTGGGAATTTGGCCGCGATTATGTCTTCTCACACCTCGGCGGTGACGAGATGGCCCTGCAATATTCTGATTATGACAAGATTGCCCTTGGTCAGGCGCAATATATTGATTTCGCAGTTAAATACGCTAATAAAGTGGCCTTTATTGATACCGATTTTGTCACGACTCAGGCCTTCTGCAAAAAATATGAAGGGCGTGAACACCCCTTCGTGCAGGCGTTGATCGATGAATATCGCTTCGATTTGGTGATCCTGGTGGAAAATAACGTTCCCTGGGTGGCGGACGGTTTGCGCAGCCTGGGCAGCTCGGTGGACCGCAAAGAGTTTCAGCATCTGCTGGTCTCAATGCTGGAAGAGAATCAGATCCAGTACGTGCATGTTGAGCAGGATAACTACGATGAGCGCTTCCTGCGCTGCGTCGAGCTGGTGAAGGACATGCTGGGCGCTTAAGCCGCCGGGCACATCGACAGGCTCCGTATCACGGAGCCTGAAGATAATTTGCTGGATTAAGCCAGTGAGCGTAAGGCTTTCACGCTACGTTCGCGAACAAACACTGCCAGCATTGCCATACCGGTCAGGGCCAGCGCACTGGCCAGCAGAAATGCTGAAGAGTACCCACCGCCATACTGGATTAAAAAACCAGTGATCCCCGGCGACAGTATCCCTGCCAGATTGGCCAGCAGATGCACAACCCCCCCCGCCGTACCGATGCGCTCCGCCGGAACGATATCCTGCAACAGCGACCAGCATGCCTGGGGGGTCATATAGGCAAACACGCTGGCAAGAGTGATCAGACTCACTGCTGAAGTGACGCTGCCGGCCCAGGCTGTCAGCATCACACACAGCGCCGCCACGGCCAGTCCGGAGAAGATCACCAGCTTGCGCGACTGCAGAAAATTGCCGGTGCGTCTGAACAGTGCATCGGAGATCAGTCCGCCGCCGATAAAGCCAATTGTGGCCCCCAGCCATGGCAGAATGCCGATCAGGCTCATGCTTTTAATATCCAGGTGCTGGAAGTCGGTCAGATAGCTCGGCAGCCAGGAGAGGAAAAAATACTGGATGTAGTTGAAGCAGAAGAACGCGGCTGCGACGCCGAGCACCGGCAGGGAAAATACGTAGTGCCAGAGCTTTGTCGTCTGCACGGCAGCAGAACCCGCGGCACGGGTGGCCGGACGCTGGGCTTTGATCATGCTGCGCTCGCTTTCCGTCACGCGTGGGTGCTGCTCTGGCTTATCACGAAACAACCACAGCCAGAAGCCCAGCCAGACAAACCCCAGAACGGCAATAGCGATAAATGACACGCGCCAGCCGAAGTGAAGCCCGACCAGGCCAACAACCGGCGCGGCGACGGCGGCTCCCAGCGGCTGGCCGGCGTTGGTGAAGCCGACCGCCCGGCCAACTTCTTTGCGGGGAAACCAGCTTGAGATGGATTTATTGGTGGTGGTGCCCATCGGGCCTTCACCGATGCCAAACAGCACCCGCACGATCAGCAGATGAGCAAAGGTGCCCGCCAGCGCGGTAGCCCCGCAGAACAGTGACCAGATGGCCGCTGCCCAACCGAATACCTTGCGCGGGCCAAAGCGATCGGCCCCCCAGCCGCCGAGAAAACAGAACAGGCAGTAGCCGATAAAGAAGCAGCTGAACAGAATGCCCATCTGCGCATCATCAATACTCAGGTCTTTTTTCACCAGTGGCGCCATGACCGACAGCGCCGCCCGGTCAAGGTAGTTGAGCATTCCGGCGAAAAACAGCAGCAGGGCAACCACGCTACGGTAGTTTTTAAACATGATGAACGCCCTCCGCATCAATGCGCAGATGGCTGACGGTGTGTTTTTTCATGATCTCTGCATCGGGCATAAAGCCCAGGCCAGGCTTATCTGGCAACGTCAGCGTGGGGGTAAAATCCAGCTGCGGATAGAGCAGGGAAGAGAAGCGGATGTAGGGCACTTCCAACAGGATTTCCGGCGGCAGGGTAGCCACAAGATGCGCGGTTGCCAGTAATCCAGCGCCATAATAGAAGCAATGCGGCACCACCCTGACGCCACAGGATTTGGCCCGTTCAAAAACGCGCAGCGATGCAGTGATGCCGCCCACTTTGGTGACGCTCGGCTGCACCACATCGACGGCCGCTCTGGCAAACAGTTCTTCAAAACCCCACTCCCCTGCGGCATTTTCCCCGGCGGCAAGCAAAGTTCCTTCACGACGAACGGTAGCCAGCCCTGCGGCATCATCCGGCGGCCAGACGGGTTCTTCCAGCCAGCCCAGCTTGAGTTCTGCCAGCTGGTGGGCGCGGCGGCTGGCCTCTGCCACCGTCCACGGGCAGTTCACATCCACCATCAGCGTGGCCTCTTGTGGCAGAGCTGCCCGCGCTGCGGCAATGGCGCTGTATTCCGTCTCATGCAGCTTCAGCGTATGGAATCCCGCCTGCCAGGCGCGTCTGACCTGGCGGGCGACTTCCTCCGGCTGGTTGTTATAGCTCACCAGACTGGCATACAGCTCAATCTGCTGACGTTTTGCGCCCAGCAACTGCCACAGTGGCTGCTCCTGCTGCTGGCCAAGGAGATCCCACAGCGCAATATCGATGGCGGAAAGGCCGAAGCGTACCGGGCCAGTCCGGCCAAAGGCGTGCAGGGCCGTTTCGGCCTCTGACATTAATGCGGCCAGGGCGGCACGACTGCCCGGTAAGGTCTTACCGAGAAAACAGGGGATGACCACATCCTGTAGAGCCTGTGCCGTCACGGGATTACACAAATGACCAAAACCTTCCCCCCAACCCTGCAGGCCAGAGTCGGTCTCCACCCTGACCAGCAGGGTTTCCATCTGTTTGAGTGCCGCAGAGGCGGCGTTCCATGCTTTTTCTTCCGGGGTGGCGGGGGCACGATCGCTTACAAAAGGAATGCTGAGGCGAATCACCTCTATCTTACTGATTTTCATGCCAAAAACCTCAATATGTAGGGCGATCAGCGGCGGGGATTATCAGGAGAGGCCGTTCTGACCGTTAAGGTAAGACTTTGCCAGTTCAGTATAAAAAGCGGGGCGGGGGCGGGCATCGTACAGGCGCCCAAGGATAGGGCAGGAAGGGCAATGTTATTTTGGCATCTGGATAAGCAGCTGCGCGACAGCTCACAAAAGGGCAGAGGAACGGCGGGCGACGACGCACCCGCCTGACCCTCAGTAAATCATCACCACTTTACCGCGCATATGTCCTTCCAGCACCAGTCGGTGGGCTTCGGTCAGGGTTTCCACGCTCAGCCCATGCAGGGTTTTGCTCAGGGATGTGGTAATTTTCCCTGCGTCCAGCAATGTCGCGGTGGCATCCAGAATTTCCCCCTGACGGGCAATATCCGGCGTGTTATACATGCTGCGGGTATACATAAATTCAAAATGCAGCGAGGCGCTTTTCAGCTTCAACTGGTCCATGTCCAGCGGTTTTTCATTCTCCACGATAGTACAGATATGGCCCTGTGGTGCGATCAGCTTCGCCATCGTCTCCCAGTGACCATCGGTATCATTCAGGCAGAAAATGTAATCGACCTGCTTCAGACCGTGTTTCTCCAGTTCTGCCGGCATATCTCTATAGTCGATCACGATATCCGCACCGCGATCCTGACACCATTGCACGGAGTCCGGGCGGGAAGCGGTGGCAATCACTTTTACCTTGCTGTGCAGTCTGGCAAACGGGATTGCCAGTGAGCCGACGCCGCCAGCGCCGCCCACAATCAGCAGCGTTTTACCTTCTTCCGCTTCGTCGATATGCAGGCGGTCAAACAGACCTTCCCATGCGGTCAGGGCCGTCAACGGGATAGCCGCAGATTCAGCCCAGTTCAGCGAGGAGGGTTTATGTCCGGTAATGCGCGCGTCAATCAGCTGATGGGTGCTGTTGCTGCCCGGACGGGTGATATCCCCGGCGTAATACACGTTATCTCCGGCTTTAAAACCGCTGACTTTACTGCCTACTTCCACCACCACGCCGCTGGCGTCCCAGCCGAGAACGCGTGGTTGCTGTAATCCATTCTTTTGTGCACCTTTGTGCACTTTGGTATCCACGGGATTAACCGAGGCGGCCTTCACCTCTACCAGCAAATCATATTCACCAGGGGCTTGTTTTTCTGGCTGAAATTCAAAAAATTGATCCGGTTTTTCTGGATTGATAGCAATCGCTCTGATTGTCATAGCGCCTCTCCTGTCAGTTGTGTTATTCAGTGTAGAAGGTAAGCAGGCTAGTGATAAGCCGTACAATAACTAACGAAGTGTTCGTTTCAGGTGAACAATCATGTTTAAACAGCTGCAGGATATGGCTCTCTTTGCGAGGGTGGCCGAATGCGGCAGTTTCACCGCTGCAGCGAAGCGCTCTGGATTGCCGAAATCCAGCGTCAGCCAGCGTATCAGCCAGCTTGAACAAACACTGGGGTTACGTCTGATTAATCGTACCACCCGTCAGCTCAACCTGACGTTTGCGGGAGAACGTTACCTGGTTCATTGCCAGGAGATGCTGCAGGCCAGTGAAAGAGCGAATCTGGCCATTCAACGCCTGCGGGATAATCCCAGCGGGCGGCTGAGAATTACCTCTCCGGCGGGGATTGGGGCCACGCTGCTGGCACGGCTGAACGCGGCTTTTCAGCAGGAGTATCCGGACGTCACCCTCGAGGTGTCGGTGTCGGATGAGGTTCGTGACCTGGTGCAGGAGGGGTATGATGTGGCCCTGCGCACGGGTCAGCCACAAGATTCTTCGCTGATTGGCCGGCGGGTAGGCTACTGTGAGCGCCTGCTGGTGGCCTCACCCGGCTATCTGGCACGGCATGAGGACATCGTCCATCCGCAGCAGCTGGCGGAGCACCGCTGCATCGCCCACCGGGCATGGAGTGAATGGCTGCTGAAAAAAGATGAGGAGTATTACCGCTGGATGCTGCCGCCAATCCATATGACCGATAATCTGATCTATGCGCGGGAGTGTGCGCTGGAGGATGCGGGGATCACGTTGCTGCCACGCTTTCTGACGGGCGAGTTGCGATCGGGGGGGCCGCTGGTGGAGGTTTTGCCGGACTGGCAGCTGGCAGGTAACGAACTGTGGCTGGTCTATCCGAGCCGCAAGCTGAACTCGCCTGCGCTGTCGCACTTTGTTGACTACGCGCTGCAGTCGCCGGTGTTTCGTGAGTTCTATCAGTAACGAATGAAGCGATGCCTGGAGCGCGGAATACAGGCGGCGTGAACAACGCTATCTACTGCAGTAGTCCGGCTCGCACCGCTCAGGATGCGAGACGCGTTCTTCACGGCCTGTATTTTCCGTGCCGTAGGTGCTTACTTAATCATACGCTTGTACTTGATGCGTTTTGGCTCCAGCGCTTCGGCGCCCAGCGTACGCTTCTTGTACTCTTCGTATTCGGTAAAGTTACCTTCGAAGAACTCAATTTTGCCTTCATCCTGGTAGTCCAGAATGTGGGTGGCAATACGGTCGAGGAACCAGCGGTCATGCGAGATCACCATCGCGCAGCCGGGGAACTCCAGCAGGGCGTTTTCCAGCGCGCGCAGGGTTTCGATGTCCAGGTCGTTGGTGGGTTCATCAAGCAGCAGCATGTTGCCGCCCACCTGCAGCAGCTTGGCCAGATGCAGACGACCACGCTCACCACCGGACAGTTCACCCACGCGTTTGCCCTGGTCAACGCCTTTGAAGTTGAAGCGGCCAACATAAGCGCGGCTTGGCATCTCGGTGTTGCCGATACGCATGATGTCCTGGCCGCCAGAAACTTCTTCCCAGACGGTTTTGGTGTTATCCATGCTGTCGCGGAACTGATCGACCGACGCCAGCTTAACGGTATCACCCAGCACGATGCTGCCGGAGTCAGGCTGTTCCTGACCGGACATCATGCGGAACAGGGTAGATTTACCCGCGCCGTTCGGGCCGATGATGCCAACGATTGCCCCTTTAGGTACTGAGAAGGAGAGGTCGTCGATCAGCACGCGGTCGCCGTAGGATTTACGCAGGTTGCTGACTTCCACCACTTTGTCGCCCAGGCGAGCCCCTGGTGGAATAAACAGTTCGTTGGTTTCGTTACGTTTCTGGTACTCGGTGTTGTTCAGCTCTTCAAAGCGGGCCAGGCGTGCCTTGCCTTTAGACTGACGGCCTTTGGCCCCCTGACGCACCCACTCCAGCTCTTTCTCGATGGATTTGCGGCGTGCGGCTTCAGAAGAGGCTTCCTGTGCCAGACGGGCATCTTTCTGCTCCAGCCAGGAGGAGTAGTTACCTTCCCATGGAATACCTTCACCGCGGTCAAGCTCCAGGATCCAGCCAGCGACGTTATCAAGGAAGTAACGGTCGTGGGTAATTGCCACCACGGTGCCCTCGAAGTCGTGCAGGAAGCGCTCCAGCCAGGCCACTGATTCTGCATCCAGGTGGTTGGTTGGTTCGTCCAGCAGCAGCATGTCTGGTTTTTCCAGCAGCAGGCGGCAAAGTGCCACGCGACGACGTTCACCACCGGAGAGGTTAGCGATTTTCGCGTCCCAGTCAGGCAGGCGCAGCGCATCGGCGGCACGCTCCAGCTGGGTGTTGAGGTTATGGCCGTCGTGCGCCTGAATAATCTCTTCCAGCCTGCCCTGTTCTGCGGCCAGCCTGTCAAAATCAGCGTCTTCTTCTGCGTACAGTGCGTACACTTCATCAAGACGTTTCAGCGCACCAACCACCTCGGCCAGCGCTTCTTCCACCGATTCACGGACGGTGTGCTCCAGGTTCAGCTGAGGCTCCTGCGGCAGATAGCCGATCTTGATGCCTGGCTGCGGACGCGCTTCCCCTTCGATATCTTTATCGATACCAGCCATGATGCGCAGCAGGGTGGATTTACCTGCGCCATTCAGACCCAGTACGCCGATTTTGGCGCCCGGGAAAAAGCTCAGGGAGATATTTTTCAGAATATGACGCTTCGGCGGAACCACTTTGCCGACGCGATGCATGCTATAGACGAATTGAGCCACGTAGGATGAGCCTCTTGGTGTCTGGTGTTAAATGGGGCATTCGCTGCCCACTCAGATCACGAAGTTTAGCTGGTTTCCTCTGTTAATCCCAGCCGTACCGGGTGTTAATCACCGCACTTTCCTGCGGATTATCCTGTTATCAGCGCTTTTGCGTGATAACTGTTTGATTTTCGACCTGTGGCCATTATGCTGTTTTTTTGCCTTACAAAGCAGGGAGATAACGATGAAAGTTTTGATCGCGGCGGAAGAAAATGCCTGGGGTGGCATGATTCAGCAGTTTCGCCAGAGGCTGCCGGACGTCGACTTTACCGCTTCAGCCGGGCATGCGGCCGAGAGCCTGGCGGGGTATGACGTGCTGATCCCTGGCATGGCAAAAGTCACACCGGCTCTGCTGAAAACCGCTGACAGGCTGAAGCTGATCCAGCAGTCGGGAGCAGGGCTGGAGAGCGTGGATATCGCCAGTGCCAGAGCACAGGGTATCCAGGTGGCCAATGTACCCTCCGACCACTCTGGCAACGCGGATTCTGTGGCCGAACTGGGGATCTGGATGATGATCGGGCTGGCGCGTAAGGCCAGAGAAATACCGCAGATGATTGCCACCCGCCAGCTTGGCCTGCCGGTAGGAATGGGGCTGATGGGCAAAACTGTCGGGCTGGTAGGCGTGGGCGGAATCGGCAAAGCGCTGGCGAAGCGGCTGGTGCCTTTTGGCGTGAAGCTGATCGGGGTGAAGCGAACCGCCGAGCAGAGCTTTGCTAAAGATCACCAGCTGGACTGGCTGGGCAATATGGAGCACCTGCCTGCGCTGCTGAGCGAGGCGGATTTTGTCATACTGAGCCTGCCGGACAACAGTGACACCCGCAATATCATTGATGAAACGGCGCTGGCGCAGATGAAGCAGGGCAGCTTTCTGATCAATCTGGGGCGGGGTGGGCTGATTGAGAAACAGGCGCTGCTGGCGGCACTGGAGGTCGGGCATCTGGCCGGAGCAGGGCTGGACGTGTTCTGGCAGGAGCCACCGGATCCGGAAGACGATCTGTTTCACTACAATGTGCTGGCAACGCCGCACATTGGCGGCGTCACGGATAACTCCCTGAACGGTAACGTGGCGGGCGTGTGTGAGAACCTGCGCCGCCTGCGCGACGGCGAAGAGATCCTTAACCGCTGGGCCTGATTTACCGTCGGGCTCAGGGGTGTAAGTGGTCCATCCCCAGCTGCGCCAGGTGCTGCGCCAGCTTTTTCGGCGCGGCATCATCGCTGACCAGCGTATCAAATATGCTGAGTTCGCCGATGCGCGCGGAAAGCACCTTGCCAAACTTGCTGCTGTCGGCCACCAGGATCTTCTGGCGTGCGCGTTGCAGCGCCTGGTGTTTCATCGGCAGCTCGTTGAGGTTGTAACAGGTCGCGCCCTGTTCCGCATCAATGCCAGCAGCAGAGATAAACGCCTTGCCGGGGCAGAGGCTGTCCATCACTGAACCCTGGCCCAGTGGGGTGAAGATCGCGTTATCCGCATGAAATTCCCCGCCGTTCAGGATCACCTTACAGGCGGGTTTCTCTTTCAGTGCCAGGAAGGTGTTCATCGCGCAGCAGATAGCGATAAATTCCAGTTCGCCGTCGATGGCATCCACCACCCATGGCATGGTGGTGCCGCAGTCAAAAAAGACCGTGTCGCCAGGCTGGATGAGTGCCGCCGCCAGCTGACCTGACCGGCGCTTCTTCTCCACGTTGTGGGCCTGTTGATCGGTAACAAAGTAGTGACCCTGGCTGCTTTTCGGATCGCTGACAATATACCCGCCAAGCAGCACCACCGCAGAAGGCTGTTCGCTGATATCGCGCCGGATGGTCATCTCGGATACGCCAAGCAGCTGCGCCGCCTCTTTCAGGTGGATCTTGTCGGTTCGCTGCAGCGCGTGCGCCAGTTTTTTTACGCGCTCGTCGCGCCGGGTTTCCATGGTCGGTGTTTCCTGATGATCGGTTAATAGCCTTCGCCGCTGGTGCCCTGCACGATGGTGACGCCGGAGCGGGTGCCGATGCGGCAGGCACCCGCCTGGATCATGATTTCTGCGGTATGCCGGTCACGTACTGCACCTGATGCTTTCACGTTCACATCCGGCCCGGCCGTTTCGTGCATCAGGCGAGCGTGCTCTTCGCCCGCTCCGCCGGAACTGAAGCCGGTTGAGGTTTTCACGAAGACGGCCTTCCGCTCCCGACAAAGGTCACCGATTTTAATGATTTACGCATCGCTGAGCAGGCAGGTCTGCAATATTACCTTCAATGAGATCGGGCCGCAAACCTGACGCAGTATGGCAGTAAGAGCCGGGCCGGCAGGGTAAACCCGGGCCTCTTCCCTAAATCGTCACCAGACCCCGAACGCCGTCCGCTTCCATGCTCTCCCCCCGGCCGCGTTGAACGATCTCCCCCCGTGACATCACCAGATAGCTGTCGGCCAGTTCCGCGGCAAAATCATAAAACTGCTCAACCAGCAGGATTGCCATATCGCCTCGCTGGGCGAGCTGGCGGATCACTGCGCCAATCTCTTTGATCACCGACGGTTGGATCCCTTCAGTCGGCTCATCGAGGATCAGCAGTTGTGGCTTACACGCCAGCGCACGACCGATCGCCAGCTGCTGTTGCTGTCCGCCTGAAAGATCGCCACCGCGCCGCTGTTTCATCTCTTTCAGCACCGGAAACAGCTGGTATATCTCTTCCGGCACCTGCTTAGCCTGCAAACCTGAAAACCTTGCCAGACCCATCAGCAGGTTCTCTTCCACCGTCAGCCGGGGAAAGATCTCACGTCCCTGAGGAACGTAGGCAATCCCGGCCTGCACCCGCTGGTGCGGTTTACGTCCGTTGAGGTTTTTTCCCTGCCAGCAGAGGGTGCCGGATTTCGCCGGGAGCAATCCCATCAGGCATTTCAGCAGCGTGGTTTTGCCCACGCCATTGCGACCCAGCAGGCAGGTGATCTCGCCGGGCCTCGCTTCAAATGAGAGGCCGCGCAGGATGTGGCTGCCGCCATAATATTGATTCAGTTCAGATACCTGTAACATATCAGCGCCCCAGATAAACTTCGATAACCTGCTCGTTAGCCTGCACGTCGCGCAGCGACCCTTCCGCCAGCACCTGGCCCTGATGCAGCACGGTGACGCGGTCGGCGATGGTTTCGACAAAGCCCATATCATGCTCCACCACCATCAGCGAGTGCTGGCCTGCCAGACTGCGAAACAGTTCGGCGGTGTAGTCGGTTTCCGCATCGGTCATGCCCGCCGCCGGTTCATCCAGCAGCAGCAGATGCGGGTCCTGCACCAGCAGCATGCCGATCTCCAGAAACTGCTTCTGCCCGTGCGACAGCAGACCCGCCGGACGATATCGTTCCGCGCCAAGCCGCAGCAGTTTCAGTACCTCATCAATACGGTCCTGCTGTTCACCGTTCAGCTTGCTGCGAAGGCAGGACCACACCGATTTGTCGGTTTTCAGCGCAATCTCAAGATTTTCAAATACCGTCAGGGCTTCGAACACGGTCGGCTTCTGAAATTTTCGGCCAATGCCGATGCGGGCAATGTCCACCGGGGAAAGGGTGGTGAGATCGGTGCTCTGATCGTAAAACACGCGGCCGTTATCCGGCCTGGTTTTTCCGGTGATCACATCCATCAGCGTGGTCTTGCCCGCGCCGTTTGGCCCGATAATGCAGCGCAGTTCGCCAACGCCGATCTGCAGCGACAGGTTGGTCAGCGCCTTAAAGCCGTCAAAAGAGACGTTGATGTTTTCCAGCTGCAGCACCGGATCTGTCTGTTCACGATGGCGGTCGGCCGGATGGGGTTGGGTAAAGAGTTGCTCAGTCATGCTTCCTCCGGCGGAGCAGGCCAATCACGCCCCGTGGCAAAAAAAGCGTCACGAGGATAAACATCAGACCAAGGAAAAATAACCAGTACTCCGGGAAAGCAACGGTAAACCAGCTTTTGGCCCCGTTGACGATCCCTGCGCCAAGCAGCGGGCCGATCAGCGTGCCTCGCCCACCCAGGGCCACCCAGATCGCCGCCTCAATGGAGTTTGTAGGCGACATCTCACTGGGATTGATAATGCCGACCTGTGGCACATACAGCGCCCCGGCCAACCCGCACAGCATCGCTGACAGCGTCCAGACGAACAGCTTGAAGCCTGTTGGATCGTAGCCGCAAAACATCAGGCGGTTTTCCGCATCGCGCACGGCTGTCAGCACGCGGCCAAACTTGCTGCGGGCCAGCGCGAAACCTATTCCCAGGCTGGCAACCAGCAGCAGCACGGTGGCGACGAACAGGCCGATACGGGTGCTGGTGGCGGTGACCGGGAAGCCGAGCAGGGTAGTGAAGCCGGTAAAGCCGTTATTGCCGCCGAAGCCGGTTTCGTTGCGAAAAAACAGCAGCATTCCGGCATAGGTCAGCGCCTGGGTCATGATCGAGAAGTAGACCCCTTTGATTTTAGATCGAAAGGCAAACCAGCCGAACACCAGCGCCAGCGCGCCTGGCACCAGCACAATCAGGCACAGTGCCCAGGCAAAGTGTTGCGTGCCAGCCCAGAACCACGGCAGGTGGTCCCACGACAGAAAGGACATAAAAGCGGGCAGTCCGTCCCCGGCTGCCTGACGCATCAGGTACATGCCCATCGCATAACCGCCCAGTGCGAAGAACAGGCCGTGCCCGAGCGACAGCAGTCCGGCATAGCCCCAGACCAAATCCAGCGCCACGGCGACGATGGCATAGCAGAGAATTTTACCGACCAGCGTCAGGGTATAGGTCGACATCGCCAGTGGGTTATCCGCAGGCAGCAACGCCAGAAAGGGCAGGATCAGCAGGATCAGCAGAGCCAGCAGGCCGAAACCGAGACTCAGGCGCGGCGCTTTTTGCGCCAGAGTGAGCGTTACAGGTTGTGCCATCAGTCAGTCACCCTCCCTTTAAAAGCAAACAGTCCCTGTGGCCGTTTCTGAATGAACAGAACGATCAGCACCAGGATCAGGATCTTGCCGAGCACCGCACCCATTTGCGGTTCCAGCACTTTATTCAGAATACCCAGTCCAAATGCGGCCACCACCGTGCCGGCCAGCTGTCCGACACCGCCGGTGACCACCACGAGGAAGGAGTCGATGATATAGCCCTGACCCAGCTCCGGCCCGACATTGCCGAGCTGAGACAGCGCCACGCCGCCCAGCCCGGCGATGCCGGAACCCAGTCCAAAGGCCAGCATATCCACCCGACCGGTTGGCACGCCACAGCAGTCAGCCATCGCGCGGTTTTGCGTGACGGCCCGCACGTTCATTCCCAACCGGGTTTTATTCAGCAACAGCCAGGTGAGGAGCAGCACGCCAAACACGAACAGGATCACCGCGATGCGGTTCCAGGGAAGGACCAGGTTTGGCAACACCTGTAGCCCGCCGGACAGCCACGGTGGGTTGGCGACTTCAAGATTTTGCGCACCGAACAGCACCCGCACCAGCTGGATCAGCATCAGGCTGATCCCCCAGGTTGCCAGCAACGTTTCCAGCGGGCGGCCATACAGGTGGCGGATAATGGTTCTTTCCAGCGCCATGCCCATTACGGCGGTGAGAATAAAGGCCACCGGCAGCGCCAGCAGCGGATAGAAGGCCAGCCATTCCGGAGCGAAGCGCTGAAACAGCGTCTGTACCATCCAGGTGGCATAAGCGCCCAGCATCAGCATCTCGCCGTGCGCCATGTTAATCACGCCCAGCAGGCCGTAGGTGATCGCCAGCCCCAAAGCGGCCAGCAGCAGCACCGAGCCCAGCGACAGGCCGGTAAAGGCCTGACCGAGCAGATCGCCCAGCATCAGCCGCTGTTTAATCTGTTTAAGGCTGTCGGCGGCGGCGGCACGCACTCCGGCATCCGGTTCGTTTTGCGGTTGAGTCAGGCGGTCAAGGGCGGCCTGAGTCTGCGGATCGCTGGTTTCGCCCAGCAGTTTCACTGCCTTCAGCCGCACCTGTGGATTAGCATCGCCAATCTGCAAGCCAGCCACGGCCTGAGCCAGCACCGCATGGACACTGGTCTCTTTTTCGGCAGCCAGACGCTGAGTCAGCAGCGGCAACTGGTCGGCCTGCGCGTCGTTTTGCAGCTCCCGGGCGGCACTCAGACGGGTCGCGACGTGATCGCTGACCAGCTGATGGGCCGCCAGGGTGGTGGCGACCAGCACGCGCAGTCGGTTGTTCATAAACAGCTTTTTGGTGTCGCCAGCCGGTTTCAACACGCTGTCAAGCGGCGTCAGCTTGCCATCAGCCGTGCTGAACGGCTGTTTGTTTTCATCCAGCACCACATTTTCCTGATGCAGTGCCTGCAGGAGAGGAAGGCGGGAGGCATCCGGCGTGGCGGCCCATGCCTGTAACAGTTTGATCTGATCTGTCCGGCTGGCGGCAGCAAAATCCGCCGCTGGCCCGGCAAGGGCGAACAGAGGCGCCAGCAGGCACAGCGAAAGTAAGAGCGTAAAAAGTCGACGTATTAACATCGCAATGCCCATCATGTCAGGGATCGGGATGCGGAGCGCACGACGCGCCCCGCGCAGGAGCGGGATAACCCCGCCTTTAAACGTTATTGCGTTGATTTAACAGGGTGATCGGGTTTTTTGTCGTTGCCGGGAATATAAGGGCTCCATGGCTGAGCGCGAACGGGCTTGTCGGTCTGCCACACCACGTTAAACTGACCGTTGTCTTCGATTTCGCCAATCATCACGGGCTTATGCAGGTGGTGGTTGGTCTGATCCATGGTCAGGGTGAAGCCGTCCGGTGCTTTGAAGGTCTGTCCGGCCATTGCCACACGCACTTTATCCACATCGGTGGTGCCTGCTTTCTCGACTGCCTGGGCCCACATATGGATGCCGACATAGGTCGCTTCCATCGGGTCATTGGTCACAGCAGTGCTGTAGTTCGGCAGGTTGTGTGCTTTGGCCCAGGCGCGGTAATCCGCTACGAATTTTTTGTTGACCGGGTTATCGACAGATTCAAAGTAGTTCCAGGCTGCCAGGTTACCAACCAGCGGTTTGGTGTCGATGCCGCGCAGCTCCTCTTCGCCCACCGAGAAGGCAACCACCGGTACGTCAGTCGCTTTAATTCCCTGGTTGGCGAGCTCCTTATAAAACGGCACGTTAGAGTCGCCATTGATGGTGGAGATCACTGCAGTTTTGCCACCGGCTGAAAATTTCTTGATGTTGGAAACGATGGTCTGGTAATCGCTGTAGCCAAACGGCGTGTAGACCTCTTCGATATCGCTGTCCTTCACACCTTTGGCGTGCAGGAAGGCGCGCAGGATCTTATTGGTGGTGCGCGGATAAACATAGTCAGTACCCAGCAGGAAGAAGCGCTTCGCGCTGCCGCCGTCTTCGCTCATCAGGTATTCCACCGCCGGGATAGCCTGCTGGTTAGGCGCCGCGCCGGTGTAGAACACGTTAGGCGACATCTCTTCACCTTCATATTGCACCGGATAAAACAGCAGGCCGTTCAGCTCTTCAAAGACCGGCAGCACCGATTTTCGGGAGACCGAAGTCCAGCAGCCAAACACCACGGCCGCTTTATCCTGAGTCAGCAGCTGGCGGGCTTTTTCTGCAAACAGCGGCCAGTTGGATGCCGGATCGACCACGACCGGTTCAAGCTTTTTCCCCAGCACGCCGCCCTGGGTGTTGATCTCATCTATGGTCATCAGCGCCACGTCTTTCAGCGGCGTTTCCGAGATGGCCATGGTGCCGGAAAGTGAGGATAAAATGCCGACTTTAATGGTGTCCGCTGCCTGCGCACCCCATGCCAAACCCATGCTCATAACCGTTGCCGAAAGCGCAAATACCTTGAGCAATGAACGTCTTTTCATCGTGGCGAACCCCTTAAGTTGTTGAGTTATGTGGGTGAATCCGGTTGAAGTCTTGCCTGCTGCAGCCTGTGTAATGTGATCTTTCTGACCTCGGCCTTACTGACCGAGATGTGGTCAGTCAGAATGCGTTGAGCCTCCTCACTTTGTTGTAGTAATACCGCCTGCAAAATCCGGACGTGCTCGCGGTAAGTCGCCTTAATCCGATCCTCGCGGGTAAAGTCGAGGCGGCGGATAATGCGAATTTTTTCGGTCAGTTCGGCATGGATGCGGGCCATTTCACTGTTGCCCGCTGCTGCAACAAGCGCCATATGGAAGGCCTCATCCTGCCGGGAAACCGTTTTGCCCTCCTGCAGTGCTGGCTGATCCATCCAGAAACGTTTCAACTCGCTGAGCAGATCGCGGGCTCGCACGACAGGCATGGCACAAAGACGGCGAACCGCCTCGCATTCCAGCACAATGCGCAGGTCGTACAGCTCCTCGAAGTATTCGAAGTCGAACTGGCGTACCTGCCAGCCGCTGCGGAACCACACCTCGACGTAACCTTCACGTTCCAGCCAGAACAAGGCCTGCCGCACCGGAGTGCGGCTGACTTCCATGCGCCCGGCCATCTCGCTTTCGCTGAAGCGGTCGCCCGGCATCAGGCGAAAGTTGAAAATGTCGTTTTTAATGCTCTGATAGACCTTTTCCGCCAACGCTTCCGGACGGCCCTTACTGCGTCTGGAGTCAAGTTCCTGCATGTTCTCCCCCTTTATTCCAGCCACAACAGGGCATCGCCAGGGCTGACCGGACGACCCGGCTGGCAGCCGATGCGCTTAACGCGGCCAGCCTGTGGGGCATGGATCGCCAGCTCCATTTTCATCGCTTCAACGATGATCACCGGCTGCCCGGCGACCACTTCATCGCCCGGCTTGACCAGCACCTTCCAGATATTGCCGTTCATATCCGCGCTGACCTGCAGGGCGCTTTCGTGCTCCTCCGCCGGTAGCAGGTTCTCTTCGCTGGTCAGCGGCGTGCCTTCCTCTTCCTGAGCCCACAGCGCCACTTCCGCTTCAAAGGCGGTGGCCTGTTTCTGACGGAACTCGGCGATCGAGGCAGCGTTGTCGCTGAGGAACTGCTTATGCTCAGCAAAATCAAACACCGTCTCTTCGATGGTGATGGTGGCGCGGCCTTCGCGGAAATCTTCACGCAGCTCGTCCAGCTCAGCCTCGCTCACCGGGTAGAAGCGGACCTGGTCGAAGAAATGCAGTAGCCAGGGCTCGTTAGCCGCGAACTGTTCGTTTTTCAGAAATTTATTCCAGATGGGCAACGTGCGGCCAACCAGCTGATAGCCGCCCGGTGAGTCCATGCCGTAGATGCACATGTACATGCCACCGATACCGACGGTGCCTTCCGCCGTAAAGGTACGTGCCGGGTTGTATTTGGAGCTGAGCAGGCGATGGCGTGGATCGACCGGTACGGCGCAGGGCGCTCCCAGATAGACATCGCCGAGGCCAAGGATCAGATAGCTGGCGTCAAAAAGAGTCTGGCGAACTTCTTCACGCGTGGTCAGGCCGTTAATGCGCTGGATAAAGTCGACGTTACTCGGCAGCCATGGTGCAGTGGCTCGAACGGTTTCCTGATAACGCTCCACCGCACCCAACGTAGCGCTGTCCTCGAAAGCCATTGGCATATGCACAATGCGCGAAGGCACTTTCATCTGGCTGACGTCGCCGAGATTTTTCTCCAGATCCAGCAGCAGGGTCAGCAGCTGTTTCTGGCTGAGGAGGCGGCTGTCGTAGCGGATCTGCAGCGAACGCACGCCCGGTGACAGCTCTTCAATGCCCGGCTGGCCGGTTTCGCGCAGGGCGGTTATCAGCAGGTGTACGCGCAGGCGCAGCGCCAGATCCAGCACGTTATCGCCATATTCCATCAGGATGTAGTTGTCTCCCGCCTGACGGTAGACTGCCGCAGGGGTGCTCCCGGTCGCTTTGATCGCGGCCAGCACGGTAGCGGAACCGTGGGCGGTTTCCGCCAGCGACGGTACTTCGAAGGCGGGTTTGACCGTGCCATGCAGGGTTTTCACGCTTTCTGCCTGCACTTTTTCCAGCGCATGCGCTTCGTCAAAACCGATCGGATGGAAGCGGATGCGATCGCCCGGTTTAACCTGGCCGACTTTCCACAGCTCAGCTTTGGCAATGGTCACCGGACAGACGAATCCGCCGAGGCTGGGTCCGTCACGGGTGAGGATCACCGGGAAATCGCCGGTAAAGTTCACTGCGCCGATAGCGTATTCACAGTCGTGAACATTGGAAGGGTGCAGACCTGCCTCGCCACCGTTGGCGCGGGTCCAGCCTGGCTTTGGCCCCACCAGGCGTACGCCCAGGCGGTTGGAGTTGTAGTGAACCTGCCAGACACTGGCAAAAAATTCGTCGATGGATTCCTGAGTGAAAAAGTCTGGTGCGCCATGCGGCCCGTAGAGCACGCCAATGTTCCACTCGTCGCCGTAGGACGGGATCAGCGAGGCGTCAACGGCCTGGGGTTGGCTGACGGGAGCCGGCGTGGTGCAGGCGGCCAGCGCAGGCTGAGAGATGGCCAGCATGTCCGCAACGCGCAGCGTGCGCCCGGCATGGCCACCAAACTGACCCAGGGCAAAGGTGGAACGGCTGCCGAGGTATTCCGGTACGTCAAAGCCATTGCGCACTGCCAGATAAGTCCTGCAGCCCATCTGCGCCCGACCCAGGGTCAGGGTTTGTCCTGCTTTCACTGAGACTGGCTGCCAGTAACTCACCGGTTCGCCCTCCAGCGTGGCCGGGCATTCAGCTCCGGTCAGCGAGATAAGCGTGTCGCTGTGAAAGCGCAGTGTCGGGCCCTGCAGAGTGAATTCCAGCCCGGCAGCTTCTTCGGCGTTGCCCACAATGCGGTTTGCCAGGCGGAAGGCAAAATCATCCATCGGGCCGGAAGGCGGGACGCCAATGTCCCAGTAACCCAGTCGGCCCGGGTAATCCTGAATGCTGCTCCAGGTGCCAGGCTGCAGCACCTCGACCACCTGAAAGGCTGGCGTGAAGCTGTCCAGCATCCGCGTCCAGATTTTACCGCTGTGGAAGGCTTCAGTGGTCACAATCTGGCGCAGATAATCGAGGTTGGTGGCAATGCCGTGCAGGCGCGTCTCGTTCAGAGCCTGAGCCATTTTGACCAGCGCAGCTTCGCGGTTCTCCGCATGCACGATCAGTTTGGCGATCATCGGATCGTAGAAAGCTGACACTTCGGTACCACTGGAGATCCAGCCATCCACCCGCACGTTTTCCGGGAAGCAGACTTCAGACAGCACGCCGGGGCTTGGCTGGAAGTTTTTCAGCGGATCTTCGGCGTAGAGACGCACTTCGATCGATGCACCCTGCGGTGCCTGCACCATGCGTGCCCAGTCCGGTTCATCGCCAGCTGCCACGCGCAGCATGCACTCCACCAGGTCCAGCCCGGTGACGCACTCAGTCACCGGATGCTCAACCTGCAAACGGGTATTCACTTCCAGGAAGAAGAACTCATCGCGTTCAGCGTCATAGATGTATTCAACCGTTCCGGCGCTGCGGTAGCTGACCAGTTCGCCCAGCTTAACCGCAGATGCCAGCAGGGCTGCGCGGGTGTTTTCCGGCAGGTTCGGGGCCGGGGTTTCTTCCACTACTTTCTGATTGCGACGCTGCAGGGAGCAGTCACGTTCGCCAAGGGCAATCACGATGCCTTTGCCATCGCCGAAAATCTGCACCTCAACGTGGCGGGCGCGATCGATGCAGCGCTCCAGGAACACGCCAGCATCGCTGAAGAACTGTTCGCCAAGGCGACGGACGCTTTCCCAGGCGTTACGCAGTGCATCAGCATCGGCACAACGCGTCAGTCCGATACCCCCACCGCCTGCGGTGCTTTTCAGCATCACCGGATAGCCAATTTTTTCTGCGGCGCTGAGTGCCTCTTCCAGCGAGTCGAGCAGCGCAGTGCCGGGCGTCATCGGGACACCGGCTGCGGCTGCCAGTTCACGGGCGCGATGCTTCAGGCCAAACTCGCCGATCTGGTGTGCGGTCGGGCCGACGAATGCGATCCCGGCTTCCTCACAGGCAGCGGCAAATGGCAGGCTCTCGGAGAGAAAACCGTAGCCCGGCCAGATGGCCTGAGCGCCCGTCTCTTTTGCCGCCGCAAGAATTTTATCGATACGCAGATAGCTGTCGGTGGCCTTCTCGCCGCCCAGAGCAATGGCGATATCGGCATCCTTGACGTGTTGGGCATTTTTATCCGCATCGGAGTAAACCGCCACGCTGGTCACACCCAGTCGTTTCAGGGTGCGGATGGCGCGGCAGGCAATTTCGCCACGATTGGCGATCAGAACGGTATTAAACATGCGCGGTCTCCCTGCGGGCCAGCCAGTTGCGCCAGCCGCCAAAGTCAGTGATATCAGTCGCATCGGGAAGGACGGCGGGTTCACAGATAAAGCCTTTCACCAGGCGGCCATCGGCCAGCTCCAGTGTGCCAATGCCCAGTGGCGCAGGGATTTCCGCCACGAATTCGCCGAAGCGGGCCAACGGGATATCCCACAGCTCAACGATGATCGATGCGCCGTCACTGCCTTTTGCCAGGCCCGGTTTGGGGGGCCTGGTATTTGCCAGCGCATACAGGCGATAGCAGGCCGCGGTTTTTGTCTCTTCAACCAGCACCGCATCGCGGGTGGTCAGCTGGTGATTGAGCGGCATCCCGGTCAGATGAGCGCCCACGACCGCAACGCGGACATGCAGCGCTGAGGCGGATAAAGCGGTATGACTGGCCGGTTGAGCTGCGCCGGTTGCACCAAGGCTCAGGCCCTGGCTGGCCTGCCATTTCTGGCCGAAGGTGGCCAGCGCACGGTCATACCAGGCTGGAGCAATCAGGGTGATCCCTGCTGGCAGACCGTCCTCGCGGAACGGGCCGGGCAGCGCCAGCGCGGACAGGTCAGCCAGGTTGGTGAAGTTGGTGTAGGTGCCGAACTGCGAGTTATAACGAACCGGCTCCTGCTTCATCTCTTCCAGCGTGTGGATAGTGGGAGAGGTCGGCACAACCAGCGCATCAAACTGACTGAGAATGTGCTGGATCTGGCGGCTCAATTCTGCCCGCAGGTATTCCGCCTTAAAGGCCTCCACGGCGCTGTAGTTTTTCCCGCTGGCGACGATGCCGTACACCACCGGGTCCATCTCGTCCTGGCGATCCAGCATCTCGCCCACGGCAACGGTGCGTTCTGCCACCCACGGGCCGGAATAAAGCTGTTCGGCCAGCTGGTGGAAAACTGAGAAATCAATCGGATGCAGCGTGGCGCCGTCCGCCTGCAGCGCGGTCAGTGATTTTCGCCATGCAACCTCAGCATGGGCATCGTCAAAGAAGGTTGGATTAGCAGGGATCGCCAGCTTCGGCGCAGCAGGCAGGGCTGCCGGTGCCAGGCCCGGATTCACGCGGGAATAGGCATCGCTGGCGTCATAGCCCCCGGCGCAGGTCGCGGCGAGGAACGCATCTTCCACTGTCAGGGCAAAGATGGAAATGGTGTCGTTCAGGCGGCAGGCCGGGACCACGCCGGTGGCTGAGAGCCAGCCTTTGGTCGGTTTCATGCCAACGATATTGTTGAAGCCGGCAGGCACGCGGCCGGAACCTGCGGTATCGGTGCCCAGCGCAAAGCACACCAGGCCACGGGCAGTGACGGAAGCGGAACCCGAGCTGGACCCGCCGCTGACATAGTCAGGGTTGAACGTGTTCTGCACTGCGCCAAATGGCGAACGGGTACCGACCAGACCGGTAGCGAACTGATCGAGATTGGTTTTACCTACCACGACTGCACCGGCTGCTTTGAGATTTGCGACGGCGGTGGCATCGGCTTCGGCTTCATAAGTGAAAGCCGGGCAGGCTGCGCTGGTCGGCCAGCCTGCCACATCAATGTTGTCCTTGACCGCGAACGGAACGCCAAACAGCGGCAGCGAGGCGGGGTTTTGCTGCCAGGTTGCCAGCAGTGGTTCCAGCTGAGCGCGGAGCTGGGCAGGGGTGGCGAGGTACAGCCAGGCATTATCCGCAGTGGATAAACCGGACAGCAGGGACTCCAGCGTAGCCAGCACATCCTGAGGATGCTGCTGATGGTGCTGCTGCCAGTCGTACAGGGTGAAGCCCGTGGTCAAAGCCATAAGTTGAATTCCATCTGGTATACAAGATGGGATTCAATAGAGCAAAAGTTGTGCCATGCAGGCATTGGGCTGTTATTTAAGCATTTTTAACAGCAGGGGGGGGATGGGTGCACAATTGATGGGCAGAGAATGAACAAAAAGAGGGCAGGGAAAGCAGTCACACTGGCGTAACAGATTGTGCCCCAACATCAAATACAGCCAGGGGCGAATTCCTTCGCCCCTGACAGTGGTGAGCCCAACGAACGCATTGGGCCCGGATGTGTTATGCCTTACGCCATTTACGGGTCAGCGGTTTCTCAATTTCGACAATCAGGAACAGCACCACACCCACCGCGAGCGGCACCAGCCAGAAGGTCAGCGGCAGCGGCACGGTGCCAAACAGCGTGTTCATAAATGGCAGATAGATAATCGCCAGCTGCAGCAGCACCAGCACGCCACTGACCAGCCAGATCCCACGGTTCTGCAACAAACCACGGTTCAGCGAGAAGCTCTCAGTGTCGCGGCAGTTGAGCATGTAGACCCACTGCGCGGTGACCAGCGTCTGCAGCAGCACGGTGCGGATAAATTCCGCGCTGTAGCCGCGGGGCTGCAGCCAGGCTTCCAGCATAAAGGCGCTGACCGCAATCAGGGTCCCGACAAAGCCGACGCGCCAGATAGCATAGCCATCCATCACGTGCCGTTTGGCATCACGCGGCTTCCTGCGCATCACATTCCTGTCAGCTTTCTCAAAGGCCAGCCCAAAGGAGAGTGTGGCGGAGGTGGCCATATTCATCCACAAAATCTGCACCGGCGTCAGCGGCAGCAGGTTGCCCATCAGCATGGCAATCACGATCAGCAGGCCCTGCGCCAGGTTGGTTGGCATGATAAACAGGATCGTTTTCTTCAGGTTATCGTAAACGCGGCGGCCCTCTTTCACCGCGTTGGCGATAGTGGCGAAGTTATCATCGGTTAACACCATATCGGCGGCTTCTTTGGTCACCTCGGTGCCCTTAATGCCCATCGCGATACCGACGTCGGCCTGCTTCAGTGCCGGTGCATCATTGACGCCGTCACCGGTCATGCCAACCACCTCACCCTTGTCCTGCAACGCTTTCACCAGGCGCAACTTGTGCTGTGGGCTGGTACGGGCAAAGATGTCGTAGCGGATTGCCGCCTCGGCCAGTTCACTGTCCGTCATATGTTCCAGTTGGTAGCCGGTCAACGCGTTACGACCGTCGCCAATCCCCAGCATTCTGCCAATCGCCATGGCGGTTTCCTGATGATCACCGGTGATCATTTTCACGCGGATACCCGCACGATGGCAGTCAGCAATTGCCGCCACGGCTTCCGGACGCGGGGGATCCATCATTGCGGCAATCCCACAGAAGATCAGACCGCTTTCAAGACACTGGTGGGTCAGCGCGGGTTGGGTGTCATCCACCGGCTTGAAGGCGCTGGCGACCATACGCAGCCCTTCGCGGGCAAAACGGGCAATCTCTTCTTCCCAGTGTTTCTGATCGAGCGGCTCGCTGCCTGCCGCTGTCATCTGTGCGTCACACAGCTTCAGCAGCACGTCCGGCGCACCGGTCACTAAAATCTGCCTTTCGCCCCCGATCTGATGATGAGTTGCCATGTATTTCCAGGTCGAGTCGAAAGGAATTTTATCTATCAGGCGGACCTCTTCCTCCGGCAGATGCCCCTTCGCCGCCAGCACTTTCAGCGCGCCGGCCGTCGGGCCGCCGGTAATGCCCCAGTGCCCCTGAGCATCCTGGATCAGGGTACTTTCATTGCAGAGATCAACGTTACGCAGGAAGCGTGTCAGCAGAGGAGTGGCTGCCACATCAACAGGCTGTTGCCCCTCTTCGCTGAGAAAACGGCCTTCAGGACGATAGCTGCTGCCTTCCACCCGCACGTTGTGACCGGCAAGCAGGACCGCTTTAACTGTCATTTCATTCATGGTCAGCGTGCCGGTCTTGTCACTGCACACCACGGTCATTGCCCCCAGCGTTTCCACGGTAGGCAGCTTGCGAATGATCGCGCGCTTACGTGCCATTGCCTGGACGCCAAGGGAGAGAATAATCGAGATAATGGCCGGCAGACCTTCCGGAACGGAGGCGACAGCCAGCCCAATCAGCGACAGCAGCAGCTCACCTATCGGCATATCGCGCAGCAGCAGCGAGAAGACGAACAGGGCGGCCATCATCGCCAGAATAATCAGGAAAATCGCGTGACCCAGCTTGTCCATCTGCACCAGCAGCGGCGTGCGCAGCGGCTGGATATCTGCCATCATATGGTTGATTTTCCCCAGCTCGGTTTCGCCGCCGGTGGCAATCACCACACCGGTGGCGCTACCTGCGCTGACGGTGGTGCCTGAGAAGGCGACGTTGTCGCGATCGCCAATCATCACTTCGGCTGCGATCTCTGCAGTTTGCTTGGTCACCGCCGTGGATTCGCCAGTCAGGATGGCTTCTTCCACCCGCAGATTGTGCGCCTCAATCAGGCGTAAATCAGCCGGGATACGGTCGCCAGCCCGCAGGATCACAATATCCCCCACGACCAGTTCGCGGGCTTCAAGGGTCTGAATCTGGCCGTTACGCATCACCTGCGTCTGGGCAGGCAGCATATTTTCAATGCTTTTCAGTGATTTTTCGGCATTGTTTTCCTGCACAAAACCAATCAGCGAATTAATCACCGCCACGCCCAGGATCACAGCAGTATCGACCCAGTGCCCCATCACGCCGGTAAGTACCGCAGCGGCCAGCAGCACGTAAATCAGGACATCGTTAAAATGGGCCAGAAAGCGCATCAGCGCGCTTTTACCCTCACGCTGAGGCAGCTGGTTTGGGCCATCTTCGGCCAGGCGTTTTTGCGCCTCTTCCGCCGATAAGCCGGTGTGAGCGCTGGTCAATCTCTTCAGTACCGTTGCGGCATCGTACCGATACCAGGCAACGTCAGTTTTCTGACGGGAAGAGGCTGGAGGTAATCGCGACATAGATATTCCTTCAGGTGAGTTGTTTAGAATGTTGGCTGAGGGAAGCTATGCTGAAGGAAGCCTTAATTGAGCTTATTGATCCGAACCACTCTTTTTTCGGAAACATCCTGCAATATGCTGCTGGTTTAATGGCCGTTTAGAGTGCGGGGTCAGCGTAAATTTTTGTGCTTGAGATAGCGACAAGTGCTTTGCCTGGTTAGCATAAAGGATGTTGTACGGGTCATAACGGATAAAACGAGGCGTTAACGTGGGGAAGGTCATGGCGGACAAGTGGCAGTTGTGGATAGCAGGAGCCTGTTTAACAGTGATGGCAGGTATGGCACATGCGGACTCTCTGGATGCCCAGCGCAGCCGTTATCTGCAAATTAAGCAGGCATGGGACAGCAATCAAATGGACACGGTGGCGCAGCTGATGCCCACACTGCGTGATTACCCCCTTTATCCCTATCTTGAATACCGCCAGCTGGCCCAGGATCTGGATCAGGAAAGCGGCTTTGTGGTCAGCGATTTTATTAAAAAATATCCCACACTGCCGCCGGTGCGTTCGCTGTCCGCGCGTTTTGTGAACGAACTTGCTCGTCGTCAGGACTGGCGCGGGCTGCTGGTGTTCAGCCCGGAAGAACCTAAGCCGGTAGCGGCCCGCTGTAACTGGTACTACGCCAAATGGGCCACCGGGCAGCAGCAGGTGGCTTATGATGGCGCGAAGTCTGTCTGGCTGCGCGGGACCTCTCTGCCGACGACCTGTGACAAGCTGTTCAGCGTCTGGCAGGGGGCGGGGCAGCAAACGGCAATCACCACCCTCGAACGCATTCGTCTGGCGATGAAAGAGGGCAACAGCAACCTGGTGAATTTCCTTGCTAAACAGCTTTCGCCGGATTACCAGACCATGGCTAATGCGGTGATGGATCTGCAGAACAATCCCCAAAACGTTGAGTCTTTTGCCCGCACCGTGGGGCCGACCGATTTCACCCGCCAGGCCACTTCTGTCGCCTTTGCCAGAGTGGCGCGGGGAGATGTGGAAAACGCCAGGGCAATGATCCCTTCGCTGGTTCGTCTGCAGAAGATGAGCGAGCAGGAAGAGCAGGATCTGAACGAGGCGGTGGCGTGGCGGCTGATGGGCAATGATATTACGTCTGAGCAGGCGCGCTGGCGCGATAATGTGGTGATGCGCAGCGACTCCACCTCGCTGATTGAGCGGCGGGTAAGGATGTCGCTGGGCAATAACGATCGGCGGGGACTTAACACCTGGATTGCCCGTTTGCCAGTGGAAGCCAAGGAGAAGGATGAGTGGCAGTACTGGCAGGCCGATCTGCTGATGGACGAAGGACGGAAAGAGGAGGCGGAGACCATTCTGCGCAAGCTGATGCAGGAGCGCGGCTTCTATCCAATGGTGGCCGCTCAGCGTCTGGGCGTCGATTACACCATGCAGGTGGATAAAGCACCCGAACCGGACAGCAGCCTGACTCAGGGGGCGGAAATCGCCCGCGTACGCGAGCTGATGTACTGGGGGATGGATAACCTTGCCCGTACGGAGTGGAGCTATCTGGTCGGCAGTAAAACCAGCAGTCAGCAACAGCAGCTGGCTCGCTATGCTCACGAGCAAAACTGGTGGGATCTCAGCGTGCAGGCGACCATCTCCGGCAAACTGTGGAACAGCCTGCAGGAGCGCTTCCCGCTGGCTTACCAGGATCAGTTCAACCGTTACAGCCAGGGGAAAGCGATCCCGGTCAGCTACGCCATGGCGATCGCCCGCCAGGAGAGCGCCTGGAACCCGAAAGCCCGCTCTCCGGTTGGGGCTTCCGGCCTGATGCAGGTGATGCCTGCGACGGCGCAGCATACTGTGAAGGTTTACAGCCTGCCGGGCTACAGCAACAGCAGTCAGTTGCTGGATCCTGAGACCAATATTCAGATCGGTACACAGTATCTGGAGTCGGTTTACCAGCAGTTTGGTCAGAACCGCATCTTCTCCTCGGCGGCTTATAATGCCGGTCCGTCAAGGGTGAGAACCTGGTTGGGGAACAGCGCAGGGCGGCTGGACTCCGTGGCCTTTATTGAGACGATCCCGTTCTCGGAAACGCGTGGCTACGTGAAGAACGTGCTGGCCTATGACGCTTACTATCGTCATTTCATGAACAAACCGGATAAGATTCTGGCGGACAGCGAGTGGCAACGCCGCTACTGATCCACGGTGGCCTGTGCTATGCTGCTGTACTAGTTTAAGAGTATGGGCCACACATGACCGAATCTTCCGTTCCCGTAACTATGGAACCGCACAATGAAGAGTGGCAGCGTTTTGTAACGCTGCTGCAGCGTGCTTTCAGCCATGAGCTGCATCTGCCGCTGTTACAACTGATGATGACGCCGGACGAGCGCGAAGCGCTGGGCACGCGCCTGCGGATTATTGAAGAGCTGATGCGCGGCGAACTGAGCCAGCGCGAGCTGAAAAACGATCTGGGCGTGGGCATTGCCACCATTACGCGTGGCTCAAACAGCCTGAAAAGTGCGCCGCCAGTTCTGAAGGCGTGGCTGGAGGCGCAGTTGCTCAACGGGTCAGATAAGGTCTGAGTCGTCTTGCTCTTTCAACTGGTAAATGTCGTTATGGAAGGGGCACAGCGCCAGGATCAGCGCCTGATGATACACGCTGGTGCGCGTCAGGCGCCCGGCAGTAAACGCGCCGATGGCGCCGCCTTTTTGCCTGATGTTATCAATGCCGGTCAGGCGTGCCATCTCCTCGCCCAGCTCGCGCCCTTGATGGATGCCTTTCATCACGGTAGCGGGCAGTGTAAAGCTGGCTGAACGGGATTCACCTCGCAGCTTATGGTTCTCCACCACCATCCAGGCAAAGGCGGTGTCTTCTTCGATCCCGGCCTCAATGGCCACCCAAAAATCCGCTTCCGGGCGAACCTGACGGGCATTCATCACCCGCTGGCGTGCGCCAGTTCTCGTTTCCGCATTTGTCAGGGGCTGCAGTGCCACGCCGCTGTCGACCTCGACACCCTCAATATGGCAGGATCCTTCTCCGAAAATATCGCTGAACGCCTGAGAAATTGCCTTAATTTTGGCGGGATTGATGGTAGCAGCGACAACATGGTACATAATTGTTTGAACCCTTTACGCAAATTTGTCGCAGTATAACGGAAAATAGCCATGTTACAGGTTTATCTTGTTCGCCACGGGGAAACGCTTTGGAATGCAGCGCGACGCATTCAGGGACAGTCAGACAGTGCGCTGACTGAGAAAGGAGAGCAGCAGGCATATCAGGTGGGTGAGCGGGTAAAGAAGCTGGGAATTACCCATGTTATCTCCAGTGATTTAGGCCGCACTAAACGTACAGCCGAAATCATTGCTGATGCCTGTGGCTGCAACGTCCAGCTGGACCCGCGCCTGCGTGAGCTGAACATGGGCGTGCTGGAACAGCGTCCGCTGGATGCGCTGACCGAAGAGGAAGAGAGCTGGCGTAAGACGTTGGTGGACGGGACGGAAAATGGCCGCATTCCCAAGGGGGAATCGATGACGGAAATGGCAGCCAGAATGCATGATGCGCTGAATGCCTGTCTTAAACTGCCAGCCGGAAGCCGCCCGCTGATTGTCAGCCACGGTATGGCGCTGGGGGTGCTGGTCAGTACGCTGCTGGGCCTGCCTGCTCATGCTGAGCGTCGGCTACGTTTGCGCAACTGTTCCCTTTCCCGCGTGGATCATCAGCAGAGCGCCTGGCTGGCACAAGGCTGGGTGGTGGAGACGGCAGGGGATGTGTCGCATCTTGATGAGCCCGCTCTTGACGAACTGCAGCGCTGAAAGCGGGACGAAATGAATTCGTCCCCTGCGGATTGTTATTCGTTGCGGGGAGATCTGCGGGATAGCACCGGGTGTTGGTGCAGGGGCGGAATTGATTCCGCCCGCCACGTTACGCGGGTTACGCGTCTGCCGGAGTGCGGATCGGGATCAGATACTCGCAACGGATATCCGTTGGCGGCTCGGCACGTTTCTTACCGCCATGGGTATAGAAGCGCTCAATATCCTGACCATGACGGCGCGTCAGCTTGAGGGTTGGCATACAGGTACCGTAGATCAACAGGATAAATTCCTGGAGATTTTTACGCGGTCCCTCGTAGGAAAATTGCACGTATTCTCCCCCTTCCAGCAATACCGTTTGCGTCGACTGCATCGGCTGCGACAACTTGTCAGAAGGCACGGCAGTGGTGTAGAGGATCTCCTGCTCATCGTCTTTTTCCACGCTCGGGCGCGACTGATGCAGGCCATACAGCACCGGTGGCACCATGTCGGTTTCGGTCAGGAACTGACGCCAGAAGTGCAGGCGCATCTCATCACGGTAGCTGGAGATCTGCTCCAGGGTACAGGTGTAGTTCTGCGTCTGCCCGATCAGCACCGTTTCCGGCAGGGTGACATAGGTTGCTTCCGGCACCCTGAAGTCGCCAAGGCGGATTGGCGGACGCAGCCCGAACGAGTTCCAGTCCGACGAGCGGCGATAGTAAGCCGGCGTCTGGTTAAACTGTTTTTTAAACGCCCGGGTAAACGTCTGCTGCGAGTCAAAGCGATACTGCAAGGCGATGTCCAGAATGGGGCGGCTGGTCAGACGGAGTGCGACTGCGGCTTTTGACAGACGACGTGCGCGAATGTATGCGCCAATCGCATGCCCGGTGACTTCCTTAAACATTCTTTGCAAATGCCATTTTGAATACCCGGCCTTGGTTGCCACGTTGTCCAGGGACAGCGGCTGGTCAAGGTGGCTTTCAAGCCAGATTAGCAAGTCGCGAATGATACCGGCTTGATCCATAAATCGTCCTCATCCTACTCAAGATTGGTGCAACGGAAACAATTTCACGTCGTGCTAGTGCTACACATTAGGTTTTTACAGAGACAAGTGTGTTATACCAGTGCGCGTTAAATCTGCGGTTATCGCCTTCAGCCGGGTAACAGCCTGAGGAAGGTTAACTTACAATGTCATCTATTTTCTTTGCAATGGTAACGATATGACAATGAAAAAATTGTTAATAGTCACGTCTGTAATTTTAACATCCCTTTCCGCCCGGGCAGAGGTCGTGGGCTCTGTGGATACGGTGTTTAAGGTGTTTGGGCCGGACCATAAAATCATTGTCGAAGCGTTCGACGACCCCGATGTAAAAAATGTAACCTGTTATATCAGCCGGGCAAAAACCGGTGGCATCAAGGGGGGACTGGGTCTGGCGGAAGATACCTCAGACGCGGCCATTTCCTGTCAGCAGGTTGGTCCGGTTGAACTCAGCGACAAAATAGCCCAGGGCAAATCAGAGGGCGAGGTAGTGTTTCGTAAGCGTACTTCACTGGTATTTAAAAAGCTGCAGGTGGTGCGGTTTTACGATCAAAAACGTAATGCGCTGATCTATCTGAGCTATTCCGATAAAGTCGTGGACGGGTCGCCTAAAAATGCCCTGAGTGCCGTGCCTATTATGCCGTGGAATAAATGATCTGAAAAGAAAAAGGGCCGGAACAGAGGCCCTTTTCACTTTCTGCAGAACAGGTTAGTCCTGCAGATCGCCGCAGAAGCGGTAACCTTCGCCGTGGATGGTGGCGATGATTTCCGGCGTATCCGGCGTGGATTCGAAGTGCTTACGAATACGGCGGATAGTGACGTCTACGGTACGATCATGCGGCTTCAGCTCGCGACCGGTCATTTTCTTCAGCAAGTCTGCGCGGGTCTGGATCTTGCCCGGGTTTTCGCAGAAATGCAGCATGGCGCGGAATTCACTGCGCGGCAGCTTGTACTGCTCACCCTGCGGGCTGACCAGAGAGCGACTGTTGATATCCAGTTCCCAGCCGTTGAAACGGTAGCTTTCAACCAGCTTGCGCTCTTCGCTGTGGGGAGCGAGGTTCATGGTACGCGAAAGCAGGTTGCGGGCGCGGATGGTCAGTTCACGTGGGTTAAATGGTTTGGTGATGTAATCATCGGCACCAATTTCCAGGCCCAGAATCTTATCGACTTCATTGTCGCGGCCGGTCAGGAACATCAGGGCTACATTAGCTTGTTCACGTAATTCACGTGCCAGCAGCAGGCCATTTTTGCCGGGCAGGTTGATGTCCATAATCACCAGATTGACGTCATTCTCCGTCAAAATCTGGTGCATTTCTGCGCCATCCGTAGCTTCATAAACCATGTAGCCTTCGGCCTCAAAAATACTTTTGAGAGTATTACGAGTAACTAATTCGTCTTCAACGATAAGTATGTGCGGGGTCTGCATGTGTTCGCTACCTAAATTGCCAACAAAACGATATGGGGCATACAGCTGTTAAACTACCTGATATTAACAGGAACGTCATCCTGAGCATTGCAACAGCCGTACAGAATATGTTCAAAAGCCATCGAGGACCGGGCAGCACAGTCTGTCAATAAGGTCTCCACCCCGTCACGGCACGATCAAAAATGGCGTATATCCTAACCTCATTAACAGTGACATAACAGCACAAGCCACGAGCAACAGGCAATAATTAAGGCTTAATTGACTTATATCAAATCAATTGTAGCACGTTAACTCTTTTATGAAAAATGCTTCCCAGAATGCCAGCTTAGCTCACAAACTTGATTATTCTACGGGTGTTTGCTGGCCCGATATGTGAACAGTGTAGAGCTAAAATTTAACATTTGTTAATTATCTGAAGTAATTGGGATTATAGTGAGATAAATGTTTTTATCTCTGAATTATGAGAAATAATGACATAGCTTTTGATTATGACAAGTTGAGTTTTTTCTGGGTTGTTAACAAAAGGTTAATTGCATCGTGCTTTTCTTTAACCCGGTCCCGTGTCAGCATTAACGCTTTAAATAAACAGCAGACAGGCAATTATGCGTTTTCCCCTCATCCTTGTTTCCCCGGCTCGTCCTGAAAACGTCGGTGCGGCAGCCCGAGCCATGAAGACCATGGGCTTTGACGAGCTGCGTATCGTCAACAGCCAGGCACATCTCGAACCTGCAGCCCGCTGGGTGGCCCATGGCGCGGGAGACATACTGGATAACGTCACCCATTGGAACTCGCTGTCTGCAGCGCTGGCCGATATTGATTTCAGTATTGCCACCACCGCGCGCAGCCGGGCTAAGTTTCGTTACTATGCCACGCCACAGCAGGTTGAAGCGCTGCTGCAGGAAAAGCAGCAGTGGGTGAAGAGTGCCGCGTTGGTGTTTGGTCGGGAAGATACCGGGCTGACCAATGAAGAGCTGGAGCTGGTTGATGTGCTGACGGGGATCCCGATGGTTGCAGATTACCCTTCGCTCAATCTGGGACAGGCAGTAATGGTTTACTGTTATCAACTGTCAGCCCTGCGGCAGGTAGCTGCTTCACAGGAGCTGCCGGCTGACGGGCATCAACTGGCGGCATTAAGGCAGCGGGTGGATAGCCTGTTGGAGAGCCTGGCGGTCAGTGATGACCAGAAACTGGCAGACTGGCTGGCCCAGCGCATCGGCCTGCTGGCGCAGCGTGATACAGCAATGTTGCACCGCCTGTTGCATGACGTAGAAAAAAAACTCACAGATAAAAAATCGGAAAAAAAATTGACTTAGCGGGGCGTTTGCTTTACTTCTGAAAGCCGACAGAATTCAATGACAGACAGACGATAAATCTAACATGCGTACAAACAGCCTGATGACAACAATCATTATTACCACCACCATTACCACAGGTAACGGTGCGGGCTGACGCATACAGGAAAAATCAAAAAAAAGCCCGCACCTGAACAGTGCGGGCTTTTTTTTCGGCAAAAATTCAGGAGAGCTTGAAAATGCGAGTGCTGAAATTCGGTGGAACCTCAGTAGCCAATGCGGAACGATTCCTGCGTGTGGCTGACATATTGGAAAGTAATGCGCAGCAGGGACAGGTTGCTACCGTATTGTCTGCGCCGGCAAAAATCACCAATCACCTGGTGGCGATGATTGAGAAGACCATCAGCGGGCAGGATGCGCAGGCCAACGTCAGCGATGCGGAGAACATTTTTGCTTCGCTGCTGCAGGGACTGGCCGAAGCGCAGCCAGGCTTTCATCACGACAAGCTGAAAGCGCTGGTGGACCAGGAGTTCGCCCAGCTGAAGCAGGTGCTGCACGGCATCAGCCTGCTTGGACAGTGCCCGGACAGCGTGAACGCGGCCATTATCTGCCGCGGTGAAAAGCTCTCCATTGCGATTATGGAAGGTCTGCTGCAGGCTCGTGGTCACGGCGTCAGCGTGATTGATCCGGTCGAGAAGTTGCTGGCAGTGGGGCACTATCTTGAATCCACCGTGGATATTCCTGAATCTACCCGTCGTATTGCCGCCAGCAAAATTCCCTCTAAAAACATGGTGTTGATGGCTGGTTTCACCGCCGGTAATGATAAAGGTGAACTGGTGGTGCTGGGCCGCAACGGCTCTGACTACTCTGCTGCAGTACTGGCCGCCTGCCTGCGCGCTGACTGCTGTGAAATCTGGACTGACGTCGACGGGGTCTACACCTGTGATCCGCGCCAGGTACCAGATGCACGACTTCTGAAATCGATGTCTTATCAGGAGGCGATGGAGCTTTCCTACTTTGGTGCCAAGGTGCTGCATCCCCGCACCATCACGCCAATTGCCCAGTTCCAGATCCCCTGCCTGATAAAAAATACTGCCAACCCGCAGGCTCCCGGTACGCTGATTGGCGGCGACAGCACCGATGACGACAACCCGGTCAAGGGCATCACCAACCTCAATAACATGGCGATGTTCAACGTCTCCGGACCAGGGATGAAAGGCATGATCGGCATGGCGGCGCGCGTATTCGCAGCCATGTCGCGCAGCGGGATCTCCGTGGTGCTGATCACTCAGTCTTCTTCTGAATACAGCATCAGTTTCTGCGTGCCGAAGAGTGACCTGCTGCGGGCCCGTCGCGTGCTGGAAGATGAATTCTACCTGGAGCTGAAAGACGGACTGCTGGAGCCGCTGGACGTGATGGAAAACCTCGCGGTGATCTCCGTGGTGGGTGACGGTATGCGTACCCTGCGCGGCATTTCTGCCAAGTTCTTCTCGGCGCTGGTGCGCGCCAATATCAATATCGTGGCGATTGCCCAGGGGTCGTCCGAGCGCTCAATCTCCGTGGTGGTCAGCAATGAAGACGCCACCACCGGTGTTCGTGTGGTGCACCAGATGCTGTTTGCCACCGACCAGGTTATCGAAGTGTTTGTGATAGGCGTGGGGGGTGTGGGAGCGGCGCTGATCGACCAGCTGTATCGCCAGCAGGCATGGCTGAAGAATAAACATATCGATCTGCGCGTCTGCGGGATCGCCAATTCGAAAGCACTGCTGACCAACGTGCACGGCATTGCACTGGAGAACTGGAAGGAAGCGCTGCAGGCGGCGAAAGAGCCGTTCAATCTGCAGCGGCTGAACCGCCTGGTCAAAGAGTATCACCTGCTGAACCCGGTCATTGTTGACTGTACCTCCAGCCAGTCCGTGGCCGACCAGTATGCCGATTTCCTGGCGGATGGTTTCCACGTGGTGACACCGAACAAAAAGGCCAACACTTCTTCCTGGCATTACTATCAACAGATGCGCGCCGCCGCAGCGAAATCCCGCCGTAAATTCCTGTACGATACCAACGTGGGCGCGGGCCTGCCGGTAATCGAAAACCTGCAGAATCTGCTGAATGCCGGTGACGAACTGATCCGCTTCTCCGGTATTCTTTCCGGCTCGCTCTCCTTTATTTTCGGCAAACTGGATGAGGGCGTCTCGCTGTCAGAGGCGACCCGAATCGCGCGTGAAATGGGCTTTACCGAACCGGACCCGCGTGACGATCTCTCCGGCATGGACGTGGCGCGTAAGCTGTTGATTCTGGCCCGTGAAGCTGGCTACCAGCTGGAGCTGAGCGACATTGATATTGAGGATGTGCTGCCGGCAGAGTTCACCGCAATTAAAGACGTGGACACCTTTATGGCCCGCCTGCCGGAGCTGGATGACGCCTTTGCGACCCGCGTGGCCAGCGCGGCGCAGCAAGGCAAAGTGCTGCGCTTCGTCGGGGCGATTGAAGAGGGTGGCCGCTGCCGGGTGAAAATTGATGCCGTGGACGGTAACGATCCGCTGTATAAAGTGAAAAACGGCGAGAATGCGCTGGCCTTCTATAGCCGCTATTATCAGCCGATTCCGTTGGTTCTGCGTGGGTACGGTGCGGGCAATGATGTGACCGCTGCTGGTGTGTTCGCCGATCTGTTGCGTACCCTGTCATGGAAGTTGGGAGTTTAACGATGGTCAAGATTTATGCCCCTGCCTCAATTGGCAATGTCAGCGTGGGCTTCGATGTTCTGGGCGCGGCAGTGTCCCCGGTCGACGGTACCCTGCTGGGCGACTGCGTGACCGTGGAAGCCGCCAGCGAGTTCAGCCTGCGCAACGAGGGGAGTTTTGTCAGCAAGCTGCCGACCAATCCGCAGGAAAACATTGTCTGGCAGTGCTGGGACCGCTTCTGTGAAGCAACCGGTCAGCGCGTGCCGGTGGCGATGACGCTGGAGAAGAATATGCCGATCGGTTCGGGGCTGGGATCCAGCGCCTGTTCCGTGGTGGCGGGCCTGATGGCGATGAATGAACACTGTGGCAAGCCGCTGAACGACACCGAGCTGCTGGCGCTGATGGGTGAGCTGGAAGGGCGAATTTCTGGCAGCGTGCATTACGATAACGTCGCGCCGTGTTTCCTGGGGGGCATTCAGTTGATGCTGGAAGAGAACGGCATTATCAGCCAGCCAGTGCCTGGCTTTGATGACTGGTTGTGGGTGATGGCCTATCCAGGGATCAAAGTCTCCACGGCAGAAGCACGCGCGATCCTGCCAGCGCAGTATCGCAAAGAAGACATTATTAAACACGGTCGCTATCTGGGCGGGTTTATCCATGCCTGCCACACGCAGCAGTCTGAGCTGGCAGCCAAACTGATGTGCGATGTGATCGCTGAGCCATACCGCACTAAACTTTTACCAGGGTTTGCTGAAGCCCGCCAGGCTGCGCAGGACATTGGCGCGCTGGCCTGCGGCATTTCCGGCTCTGGTCCAACGCTGTTTGCCGTCTGTAATCAACCGGATACGGCGCAGCGCATGGCAGAGTGGCTTCGCCAGCACTATCTGCAAAATGATGAAGGCTTCGTCCATATTTGCCGGATTGACACGGCAGGCGCACGTAAACTGGGATAACGCATGAAACTGTATAATCTTAAGGATCACAACGAGCAGGTTAGCTTCTCACAGGCGGTGAAACAGGGGCTGGGCAAGCAGCAGGGGCTGTTTTTCCCACTTGAACTGCCGGAATTTGAACTGACCGATATCGACGAGATGCTCGACATGGATTTCGTCAGCCGCAGCAGCAAGATCCTCTCGGCTTTCATCGGTGACGAAATTGCGCCGCACCAGCTGCACGAGCGCCTGAAAAGTGCTTTTGCCTTCCCCGCTCCGGTGGCGAAAGTCACTGATGATATCTCCTCGCTGGAGCTGTTCCACGGCCCAACGCTGGCCTTTAAAGACTTTGGCGGCCGTTTTATGGCCCAGATGCTCTCCTTTGTCAGCGAAGCCGATGAGAAGATCACCATCCTCACCGCGACTTCCGGCGACACCGGCGCCGCCGTGGCCCATGCCTTCTACGGCATGGACAATGTGCGCGTGGTAATCCTCTATCCGCAGGGAAAAATCAGCCCATTGCAGGAAAAGCTGTTCTGCACGCTGGGCGGCAATATTCAGACCATCGCCATCGACGGAGATTTCGATGCCTGCCAGTCTCTGGTGAAACAGGCCTTTGATGATGAGCTGCTGAAAAAGGCAATCGGCCTCAACTCTGCCAACTCAATCAATATCAGCCGTCTGCTGGCGCAGATTTGCTACTACTTTGAAGCGGTTGCCCAACTGCCGCAGAAAAAGCGTAACCAGCTGGTGATCTCGGTGCCGAGCGGTAACTTTGGCGACCTGACCGCCGGTCTGCTGGCGAAGTCCCTTGGCCTGCCGGTGAAACGCTTTATCGCTGCGACTAACGCCAACGACACTGTTCCGCGTTTCCTCAACGGTGGTGAATGGCAGCCGAATGCCACCGTTGCCACGCTGTCTAACGCCATGGACGTCAGCCAGCCGAACAACTGGCCACGCGTGGAAGAGATTTTCCGCCGTAAAACCTGGCGTCTGACCGATCTGGGTTATGGCGCAGTGGATGACGAAACCACCAAAGCTACCATGCGCGAGCTGGCGGATTTGGGGTATATCTCCGAGCCGCACGCGGCTATCGCTTACCGTCTGCTGCGCGATCAGTTGCAGGAAGGGGAGTTTGGCCTGTTCCTGGGCACGGCGCACCCGGCCAAGTTTAAAGAGAGCGTGGAAGAGATCCTGGAGCAAAAGCTGCCACTGCCGGAAGCTTTAGCTGAGCGGGCCGATCTGCCGCTGCTGTCACACCATATGGCGGCTGATTTCGCCGAACTGCGCGACTTCCTGTTGCACAAGTAAGTACTCAGGCCCTGACTTCCCGGTCAGGGTCTGCTTTATCCATTTGTGATAATCACAAACTACGCGTTTTCGTGACGTTTAAAGACCAGTTCATCCTCGCGGCTTTCTTCAGCAACAAAGAAATAGCCATCAACATCGAATTTTTTCAGCTGGGCCGGTTTGCTCAGGCGATGCTCAATGATATAGCGACTCATCAGCCCACGCGCTTTTTTGGCGTAGAAGCTGATCACCTTGAACTTGCCGTTTTTCTCATCGAGGAACACCGGCTTGATGATGCGGCCATTCAGCTGTTTCGGTTTCACCGCTTTGAAATATTCGTCAGAAGCCAGATTGATCAACACATCATCGCCTTGTTCCGCCAGCGCCGCGTTCAGCGCCGCGGTCAGACGATCGCCCCAGAAGCTGTAAAGATCTTTGCCTGCCGGGTTTTCCAGCCTGATGCCCATTTCAAGTCGGTACGGCTGCATCAAATCCAGCGGGCGTAACAGGCCATACAGACCGGAAAGCATGCGCAGATGCTGTTGGGCAAAGTCGAAATCTTGCTCTTTGAATGTCTCAGCCTGCAGGCCAGTGTAGACATCCCCTTTAAAAGCCAGAATCGCCTGACGGGCATTGTCCAGAGAGAAGGGGGTCTGCCAGTTCTGGAAGCGTCCGGCGTTCAGGTCAGCCAGCTTATCGCTGATGCTCATCAGTTTACCAATTTGCACTGGCGTCAGCTGTCTCGCCACCTCAATCAGTTTCCGGGAATCGTCCAGCAGCGCTGGTTGGGTGTAGCGGTCGGTCGCCAGCTCGCTTTCAAAATCCAGCGTCTTGGCCGGAGAGATAACCATCAACATGACATGATCCTTATTCAATACGCAGGGAAGGCAAAATTCGAGGCATTACTGTAGCAAAAAAGTGCGATGAGGGGACAAATCGCTGCCATCGACGGGGCTTATTCCTGCGGGTGATTACGGCTATTACGGCCTGATTTAGCTCTCCGTGGCCTGGCGGCAACCTTACCTTGCATGGAGGGTGGTGCGTGATATTATCCGTGACAGAGATTTTCAAGAACCCGATAACTCTACCTGATGAGAATGACAACTATGACGGACAAACTGACTTCCCTGCGTCAACTCACTACCGTTGTCGCCGATACCGGTGATATTGCAGCGATGAAGCTTTACCAGCCACAAGATGCCACCACTAACCCTTCCCTGATCCTGAGTGCCGCGCAGATCCCTGAATACCGCAAGCTGATTGATGAAGCGGTCGCCTGGGCACGCGATCAGAGCAGCAAGAAAGAAGAGCAGATCCAGTACGCTGCTGACAAGCTGGCGGTGAACATCGGTCTGGAGATCCTCAAGCTGGTGCCTGGCCGTATCTCTACTGAAGTGGATGCGCGCCTGTCTTATGACACTGAAGGCAGCATCAATAAAGCCCGTTCCCTGATCAAACTGTATAACGATGCCGGCATCAGCAACGACCGCATCCTGATCAAGCTGGCTTCCACCTGGCAGGGCATCCGCGCTGCTGAACAGCTGGAAAAAGAAGGCATTAACTGTAACCTGACTCTGCTGTTCTCCTTCGCTCAGGCTCGTGCCTGCGCGGAAGCGGGTGTCTACCTGATCTCCCCATTCGTTGGCCGTATTCTGGACTGGTATAAAGCCAATACCGACAAGAAAGAGTACGCGGCAAACGAAGATCCGGGCGTGGTTTCCGTCTCTGAAATCTACACCTACTACAAACAACATGGCTACGAAACTGTGGTGATGGGTGCCAGCTTCCGTAACGTGGGCGAAATCATCGAACTGGCTGGCTGTGACCGTCTGACTATCTCCCCGGGCCTGCTGAAAGAGCTGGCTGAGAGCGAAGGCGCGCTGGAGCGTAAACTGTCTTACTCTGGCGAAGTGAAAGCGCGTCCGGCGAAAATGACCGAGTCCGAGTTCCTGTGGCAGCATAACCAGGATCCCATGGCGGTGGACAAACTGGCTCAGGGCATCCGTAACTTTGCCATCGACCAGGGTAAACTGGACAAGATGATCGCTGATCTGCTGTAAGTTGTGACGTGGCCGGAGTAACCGGCCACGCTTTACCCCTCGCTGTACATCCCGCTTTGCAATAGTTTATGCTTTGCCCTGATCCCTCTTAAATCCCGTATCCGCGCGACTGCGGTGGACGGAATCACAGTGACGACACCATGAATACATTACGCATAGGATTAATTTCCGTTTCCGACCGCGCCGCCAATGGCATTTACCAGGACGAAGGGTTGCCCGCGCTGGAAGCATGGCTGAGTCAGGCGCTGGCTACCCCTTTTGAGATTGAAAAACGCCTGGTGCCGGACGAGCAGCCAATGATTGAGCAGGCAATCTGTGAGCTGGTGGATGAGCTGTTCTGTCACCTGGTGCTGACCACCGGTGGAACCGGCCCGGCAAGACGTGACGTAACCCCTGATGCCACGCTGGCAATTGCCGACCGGGAGATGCCAGGCTTTGGCGAGCAGATGCGCCAGATCAGCCTGAACTTTGTGCCGACCGCGATCCTTTCGCGCCAGGTTGGGGTGATCCGTAAACAATCGCTGGTCATCAATTTGCCGGGCCAGCCAAAGTCGATTAAAGAGACGCTGGAAGGGCTGAAGGATGAGCAGGGCAAGGCGAAAGTGCACGGTATTTTTGCCAGTGTACCGTATTGCCTCCAGCTGCTGGATGGGCCCTATGTTGATACCCATGCCGCAGTGGTAGCAGCATTTCGCCCTAAAAGCGCTCGTCGCGAGACAAACAGCTAAAAAATTATCTGATTCAGGCATAAAATCCAACACCACTGGTGTGGCGGAAAATGAACGGTATAGTACGGATAGTTTTACAGTAAATAACTGTATTTTTCCCTACTACTTCAGGATGTGCCTGACTCATTATGCTCCCCGACAGCGCTCACCGGCTAAACCGGCAGGACTATAAAACTCTCTCTCTGGCCGCGCTGGGTGGCGCACTGGAGTTCTACGACTTCATTATTTTTGTCTTCTTCGCTGCAGTTATTGGCGATCTCTTCTTCCCTCCTGATATCCCCGACTGGCTGCGTCAGCTGCAGACCTTTGCGATTTTCGCTGCCGGTTATCTGGCGCGTCCGCTGGGCGGTATCATCATGGCGCATTTTGGCGACAGCAAAGGGCGCAAGAAAATGTTCAGCCTGAGCATCCTGCTGATGGCACTGCCAACGCTGGCGATGGGGTTACTGCCTGGTTATGCCACGCTCGGCATTGCAGCACCGATTTTGCTGTTGTTGTTACGGGTGCTGCAGGGTGCAGCTGTGGGGGGCGAGGTGCCCGGAGCCTGGGTATTTGTGGCCGAGCACGTGCCGGAGAAGCGCATTGGTTTTGCCTGCGGTACGCTGACTGCGGGATTGACCGCAGGGATCCTGCTGGGATCGATAGTGGCGACGCTGATTAACAAAGGCTTTGGCCCCCAGGGTATTGCTGAAGGTGGCTGGCGCATTCCTTTCCTGCTTGGCGGGATATTCGGTCTGGTGGCAATGTACCTGCGCCGCTGGCTGCAGGAAACCCCAATATTTATCGAGCTGGAGGCGCGTAAAGCGCTGGCGGCTGAGCTGCCGCTGAAAGCCGTGGTGGTTAATCACAGGAAAGAGATTGCCGTCTGCATGCTGCTGACCTGGCTGCTTTCGGCTGGGGTGGTGGTGGTGATCCTGATGACGCCAACCTGGCTGCAAAAGGTGTACAACATTCCCACCGCCCAGGCGTTACAGGCTAACAGCCTGGCGACTGTTACGCTGATTGTGGGATGTATTTGTGCAGGCCTGGCCGCCGATCGTTTTGGTGCCAGCAAAACGTTTATCTCCGGCAGCCTGCTGCTGGCAGTGTGTAGCTGGATCTTTTACCGGACGGTGGGCACACATCCTGAATTACTGTTGGCCTGTTATGCACTGGTCGGTTTAAGCGTTGGTGTGGTAGGGGCAGTGCCCTATGTGATGGTGCGTTCCTTCCCCGCCGAGTTGCGTTTTACCGGGATCTCCTTCTCCTACAATGTGGCGTACGCTATTTTTGGTGGGTTAACCCCTGTCTTCGTCACGGTAATGATGGCCGTCACACCTCTGGCTCCGGCTTATTACGTGCTGGCATTGTCTGCCATTGGCTTGTTGCTGGGGATCTACCTGAAGCGGGACTTCGCTCACCGCGATGTTATCGGGCAGGCCATATAACTCAGGATCTGGACAGCCGGGAGCCTGCGCAGGGAACACAGGCCGTTCATAAAGTGTTCACAACGGCATCTGCGGCCGTCCGACTCGCGCCGTTCCTGGCGCGAGACACTCTATACGCGGCCAGTGTCCCCGCTGTGAGTTCAGGTTTTGCCTGTTCAAAAGAGGCCATGAACCACAAGCTAAGCCTGACTCATCTCACCGGCAGGAACGGCCACACGGCCGGGTTCGCCAATCGGCAGCACGGTTCGCCCCAACTGCTCATTGATCACTTCTGCCATTGCCAGATAAATTGCGCTCGCGCCGCAGACAATCCCTTCATAGCCCGCAAACCTCAGCACGGCGTGATTGCCGGTGATGTTGCCATAAGCCAGCAGGGCAAACAGCACTGTCAGGCTGGCAAAGACGAATTGCAACGCACGGTTGCCCCGCAGCGTGCCAAAGAACATAAACAGAGTAAACACGCCCCACAGCGCCAGATATGCGCCCAGCTGGGTGGCATCACTCGCTTCGGCCAGCCCCATCTTCGGCAGCACTAAAATCCCTATCAGGCTCAGCCAGAAACAGCCGTAAGAGGTGAATGCGGTCAGGCCAAAAGTGTTGCCTTTTTTAGACTCCAGCAGGCCAGCAAGGATCTGCGCAACCCCCCCGAAGAAAATCCCCATACTGATAATAACGGCTGTCAGCGGAAAAAAGCCTGCGTTGTGCAGATTCAGTAAAACAGTGGTCATCCCGAACCCCATCAGCCCTAAAGGACCTGGATTTGCCAGCTTGGTGTTATGCATAAATCCTCAGCGATATTGAGAAAAATTGAAATAATGAAGTCACGTCAGAACGGGTCTGGCTGAGGAAAAAACCGCCAGCTTTCTCAGCGTGCGCGGCATGATAATGAGCAGCCGCGTGGGAAACATTGATCTGGAGAGCGGTAAATTCGAAATTTTTTTCATCCGCCCCCTTGATGCCGAAAGGGATGGCCCCATCTTAGTTGGCATCCGAGGATATGTGCCCGGAAAAAAAGCGCGGCGTCGGGAGTTGAAACGGCGAAAACAGACCGCATTTAGTGTGCATAACCTGATTTGAAATGAATTTAAGTGGGAGATGTTTAGATGGGTAAGATTATTGGTATTGACCTGGGTACGACTAACTCTTGTGTCGCGATTATGGACGGCGGCAAAGCCCGCGTGCTGGAGAATGCGGAAGGCGATCGCACCACCCCTTCCATCATTGCTTACACCCAGGATGGTGAAACTCTGGTCGGTCAGCCTGCTAAACGTCAGGCCGTGACCAACCCACAAAATACCCTGTTTGCGATCAAGCGCCTGATCGGCCGTCGCTTCCAGGACGAAGAAGTACAGCGTGATATTAAAATCATGCCTTACAAAATTGCCGGTTCCGATAACGGTGACGCCTGGATCGATGTGAAAGGCCAGAAAATGGCACCGCCGCAGATCTCTGCAGAAGTGCTGAAGAAAATGAAGAAAACTGCGGAAGATTACCTGGGCGAGCCGGTAACTGAAGCGGTGATCACCGTACCAGCCTACTTTAACGATGCGCAGCGTCAGGCAACCAAAGATGCCGGCCGTATCGCAGGTCTGGACGTGAAGCGTATCATCAACGAACCCACCGCAGCCGCACTGGCTTACGGTATGGACAAAGGTCAGGGCAACCGTACTATCGCGGTTTATGACCTGGGTGGGGGTACCTTCGATATCTCAATTATTGAAATCGACGAAGTTGACGGCGAAAAAACCTTTGAAGTTCTGGCAACCAATGGTGATACCCACCTGGGTGGTGAAGACTTCGACAGCCGCATGATCAACTACCTCGTGGCTGAATTCAAGAAAGACCAGGGCATCGATCTGCATAACGATCCGCTGGCGATGCAGCGTCTGAAAGAAGCCGCTGAGAAAGCGAAAATTGAACTGTCTTCTGCTCAGCAGACCGACGTTAACCTGCCGTATATCACTGCAGATGCAACCGGTCCTAAGCACCTGAACATCAAAGTGACCCGTGCGAAACTGGAATCCCTGGTCGAAGACCTGGTGACCCGTTCTATCGAGCCGCTGAAAGTTGCTCTGCAGGATGCTGGCCTGTCCGTGTCTGACATCAACGATGTCATCCTGGTGGGTGGTCAGACTCGTATGCCAATGGTGCAGGCGAAAGTTGCTGAGTTCTTCGGTAAAGAGCCACGTAAAGACGTGAACCCGGACGAAGCCGTTGCCGTAGGTGCTGCGGTTCAGGGCGGCGTGCTGGCTGGTGAAGTGAAAGACGTTCTGCTGCTGGATGTGACTCCACTCTCCCTGGGCATTGAAACCATGGGCGGCGTGATGACTTCACTGATCAGCAAGAACACCACCATCCCAACCAAACACAGCCAGGTGTTCTCTACTGCTGAAGACAACCAGTCCGCCGTAACCATTCACGTGGTGCAAGGTGAGCGTAAACGCGCAGCAGATAACAAATCTCTGGGCCAGTTCAACCTCGACGGTATCCAGTCGGCACCGCGCGGCATGCCGCAGATCGAAGTGACTTTCGACATCGATGCGGACGGTATCCTGCACGTGTCTGCTAAGGACAAAAACAGCGGTAAAGAGCAGAAGATCACCATCAAGGCTTCTTCTGGTCTGAACGACGATGAAATCGAAAAAATGGTGCGTGACGCGGAAGCTAACGCCGAGTCCGACCGTAAGTTCGAAGAGCTGGTTCAGGTTCGCAACCAGGCCGATCATCTGTCGCACAGCACCCGCAAGCAGCTGGACGAAGCCGGTGACAAACTGCCAGCAGACGACAAGGCGCCAATCGAGGCAGCCCTGACCGAGCTGAACAGCGCGCTGAAAGGCGAAGACAAAGCAGACATTGAAGCGAAAATGCAGGCGCTGATGGAAGTCTCCAGCAAACTGATGGAGTTCGCTCAGCAGCAGCAGGCCGCTGGCGGCGCAGCTGATGCAGCCGATGCTTCTGCGAAGAAAGATGACGATGTTGTTGATGCTGAATTTGAAGAAGTAAAAGACAACAAAAAATAATCGCCCTTGAGCGGGCACGGTGGCCTGTTGAGGGCCACTGCTTAAACCCACGGGCGTAGGAGTTTCTCCACGCCCGTGCACGCATGTTAAGGGCAGGACCACCAGAATGGCGAAGAAAGACTATTACGAGATTTTAGGCGTTTCCAAATCAGCGGAAGAGCGTGAAATCAAAAAGGCCTATAAACGCCTGGCGATGAAATTGCATCCTGACCGCAATCCAGGTGACAAAGAATCCGAAGCCAAATTTAAAGAGGTCAAGGAAGCTTACGAAATCCTGACCGACGCTCAGAAGCGCGCAGCTTACGATCAGTATGGCCACGCAGCCTTCGAACAGGGCGGTATGGGTGGCGGTGGTGGATTTGGCGGCGGCGGAGCGGACTTCAGCGATATCTTTGGCGACGTGTTCGGCGACATCTTTGGCGGGGGCCGCCGTCAGCAGCGTGCCGCGCGCGGAGCCGATTTACGCTACAACATGGAGCTGACGCTTGAAGAAGCCGTCCGCGGCGTGACCAAAGAGATCCGTATTCCTACGCTGGAAGAGTGTGACGTTTGCCACGGTAGCGGCGCGAAATCCGGTACGCAGCCACAAACCTGTCAGACCTGTCATGGTCAGGGCCAGGTACAGATGCGTCAGGGCTTCTTTACCGTGCAGCAGGCGTGTCCGACCTGCCACGGGCGCGGTTCAGTGATCAAAGATCCTTGTCATGCCTGTCACGGGCATGGCCGCGTGGAGAAATCCAAAACGCTGTCGGTGAAAATCCCGGCGGGGGTGGATACCGGTGACCGTATCCGCCTGACCGGTGAAGGTGAAGCGGGTGAACACGGTGCGCCAGCGGGCGATCTTTACGTTCAGGTTTCCGTGCGTAAGCACCCAATCTTCGAACGTGAAGAGAATAACCTGTACTGTGAAGTGCCAATCAACTTTGCTATGGCAGCACTGGGTGGCGAGATTGAAGTGCCAACCCTTGATGGCCGCGTGAAGCTGAAGGTGCCTTCAGAAACGCAGACCGGCAAGCTGTTCCGTATGCGTGGCAAGGGGGTTAAATCCGTTCGCGGTGGTGCGCAGGGTGACCTGCTGTGCCGCGTGGTGGTGGAAACCCCGGTCAGCCTGAACGAGAAGCAGAAGTCTCTGCTGCGTGAGCTGGAAGAGAGTTTTGGCGGGCCGAGCGGCGAGAAAAACAGCCCGCGCTCTAAAAGCTTCTTCGACGGCGTGAAAAAATTCTTCGACGATTTAACCCGTTAAGCTGACGGTTAAATCACTCAAACGGGCAGCCTGATACGCTGCCCGTTTTTTTAGCTGATCATCCGCAGGTTTTTCCCGTCGCGTCCTTCCCTGTGTTCCCGCAGGTGATGTTCCTGAAACAGCAAGCGTAAAGCCGCGTATAAACTATTTTTACCGGCAGCAGAAGCGGGTATGCTTGGCAACTTCAATTTTATCTCTGTCCAGGGAAGGTCCCAATGAAATCAGCGCTTAAGCGGCTACTGAAAAATGAAGCAACCGGTGGCGTGGTGTTGATCATCGCGGCGGCGTTAGCGATGTTTCTGGCGAATAACGCCGGAACTCAACAGGCTTATCAGTCGCTTCTTTCACTGCCCGTTGAGTTTCGTTTTGGCCCGCTGGAGATTAGCAAGGATCTGCTGCTGTGGATTAACGATGCACTGATGGCGCTGTTCTTCCTGATGATTGGGCTGGAAGTGAAGCACGAGCTGGTTTCCGGTTCTCTCGCCACGCGTGAGCGGGCCATGTTCCCGTTGATTGCGGCAATCGGCGGGATGATTGCGCCAGGCGCGATCTATGGCATGCTGAATCACAGTGACCCGCAGGCCATCCACGGCTGGGCGATCCCGACGGCCACAGATATCGCCTTTGCGCTGGGAATCCTTGCCCTGTTAGGCAGCCGGGTTCCGCCTGCTCTGAAAATGTTCCTGATGGCGCTGGCGGTTATTGATGATCTTGGTGCGATCCTGATTATCGCCTTTTTTTACACTCAGGACCTGTCTGTCACGTCGCTGTGCGTTGCTGCCGGTGCAATAGTGGTGCTGGCGCTGCTGAACCGTTCTGGCGTGCGCACTCTTCCGGTCTATATGCTGGTGGGGATGGTGCTGTGGGTGGCGGTGCTGAAATCAGGCGTTCATGCCACGCTGGCTGGTGTTATCCTCGGCTTCTTTATTCCGCTTGAAAAGAAAAGCGGTCATTCTCCTGCAATCCATCTGGCTCACAGCCTGGCACCCTGGGTGAGCTGGCTGATCCTGCCGCTGTTTGCCTTTGCCAATGCTGGCGTCTCGTTAACCGGCATTTCGCTGGACGGACTGTTCTCCGCCGTGCCGCTGGGCATCATACTTGGCCTGTTTATCGGCAAGCCGCTGGGTATCACACTGATCTGCTGGCTGGCCGTGAAGCTGCGGATTGCCGCGCTGCCGGAGAATACGCGCATGCGGGACATCTCGGCCATTGGCGTGCTGTGTGGTATCGGTTTTACCATGTCGGTATTTATCGCCTCGCTGGCTTTTGATGCGGCGCATGAGGAAATGGTTACGCTGGCGAAGCTTGGTATTCTCTTCGGCTCCATAATTTCGGCGGTGGTGGGATTTACTTTTCTGCGTATAAAACTGCGTTAATGGCAGAGCCTGTTCTGGCTGCTCACCTGCATCGTTAATCGATTATGTTGTGGAAGGTTGTAAGGCAAGGGGAGGGGCAGCGTACGGTGCTGTCCGGGATCCCTGAACGGGTTCGCCGGAGGACAGGCATAAAAAAACCGCCAGAGGCGGTTTCTTTATCAAAGCGTGATTAACAGCGTGACGATTAAGCCAGTTTGTTGATCTGTGCAGCCAGGTTTGCTTTATGACGTGCCGCTTTGTTCTTGTGGATCAGGCCTTTAGCTGCCTGACGGTCCACAATTGGTTGCATTTCATTAAATGCATTCTGCGCAGCTGCTTTATCGCCAACAGCGATAGCCGCGTAAACTTTCTTGATAAAAGTACGCAACATTGAACGACGGCTAGCGTTGTGCTTACGACGCTTCTCAGACGTTACTGCGCGTTTCTTAGCTGATTTGATATTAGCCAAGGTCCAACTCCCAAATAGTTCTATGAGGACAATTCAAAGGCCGAGGAATATGCCTCTTTTGGCCCATGGTTGTCAATGGATTTGTGCAAATAAGCGTCGCTAAAAAAACGACACCTGGTTACGTTTCGATGGCGCAAGATTCTACCAGCTTCGTCCGGACGAATACAGCTTATTCAGAAGATAAATGCAGCTTTAAGCCAGAACCCGCCTTTTGCCGCAGAAAATGCCACGAAGAACAACGGAAAGCCGCATTCGCGGGTTAACGTTCACGGCTGTACAAGGTATAATCCGCCGATTTCCACAAATTTGAGCCAGCCATGAAGTTTATCCGCGGCATACATAATCTCAGAGAGCAGCATCGCGGCTGCGTGCTGACCATTGGCAATTTCGACGGCGTCCATCGCGGCCATCAGGTGCTGCTGGCCCGACTGTGCGAAGAGGGGCGTCAACGCAACCTGCCGGTGGTGGTGATGCTGTTTGAGCCGCAGCCGCTTGAGCTGTTTGCGGCCGATAAAGCCCCGCCAAGGCTGACGCGCCTGCGAGAAAAAGTTCGCTATCTGAGCGAAGCCGGCGTGGATGCGGTGCTCTGCGTGCGCTTCGATCGCCGTTTCGCTGCACAAACGGCGCAAAGTTTCGTCGCCGATCTGCTGGTCGATAAGCTTGGCGTCAAATTTCTCGCCGTGGGGGATGATTTCCGCTTTGGCGCTGGTCGCCAGGGGGATTTCCTGCTATTACAGAAAGCCGGTGCTGAGTATGGTTTTGACGTGATCAGCACCCAGACCTTCTGTGAAGATGGCAAGCGTATCAGTAGTACCGCAGTGCGTCAGGCGCTGGCAGAAGACGATCTGCCGCTGGCCGCCACGCTGCTGGGTCATCCCTTCAGCATTTCTGGCCGGGTGGTGCACGGTGATGCGCTGGGCCGCACCATTGGATTCCCCACCGCTAACCTGCCGCTGAAACGCTATGTTTCGCCGGTAAAAGGGGTCTATGCCGTTGAAGTGCATGGCATTGACGACAAGCCTCTGCCTGGCGTGGCCAACATTGGCACCCGTCCTACCGTGGCCGGGATGCGCCAGCAGCTGGAAGTTCACCTGCTGGATGTTGCAATGGACCTGTACGGTCGCCATATAGATGTGGTGCTCCGTGAAAAAATTCGTAACGAGCAGCGTTTTGCCTCACTGGATGCGCTGAAAGAGCAAATTGCTAAAGATGTGGTGACTGCCCGAACGTTTTTTGGGCTGAAAACACCGGTTTAAACAGAACCGAAATACGGAATCGAGAAGCTGATGAGTGACTATAAATCTACCCTGAATTTGCCGGAAACGGGGTTCCCGATGCGTGGCGATCTGGCCAAACGCGAACCGGGAATGCTGCAACGTTGGTATGATGACAATCTGTACGGCATCATCCGCGAAGCCAAAAAAGGGAAAAAAACCTTTATCCTGCATGATGGCCCTCCCTACGCGAACGGCAGCATTCATATTGGTCACTCAGTTAATAAGATTCTGAAAGACATTATTGTTAAGTCCAAGGGCATGGCAGGGTTCGATTCTCCTTATGTGCCTGGCTGGGACTGCCACGGCCTGCCAATCGAGCACAAAGTCGAGCAGATGATCGGCAAGCCGGGCGAAAAAGTCAGCGCGGCCGAATTCCGTGAAGCCTGCCGTAACTATGCTGCCGAGCAGGTTGAAGGCCAGAAGAAAGACTTTATCCGTCTGGGCGTGCTGGGCGACTGGGATCGCCCATACCTGACGATGAACTTCAAAACTGAAGCCAATATTATCCGTGCGCTGGGTAAAATCATCGGCAATGGCCACCTGCACAAAGGCGCCAAGCCCGTGCACTGGTGCCTGGACTGCCGTTCCGCGCTGGCTGAGGCTGAAGTGGAGTATTACGACAAAACCTCCCCGTCGATCGACGTGATGTTTAACGCCGTGGATCAAGACGCAGTGCGCGCCAAATTCGGTGCCGGCACCGTCGAAGGCCCACTCTCCCTGGTGATCTGGACCACGACTCCGTGGACGATGCCCGCTAACCGTGCGATCTCCCTGCACCCGGAATTTGACTATCAGCTGGTTCAGATTGACGGCCGTGCGCTGATCCTGGCGAAAGACCTGGTAGAAAGTGTGATGAAGCGCGCCGGGATTGCCGAATGGCAGGTGCTGGGCGAGGCGAAAGGCGCAACTCTGGAGCTGATGGCTTTCCAGCATCCGTTCCTTGAACTGACCTCACCCGTGGTTCTGGGGGAGCATGTGACGCTGGAAGCCGGTACCGGTGCGGTGCATACCGCCCCAGGCCATGGCCCGGATGACTATGTTATCGGCCAGAAATACGGTATTGAAGCGGCAAACCCGGTCGGGCCGGACGGCAATTACCTGCCAGGCACTTATCCGACGCTGGATGGCGTGAACGTGTTTAAGGCCAACGACATGATCGTTGAGCTGTTGCGCTCGAAGGGCGCGCTGCTGCACGTGGAAAAACTGCTGCACAGCTATCCACACTGCTGGCGTCACAAAACGCCAATCATCTTCCGCGCCACTCCGCAGTGGTTTATCAGCATGGATCAGCAAGGGCTGCGCGAGCAGTCGCTGAAGGAGATCAAAGGCGTGCAGTGGATCCCGGATTGGGGCCAGGCGCGTATTGAATCCATGGTGGCTAACCGCCCTGACTGGTGTATTTCCCGCCAGCGGACATGGGGCGTGCCGATGGCGCTGTTTGTGCACAAAGATACCGAGCAGCTGCACCCGGATACCCTTGAGCTGATGGAGAAAGTCGCGCAGCGCGTTGAGCAGGACGGGATCCAGGCGTGGTGGGATCTGGACACCAAAGAGCTGATGGGTGCCGACGCTGAAAATTACGTCAAAGTCCCGGACACGCTGGACGTATGGTTCGATTCAGGATCCACCAGCTACTCAGTCGTGGATGCGCGCCCGGAATTTGGCGGCCACACTCCGGATATGTATCTGGAAGGTTCAGATCAGCATCGCGGCTGGTTTATGTCTTCCCTGATGATTTCGACGGCGATGAAAGGCAAAGCGCCTTACCGCCAGGTACTGACGCACGGCTTTACCGTGGATGGTCAGGGCCGTAAAATGTCGAAATCAATCGGCAATACCGTCTCTCCACAGGACGTGATGAACAAACTGGGTGGTGACATCCTGCGTCTGTGGGTGGCCTCAACAGACTACTCCGGCGAGATGGCTGTGTCTGATGAGATCCTCAAGCGTTCTGCAGACTCCTACCGTCGCATTCGTAATACCGCCCGCTTCCTGCTGGCAAACCTGAACGGCTTTAACCCGGAAATGGACATCGTGAAGCCAGAGGATATGGTGGTGCTGGATCGCTGGGCTGTGGGCCGCGCCAAAGCCGCGCAGGACGATATCATTGCCTCGTACGCCAGCTATGACTTCCACGAGGTTGTGCAGCGTTTGATGCAGTTCTGCTCCGTGGAGATGGGTTCGTTCTATCTGGACATCATCAAAGACCGTCAGTACACCGCCAGGGCCGATAGCGTGGCGCGCCGCAGCTGCCAGACCGCACTCTACTTCATTGCGGAAGCGCTGGTGCGCTGGATGGCGCCAATTATGTCATTCACCGCGGATGAAATCTGGAACGAACTGCCGGGCAAACGCGAAAAATATGTCTTCACCGAAGAGTGGTACAACGGGCTGTTTGGCCTGGCGGATAACGAACCGATGAACGACAGCTACTGGGCCGAGCTACTGAAAGTCCGTGGCGAAGTGAACAAGATTATCGAACAGGCCCGTGCTGACAAGCGTGTGGGCGGCTCTCTGGAAGCGACCGTAACGCTGTATGCCGACGCGGCGCTGGCGGAAAAGCTGACCAGCCTGGGTGATGAGCTGCGCTTCGTGCTGCTGACCTCCGGTGCGCAGGTGGCGGATTACGCCCTGGCCACGGAAGAAGCCCAGCAGAGTGAACTGCTGAAAGGTCTGAAAATTGCGCTGCACAAAGCAGAAGGCGAGAAATGTCCACGCTGCTGGCATTACACTGCTGACATGGGTCAGAGTGCAGAGCATCCGGACATCTGTGGCCGCTGCGTCACTAACATTGCGGGCGCTGGCGAACAGCGTAAGTTTGCCTGATGATTAAGCCAATTTTCTCGACCGGCTTACGCTGGATCTGGCTGGTGCTGGTGGTGATTGCCATCGACTTCGCCAGCAAGCAGTGGATCATGAACACGCTGATGCTGCATGAGTCGATGTCGGTGATGCCTTTCATCAACTTCTTCTATGCGCATAACTACGGCGCGGCCTTCAGCTTCCTGGCGGATAAAGGGGGCTGGCAGCGCTGGTTCTTCGCCGGGATTGCGGTGGCCATTGTGGTGGCGCTGTTGGTCATGATGTACCGCACCGAAGCCAGCAAGAAACTGAATAACATTGCCTACGCGCTGATCATCGGCGGCGCATTAGGCAACCTGTTCGACAGGGCCTATCATGGTTTCGTGGTCGATTTTATCGACTTCTACGTTGGCGACTGGCACTTTGCTACTTTCAATATCGCTGACTGCGGCATCTGTATCGGTGCCGCCCTGATTGTGCTGGAAGGTTTTCTTGCTCCTGCCAGCAAACAAGCTAAAAGTTAAGGGCTGGGCATGACTGATTCTGTACAGCGCGACAGCGCGGTGCTGGTGCATTTCACCTTGAAACTGGCAGACGGTTCCACGGCGGAATCCACGCGTGGTAATGGTAAGCCAGCGCTGTTCAGCCTGGGTGATGGCAGCCTGTCCGAAGGACTGGAAGCTGAGCTGCTGGGGTTGAAAGTGGGCGAGAAGAAGGCTTTTTCGCTGGAGCCGGAATCCGCTTTCGGCCATACCAGCCCGGACCTGATCCAGTATTTCTCCAGCCGTGATTTTACCCAGGCCGGCGAGCCGGAGATCGGCGCAATCATGCTGTTCAGCGGGATGGACGGCAATGAAATGCCAGGGATGATCCGCGAGATCTCCGGCGATTCGATCACCGTGGATTTCAACCATCCACTGGCCGGACAAATCATCCACTTTGATGTTGAAGTACTGGAAATCGATCCGGTGCTGGAGGCGATAAATGCAAATCCTGTTGGCTAATCCCCGCGGCTTTTGTGCCGGTGTCGATCGCGCCATCAGTATCGTGGAGCGCGCGCTGGAAATGTACGGTGCGCCTATCTATGTGCGCCATGAAGTGGTGCATAACCGTTATGTCGTTAACAGCCTGCGTGAGCGCGGCGCGATCTTTATTGAAGATATCAGCGAAGTGCCCGATGGCTCGATCCTGATTTTCTCCGCGCACGGTGTCTCTCAGGCCGTCCGTGCACAGGCCCGTGCCCGAGACCTGACCATGCTGTTTGATGCCACCTGTCCGCTGGTGACCAAAGTGCATATGGAAGTGGCTCGCGCCAGCCGCAAGGGCACTGAAGCCATTCTCATTGGCCACGCCGGTCATCCGGAAGTGGAAGGTACCATGGGTCAGTACAGCAACCCGAAAGGGGGGATGTATCTGGTGGAGTCACCGGCTGACGTCTACAAGCTGCAGGTGAAGGATGAAGAGAATCTGAGCTTCATGACCCAGACCACGCTGTCGGTGGATGACACTTACGAAGTCATTGATGCCCTTCGGGCGCGCTTCCCGAAAATTATCGGACCGCGTAAGGATGATATCTGCTACGCCACCACGAATCGTCAGGAAGCCGTGCGCACGCTGGCCAGACATGCTGATGTGGTGCTGGTGGTGGGGTCCCGTAACTCCTCCAACTCCAATCGCCTGGCGGAGCTGGCCCAGCGCGCCGGGAAACTGGCACGTCTGATTGATTCTGCTGAGGACATTCAGGAAGAGTGGATCAAGGGCGTTAGTTGTGTCGGCGTGACGGCCGGTGCATCCGCGCCGGACATTCTGGTGCAGGAAGTGATCCAGCGCCTGAACGAGTTGGGCGGCGAAGCGGCTGTCGAACTGATTGGGCGTGAAGAGAATATCGTCTTTGAAGTGCCAAAAGAGCTGCGTGTTGACATCAGGCAGGTCGAATAGCGCGCTCTGTTTCATCACTGCAACCATGGCATGCTGTGGTTGCAGTGTTATACCCGATAATCAAACCGCCTCCTCCTGCCGTCCGGTCTTCACTCTTCTGAATAAAACCACACAAAATTTGTTTTACTGATAATCCATCACGGCTGACATAAAATTCTTATTACCGGTTTATTGTTGTGGCGCGGGGTTTAACACGTCGTTAACCTGACTGCGCTTTGCATGCACAGACACAAGGGATTCACTATGAATGATGCACTAATCCGCCTTGCCATTGTTGGCGCTCCGGGACGCATGGGGCGTCAGTTAATTCAGGCAGCCCATCAGGCGGAAGGCGTGTGCCTGGGCGCCGCGCTGGCGCGTGAAGGATCCTCGCTGATCGGTGTGGACGCCGGTGAGCTGGCAGGAATTGGCGCACTTGGGGTTAAAGTCAGCGACAACCTGGACGCCGTGGCGAATGACTTTGACGTACTGATTGATTTCACCCGTCCGGAAGGGACGCTGGCGTATCTGGCCTTCTGCCGCGAGCATCGCAAGGCGATGGTCATTGGTACCACTGGTTTTGATGATGCGGGTAAAGCGGCCATTAAAGCGGCCTCTGAAGAGATTGGCATCGTGTTTGCGGCCAACTTCAGCGTTGGCGTTAACCTGGTGCTGAAGCTGCTGGAAAAAGCGGCCAAAGTCATGGGTGACTATGCTGATATTGAGATTGTTGAAGCTCATCACCGACATAAAGTGGATGCCCCCTCCGGTACCGCGCTGGCCATGGGTGAAGCGATTGCTGATGCAATGGAATGGAAGTTAAACGAGCACGCGGTGTACGCCCGTGAAGGCCACACCGGGGAGCGAAAAGCGCAAACCATAGGTTTTGCCACCGTTCGCGCGGGTGATATCGTTGGTGAACATACTGCGATGTTTGCAGATGTTGGCGAGCGCGTAGAGATTACTCACAAGGCTTCAAGCCGTATGACCTTTGCAAAAGGTGCAGTTAAAGCTGCTGGATGGCTGACTTCTCATAAAAAAGGTCTTTATGATATGAGAAATGTGCTTAGTCTCGATGATTTATAAATTCTGTGCACCATCGTGATGTGGTTATTTCAATCATAACGTTATGATTGTAAGGGTAATAATTTATTGCCCTTTTTTTATTTTGTTTTTACATTGGTTTTTTTGTGATTTTTATTTCAGATTGTACTTTTAAGTAGTTATCCTCGTTTTTTTACCCTCAGAAAAGTTAATTTTGACCATTTGGTCCACTTTTTCTCTCCCGCTTTCCTGTTATCATGCCCAATTGTCTGTGCAACCGGTTAAATGCCCGGGATAGTTGTACTTTTCAGCGTAAATCATCCGAATTGCCGGTCAGTTCAGTAAAAAAGCAAGAAAAACCGGGCTGCAGGGTAGACAACAACAGGGGCGATCATTAGAATGCGCGCAATTTGCCAAAAATCGAGAACTCAGGCGGTTTTTGCATTGATTTAAGGGTTCAACCTGAATTAATATGCAAATAATGTGACTGTTTATTCTCAGGAGGATGTTTTGATTAAGTCAGCGCTATTGGTTCTGGAAGACGGAACCCAATTCCACGGTCGGGCCATCGGGGCAACAGGATCGGCAGTGGGGGAAGTTGTTTTCAATACTTCAATGACCGGTTATCAAGAAATCCTCACTGATCCTTCCTATTCCCGCCAGATTGTTACTCTTACTTATCCCCATATCGGCAATGTCGGCACCAACTCCGCTGACGAAGAATCCTCTCAGGTACATGCACAGGGTCTGGTTATCCGCGACCTGCCGCTGATTGCCAGCAACTTCCGTAATGAAGAAGGTCTGTCTGCTTACCTGAAGCGCCACAACATTGTCGCTATTGCCGATATCGATACACGTAAGCTGACTCGTCTGCTGCGTGAAAAAGGGGCTCAGAACGGCTGCATTATCGCCGGCGACGCGCCAGACGCCGCACTGGCACTGCAGAAAGCTCAGGCATTCCCTGGCCTGAAAGGCATGGACCTGGCAAAAGAAGTGACGACCGAAGAGACCTACCGCTGGCTGCAGGGCAGCTGGACGCTGGAGGGCGGCCTGCCGGCACCGAAAACGGATGCCGAACTGCCTTTCCACGTGGTGGCTTACGATTACGGTGTGAAGCGAAATATCCTGCGCATGCTGGTGGATCGCGGTTGCCGCCTGACTGTCGTTCCGGCGCAAACGCCAGCGGAAGAGGTGCTGAAGCTGAATCCGGACGGGATCTTCCTGTCAAACGGACCGGGTGACCCAGAGCCTTGCGACTACGCGATCGTGGCAATTAAACGCTTCCTGGAAACTGACGTGCCGGTCTTTGGCATCTGTCTGGGTCACCAACTGCTGGCCCTGGCCAGCGGAGCGAAAACCGTCAAGATGAAACTGGGTCATCACGGCGGCAATCACCCGGTCAAAGACCTGGATAACAATACCGTGATGATCACCGCACAGAACCACGGTTTCGCCGTCGATGACAGCAATTTACCGGCCAATCTGCGGGTGACGCACACCTCGCTGTTTGACCATACGGTGCAGGGTATCCATCGTACCGATAAGCCCGCGTTCAGCTTCCAGGGGCACCCTGAAGCCAGTCCGGGCCCGCACGATGCCGCACCGCTGTTCGATCACTTTATCGAACTGATTGAAACTTACCGTTCTACCGCAAAATAATCAGGAGCGAGAAAATGCCAAAACGTACCGACATAAAAAGTATCCTGATCCTTGGTGCTGGCCCGATTGTTATCGGCCAGGCCTGCGAATTCGACTACTCTGGTGCCCAGGCCTGTAAGGCGCTGCGTGAAGAGGGTTACCGCGTGATTCTGGTTAACTCCAACCCGGCAACCATCATGACCGACCCGGAGATGGCCGATGCGACCTACATCGAACCGATTCACTGGGAAGTGGTACGCAAAATCATTGAGAAAGAGCGTCCGGATGCCGTACTGCCTACCATGGGCGGCCAGACCGCATTGAACTGTGCGCTGGAACTGGAACGCCAGGGCGTGCTGGAAGAGTTCGGCGTCACCATGATCGGTGCCACCGCCGACGCCATTGATAAGGCTGAAGATCGCCGCCGTTTCGACGTGGCAATGAAGAAAATCGGTCTGGAAACCGCGCGTTCCGGCATTGCGCATAACATGGAAGAAGCGCTGAAAGTAGCTGAAGACGTGGGCTTCCCGTGCATTATCCGTCCCTCTTTTACCATGGGCGGAACCGGCGGCGGTATCGCTTACAACCGCGAAGAGTTTGAAGAGATTTGCGAGCGCGGGCTGGACCTGTCGCCCACCAACGAGCTGCTGATTGATGAATCGCTGATCGGCTGGAAAGAGTATGAGATGGAAGTGGTGCGTGACAAAAACGACAACTGCATCATTGTCTGCTCAATCGAAAACTTCGACGCCATGGGCATCCATACCGGTGACTCTATTACCGTGGCGCCAGCCCAGACCCTGACTGACAAAGAATATCAGGTGATGCGTAACGCCTCGATGGCGGTGCTGCGTGAGATCGGTGTGGAAACCGGTGGCTCTAACGTGCAGTTCTCGGTCAACCCGGCGAATGGTCGTCTGATCATTATCGAAATGAACCCACGCGTGTCGCGCTCTTCCGCTCTGGCGTCGAAAGCGACCGGTTTCCCGATTGCTAAAATCGCCGCCAAGCTGGCGGTAGGCTACACGCTGGATGAACTGATGAATGACATCACCGGCGGTCGCACTCCGGCGTCCTTCGAGCCTTCCATCGACTACGTCGTGACGAAAATTCCTCGCTTCAACTTCGAGAAGTTTGCCGGTGCTAATGACCGACTCACCACCCAGATGAAATCTGTCGGTGAAGTGATGGCTATTGGCCGTACTCTGCAGGAATCAATGCAGAAAGCGCTGCGTGGTCTGGAAGTTGGTGCACACGGCTTCGACCCGAAAGTGGACCTGAATGATGCACAGGCGCTGACCACCATCCGCCGTGAACTGAAAGATGCCGGTTCAGACCGCATCTGGTACGTGGCCGATGCCTTCCGTGCGGGAATGTCGGTAGATGGCGTCTTTAACCTGACCAACATCGACCGCTGGTTCCTGGTGCAGATTGAAGAGCTGGTTCGTCTGGAAGAGCAGGTGGCCCGCGAAGGCATCAACGGCCTGACGGCTGACTTCCTGCGTACCCTGAAGCGCAAAGGCTTCGCCGATGCGCGGCTGGCTGTGCTGGCGGGTATTGCCGAGTCGGAAGTGCGTAAGCTGCGTGAGCAGTACAACCTGCACCCGGTTTACAAGCGTGTGGATACCTGTGCGGCGGAATTCTCTACCGATACGGCTTACATGTACTCAACCTATGAGGAAGAGTGCGAAGCGAACCCGAACAGCGACCGTGAAAAAATCATGGTACTGGGCGGTGGTCCGAACCGTATCGGCCAGGGGATCGAATTCGATTACTGCTGCGTGCACGCGGCCCTGGCGCTGCGCGAAGACGGTTTTGAGACCATTATGGTCAACTGTAACCCGGAGACAGTTTCTACTGACTACGACACTTCCGACCGTCTGTACTTCGAGCCGGTCACGCTGGAAGACGTGCTGGAAATTGTGCGCATCGAGAAGCCTAAGGGCGTGATTGTTCAGTACGGCGGCCAGACTCCACTGAAGCTGGCCCGTGAGCTGGAAGCGGCAGGCGTGCCGGTTATCGGTACCAGCCCGGATGCTATCGACCGTGCGGAAGATCGCGAGCGCTTCCAGCAGGCGGTGGATCGCCTGGGCCTGAAGCAGCCAGCCAACGCCACCGTGACCGCACTGGAGCAGGCAGTTGAACGTGCCGCGAAAATCGGTTATCCACTGGTGGTGCGTCCTTCCTACGTACTGGGCGGCCGCGCGATGGAAATCGTTTACGATGAAATCGACCTGAAGCGTTACTTCCAGACTGCCGTCTCCGTCTCTAACGATGCGCCAGTGCTGCTGGACCGTTTCCTCGATGACGCGGTGGAAGTTGACGTCGATGCTATCTGCGACGGCGAACGCGTCCTGATTGGCGGCATCATGGAACACATTGAGCAGGCTGGCGTTCACTCCGGTGACTCCGCCTGTTCCCTGCCAGCCTACACGCTGAGCAAAGAGATCCAGAACGTGATGCGTCAGCAGGTTGAGAAGCTGGCCTTCGAACTCTGCGTACGCGGCCTGATGAATGTGCAGTTTGCGGTGAAGGATAACGAAGTATACCTGATTGAGGTGAACCCACGTGCTGCCCGTACCGTGCCGTTTGTTTCCAAGGCGACGGGTGTGCCGCTGGCTAAAGTGGCCGCCCGCGTGATGGCAGGTAAAACCCTGGCTGAACAGGGTGTGACTGAAGAAGTTATCCCGCCGTACTACTCGGTCAAGGAAGTGGTCCTGCCGTTCAACAAGTTCCAGGGCGTTGACCCAATCCTTGGCCCGGAAATGCGTTCTACCGGTGAAGTGATGGGCGTGGGCCGCACGTTTGCAGAAGCCTTTGCCAAGGCGATGCTGGGCGCACAGAGCAACATGAAGAAAACCGGTCGTGCACTGCTGTCAGTGCGTGAAGGCGACAAGAAGCGCATTGTGGATCTGGCAGCCAAGCTGCAGAAACTCGGCTTTGAGCTGGACGCCACCCACGGTACCGCTGTGGTGCTGGGTGAGGCCGGAATTAATCCGCGTCTGGTGAACAAGGTGCACGAAGGCCGTCCGCACATTCAGGATCGCCTGAAGAACGGCGAGTATGCCTATATTGTCAACACCACGGCGGGTCGTCAGGCGATTGAAGACTCCAAGTTGATTCGCCGCAGTGCGCTGCAGTATAAAGTGCACTATGACACTACCCTGAACGGTGGCTTCGCGACTGCGATGTCACTGAATGCTGACCCGACTGAGAAGGTCATCTCCGTGCAGGAGATGCATGCGCAGATTAACGGCTAAGTTGGTCTGAAAAATTATCCCCGCTCCGGCGGGGATTTTTTTTGGGTTAATGTTGGAACGTCGGGCAATCTGCTGGTGGATCTGTGACCTTTGCAGCAGAGAGGATACCTGAAATCCCTTATTCTTCAGGCCGGTAACAGAGGTTACCTGCTGAGCGCGAAGACTTTTGCGCACTGTTGATAACGTTAAGGGAACAAACAATGAAAAAAATCTTACTGGCCACGCTGACCTGGGCAGCGGTCTGGCCTGCATTTGCCACACTTGATGTTACTACTCATCCTGATGTCTTCTTTCTGAAAGAATCACAGTCTGTCGACAGTCTCGCGTTATTGCCGCCGCCTCCGGCGGGGGACAGCATCGATTTCCTTAATGACAAGGCTCAGTATGATGCCGCAAAACTGATCCGGGATACGCCGCGCGGCAAACAGGCATGGAAGGATGCGCATGTGGCCGGTGACGGCGTGGCAGAAGCCTTCTCGGAGGCTTTCGGGCATACCATTACCAAAGAAAAAACGCCGGAAATTTATCGCCTGGTAATCAAAATGCGTGAAGATGCAGGCGATCTGGCGACCCGCAGCGCCAAGCAGCACTATATGCGCATCCGGCCCTTTGCTTATTACAATGAACCTACCTGCCGCTCTGATGAGGAGGCGACTCTTTCCAGAAATGGCTCTTATCCCTCCGGCCATACCACCATAGGTTGGGCAACAGCCCTGGTGCTGGCTGAAATCAACCCAGCCAGACAGGATGCGATCCTTAAGCGGGGCTACGATCTTGGGCAGAGCAGAGTGATCTGCGGATATCACTGGCAGAGTGATGTTACCGCGGCGAGGATTGTCGGTGGCGCTATTGTGGCGCGCCTGCATGCCGATGACGGTTTCGCCTCGCAGCTGCAGAAAGCGAAAGAGGAGTTTAAAAAGCTGCCTGCCACTTCGTCATAAACCCTTTTAAAGGCGGCTGTCTGGCCGCCTCTCACTGGCGTGGCATTCCGTAAACAGCTGGGTTTTCAGAATGGCAGCGAAGGGGAGACGTGATGAAGAACTTATTGAGGGCAGTGTAGCCCCGGTTTTTTTGCCGGGGCGGGTTGGAATATCAGGAGAGGGCGACTTTGATCCCCAGCGCGATCAGCACGCCGCCGAGCAGTTTGTCGATCAGCTTCTGGGCTTTTGCCAGGCCGCGACGCACCGGAGCGCTCTGGATCAGGAACACCAGCATTGGCCACCACAGGGAGGAGAGGCCAAGAATAATCCCGGCATACCAGATCTTCTCACCCAGACCCGAGTTAACGTTAAGCACCTGGGTAAACATCGCAAGGAAAAACAGCGTCGCTTTTGGGTTCAGCAGGTTGCACAGGTAACCCTGCAGAAAAGCCTTCTTTAGCGAGGCTGTTTCCGGCTTGATATTGCTCAGATTCATTTTACTGTTGCTGCGGGACAGCAGCGCCTGCACGCCAACATAGATCAGATAGGCCGCGCCGGCATATTTCAGCAACATAAACAGCCACGGTGTGGTGGTGATGACCACGGCGAGACCCGCTACACAATAAGTCATGTGGGTCGCGACGGCGCAGTTGACGCCAAGAGCCGTCATCAGTGCCGCGCTGCGTCGATAGCGAGCGGCGTTTTTAATGATCAGAAAGAAGTCGGGGCCGGGCGAAAGCATCCCGAGGGCCGCGATGGTGGCGACGAATAAACTGGTTTCTAACATGATATTTTCTGTATCAACTCAAATGAGGAAGTTTAGCAGGAAGCTGTGCTTATTTTAGCGTGAAGAGCAGACAAAAGACATGTAAACACGCGCCTTAAGAACCTTTACGCATTTCCCGGGGCTTTGCTATCGACGAAACTTTCACCTTTCCGTATGATGTCGCCAATTTTACACCTGTTGAGTATTCCAGATGATTAGCCTTATTGCGGCAATGGCCGCCGACCGCGTTATTGGGATGGAAAACGCCATGCCATGGCACCTGCCAGCCGACCTTGCCTGGTTCAAACGCCAGACGCTGAACAAGCCAGTCGTCATGGGCCGCCGCACCTTTGAATCGATCGGCCGTCCGTTACCGGGCCGTCTGAATATCGTGATCAGCAGCCAGGAAGGCGACGCTGAAGGGGTAACCTGGGTGACCTCGATTGAAGATGCTCTGCGCGCTGCCGGCGAGGTTGAAGAGATCATGGTGATCGGCGGTGGCCGCATTTATGCACAGCTGCTGCCGCGTGCTGACCGACTCTATCTGACTCACATTGATGTGGAAGTGGAAGGGGATACGACTTTCCCTGATTACGAACCGGACGAGTGGCAGTCAACCTTCAGTGAATTCCGCGATGCGGACGAGAAGAACAGTCACAGCTGTTGCTGGGAAATTCTGGACCGCCGCTAGGCATAAAAAAACTGCACTTCAATCTGTCAGCCAGTTGAGGTGCAGTCAGTTTTACCGGCCCGTTCGTTACTCTTCGACTGACCGTTTCCGGTTAGAAGGCTGAACAAACCACGCTTTATCCTCCCAGCGAAGCATGGTCAGCGTTCCTCCCCAGCAGCACCCGGTGTCCAGCCCGAGAATGCCTTCCGGCGTCCCTTTGCCTTCCAGTGACGCCCAGTGCCCGAACACAATAGTGTACTCACGGGAAACCGGCCCGGTAAGGGTAAACCACGGTTTTAACGGCGGTGGTGCAGACTCCGGCGTATCTTTACAGATCATATCCAGCTGGCCGTTAGGGAAGCAGAAGCGCATTCTGGTCAGGGCATTGGTACTGAAGCGCAGGCGCGCCAGGCCGCTGAGTTCAGGAGTCCAGTTGTTTGGCATATCGCCGTACATGGCATCCAGAAACAGCGGATAAGTATCGCTGGAAAGTACGGCTTCAACTTCACGGGCACAGGCCTGTGCTGTTTCCAGATCCCACTGTGGCGTGATCCCGGCGTGGGCCATGACCAGCTTTTTCTCTTCATCAACCTGCAACAGCGGCTGACGACGAAGCCAGTTGATCAGCTCGTCGGCATCTTCAGCTGCCAGCAGTGCGGTAAGGTGATCTTTCGGTTTGTTACGACTGATCCCGGCAAAGACGGCCAGCAGGTGCAGATCGTGGTTGCCCAGAACGATCCTCACCGCATCGCCGAGTGAGCGGACAAATCGCAGCACTTCCAGTGAGCCCGGACCGCGCGCGACTAAATCACCGGTCAGCCACAGCGTGTCCTGCTGAGGATCGAAATTAACCTGCTTGAGCAGGGACTGCAGTTCATCGTAGCAACCATGAATGTCGCCAATCAGATAAGTACTCATCACTCTGTCCGGTGCTGTGCCGCGAGGCCGCGAAAGGCCCGCGCTGAGGATAATTAGTGGATATGGCTGGCGACGGCCAGCCTGAACACCGGGATCTCAACCTGGAAGGCTTCACCCGCGCTGTCGATCATCTCGTAATGACCCTGCATGGTGCCCATCGGCGTCTCGATCACCGCGCCGCTGGTGTACTGAAACTCGCTGCCCGGCTGGATATGGGGTTGTTCGCCAACCACGCCTTCGCCCTGAACTTCGGTTTCACGCCCGTTGCCGTTAGTGATCAGCCAGTAACGGCCCAGCAGCTGCACGGCGGTACGCCCCAGATTGCGGATTGTGATGGTGTAAGCAAAAACGTAGCGTTCTTCTTCCGGAACAGACTGCGACGGAATCCAGGCACTCTGCACCTGTACACAAACACGGGGCGTATCGATCATGCGTTAGTTCTCCTGCGGCTGTGGGTGCGCAGTCAGCCAGTTCGCCAGTTGGCAGTATTGTGCCACCGAGATGTTTTCTGCCCGCAAGGTCGGGTCGATATTCATCTCCTGCAGGGCCTCCAGCGAGAACAGGTGGCCGAGACTGTTGCGCAGCGTTTTACGACGCTTACCAAAAGCTTCAGTGGTGATCCTGCTGAGCAGGCGAATGTCCTGTACCGGATAAGGAATGTTGGCATGAGGAACCAGACGCACTACGGCGGAGTCCACTTTTGGCGCCGGGGTAAAGGATTCAGGCGGCACTTCCAGGACCGGGATCACCTGACAGTAGTATTGCGCCATCACCGTCAGACGGCCATAGGCTTTGCTGCCTGGCCCGGCAACCAGACGGTTAACCACCTCTTTCTGCAACATAAAGTGCATGTCGCGGATCGCATCAGTATAGCTGAAAAGGTGGAACATCAACGGGGTAGAGATGTTGTAGGGCAGGTTACCAAACACGCGCAGGGACTGGCCTTTTTCACGGGCTAATTCCGCGAAGTCAAAGGTCATGGCATCCTGCTGGAAAATGGTCAGCTTTGGCCCCAGGAAAGGGTGCGTCTGCAAACGGGCCGCAAGATCGCGGTCGAGCTCGATGACCGTCATGGCGTCCAGACGCTCGCCAACCGGTTCGGTTAAGGCTCCCAGACCGGGGCCGATTTCAACGACCGCCTCGCCGGACTGTGGATGAATAGCGGAGACGATGCTGTCGATAATGTACTGGTCGTTAAGGAAGTTCTGTCCGAAACGTTTGCGGGCAAAGTGGCCCTGGTGGACGCGATTATTCATTACTGCTCTTGATCATGGTGATGGCGAGGTTTAGCGCCGTAACAAAGCTGCCCGCATCAGCGTGACCCAGGCCTGCCAGCTCTAAGGCGGTACCATGGTCAACGGAGGTGCGGATAAAGGGCAGGCCGAGGGTGATATTCACCGCGCGACCGAATCCCTGATATTTTAGCACCGGCAGGCCCTGGTCGTGATACATCGCCAGAACCGCATCGGCATGCTGCAAATATTTGGGCTGGAAAAGCGTGTCTGCGGGCAGAGGGCCGGTCAGCTGCATTCCTTGCTGGCGCAGCTCATCCAGTGCCGGAATAATAACATCAATCTCTTCCCGGCCCATATGGCCGCCTTCTCCTGCATGGGGATTCAGGCCGCAGACAAAAATATGGGGTGATGCGAGGCCGAGTTTGCTGCTCAGGTCGGCATGCAGGATGCCGATCACTTCATGCAGGCTTTCGCGGGTGATGCTGGCAGAAACATCCTTCAGCGGTAAATGCGTGGTTGCCAGCGCAACACGCAGCTCTTCTGTCGCCAGCATCATCACCACGCGCGAACAGCTGGCGCGATCGGCAAAAAATTCAGTGTGGCCGCTGAACGGAATACCGGCGTCGTTGATCACGCCCTTGTGGACCGGGCCGGTGATCAGCGCGGCAAACTCGCCATTCAGGCAACCGTCACAGGCTCGTGCCAGCGTTTCCAGCACATAATGGCTGTTCGCCACGCACAGTTCACCGACTTTGACCGGCTGCGGGGTGGCTACGGGTAACACTGTCAGCGTACCGGCAGCCTGAGGCTGAGCGGCAACGCCAGCCTGATATTCCCGCAGCGTCAGGGGTAAACCCAGCTTTGCCGCACGCTCGCGCAGCAAAGCTGGATCGGCACAGACCACCAGTTCAACTGGCCAGTCGCGCTGGGCCAGTTGCAGAGTGACATCAGGACCAATCCCGGCAGGTTCGCCGGGAGTGATCACCACGCGCAGATTACTGAGCATTGGCATCCAGAATTTTCACATAGGCCGAGGCTCGCTGTTCCTGCATCCAGGTCTGCGCTTCTTCAGCAAACTTACGATTGAACAGCAGGCGGTAAGCGCGCTCTTTCTGCGCCGCGTCTGTTTTATCAACCTGACGGGTATCCATCAGCTGAATCAGGTGCCAGCCGAAGGAGGAGTGAACCGGGCCGCTCATCTGGCCTTTTTTCAGCTTCAGCAGTGCATCACGGAAGGCCGGATCGAAGACTTCTGGTGAGCTCCAGCCCAGATCGCCGCCCTGGTTCGCCGAGCCTGGATCCTGAGACAGATCTTTCGCCGCCTGAGCAAAGGTGGTTTTGCCGCTGTTGATCTCAGCTGCAACCTGCTCCAGTTTCTGACGCGCCTGATCGTCGGTCATTACCGGCGATGGCTTCAGCAGAATGTGACGGGCATGCACTTCAGTCACGGAAATACTCTGGTTGTCACCACGCATGTCGTTAACTTTCAGAATGTGGAAGCCAACGCCGGAACGGATCGGGCCAATAATATCGCCTTTTTTAGCGGTCACCAGCGCCTGTGCGAACAGGGAAGGCAGCTCCTGGATGCGGCCCCAGCCCATATTGCCGCCTTTCAGCGCCTGGGGATCGGCGGAGTAGGTGATCGCCAGTTTGCCGAAGTCACCGCCGCTTTTCGCTTCGCTGACCAGTTGGTTAGCCAGTTTTTCCTGATCATCGACCTGCTGCTGAGTCGGGTTTTCCGGCAGCGGCAGCAGGATGTGGCTGAGGTTCAGCTCGGTAGAAGCATTGTTTTGAGAGGAGACCTGTTTTGCCAGCGAATCCACTTCCTGCGGCAGAATGGTGATGCGACGGCGCACTTCGTTGTTACGCACTTCAGCAATCGTCATCTCTTTGCGGATCTGCTCGCGATAGGTGGCATAGTTCATGCCGTCGTAAGCCAGGCGGCTACGCAGCTGGTCTACGCTCATTTTGTTTTGCTGGGCGATGTTACCGATCGCCTGGTCGACCTGAGCATCCTCAATCTGGATGCCGCCCTGCTTCGCCATCTGCAGCAGAATGTTATCCATCACCAGACGTTCAACGATCTGGTGACGCAGGGTTTTGTCATCCGGGAGCTGCTGGCCTGCTTCCTGAGCCTGACTTTTCACCGACTGCATCATGCCGTCGACGTCACTCTCTAACACCACGCCGTTATTGACCACGGCGGCGACTTTATCAACTACCTGCGGGGCTGCAAACGCGGTGCTGGCTGTCAGCGCTGCACCAAGGATCAGCATTCTCCAGTTCTTCATACTTTTTCCATTCTTCTATCCGCACTGCGGGTTTGCGTACTATTTATCACAACATCAGAAAGAGCGCTGATAAGGCAGGATGCCCTGACGCAGCATTTCACCGGTGCCCAAACTGTAAGACGGACTCAGGCCACGAAGCTCAATGTTGAATGAGATTTTGTTGTCGTAGTTACTTTTGCTGTTAATGCTGTCCCAACTGGTGATTTTACGTTCGTATCCCAGGCGGATCGCATAACAGCAGGAACTGTACTGCAGGCCAAGCAGCTGATCGGCCGGCTGTTTCGCTTTGGTATCGTAATACCACGCGCCCACCACTGACCAGGCATCAGCAATTGGCCAGCTGGCCGTTGCCCCCACCTGCGAGATCCCCTGCTGGTAGCCAGGGTTGGTAATCTGGCTTAGCGTCTGCTGAATGTATTCCGGGCTGGTGTAGCGATAGTTCAGCTGCACCATGCGGTCTGCATCACGACGATATTCCAGTACCGCACTTCCCTGCGAAATTTCGTTCAGGCTGGTGTCGTACTGCACGCCACCGCGGGCATTCCAGCGATCGCTAATCTTCCAGTAAGTGTCACCTGCCCACTCAATGCTGCCGCGATCGTCGGTGTCTGCGGTCTCCAGTCCGGTACGGGATGGAGTAAACGAGTAGATTTGACCCACAGAAGCATTAAAACGTTCAACCAGATCGTTATCAAATATTCGCGTGGTCACGCCGCTGGTGATCTGGTTGGCGGAAGCGATGCGGTCCAGGCCACTGTAAGTGCGGTCACGGAACAGGCCGGTATAGTCACTTTGCAGCAGAGTGGAGTCGTAGGCGCGGATATCGCTCTGGTCACGATAAGGAATATAAAGGTACTGTAAACGCGGCTCCAGCGTCTGTGTGTAGCCTGGTGACCAGTCCATATCACGATCGAAGACCATCTTGCCGTCGACTTTGAACTGCGGCATAACGCGGTTAACGCTGCTTTTCAGCTGGTTAACTTTGCTGGTATCCACGTTCTGGTTCCAGTAGTCGATGTCATCCTGCTGATAGTGAGTCGCCAGCAGTTTCGCTTCGGTATTCAGGCTGCCCCAGCGGTTAGACAGTGGCAGATTAATTGTGGGTTCCAGGTGCAGACGGGTGGCATCCGGATACTCTTCGTTAACGTTGGTGAACTTCACCGCCTGGGCATACAGATGAGTATCGAAGGGACCGACATCGTTCTGGTAGTAGTTGAAGTCGAACTGCGGCTCAGCACGGTACACATCGTTACTGGTCTGCGTGGAGAAAATCTGGAACTGTTTGGTCGATAATGTCGCATCCCAGTTTTTCTCGGCATAACCGACGCTGAACTTCTGCGTGACATAACCATCGGTAGAGTTGGCGTACGGCGAATCCAGATCGGTGAAGTAGTAAACATCACTGACCTTGGTGTAGTCGACGTTGAAGCGCCAGTTCTGATCATAGACCCCGGAATGTCTCCAGAAGAACATCCAGCGGTCGGAATCTGCATCTTTATCCAGGCTTCGGGCAGACGCATCTTTGATGTACTGGTCGTCATTGGGCAGATAATCAAATTGCATCAGACCAACACCGGCTTTAGTCAGATAGCGGAATTCGTTCTGCAGCTGCAGGCCGCGATTGCTCATGTAATGCGGTGTGATGGTGGCATCGGCCTGCGGCGCAATGTTCCAGTAGTAGGGGAGAATGAATTCAAACCCGTTGGAACTGCCGTATTTGGCATTCGGGATCAGGAAACCGGAACGGCGACGGTCGCCGATGGGCAGTTGCAGATACGGGCTGTAGAGCACCGGCACTGCGCCAATTTTAAAGCGGGCATTCCAGATTTCAGCGACCTGCTCCTGCCGGTCTTCGATCACCTCGGTGCCCGCCACGCTCCAGCTGTTATCGCCAGGCAGACAGGAGGTAAAGGTCCCATTCTCCAGAATGGTATAGCGGTTTTGCCCGCGCAGCTTCATCTGATCGCCGGAACCACGGCCCTGGCGGCCGACCATCTGATAATTGCCGTCCCAGACGTTGGTGTCTTTCGTGTTCAGGTTCGACCAGCCTTTCGGACCTTTCAGGATGACCTGATTGTCGTCATAGTGCACATTACCTAACGCGTCGACGGTACGCACCGGCGTGGTTTCGCCCGGCTGCTGCTTCTGGTGCAGCTGCACTTCATCTGACTGCAGACGGCTGTTGCCTTGCTGGATATCAACATTGCCCGTGAATACGGCGTTGTCAGGATAATTGCCTTTGGCGTTATCCGCGTTGATAGTGACCGGCAGCTGGTTGGTATTTTTTCCCTGCACCAGAGGACGGTTATAGCTTGGGACGCCCAGCATACATTGTGATGCGAGGTCGTCGGCCAGACCCTGCTGGCTGTAGAGCGCTGTACCGATGAGCGTGGCCAGCAAAGTAGGTAGTCGTTTTTTCATACGCGGTATCGAAAATTCCGTGATAGCAGGCATCATGCCGACAAACGGTCAGAGACTAACGTACTCAACTGCGTTGCGCTAGTGTTATACCCTTCATCTTTCAAATTGAAGATGTGAAAATTGATGGGTGACGCCTGATAGTTTGACCGCGTTGCCGTTAGGCTCTGAGATAAATGACAGGTATGATAATGCAATTTTTAGCCTTCAGCATGGCGAATTGAGGAGTATATGCGCTATTGGGGAAAAGTAATCGGGCTTGTGCTGGGGTTGTTAAGCGGCACCGGCTTTTGGGGATTAGCGTTTGGCCTGCTAATTGGTCACCTGATTGATAAGGCGCGGGCGGTTCAGGGGCAGGGCTATTTCACCAATCAACAAACCAGACAAACACTGTTTTTCCGTACGACTTTTCAGGTGATGGGGCATCTGACCAAATCGAAAGGGCGGGTCACCGACGCGGATATTCAGATGGCGTCTCTGCTGATGGATCGCATGCAGCTGCACGGTGAGGCCAGAACCTCAGCCCAGCGCGCTTTCCGTGAAGGGAAAGAGGGCGACTACCCGCTGCGCAATAAATTGCGTGAGTTACGCAGTGCCTGCTTTGGCCGCTTTGATCTGATTAGGATGTTTCTGGAAATTCAGATCCAGGCCGCGTTTGCCGACGGCTCGCTGCATCCGAACGAGCGTCAGGTGCTGTATGTGATTGCCGAAGAGTTAGGGATTTCACGCGCTCAGTTCGATCAGTTTCTGCGGATGATGGAAGGCGGCCAGCAGTTTGGCGGCGGCAGTCAGTCCTGGGGGGGCGCTGGATCGCAGGGGGAATTCACTCGTGCGCAGCGTGGGCCGACTCTGGAAGACGCCTGCAGCGTGTTGGGGGTCAAAAGTACTGACGATGGTGCCACTATCAAACGTGCCTACCGCAAGCTGATGAGTGAACATCACCCGGACAAGCTGGTGGCGAAAGGACTACCGCCACAGATGATGGAGATGGCCAAGCAGAAGGCGCAGGAGATCCAGGCTGCTTACGATCTGATCAAGCGTGAGAAGGGCTTTAAATAGCGTTCTGTGACAGAGAAGGGAGAGCCTCTTCCTTCTCTGTTTAGCTCCGCACTGCTGATGTTCCCCTCTGTCACACTCCATGCCAGTATTTCACTATAAAACCTTGCCTGAGATCAAAACCTCTCCTTTTTTGTAATTATATTTACATGGCCCTTTTTTTATTTAAGTAAAGAAATGCCTGGTCGTTATTTGTTGTCTGTTAAGTGTTTTTATTGTTGAGGGTCATTCATTCTTTATCATCTCACGGCAGATTTTAACCTGGTTTAAAAAGTATTGATGACGCTGAGAGTAAATTAACGATCGAATAAAGAATGCTTAATACTTATAGCGTGCCGCATTAATGTTAATGCGATGTTTTAAAATGGTTGAGTGAAATATGGCTAATGATAAATATTCCTGGTTCCTGGTCTTTGCCGTCATCACGGAAATAACCGGGACAACGCTACTTGGTTTATCCAGCGGCATGACCAATTTACTTCCTGCCATTGGAGCGCTTACTGCTTATCTCTGCTCTTACTACCTGCTGACGCGCTCTCTGAAAAAAATCCCTATCGGCCTTGCTTATGCGTTGTGGTCTGGCGCAGGGATTGTGGCCACGTCATTGATTAACCGATTCCTGTTGGGTGCCGAGCTGAGCCTTGCGGGTGTTTGTGGCATGGTGCTGATTATCTCGGGTGTCCTGGTGATTAATTTACTGGCAAAAAATGGGGAAGAAATGCCTTCAGCGCGGGAGAATAAATCATGAGCATGACATTAGCCGGTTTCCTTTGGTTATTTGTGGCGATTGTATTAGAAGTCCTCGCCACCAGTCTGCTTCCCAGGACAAATGACTTTCGTCGTGCAGGGATGACGCTTGGCGTAATAGCACTGTACTTTTTCTGTTTCCTTTCACTTTCTAAAGCGATGGTAGTGTTATCCATCGGTCTGACGTACGCATTATGGTGTGGATTGGGGATTGTCCTGATTAGTCTGGTCGGGCGGGTGATCTTCCGTCAAAAAATGGATAAATACGCCATGCTGGGTATTGCCTTAATTGTCACGGGCTGTGTAATTATGGGGATTTTTAAATGACGACCCTTTCAGATACCACTCTTCTTCCAAGAATTTCCATCCTGCGCGAACGTTATTTACAGGCTAAACCTTTTATCTCCGCCTCACGTGCGCGGGCGGTGACCGAGATTTATCGCGATTATCCCGGCATGCCGACTCTGCTTTTGCGGGCCATGGCATTTCGCCGTGCCTGCCAGATTGCGCCGCTGGTGATTGAGGACGATGAGCTGATCGTCAGCCATCCTGCCGGAGCAGCCCGTGGCGGTGAAATATCGCCGGAAATTGCCTGGCGCTGGGTCGCCGATGAGCTGGACACGATGTCCACGCGTGCTCAGGATCCTTACCTCATCAGTGAAGAAGTTAAACGGGAACTGCGTGAAGACATTTTCCCTTTCTGGCAGGGACGTTCACTGGATGAAATGGCGGAAACCCAGCTGCGTCATGCCGGGCTGTGGGAATGGAGCACCGATGACGGAATATGCGATCTAAGCATCAAAACCCAAAATGGCGGCGGCGATACCTGCCCGGGCTACGACATTATTTTACTGACAAAAGGGGTAGGCGGCATACGTGATGAAGCCCGGGAGGCGCTGAGCCACCTTTCCTCAACCTGCCCTGAAGATCAGGAAAAGCAGTACTTTTACGAAGCCATTATTGAGACCTGTCAGGGCGTGACTGACTACGCGCACCGCTACGCTGATTATGCGCAGCAGCTGGCAGAACAGGCCGCTTCAGCGCAGCGTAAAGCTGAGCTGGCGACATTATCGGCCATGTGCCGCCGCGTGCCGGAACATCCACCGGAAACTTTCTATGAAGCTCTGCAGGCGATCTGGTTTGCGCAGTCGCTGTTTATTCTGGAAGAAAATCAGACCGGCATTTCGCTGGGGCGGGTTGATCAGTATCTGTGGCCTCTGCTGGAAGCGGACCTGGCGGCTGGCCGTCTGACCCTGGAGCAGGCAGAAGAGCTGTTGTGCTGCTGGATGATTAAAATGTCCGAATGCCTGTGGATATGCAGTGCCGCTTCGGCGATGTATTTCGCCGGCTACCAGCCTTTCGTCAACCTGGTGGTTGGCGGGCAGAAACGCGAAGGCGGAGACGCAACCAATCCCCTGTCGCTGCTGATTATGGACTGCTCACGCAAGCTGAAAATCTATCAGCCCAGTCTGGCGGTGCGTATCCATAACCAGTCACCTCAACCGTTTATGCGTAAAATTGTGGAAGTGATCCGGTCAGGGATCGGTTTCCCTGCCTGCCATTTCGATGATGCCCACATCAAAATGATGTTGCGTAAAGGATTCGATTACGAAGATGCCCGCGATTATTGCCTGATGGGGTGCGTGGAACCCCAGCGTGCGGGGCGCATTTACCAGTGGACTTCTGTGGGTTACACCACCTTCACCTGTGCGATCGAACTGGCTCTGAACAACGGCAAGACTGCCCGCGGCTCTCAGGTTGGCCCGCAAAGCGGTGAACTGCCTGCGTTGACAACCTATGAGGTGTTTGAATCCGCGGTCAAACAGCAGCTTAGCCACGTTGTGCAGCAGGCCGCCCGTGCGACACTGATAGTACAGAAACTGCACAAGCGTCTGGCCCCTAAACCCTTTATCTCCTGTCTGGTGGAAGGCTGTGTGGAGCAGGGCAAAGATGTTATGCACGGCGGAGCCATGGTCAATAATGGTCCCGGCCTGATCTGGACCGGTATGGCGGATTATGCCAATGCGATGATGGCGATGCGCGAGTTGGTTTACCGGCAGCAGCTGGTCACGCCGGAGCAAATGGGGCAGGCGCTGCGCGATAATTTTGAGGGCCACGAGGCGCTCCATTTGGCCTGTCTGAACGTGGCTAAATTTGGTAATGACGTTGCAGAGGTGGATCTGATCGCCCGCGATCTGATTCGTTTTACCGAATATGAACATCGCAAGTATCAAATGCTGTATGGCCCGTTCACTCACGGGACACTGTCTATCTCCAACAATACGCCATGCGGAATGGCAACTGGCGCCCTTCCCAGCGGACGCCTTGCAGGGATGCCCCTGGCGGACGGTATCAGTCCTTCGCAGCAGACGGACTTTGCCGGTCCGACCGCTATTGTGAATTCCGTCGGCCGGATTAATGTCGAAGAGATGGAAATCGGCATGGTGCATAACTTCAAATTACTGCATGGCATTCTGGACACGGTGGAAGGCGAGCAGGGTTTGATTACCCTGTTGCGCAGCGCCAGCATGTTGGGCAACGCCCAGATGCAGTTCAGCTATGTGGACAATGAGACGCTGCGCAAGGCTCAGGAAAATCCGGAACAGTTCCGTAATCTGATGATCAGAGTGGCCGGTTACAGCGCTTTCTTTGTCGAACTCAGCCGCGAGGTTCAGGATGAAATTATCAGCCGCACCCAGCTTGAACAGCTCTGAGGCTGCAATGCCCACAGGCACGGTGTTTAATATTCAGCGTTTTTCACTGCACGATGGCCCCGGTGTCCGCACCGTGGTCTTTCTGAAAGGATGCCAGATGGCCTGCGCCTGGTGTGCAAACCCGGAAAGCCTGGCGGTGGAACCTGAGGTCTTATTCGACAGGTCACGCTGTGAAAAAGTGCAGTGCTGGCAGGCGTGTCCGGGCAAACAAACCGTCGGCCAGCCTGTACGGAGCCCCTGCGCAGGCTGGCCGGCCGATGAGTTCTGTCCTGCTGCGGCGATCCGCAATATTGGTCACCTGCTCAGCGTTGAGGAAGTGATGCGCACCGTGACTGCCGATGAGCTTTATTACCGGACCTCAGGCGGAGGCATGACGCTCAGCGGAGGAGAAATCGCGATGCAGCCTGAGTTTTCACGGGCGCTGCTGCAGCGTGCCAGACAGGAAGGTATCCATACGGCTGTGGAGACTTCTGGTTTTGCGCCCTGGTCTGCGTTGTGGCAGGCCTGCGAAGCCAGCCAGCTGATTCTGTATGACATTAAACTGGCCGACGAGACGTTGCACCAACGCTACACCGGCGTGAGCAACCGTAGCATTCTTAAAAATCTGGAGAGGCTGTTGCAGCAGGGTATGCCATTGCGCATCCGCATTCCGGTTATCCCGGAAGTGAATGACACTGAGGAAGAGTCACAGAAGATGATGGCGCTGATTGCGACGAAGGTCAGCGGACAGCGCAGCTTTCAGGGGATTGATTTGCTGCCTTACCATAACTTTGGTAACCGCAAATATTACCTGTCAGGTAAGCGCTGCCGCTTTGAGGAGATGCACCCCGATCACGGTAAACCGCAGATGGACATCATGGTCAGTGCCGCCAGGCGCTTCGGCTTGCCGACGGCGACCTTGTCTCACTGCATTGGCTGATGGGTGCTGCGCTAAAAATCCGCAGGCTGCCGGAAGGTCATTGGCGTCCGGAACTGCGGATGGGTGAGAGTCAGCATCTCCGCATGGAGCTGCAGGCGTTGAGCCATCGTTCTGGCTTCGTCATGGGCATAAAAGTTGTCGCCCAGAATCGGGTGACCCAGCGCCAGCAGATGAACCCTGAGCTGGTGGGAACGACCGGTTACAGGTTTCAGCAGAACACGGGCGCTGTGGCCAGCTTCGTACTCCAGCACTTCATACTCCGTCTGCGCAGCCTTACCCGTTTCAAAACACACCTTCTGCTTTGGCCGGTTCGGCCAGTCGCAAATCAGCGGTAAATCAATCAGCCCTTTTTCTTTCTCTGGATGCCCCCATACGCGCGCCACGTAAGTTTTTTTGGGCTCACGCTCACGAAACTGCCGTTTAAGCTCACGCTCAGCCGCTTTGGTCAGTGCCACCACGATAACGCCACTGGTCGCCATATCCAGCCGGTGAACAGATTCCGCCGCAGGGAAGTCACGCTGGATGCGAGTCATTACGCTGTCTTTGTGTTCTTCAGGACGGCCGGGTACTGACAGCAACCCGCTGGGCTTGTTGACCACGATAATATGCTCATCCTGATACAGAATATGTAGCCAGGGGTCCTGCGGAGGGTTGTAGGGTTCCATCTTCCTGCCTGTCAGGGGCGGACCAGCCGCCCCGATATTGTTTACTGATGCGTGACCACAATCAGGCGCAGCGCGTCAAGGCGCCACCCTGCCTCGTTCAGCGCTGCCAGTACCTGTTCGCGGTTGCTTTCCAGCACGTCAATCTCATCCTGACGGATGTTCGGGTTGACGGCGCTGAGGGCATCCAGGCGTGACAGCTCGGCGCTGAGCTTTTCATCCGCTTGCTGGCGGGCGATATCAATCAGCTTGCGGGCTTCTTCCGCAGCCTGATCTTCGGCCAATTGCAGGATCTCATGCACGTCCTGCTGCACCGCGTTGACCAGTTTGCTGCCTGTATGACGGTTTACGGCATTCAACTGACGGTTGAAGCTCTCGAACTCGACCTTGCCGGCCAGATTGGTGCCCTTGCGGTCAACCAGCATACGTACCGGCGTTGGCGGCAGGAAGCGGGTCAGCTGCAGGTGCTTAGGCGCCTGCGCCTCCACCACATAAATCAACTCAACCAGCAGGGTACCCACCGGCAGGGCCTTATTCTTCAGCAGCGAAAGCGCGCAGCTTCCGGTATCGCCGGAAAGGATCAGATCCAGGCCGTTACGAATGATCGGGTGCTCCCAGGTCACATACTGGGCATCCTCCCGGGACAGGGCCTGGCCGCGATCGAAGGTGATGGTGCAGCCATCCTCCGGAAGTCCAGGGAAGTCCGGCACCAGCATATGATCGCCCGGCGTCAGCACGATCAGGTTATCGCTGCGGTCTTCCTGATTGATGCCGACAATATCAAACAGATTCAGCGCAAAGTTGACCAGTTCAATGTTGTTGTCCTGTTCGCCGATTTGTTCAGCAAGCTGCGAAGCTTTCTCGCCGCCGTTAGAGTTCAGCTCCAGCAGACGATCGCGGCCCTGTTCCAGCTGGCTTTTCAGTGCATCATGCTGCTTGCGGCACTCGACAATGAATTCGTCCAGGCCCTGCGGGTTTTCCGGCGCGGCCAGATACTCAATCAGCTGCGGATAAACTTTGTCATAAACCGTGCGGCCAGTCGGGCAGGTATGTTCAAAAGCATCCAGCCCTTCGTGATACCACTTCACCAGCACTGACTGGGCCGTTTTCTCCAGATAGGGCACATGAATCTGAATATCGTGCGCCTGGCCAATACGATCCAGGCGGCCAATACGCTGCTCCAGCAGATCCGGGTTGAAGGGCAGATCGAACATCACCATCTGGCTGGCGAACTGGAAGTTACGGCCTTCGGAACCGATCTCCGAGCAGAGCAGAACCTGCGCGCCGTCTTCTTCAGAGGCGAACCAGGCCGCCGCCCGGTCACGTTCAACAATTGACAGGCCTTCATGGAATACGGCAGCACGGATGCCTTCGCGTTCGCGCAGCACCTGTTCCAGCTGCAGGGCAGTGGCGGCTTTGGCGCAAATCACCAGCACCTTGTGTTCGCGGTGGCTGGTCAGGAAGCCCATCAGCCACTCAACGCGCGGATCGAAGTTCCACCAGGTGCCGCTGTCGCCTTCAAATTCCTGATAAATCTGCTCCGGATAGAGCATATCGCGTGCGCGCTCATCGGCAGCCTTACGCGCCCCCATGATGCCGGAGACTTTTATCGCCGTCTGATACTGCGTTGGCAGCGGCAGGCGGATCTGGTGCAGCTCACGTTTCGGGAAGCCTTTCACGCCGTTACGGGTGTTGCGGAACAGCACGCGGCTGGTGCCGTGGCGGTCCATCAGCATGCTGACCAGTTCCTGACGGGCCTCCAGCTTGCCTTCACGATCGCTGTTAGCGGTCTGCAGCAGCGGTTCAATGTCCTGCTCGCCCACCAGGTCGTTGAGCATGTTCATTTCCTGGTCGCTGATCGCCTTATCGGCCAGCAGGCCAGCCACGGCGTCCGCTACCGGGCGGAAATGCTGCTGCTCTTCCACAAAGGCAGCGAAGTCGTGGAAACGGTTTGGATCCAGCAGGCGCAGACGGGCGAAATGGCTCTCCATCCCCAGCTGTTCCGGCGTGGCGGTCAGCAGCAGCACGCCAGGGATCTGTTCGGCCAGCTGTTCAATCACCTGATATTCACGGCTTGGCTGCCCTTCTTCCCACGCCAGATGATGCGCTTCATCAACGATCATCAGATCCCAGGAAGCATCGGCCAGCATCTCCAGGCGCTGTTTGTTGCGGCGGACAAAGTCCAGCGAGCAAATCACCAGCTGTTCGGTCTCGAAGGCATTGTCGCTGTCAAGCATGGCCTGCGCATAGCGGTCGTCATCGAACAGGGCGAAGCGCAGGTTAAAGCGGCGCAGCATTTCAACCAGCCACTGGTGCTGCAACGTCTCCGGTACGATGATCAGCACGCGCTCAGCACGGCCAGCCAGCAGCTGCTGGTGGATGATCATCCCGGCTTCGATGGTTTTACCGAGGCCAACCTCATCCGCCAGCAGAACGCGGGGGGCGTGACGACGACCCACATCGTGGGCGATATGCAGCTGGTGTGGGATCAGACTGGTCCGCATTCCGCGCAGGCCGCTGATCGGCAGACGATACTGCTCGCTCTGATATTTGCGGGCGCGAAAGCGCAGCGCGAAACGGTCCATACGATCCAGCTGGCCGGCGAACAGGCGATCCTGTGGCTTGCTGAACACCAGCTTGCTGTCGAGCATCACTTCACGCATCACCACGTCGGTCTCTTCGGTATCCAGACGTGTGCCGGTGTAGGTCACCAGGCCGTTTTCATGGCTGACGTCAGCAACGATCAGCTGCCAGCCTTCGTGGCTGGTAATGGTATCGCCCGGGTTAAATATCACGCGGGTAATCGGAGAATCATTATTAGCATAAAGACGGTTTTCGCCGGTGGCGGGGAAAAGCAATGTCACCATGCGCGTATCTATCGCAACCACGGTTCCCAATCCCAGTTCGCTTTCCGTATCGCTGATCCAGCGTTGACCAAGTGTAAAAGGCATAGATAGTAGGCTCGATTCTCTTAGAGGTTATTGCAGGCAATAGCACTTCCGCCCGGCAATAACTGCCCGGCAGAAAAATTCAGATTATCAGGAAGGGCGCTATGGTACTGGAAGGCAACGCATTCGTCACCTGTCAAAAAAGCCCCAACTGACCTGTTACCAGTGTAGCAAAGTCATCCTGGAGGAAGGGGAGTATCCCGTCAGCAATCGGCTGAAGCTGCTTTGAGAGGTAATGATCGTAGTCCAGCGGCGTGATGCGGGCTTCCAGAGGTTCGGGGCCGGAGGTGGCCTGCACATAGCGAATTTTCCCGCCGTTTTGATACTGAAGCGGGCGGCCCAGCTTCTGGTTTTGCTCATCAGCAATACGTGCGGCGCGCACGTGAGGCGGGACATTGCGCTGATAGTCGTCCAGCGGACGGCGCAATCTTTTGCTGTAGGTCAGCTGGCTGTCCAGCTCGCCATCCAGCAGCTGGCGCACCGTTTCGCGGATGTAATCCTGGTAGGGCTGATTTTTGAAAATCTTCAGATAGAGGGCCTGTTGGAAATTTTGTGCCAGTGGCGTCCAGTCTGTTCGCACGGTCTCCAGACCTTTAAAGACCATTCGCTCTTTTTCACCCTCGCGGATCAGCCCGGCGTAACGTTTTTTACTGCCTTGCTCCGCACCGCGAATAGTGGGCATCAGAAAGCGGCTAAAGTGGGTTTCATATTCCAGTTCCAGCGCGCTTGCAAGGCCATATTCCTGCTGCAGGTGCTCGCGCCACCAGGCGTTGACCTTCTCCACCAGACGGCGGCCAATGGCGGCGGCAGCTTGTTCATCATGTGCCGTTTTCAGCCAGACAAAGGTGGAGTCGGTGTCGCCATAGATAACGTCATATCCTTCGGCCTCGACCAGCTCTTTGGTCTGACGCATGATTTCGTGGCCACGCAGGGTGATTGAAGAAGCGAGGCGGGGATCGAAAAAGCGGCAGGCGCTGGTGCCGAGCACGCCGTAAAAGGCGTTCATAATGATCTTCAGAGCCTGTGAAAGCGGTTTATTGCCCTGTTTTTTGGCCGCTTCACGTCCCTGCCAGATCTGACTGACGATGTCCGGCAGACAGTGGCGGGTTCGTGAGAAACGTGCGCCGCGAAAACCGCTGACCGAATCGGCATCATCAGGATGCGCCATGCCCTCGACCAGCCCGACCGGGTCGATCAGAAAGGTCCGGATAATGGAGGGATAGAGGCTTTTGTAATCCAGTACCAGCACCGAGTCATACAAGCCCGGGCGGGAATCCATCACGTAGCCACCGGGGCTGGCTTCCGGCGCGACTTCACCCAGTCCGGGCGCAACGAAGCCGGCGCGGTGCATGCGGGGCAGATAGAGATGGCCGAAAGCGGCGACCGACCCGCCGTGGCGATCTGCGGCCAGCCCGTTGACCGTGGCCCGCTCCAGCAGGAACGGCATCAGCTCGGTATGCTGGAAAATGCGCGTAACCAGCTCGCAGTCCTTGAGATTATACAGAGCCAGTGCGGGCTTGTTCTCCGCAAAACGCTGGTCGATCTCCTGCATTCTGTCCCATGGATTATCGATGGCCTTTCCTTCGCCGAGCAATTCGCGTGAGACCGCCTCCAGGCTGAACGAATTAAAATTCCAGAAGGCGGATTTCAGCGCTTCAATGCCATCAATAATCAGGCGGCCGGTAGCCTGAGCAAAGAATACGCCCGGCTTGAAGCCGTGCTCACGCCACTCCAGCACCTCGTGATGGCGGCCAAGACGCAGTGGGATGCCATAGCGATCGGCGTGCTTCTGCAGCATCCTCAGGTCGAACTGCACCACATTCCAGCCGATCAGCACGTCGGGATCGTGCTGCTCAAACCACGCGTTAAGTTTTTCCAGCAGTAACGGGCGGCTGGAAACGTATTCCAGATTGAAATCCAGCCCGCTGGCATCGCCATTTTCCGGTCCGAGCATATAGACATCGCGCTGACCGCAGCCCTCCAGCCCGATACAGTAAAGCTCGCCGTGGCGGGTGGTTTCGATATCCAGAGACACCCATTTCAGCGGCGGCCGGTAGTCAGGATTTGGCTTGAGACGGGCATTGATCAGGCTGTGGCCGGCAGGCTGGCCGCTGAACCACACCGGAGAGGTGATAAAGCGTTCCATCAGGAAACGATCCGGTGGCCGGATATCTGCCTCAAAGACCATCACGCCATTTTCGCGCAGCAACTTTTCCAGCTTTTGCAACTGACGGTACTGTTTGCAGTAAAGGCCCGCGACGGGGCGCTGGCGAAAATCTTTCAGCTCAAGCGCAACCAGCCGGCAATGGCGCTCCTGTTTCAGCAGCGCCTCAACCTGCGGCAGCGCCTCCTGGGGGAAAAAGGCGACCGACTCCTGCGGAGGCAGCACCACGCGCTGCGGACCGGCATCAGTTGCCAGCCACAGCACCACTTCCGTGCCTGAAGGAGTATCCCGCCAGTGGCGGGTGAGCAGAAAGCCTGCGCGTGCGTCGTTCACCTGTAACCCTTATTGCCGTAATAACGCTCAATAATAGCATGTTTATTTATACAGTGTCTGCATTGGCAAGGTCGGGCAGGTTGCCGCTCTTTACACTATCCGTATACAAAACAGCGCTTGACGGATTCAGGGTGGCTCTGGACAATCCGACCTCCTGATAAAAAGAATGTGGATAGTATGGAAGCCTGGCTGCAACATCTTATTACGCAATCACTTGCCTGGTCTCTGCTGGCCGTAGGGTTGATTACCTTTTTCGAGTCGCTGGCGCTGGTAGGGTTGCTGTTGCCGGGAACGGTGCTGATGGCGTCGTTTGGCGCGCTGATTGGCAGTGGGCAGATCGGGCTGTATCCCGCCTGGCTGGCGGGTACCGTGGGTTGCCTGGTGGGTGACTGGATTTCCTATCTGATCGGCTGGCAGTTTAAAGGGCCGCTGCACCGCTGGTCCTTTATCAAAAAGCATCAGGCCCTGATGGATAAAACGGAACACGCGCTGCATCAGCACAGCATGTTCACCATCATTGTCGGCCGTTTTGTCGGGCCAACCCGCCCGCTGATCCCGCTGGTGGCGGGGATGCTTGAGCTGCCGGTGAAAAAGTTTATGCCGCCGAACATTATCGGCTGCATGTTGTGGCCACCGCTCTATCTGCTGCCGGGTATCCTGGCAGGGGTGGCGATTGACGTGCCAAAGGGTGCCAGCAGTGGTACCTTCAAATGGCTTCTGCTGGCGGTGGCACTGCTGGTATGGCTGGGCTGCTGGCTGTGCTGGCGCTGGATCCGTGCGAAAAAGCAGTCAGACTGGGCGACACCGTATCTGCCTGCTTCCCGCCTGCGCTGGCTGGCACCGTTGATGATGGTGATGGCTGTCGCCAGCTTTGTCGCCCTTCAGTTTAACCCGATGATGCCAATATTCCGTCAGCTGCTGTGGCAGGTCTTTATCGGACAGTGATCCCCAATACGGCAGCTTCACTGACCTCACCCTGCAGCAGCGCGGAAGTGCTGCCGTCCCAGTACACCCGGCCATCAACAATCAGCACGCTGCGCGGCGTAATGCGTGCAGCGTCTTCAATGCTGTGCGAAACCATCAGCAGAGTGATATTGCGCTCCAGACAGACTTTATCCACCAGTTGCAGCATCTCCTGTCGCAGTGCCGGATCCAGCGCCGAGAAGGGCTCGTCCAGCAGCAGAACCGGTTGTTTGCGCACCAGGCAACGGGCGAGAGCGGCACGCTGACGCTGACCGCCGGAGAGTTCGGCAGGCAGGCGTTGCAGATACTGTTCCAGCCCGACACGCTGCGCGATGATCTGCAGCTCTTGTTTTTGCTGGTGATGCAGTTTCAACCCAGGATCTAACCCCAGGCCAATGTTTTGCGCCACAGTCAGATGGGGAAACAGATTATTTTCCTGAAACAGCATTGAGACCGGCCGCGTCGCGGGAGGCGTTTTGCTGTGCTCCTCGCCGTTAATCAGCAGGCTGCCGCTGTCCGCGGTCAGAAAACCGGCAATCAGACTCAGCAGGGTACTTTTTCCCGCGCCGCTTGGCCCCAGTATGGCAAGCCTTTCCCCTGCCTGCATGCTGAGTGAAAAGCGCATCGGCAGGTGGTTATAGATCCAGGTAAGATTAGTCAGCGTCAGCATGGCGACCCGGCAGTTGTTCAATCAGGGTGAATAAAAGGAAGCACAGCAGCAGCAACAGCAGGGCGGTCACCGCGCCGTCATCACTTCGGTAAGCGCCAATCTGCTGGTAAAGGTAGAACGGCAGCGTACGGAAGTCTTCGTTGCCAAACAGCGCCACCACGCCGAAATCGCCAATTGACAGCACGCAGGCGAAAGCCAGCGCCTGAGCCAGCGGTCGTTTCAGCGCCCGCAGTTCAATCAGCCGCAGCCGGTTCCAGCCGCGAATATCCAGCGACAGGCACAGGCGGTTGTAGCGTTCGGCAATGTCACGCAGCGGATTCTCCAGCACTTTCATGGCGTAAGGCACAGCCATCAGCGCATTGGTGAAAATCACAATGCCCCCGGCGGATTGCGGCAGTCCGCTGGTCTGGTTGAGCAGCAGGAAAAAGCCGGTAGCCAGCACGATGCCCGGCATGGCAAGGATCAACATGCCGCTCAGCTCCAGCGTCTGCCCGGCAAACTCACGCTGCTTAAGCCGAAGTTCCCGACTGCTCCACAGCAGCATGGTCGTGAGGATCACGCAAAGTATGCCCGCAGCCACCGCGATACGTACCGAAGTAAACGTAGCCTGCCACAGCGCCGGTTGTTGCAGAACGGTGGGCAAGCCGCGGTTGATACCCTCCACAATCACCGCCAGCAGTGGCGGCAGCAGCAGCAGCAGGGCCAGCGCGATCAGCACAGTATCAAGCGTTTTTGCCGACAGGCTGTCCTGCGGATTTCGCCAGCCGCTGACGCTGGCCGTGCCGGAAGGAATCGCTTTACTGAGACGCTGGCTGAGCACCACCAGTCCCAGGCAGCATACCATCTGAATCAACGCCAGCAGCGCCGCTCTTCCCGGATCGTAATCAAAGTTCAGCGCCTGGAAAATGGCGAGTTCGACAGTGGTGGCTTTAGGGCCGCCGCCCAGTGACAGCACGGTGGCAAAGCTGGCGAAGCACAGCATAAAGATCAGCGCACCGGCAGGCAGGATCTGGCGCCGCAGCCACGGCCATTCAACAATGCGAAAGTGAGCCCAGCCAGTCATGCCTAACTGTGCGGCCAGCTGGCGCTGCTCAACGGGAATTTGCTCCAGCGCCTGCAACAGCAGTCGGGCCGCCAGTGGGAGATTAAAGAAGACGTGGGCCAGCAGGATGCCCTGCAGTCCGTAAGGGGTGAAGCTGTAATCCATGCCGAGCCCGGCACAAAGAGCGGCCAGCCAGCCAGTGCGGCCGTAAACGCTGAGGATACCGAAAACCGCCACCAGAACCGGCAGCACCAGCGTCATGGCGCACAGCCTCAGCAGCGCTTCTCGTCCCCGGAACCGCCGTCGGTACAGCGCACGGGCCAGCGGGATGGCAGGCACTACAGCCAGCGCGGCGGAGAGAAAGGCCTGCAGGAATGAGAAGCGCAGCACGTGCCACAGATAATCATCGTGCCAGACGGCGCGCCCGTCGATCTGTGGCGCGTTGTACCACAGAGCACCGAAAGCCAGCAGGGCCACGGCGACCAGCAGCAATGCTGCCAGGCCGCCGGGCACTAAAGCCACGAGGATCAGCGGCTGACGGCGCGTTGCCATGCACTGATCCATTCGCTGCGATGGCTGGCCACTTCCTGCGGGGTGTATTGCAGTGAGGTGGCTGGGATGTTCAGCGTCTCAAATCCGGCTGGCAGCTGGCTTTTCACCACCGGATACATCCAGTTACCGGTCGGGATGGTATCCTGGAAGGAGTTATCCAGCATAAACTGCATAAACTTCTGCGCCAGCTGTGGTTGTTTACTGGATTTCAGCTGCCCGGCAACCTCCACCTGCAGGTAGTGGCCTTCGCTGAAGTTGGCCGCGGCATACTGCGACTTTTTCTCTTCAATCAGGTGATAGGCCGGAGAGGTGCTATAGCTCAGCACCATGTCGCTTTCCCCTTTCAGGAACAGCCCATAGGCTTCGCTCCAGCCTTTGGTGACGGTGACCGTTTTCCTGGCCAGTTTCTGCCAGGCTTCTGGAGATTGGTCACCGTACACTTTCTGTATCCACAGCAGCAGGCCAAGGCCCGGCGTGCTGGTACGCGGATCTTCATAAATCACCTTCAACGGGCGATCGGTCTCAACCAGCTCTTTCAGGCTTTTTGGCGGGTTTTGCAGCCTGGTTTTGTCATAAACAAAGGCGAACCAGCCGTAGTCAAAAGGCACAAAGGTGCTGTCTTTCCAGCCGCCAGGGACGGTGGTTTTGCTGGTGTCGATGTTGCTTTTGACAAACAGGTTGGTTTTTTCAGCCGCGTCCAGCAGGTTGTTATCCAGCCCCAGCACCACGTCAGCCTTGCTGTGTTTACCTTCCATACGTACGCGGTTAAGCAGCGAAACGCCGTCTTCCAGCGTGACGTACTTCAGCTCGCAACCGCAGTTGGCTTCAAAGGCTTTCTTGATTGCCGGGCCGGGGCCCCAGTCGGCAGAGAAAGAGTCGTAGGTGTAAACCGTCAGCGTCGGTTTGGCGGCAAAAGCAGGGAATGCACTGATAACTAGCAGAGGAAGGACTTTTTTTAACACTTTGCGTTCCTTGGTAAGGAGGGTTACGCATGATCTGAGCAGGTTGCACACTCTCAAATCCCTACGCCGGTGTTATCCGGATCAGGTTCGACGGGTCTGTCTCAGCGTACAGAGGTTAATAACCTGTTACGCACCCCGTTGAGAACAGCCTATTCTAGTGATTTCCCGTCGGTAGCGAAAGCATCATGATTCGGGCGGGGCAAACCAGGCGGATTTAAAGTCAAACCAGCCCAGCGTGTTCATTCGCACGCCGCGCATGCTACGCTCACCTTCCAGCAGCAGCCAGTGATGGAACAGGGGATGCAGGCTGAAAGTGTTGATCAACTGTTTGCTCCATTCGGCTAACGGCAGCTTCTGTTCACGCCACAGGCGGGCATCGCTTTCCCAGTCAATTTTCACGCAGTGATGTACCAGCGGTACCTCGTAGAGCAGCGCGAACAATGAGAACTCCAGCGGCAGGGTAAAGTTAGCGCTGCCCAGCCAGATGTCGCTTTCTGCCTCGCCACGGTGCCAGGTTTCATAGTCCACCTGCTGAGTCACCAGTTTCACACCGTGCGCGGCCAGAAGGGGCTCAAGCGCGTTGGCGATCCCCTGATGCTCAATATGATCGTTATACCAGGTGAGCGTCAGTGAGGTCAGGCCCTCTGGTTTAGGGGTAACGGTCATATCGCGCCGATGGTGCCAGCGCGGCAGCAGGCCATAGGCCGGGAACCAGTAGCGCTGGTAGCCTATTCCGGCGTTGCTGAGCAGGGCTATCGGGTTGAAAATCAGGCTAACCCAGCGCCGGAGCTGTTCATTACGTCCCTGTTCAGAACGCTGGTCGAACAGCAGGAAGTAGCAGCCTTCCTCCAGGCGGCTCTCTTCTGATTTTTCGTCAACGCTGCCGCCCTGTAACCTGACGCCGGAGTAGACCAGCTCCTCGCTGATGTCCGGCAGCACCCAGATGTTGACCTCGTCGATCAGCGCGCGGAAGCCAAAATAGTCATCGAAAGCCTGGATCCGCAACTGAGTCTGCTGGTTGCGCACCACGGCATAGGGGCCGGTGCCGATGGGCTGGCGGGAGAAGTCAGGCAGTGAAGGCCACTCCTTCGGCAGGATCATGGTGTTGACGCTGCCTAGCAGCCACGGCAGCCAGCTGTCGGGATGATGCAGGTGGATATCCAGTGTCCAGGGGGTGGAAGAGGCAATTTGCCGCAGGTTGGCGAACAGCGGCTGGCTTTTCAGCCTTTCCAGCGTGGCGATGACGTCAGCCATCTCCAGCTCGCGGCCATGATGGAAATGGATTGCCGGACGCAAATAAAAACGCCAGTGCAGCGGCGAGACCTGTTGCCAGTGGTGGGCGATATCCGCTTCGATTTCCCCATTTTCCTCATTTATCCGCGTCAGCCCGCTGAAGATTTGCCGGGCAAGATGCGTCTCGGAGCGCCTGAGCGGGGTGCCGGGCAGCAGGTTGAGTAGCGAGCGGTAATAGAGCACTCGCAGGATATGTTTGCCCTGACGAAAGCTTCGTCCTAAATGGGAAATCAGCATCTGCCGTACGGTATTTTTATCCCCCACCAGTTGCACCAGCTGATCGATACGATCCTGCTCCAGCAGGTCTTCCGCGCGCTGCTGCTGCAGGGCCAGCCCGGTATAGAGGAAGCTGAGCTTTGAGCGTTTTCCCCTGCCTGCTTCGGCCTGCCACTCCAGCCAGCCCTGTTCCTGCATGGCATTCAGCAGGTTACGCATATGGCGGCGGGAACAGCTGAGCTGCACGGCCAGCTCGCTGAGGGTGGTCTCCTGCGGCTGCCCTTCGCAGCATTGCCAGAGCCGGATAAACTGCTGTTGTAAGCGGGGTGAGGCCATAAAAGGGGAACCCTTGCAGTGAAGCTGTCTGTTTTTCCTGCCTTATATTAGGACAATAATAGACACAGATGAAAGAGCGGGAGGCATTCTCTGAATGGCGCTCTGACATCGTGAACACTTTATATCTGAGTATGGTGCGACTTCACCAGCCAGCCGGTTTTTACCCGCTGGCTTTTTTCATTGGGCCAATTTTTCTTCTATGCTTCCTCTTTGTCGTCCGCTTTGTGCAGCGATATTTTTCTTGAAGGACCAGGTATGAAATTGCTTCTTTCACGTCGCCGTCGTGTTAATCCTGTCTACCTCGCGTTTATGGCCGTCTCTTTTATGGTGGGCGTGGCGGGTGCCCTGCAGGCACCCACCCTCAGCCTGTTCCTCACCCGCGAGGTAGAGGTGCGCCCGTTCTGGGTGGGGTTGTTTTATACCGTCAATGCGATAGCGGGCATTGTGGTCAGCCTGCTGCTGGCCAAACGTTCCGATAACCGCGGTGACCGGCGAATGCTGATCCTGTTCTGCTGCCTGATGGCGGTAGGCAATGCCCTGTTGTTTGCCTTTAATCGTCACTACTTAACGTTAGTCACTTTTGGCGTGCTGCTGTCCGCGCTGGCCAGCGTGTCGATGCCGCAGATTTTTGCGCTGGCACGTGAATATGCCGATAGCTCGGCCCGGGAAGTGGTGATGTTCAGTTCGGTGATGCGTGCACAGCTCTCGCTGGCATGGGTTGTCGGGCCACCGCTCTCTTTCGCCCTGGCGCTGAACTACGGTTTTACTACCATGTTTGTGATTGCTGCCGGACTGTTTGTGGTGTGTATCGCCCTGATCTGGTTTGCGCTGCCTTCCGTACCGAGGGTTGAACAGTCGCCGGAAGTGGTGGTTACCCAGATCAGCGCGTGGAAACACAAAGATGTCAGGCTGCTGTTTATTGCCTCACTGCTGATGTGGACCTGCAACACCATGTATATCATTGATATGCCATTGTATATCAGCAGCGTGTTAGGTCTGCCCGATCGTCTGGCCGGGCTGCTGATGGGGGTAGCTGCAGGGCTGGAGATTCCCGCCATGTTGCTGGCAGGGCATTACGTTAAGCGGTTTGGTAAGCGCAACATGATGCTGTTCGCCGTGGCGGCGGGCGTGGTGTTTTACCTTGGGCTGGTGCTGTTTCATTCGCGTGCAGCACTGATGGTGCTGCAGATCTTCAATGCGGTGTTCATTGGCATCGTGGCGGGGATCGGCATGCTCTATTTTCAGGATCTGATGCCGGGCAGGCCGGGCGCGGCAACCACATTATTTACCAACAGCATCTCCACCGGGGTGATCCTTGCCGGGGTATTACAGGGCGCGTTGGCCGAGACGTTCGGACACGCTTCAGTGTACTGGGCGGCACTGATCCTCTCGCTGGCATCGTTGGTGATGTCCATGAAAGTGAAGGATGTCTGAAGGCTGACGGATAACCTTTATCAGGCGACTTTGGTGATGTCGGAAGACGTGGATGAAGATTGAGCACAAAGTAAAAATTTTATCAGACGACATTGAAGCATGTGCTGCGGGAAACACCGGCCGGGAATAAAGCGACTCACGCGCTGGACGGCGTGAGTCGCGCTGTTATGGAGGGTGCCTTATGCGTCTTTATGAGCAGCCTGTGTTCCCCACGCAGGCACCATGACGGTTTTCCGTAAACGTCTGAGTCGCCGGTTTATGGCTTCATCCGCAACGCATTCGCGGGGCCTGAGACAGGAGTTACCGTAGAAACGCAGGTTGTTTTTGCTCGTATGCGCTGATATCGGCATCATGCTGCAGCGTCAGACCAATGTTATCCAGCCCGTTAATCAGGCAGTGACGGCGGAAGCTGTCAATGCTGAACGAATAGCGTTTCTCACCGGCAATGACCTGCTGGTTTTCCAGATCAACGGTAAAGCTCACGCCTGGCTCATCCGCCACTTTCCGGAACAGCTCATCCACTTCCTCTTCCGTCAGCGTCACCAGCAGTAGCTGGTTATTGAAAGAGTTGTTGGCAAAGATGTCCGCGAAGTCACTGCCCACAATCGCCTGAATGCCGTAGTCGGTCAGCGCCCAGGGCGCATGCTCGCGGGAGGAGCCGCAGCCAAAGTTTTCACGCGTCAGCATAATGCTGGCACCGCGGAACTCGGGTTTGTTAAGCACAAAATCCGGATCAGGGATCTGTCCTTCCGCATCGGTATAACGCCAGTCATAGAACAGGTTGCGGCCAAAGCCGGTGCGCGTCACCATCTGCAGAAACTGTTTTGGGATAATGGCATCGGTGTCCACGTTGGCGGCATCCATCGGCACCACGATGCCGGTATGCTGCGTAAATTTCTTCGCCATGGTGGCTCCTTATTTAAGGGTCGCTGCGGACACTGGCTGCGTACTGTTCTGCTCGCGTATGTCAGCAAAGTGACCGGCTACTGCCGCGGCTGCCGCCATTGCCGGGCTGAGCAGGTGAGTACGTCCCCCGCGTCCCTGGCGACCTTCGAAATTACGGTTGCTGGTGGAGGCGCAACGTTCGCCCGGATTCAGGCGGTCGTTATTCATTGCCAGGCACATTGAGCAGCCAGGCAAACGCCATTCGAAACCGGCATCAAGGAAGATTTTGTCCAGACCTTCCGCTTCAGCCTGCGCTTTTACCGGGCCGGAGCCTGGCACCACATAAGCCTGTACTCCGTCAGCGATTTTGTGTCCTTTAACCACTGCCGCCGCCGCCCGCAAATCTTCGATACGCGAGTTGGTGCAGGATCCGATAAACACTTTATCGATCGAAACGTCGGTCAGCCTGATCCCCGGTTTGAGATCCATATAGGCCAGCGCTTTTTCTGCTGAAGCCCTCTCGATCGGATCGCTGAACGAGGCCGGATCGGGGATAACGTCATTCACGGCGATCACCTGGCCCGGATTGGTTCCCCATGTCACCTGGGGAGCAATATCGGCGGCATCCAGGGTTACCACTTTGTCGAATTTCGCACCGCTGTCAGATTTCAGCGTGCGCCAGTAAGCCACCGCCTCGTCCCAGACCTGGGCATCCGGAGCAAACTGGCGGCCTTTGACATAGTTGAAGGTGGTGTCATCCGGCGCAACCAGGCCCGCTTTCGCCCCCAGTTCAATCGCCATATTACACAGCGTCATACGGCCTTCCATGCTCAGCCCTTCGACCGCCGGACCGCAGAACTCAACCACGTGGCCATTGCCGCCGCCGCTGCCGGTTTTACCGATAATCGCCAGCGCAATGTCTTTGGCGGTTATGCCTGGCGCAGTCTGGCCAGTCACTTCAATCTTCATGGTTCTGGCGCGGGACTGCTTCAGCGTCTGCGTGGCCAGCACGTGCTCCACTTCAGAGGTACCGATACCAAAGGCCAGAGCCCCGAAAGCCCCGTGGGTGGAGGTGTGGGAGTCGCCGCAGACGATGGTCATGCCCGGCAGTGACATCCCCTGCTCAGGGCCAATCACGTGTACGATGCCCTGAAAGGGGTGTTTAAGGTCATACAGACGAACCCCAAACTCTTCGCAGTTCCTGATCAGCATCGACATCTGGATACGCGCCATTTCACCGCTGGCGTTGATGTCCCGGGTCTGGGTGGAGACATTGTGATCCATCGTGGCGAAGGTCTTCGACGGCTGACGCACCGGGCGACCGTGCGCCCGCAGGCCATCAAAGGCCTGCGCTGAAGTTACTTCATGCACCAGATGTCGGTCGATATACAGCAGCGGCGTTTCATTCGACGCCTCATACACGACATGGGCATCAAACAGCTTCTCGTATAATGTTTTCATAATCAGGTTTCGCTGATAAATCGGGCAATAATCGAACCCATTTCCCCGGTGCTGATGGCATTGCCGTCACCGGCTAAATCTCCGGTGCGGTAGCCTTCCGCCAGCGCCCGGCTGACCGCCTCTTCAATGGCATCAGCGGCTTCGGCCGCGTCGAGGCTGTAGCGCAGCAGCAGCGACAGGGAGAGGATCTGGGCAATTGGGTTGGCAATATTTTTACCGGCGATATCCGGAGCGGAGCCACCAGCTGGCTCAAACAGACCAAAACCCTGCTCGTTGAGGCTGGCAGACGGCAGCATGCCCATTGAACCGGTGATCATTGCGCATTCGTCTGAGAGAATGTCGCCGAACAGGTTCGAACAGAGCATGACATCAAACTGCGAGGGCTCTTTGATCAGCTGCATGGTGGCGTTGTCGATGTACATGTGACGCAGTTCAACATCCGGATACTCTGCTGCCACTTCATTAACAATCTGACGCCACAAAATTGAAGACTGCAGCACATTCGCTTTATCAATTGAGGTGACTTTTTTACGACGCTTGCGGGCTGATTCAAAGGCGATACGGGCGATTCGTTCGATTTCAAAACGGTGGTACACCTCGGTATCGAAAGCGCGCTCGTGCTGGCCGCTGCCTTCCCGGCCTTTTGGCTGACCAAAATAGATGCCGCCGGTCAGTTCACGCACCACCAGGATATCGAAGCCTTTGGCCGCAATATCGCTGCGCAGTGGGCAGAAGGGTTCCAGCCCCTGATGCAGACTGGCCGGGCGCAAATTGCTGAACAGCTTGAAGTGCTTACGTAATGGCAGCAGGGCACCGCGCTCGGGCTGCTCTGCCGGCGGTAAATGTTCCCATTTCGGCCCGCCTACTGAGCCAAACAGAATAGCATCTGCCTGTTCGCAACCTGCGACTGTTGTGGGCGGCAGCGGCTCGCCGTGACGGTCGATGGCAATCCCCCCCACATCATATTCGCTGGTGGTGATGCGCATACCAAAGCGCTGACGCACCGCATCAAGCACTTTACCGGCCTGAGCCATAACTTCCGGGCCGATTCCGTCACCGGGTAACACGGCAATATGATAAGTCCTGGACATTACACCGCTTCCTTCTGGTCTTTAGCTTTAGATTTACGCTGCAGCTCCTGCTCAACCCGACGGGCGCGCCAGATGTTGTTCAGGGCATTGATCATCGCTTTGGCTGAGGATTCCACGATATCTGTTGCCAGACCCACGCCGTGGAATTTACGGCCGTTGTAGTTGACCACGATATCCACCTGGCCCAGCGCGTCTTTACCGTGACCTTTGGCGGTCAGTTGATATTTCACCAGCTCGGCATCGAAATCGGTGATGCGGTTGATTGCCTGGTAAACGGCATCCACCGGGCCGTTTCCGGTTGCCGCTTCGGATTTCACTTCTTCGCCACAGCCCAGCTTCACCGAGGCAGTGGCCATTACGCTGGAACCGGACTGAACGCTGAAGTAATCCAGGCGGAAGTGTTCTGGCTCTTCGTTCTGTTTGTTGATGAACGCCAGTGCTTCCAGATCGTAATCGAACACCTGACCTTTTTTATCCGCCAGCTTCAGGAAGGCGTCGTACAGCGCATCCAGATTGTAGTCATTCTCTTTATAACCCATTTCATCCATGCGGTGTTTCACTGCCGCCCGGCCGGAACGTGAGGTCAGGTTCAGCTGTACCTGATTCAGGCCGATGGATTCTGGCGTCATGATTTCGTAGTTTTCACGGTTCTTCAGTACGCCATCCTGATGAATACCGGAGGAGTGGGCGAAGGCGCCGGTACCAACCACCGCTTTGTTCGCCGGGATAGGCATATTGCAGATCTGGCTGACCATCTGGCTGGTGCGGTAAATTTCGTTGTGTTTGATGTTGGTGTGCAGGTTCATCAACTGGCTGCGCACTTTGATCGCCATAATCACTTCTTCCAGCGCACAGTTACCGGCGCGCTCGCCGAGACCATTGATGGTGCCCTCTACCTGACGGGCACCGGCCTGCAGAGCGGCCAGAACGTTACCGGTCGCCATACCCAAATCGTCATGGGTGTGCACGGACAGGATGGCTTTATCGATATTGGGTACGCGGTTGCGCACCTGAGCGAAGATGTTGCTGTATTCACCTGGCAGGGTGTAGCCCACGGTATCCGGAATGTTGATGGTAGTGGCCCCGGCATTGATCGCGGCTTCCACTACGCGACACAGGTCGTCAATAGGGGTACGGCCGCCATCCTCGCAGGAGAACTCAACGTCGTTGGTGTAGTTACGGGCACGTTTCACCATGGTCACCGCACGCTCAATCACTTCCGGCAGCGTGCTGCGCAGTTTGGTGGCGATGTGCATCGGCGAGGTCGCCAGGAAGGTATGAATTCGGTAGGCCTCTGCCACTTTCAGGGCTTCATAGGCGGCATCGATGTCCTTTTCAACGCAGCGGGCCAGGGCGCAAACACGACTGTTTTTGACCTGACGGGCAATGGTCTGAACTGATTCAAAGTCACCGGGGGAGGAGACCGGGAAGCCGACTTCCATTACGTCAACGCCCATACGTTCGAGTGCGAGTGCGATTTGCAGTTTTTCTTTAACGCTCAGACTAGCCTGTAACGCCTGTTCGCCGTCACGCAGAGTGGTATCGAAAATAATTACTTGTTCGCTCATCGGGTATTCCTTGTCGTGTTTGATGCCTTAATTGCAGGCATAAAAAAACCCGCGCAATGGCGCGGGTTCTTTAGGTTTGCAAGCCTGAATCAGTGATTGATTCCACCCACAAGTCTACCGCGCACAGAAAATGCGTTTAGTAGTAGACCAAGTAGGAGGGTGGTACGAATCATTGAGTCAGACCTCGTCAATTTGCTGTTCCCTTATTGATACTTGAAGACCGGGGGGGATGTCAACCTTAGCCGTAAGGTTATCGCGACGCAGTTAAGGGAAATTATTCTGAGGCCAGCGCAGGCCGCAGAAGAAAAAAGCACCGAGGGTGTTCTCAGAAATGTCTGTCAGGCGAAGGGAAAAATAAATCGGGCGAGATAAAGCCTGAAATTCTTGTTTAATCAATATGTTGCATAGGTAAAACTGATGAATTGAACCCCGCGATAATAACCTGGTGTTTAGTTAATTATTTTATAAAATAAAATCAAGGCAGAAGATAAAGCTAAAATAGCGGCAATGTTTGAACAGGTGCGCTTAAAATCTCGTTAACTTTGTTTTGATAACAAAACGATCGCGCTGAAATTTATTTCACCGACAGTATAAACCGCTTTTCTTCTGCTGCCTGGTCAGTGTATTTATCGTTAAGTCCGCATCGCAAGTAGTGCCTTACCATCCACTGGCCTGCCCGGGTGACCCGGATGGTGTTTGCCTGCTAACTTTTCTGCGGTTATGGTACTTCAATCAACTAAAAGCAAAAATACCGGGCCATTGCCCGGTACCTGGATTTTGGAAACGATTTCCGCACTTTACTTAACACAGGTTTTGACCTTATCCGCGCCCTCCCGCCCTGCGTCCTGGCTGGAGGCGCTGGCAGATAAATCAGCACCTTAAAGCCTGGAGGCAAAAATGGAGATGTTGTCAGGAGCCGAGATGGTCGTCCGATCGTTGATCGATCAGGGCGTTAAACATGTATTCGGCTACCCCGGCGGGGCCGTTCTGGATATCTACGATGCACTGCAAACCGTTGGCGGTATTGACCACGTGCTGGTCCGCCACGAACAGGGTGCCGTGCATATGGCAGATGGCTATTCCCGTTCAACTGGTGAAGTAGGCGTGGTGCTGGTCACCTCCGGCCCGGGCGCGACCAATGCCATTACAGGGATTGCGACTGCCTACATGGACTCTATTCCAATGGTGGTGCTCTCCGGTCAGGTGCCTTCTTCGCTGATTGGCTATGACGCCTTCCAGGAGTGCGACATGGTCGGCATCTCCCGCCCGGTGGTCAAGCACAGCTTTATGGTCAGGCAGGCGGAAGATATCCCCTCGGTGATGAAAAAAGCCTTCTGGCTGGCTTCCAGCGGCCGCCCGGGGCCGGTGGTGATCGATCTGCCAAAAGACGTGATGAGCCCGGCTAACAAGCTGCCTTACGTCTGGCCTGAATCTGTCAGCATGCGTTCTTATAACCCGACGACTCAGGGTCACAAGGGCCAGATTAAGCGTGCGCTGCAAACGCTTCTTGCCGCCAAAAAACCGGTGATTTATGCCGGTGGCGGCGTAATTAACGCAGAATGTCATGATGAGCTGCGCCAGATAGCTGAAAAACTGAATCTGCCGGTGACCTGCTCACTGATGGGGCTGGGGGCGTTTCCAGGTACCCACCGCCAGAGCGTGGGAATGCTGGGGATGCACGGCACTTACGAAGCCAACATGACCATGCATAACGCCGATGTGATTTTTGCCGTCGGGGTGCGCTTTGATGACCGTACTACCAACAATCTCGCCAAGTATTGCCCGAATGCGACCGTGCTGCACATTGATATCGATCCGACGTCAATTTCCAAGACTGTGGCGGCAGATGTGCCGATCGTCGGCGATGCGAAGCAGGTGCTGAGCCAGATGCTGGAGCTGCTGGCTCAGGGCGAAACTCAACAGCACTACGACAGCCTGCGCGACTGGTGGCAGAGCATTGAACAGTGGCGTGCCCGTCACTGCCTGGAGTTCGATCGCAGCAGCGAGAAAATCAAGCCGCAGGCGGTAATTGAGACCATCTGGCGTCTGACCAAAGGCGAGGCCTATGTGACCTCTGACGTCGGTCAGCATCAGATGTTCGCCGCGCTCTATTATCAGTTTGACAAGCCGCGCCGCTGGATTAACTCCGGTGGCCTCGGCACCATGGGCTTTGGCCTGCCTGCCGCGCTGGGAGTCAAGCTGGCGCTGCCGCAAGAAACCGTGGTTTGCGTCACCGGCGACGGTAGTATTCAGATGAACATTCAGGAGCTTTCTACTGCGCTGCAGTATGACCTGCCGGTACTGGTGCTGAGCCTCAACAACCGCTTCCTCGGCATGGTGAAACAGTGGCAGGACATGATTTACTCCGGCCGCCATTCTCAGTCTTATATGGAATCGCTGCCTGATTTCGTCCGCCTGGCGGAGGCCTATGGCCACGTCGGCATCGGCATCAACCATCCGCACGAGCTGGAGTCGAAGTTGACCCAGGCGCTGGAAGAGTTGGGCAAAGGACGGCTGGTGTTTGTGGATGTCAACGTTGATGGCACCGAGCACGTATACCCAATGCAGATTCGCGGCGGCGGGATGGACGAAATGTGGCTGAGCAAAACGGAGAGGACTTAATTATGCGTCGTGTTTTATCGGTACTGCTGGAAAACGAATCCGGCGCATTGTCCCGCGTGGTGGGCCTGTTCTCCCAGCGCGGCTACAACATTGAAAGCCTGACCGTAGCGCCAACTGACGATCCCACGCTGTCGCGCATGACTATTCAGACCGTGGGTGATGAGAAGGTGCTGGAGCAGATTGAAAAGCAACTGCATAAGCTGGTGGACGTGCTGCGTGTCAGCGAGCTGGGACAGGGCGCTTATGTCGAGCGTGAAATTATGCTGGTGAAAATCCAGGCCACCGGTTACGGCCGCGAGGAAGTAAAGCGCAGCGCTGAGATTTTCCGCGGTCAGATCGTCGACGTCACGCCGTCGCTTTATACGGTTCAGCTCGCCGGGACCAGCGATAAGCTGGATGCCTTCCTGAGCACCGTACGCGACGTGGCTGAAATTGTTGAAGTAGCCCGCTCTGGCATTGTTGGTGTCGCCAGGGGCGATCGCATCATGCGATAATTTCGCCTGACAACCCTTTGGACTAAGCTAACCCGGCGTAATGTCGGGTTTTTTATTTTTGTCAGAAAGCTCCCGTGCATCACTAAAAGCAGTTGCTCGCTAAACTAATCTGCTGTTAGATGTAACAAATGTCTTATCCATAGCCGCGATGTGGCTATTTTTTGCGCCGTTCCGGTGCTAGCGTGGGGTTATTGTGAAACTGGATGAAATTGCGCGCCTTGCCGGAGTATCGCGCACGACGGCCAGCTACGTTATCAATGGTAAAGCCAAGCAGTATCGTGTCAGCGATAAAACCGTCGAGAAGGTGATGGCGGTGGTGCGTGAGCATAACTATCACCCGAATGCGGTTGCAGCAGGGCTGCGCGCAGGCCGTACCCGCTCGATTGGCCTGGTTATCCCCGATCTTGAGAATACCAGCTACACCCGCATCGCTAACTATCTTGAGCGACAGGCCCGCCAGCGTGGCTACCAGCTGCTGATTGCCTGCTCGGAAGATCAGCCCGATAACGAAATGCGCTGCGTTGAACACCTGCTACAGCGTCAGGTTGATGCGATTATTGTCTCCACTTCTCTGCCGCCGGAACACCCTTTCTATCAGCGCTGGGTCAACAATCCGCTGCCGATTATTGCGCTGGACCGCGCGCTGGATCGTGAGCACTTCACCAGTGTGGTGGGGGCGGACCAGGACGATTCAGAGATGCTGGCGGCGGAACTGCGTAAGCAGCCGGTAGAGTCTGTTCTGTTTCTGGGGGCACTGCCAGAGTTGTCGGTCAGCTTCCTGCGCGAGATGGGCTTCCGCCAGGCGTGGATGAATGACGAGCGTAAAATTGATTTTATTTATGCTAACAGCTTTGAGAGAACCGCCGCAGCAGCGTTATTTGAAACATGGCTGGAGACCCATTCTATGCCTGATGCGTTGTTCACCACCTCGTTCGGCCTGCTGCAGGGGGTGATGGACGTAACGCTGAAGCGTGAAGGGCGCCTGCCGACCGATCTGGCGATTGCCACTTTCGGCGACCATGAGCTGCTGGACTTTCTTGAGTGTCCGGTACTGGCCGTGGGCCAGCGTCACCGCGATGTGGCGGAGCGGGTACTGGAGCTGGTGCTGGCCAGTCTGGACGAGCCGCGTAAACCCAAACCGGGGTTAACCCGAATTCGGCGTAATCTTTACCGCCGCGGGCGATTAAGCCGCAAGGCCAGTTAACTTTTACCAAAAAGGGCAGTTCAGACACTGCCCTTTTAACTTTCTCCACTCTCATCCCAATGGCATCTCAGCCATTCGTTTAAAATGTTAACGTTAACCCTGAATTTCATTACGTAAATAAAAGTAAAAGCGAGGCTGCTTAACGTTATCTTTATATATTCCCTGACGTTTATTAGGCATCTACACATCTGCTTACTGCTGTAGCACAGGCGCAACGGGTGCGGACTGGGATTATGTTAGGAAATACCTTAAAATGCCGCCCGCGTCGCAAAGTTCTTCGGGAAATTTTAGCGGCCAGAAACTGGCATATTTTTGAGCAATATAAAATTCCTCCAGAAATTCCTGCCACTATTCATTAGTTTATTTTTAAATTCCTGAGAGAACCGCGTTCTTTTTAACTCCTTTGCAGTTTTATCAGTAAAGAAATAATCCCAATCGGCGCCTGCTGCGGCTTGACAATGTTTTCCTCCGCTCCGTAAACTCCTTTAGTGGGAATTTGTGGTGGAAAGTGGTGAAAGAGGGTAACTGGAGGGTGAGGCTGGCATGTTCCGTGGAGCAACGTTAGTCAATCTCGACAGCAAGGGACGGCTCGCCGTACCTACGCGCTATCGCGAAACGCTGATCGGGGAATCACAGGGGCAAATGGTTTGTACCATTGACCTCCACCAGCCATGCCTGCTGCTTTATACCCTGCCCGAATGGGAAATTATTGAACGTAAGCTGGCTCGCTTATCGAGCATGAACCCCGCAGAACGCCGCGTGCAGCGTTTGTTACTCGGGCATGCCAGCGAATGTCAGATGGATAATGCAGGCCGTCTGCTGGTGGCGAATACGCTGCGCCAGCACGCGAACCTGACCAAAGAAGTGATGCTGGTTGGGCAGTTCAATAAGTTTGAACTGTGGGATGAACAGACCTGGTATCAACAAGTCAGGGAGGATATTGACGCGGAGCAGTCGACTCAGGAGCCGTTATCTGAGCGTTTGCAGGACTTGTCATTATAGCTATGCAGGAAAATTTCAGACATACCACGGTGCTGTTGGACGAGGCGGTTAACGGCCTCAATATCAAATCCGACGGCATCTATATCGATGGCACCTTTGGACGAGGTGGGCATTCACGCCTGATCCTCTCGCAGCTGGGAGAGCAGGGCCGCCTGTATGCCATCGATCGCGACCCGCAAGCGATCGCAGCCGCAGCGGACATTACCGATCCGCGTTTTACCATTATTCACGGCCCTTTTTCCGCGCTGGCTGACTATGCCGAAGAGCGGGGACTGACCGGCAGGATTGATGGCATTTTGCTGGATTTGGGTGTCTCTTCCCCGCAGTTGGATGACGCTGAGCGCGGCTTCTCATTTATGCGCGACGGACCGCTGGATATGCGAATGGACCCGACCAGAGGATTGTCGGCTTCGCAGTGGCTGCTTCAGGCTGAAGAGAGTGATATCGCTTTCGTGCTGAAGACTTTTGGCGAAGAGCGGTTTGCCAGGCGTATCGCCCGCGCCATCGTTGAGCGCAACCGTGAACAACCCATGACGCGCACCAAAGAGCTGGCAGACGTGATTTATGCCGCCACGCCAGTGAAGGACAAATTTAAGCACCCGGCGACCCGCAGTTTTCAGGCAATTCGCATCTGGGTGAACAGCGAGCTGGAAGAGATTGAGCAGGCCCTGAAAGGGGCCTTGTCCGCGCTGGCTCCGGAAGGGCGCCTGTCAGTGATCAGCTTCCACTCACTGGAAGACCGCATTGTGAAACGCTTTATGCGTGAACAGAGTCGCGGTCCACAGGTTCCGGCCGGTCTGCCCATGACCGAAGCGCAGTTAAGTCAGTTAGGTGGCCGCCAGTTGAAGGCTTTGGGTAAGATGATGCCGGGCGAAGCTGAAGTGGCTGAAAACCCACGAGCGCGCAGCTCTGTTTTGCGCATCGCTGAGAGGACCGCGTCATGATTGGCAACGAGCGACACAGTTTACCGGGAGTCATTGCAGGCGATCTGTTGCGCCACGGCAAAATTCCGTTGTTGCTTGCGGTCGCCGTGCTGGTCTCTGCGGTGCTGGTGGTGACCACGGCGCATAAAACCCGCCTGCTCACCGCCCAGCGCGAACAAATGGTACTGGAACGTGATGCGCTGGATATTGAGTGGCGCAACCTGATTCTGGAAGAGAATGCCCTCGGCGATCACAGCCGGGTTGAGAGGACGGCAACGGAAAAACTGCAGATGCAGCATGTCGATCCATCGCAGGAAAACATCGTGGTACAACCTTAAGGGACTGAATGAAAGCCGCAACAAAGACGCACAAGTCACAACGCCCGGAAGATCAGGCCAGCTTTGTCAGCTGGCGTTTTGCGTTGCTTTGCGTCTGCATTTTGCTCGGGCTGGGAGGATTGCTGGCTCGCATGGCTTACCTGCAGGTGATTAACCCCGACAAGCTGGTGCGCGAAGGGGATATGCGTTCCCTGCGCGTGCAGGCGGTCCCCACTTCCCGCGGCATGATCACCGATCGTGCCGGGCGCCCTCTGGCGGTCAGCGTCCCGGTGAATGCTATCTGGGCTGACCCGAAAGAACTCAATGACAAGGGCGGCATTACCATGGACAGTCGCTGGAAGGCGCTCTCCGATGCGCTCTCCCTCCCGCTGGATCAGCTGTCAGCCCGCGTGAATGCCAACCCGAAAGGCCGCTTTGTGTATCTGGCCCGCCAGGTGAATCCGGCCATTGGCGACTACATCAAAAAACTCAAGCTTCCCGGTATCAACCTGCGTGAAGAGTCACGCCGCTATTACCCAGCCGGACAGGTGACCTCGCATCTGATTGGTTTCACCAATATTGACGGGCAGGGCATTGAAGGCGTTGAGAAGAGCTTTGATAAATGGCTGACCGGGCAACCGGGTGAACGTACCGTCCGTAAGGACCGTAATGGTCGGGTGATTGAAGATATCTCTTCTGTCGACAGCCGTGCGGCTCACAATCTGGCGCTGAGCATTGATGAACGTTTACAGGCGCTGGTTTACCGTGAGCTGAACAACGCCGTGGCCTTTAACAAGGCGGAATCAGGCACTGCAGTTTTGGTGGATGTGAATACCGGTGAAGTGCTGGCGATGGCGAACAGCCCGGCCTACAACCCGAACAATCTGTCCGGCACCACTAAAGATGTGATGCGTAACCGCGCTATCACCGATATTTTCGAACCCGGCTCGACGGTGAAGCCGATGGTGGTGATGACCGCTCTGCAGCGCGGCGTGGTCAAAGAAAATAGCGTGCTGAATACCGTTCCTTATCGTATTAACGGCCACGAGATCAAAGACGTGGCCCGCTACAATGAGCTGACCCTGACTGGGGTTTTGCAGAAATCGAGTAACGTCGGTGTTACAAGACTGGCGTTAGCGATGCCATCCTCAGCGTTAGTAGATACTTACTCACGCTTTGGACTGGGTAAGGCGACCAATTTGGGGTTGGTCGGAGAAAGCAGTGGCTTATATCCTCAAAAACAACGGTGGTCTGACATAGAGAGGGCCACCTTCTCTTACGGCTACGGGCTGATGGTAACGCCGTTACAGTTAGCGCGAGTCTACGCAACCATAGGCAGTTATGGCGTCTATCGCCCGCTGTCCATTACTAAAGTCGACCCGCCTGTGGCGGGTCAACGCGTTTTTCCTGAAGAACTGGTGCGCACCGTCATGCACATGATGGAAAGCGTGGCGCTGCCCGGCGGCGGCGGGGTGAAAGCGGCCATTAAGGGCTACCGCATCGCCATTAAAACCGGCACGGCTAAAAAGGTCGGGCCGGACGGCAAATACGTCAACAAATACCTCGCCTACACCGCTGGCGTGGCACCGGCGAGTCGTCCCCGGTTTGCGCTGGTGGTGGTGATTAACGATCCACAGGCTGGCAAATATTACGGTGGTGCAGTCTCTGCACCGGTATTCGGTGCCATCATGGGCGGCGTTCTGCGCACCATGAACATTGAGCCTGATGGCCTGCCTCCCAGCGACAAAAACGAGATGGTAGAGAACAGAAGTGAGGGATCGAGTGACAGATCGTAACCTGCGCGACTTACTGGCTCCGTGGGTGCCTGGCGCACCGGAGCGGACGCTTCGTGAAATGATACTGGACAGCCGCCTGGCAGCTTCCGGCGATCTGTTTGTGGCGGTAAAAGGCCATGCGGCGGATGGCCGCCGCTTTATTCCTCAGGCTATTGCTCAGGGCGTGGCGGCAGTGATTGCCGATGCCGGGGGTGAAGCAGAAGACGGTGAGATCAAAGAGATGCACGGCGTGCCGGTGATCTACCTGGCTCAGCTTGCGCAACGGCTCTCTGCCCTGGCGGGCAGATTCTACCAGCAGCCCGGCGAGAAGCTGCGCCTGATTGGCGTCACCGGGACTAACGGCAAAACCACCACCACGCAGCTGCTGGCGCAATGGGCCCAATTGCTGGGTGAAACCGGCGCGGTCATGGGGACCGTAGGCAATGGTCTGTATGGGCATCTGGCCCCGGCGGATAATACCACCGGTTCGGCAGTGGATGTTCAGCGCATGCTGAGCACGCTGGTTGAGCAGGGCGCCACCCTGGCGGCAATGGAGGTTTCCTCCCACGGTCTGGTGCAGCATCGGGTAGCTGCACTGCCATTTGCCGCTGTAGCGTTTACCAACCTCAGCCGCGACCATCTGGATTATCACGGTGACATGGCGCGCTACGAAGCGGCGAAATGGCTGCTGTTCTCTGAGCATCAGGCAGGTCAGGCAATCGTCAATGCCGATGATGAAGTGGGACGCCGCTGGCTGCAAAAACTGCCGGATGCGGTGGCCGTGACCATGGAAAACAATTTAAAGCCGGGCTGTCGTGGGCGCTGGCTGAAAGCGATCGCTGTTGATTATCACGACAACGGCGCCAGGGTGATTTTCGAGTCCAGCTGGGGCAAGGGTGAAATCGACAGCCGCCTGATGGGCGCGTTTAACGTCAGCAACCTGTTGGTTGCGCTTGGCACCCTGTTGGCGCTTGGCTACCCGCTGGCCTCACTGATTGCGACCGGTAATCAGCTGCAGCCGGTCACCGGGCGCATGGAAGTGTTCACTGCACCGGGTAAACCTACCGTAGTGGTGGATTATGCCCATACGCCAGATGCACTGGAAAAAGCGCTGCTGGCGGCTCGCCTGCACTGTAAAGGGCAGCTGTGGTGTGTCTTTGGCTGTGGTGGGGATCGCGACAAAGGTAAGCGTCCACTGATGGGAGCGATTGCCGAGCAGTTCTCCGACGTGGTGGTCATTACGGATGACAACCCGCGCAGTGAAGATCCTGCGGCGATTGTGGCAGATGTGCTGACCGGCCTGCTGGATGCCGGGCGTGCCCGGGTAATGCCTGGACGTGCGCAAGCGGTCACTAACACCGTGATGCAGGCGAAGGAAGGGGACATCGTGCTGGTCGCCGGGAAAGGCCATGAAGATTACCAGATCGTCGGCAACCGCCGTCTGGACTATTCCGACCGAGTGACGGTCGCCAGATTACTGGGGGGGGTGGCATGATCGCTCTCTCTTTACAGACTCTGGCTGAGCTGACCGGCGGTAGGCTTTACGGCGGCGACCTGACGTTTGCCGAAGTGACTACTGATACGCGTCAGGTCAGTGCCGGATGCCTGTTTATCGCCCTGAAGGGGGAGCGCTTTGACGCGCACGACTTCGTGGGTGAGGCAATTGCCGCCGGATCGGCAGCTTTGTTGGTAAGTAAGCACTTACCTGTTGCTGTTCCGCAGGTGGTGGTGGCAGACACCCGCATTGCGCTCGGCCAGCTGGCGGGCTGGGTTCGTCAGCAGTCCACGGCGCGCGTTGTTGCCCTGACGGGTTCCTCGGGCAAAACCTCAGTGAAAGAAATGACCGCCGCCATCCTGCGCGAATGCGGCGAGACGCTCTATACCGCTGGCAACCTGAACAATGACATCGGCGTACCTCTGACGCTGTTGCGCCTGACTGCCGAACACCAGTACGCGGTGATTGAGCTGGGCGCGAACCATCAGGGCGAAATCGCTTATACCACCGACATTACCCGTCCCGAGACTGCGCTGGTGAACAACCTGGCGGCAGCCCATCTGGAAGGGTTTGGTTCGCTGGCCGGTGTGGCAAAAGCCAAAGGTGAAATTTTCCAGGGATTGCCGGTCAAGGGCACTGCGATCCTTAATGCGGACAGCAATGACTGGCCGCACTGGCAGAGCATGCTGCACAGCAAGACGGTCTGGCGCTTCTCGGCCCGGCCGCAGGCTGACAGTGATTTTTCTGCCACCGATATTCGGGTGACCAGCAGCGGTACGCACTTTGTGATGATGACCCCGGCTGGCAGCATCAACATTCAGCTGCCGCTGCCGGGTCGCCATAACGTGGCAAATGCGCTGGCAGCAGCCTCACTGGCGCTGTCAGTGGATGCGCCACTCAGCGCCATTCAGAAAGGCCTCGCCAGCCTGAAATCTGTTCCTGGCCGTCTTTTCCCGGTGCTGCTTGCAGAAGGCAAATTGCTGCTGGATGACAGTTATAACGCCAATGTGGGCTCGATGACCGCTGCTGTGCAGGTGCTGGCCGAAATGCCAGGCTATCGCGTGATGGTGGTGGGAGATATGGCTGAGCTGGGTGACGAAGCTGAAGAGTGCCACCGCGAGGTGGGCGAAGCGGCCCGTCAGGCGGGAGTGGATAAGGTTCTCAGCGTGGGGGCATTAAGCAAGACAATCAGTGATGCCAGTGGGGTGGGCGAGCATTTCAACGATAAAGCAGCCGCCACGGCACGCATCAGAACGCTGTTGTCTCAGCAGCCAGTTATTACCGTCTTAGTCAAAGGTTCGCGTAGTGCCGCCATGGAGCAGGTAGTACAGAGCTTACAGGAGAAAGAAACATGTTAGTCTGGCTGGCCGAGCATCTGGTCACTTTTTATTCTGGCTTCAACGTCTTTTCCTATCTGACGTTTCGCGCCATTGTCAGCCTGCTGACCGCTCTGTTTATCTCTTTGTGGATGGGCCCACGGATGATCGCCCGCCTGCAGGAAATGTCATTCGGCCAGGTCGTGCGCAACGACGGCCCTGAGTCGCATTTCAGCAAGCGCGGCACGCCGACAATGGGCGGAATTATGATCCTGTTCTCCATCACCGTCTCCGTGCTGATGTGGGCCTATCCTTCTAACCCGTACGTCTGGTGCGTGCTGGTGGTGCTGGTGGGCTTTGGCATCATCGGCTTCGTCGATGACTATCGTAAAGTGGTGCGCAAAGATACCAAAGGGCTGATTGCCCGCTGGAAATATTTCTGGATGTCGGTGATCTCGCTGGGTGTGGCTTTCGGGTTGTACGCCGCAGGTAAAGGTACCCCAGCCACTGAGCTGGTCGTGCCGTTCTTTAAAGACATCATGCCACAACTGGGGCTGTTTTACGTCGTACTGGCTTACTTCGTTATCGTCGGGACCGGCAATGCTGTGAACCTGACTGACGGTCTGGATGGCCTGGCGATTATGCCGACCGTCTTTGTCGCGGCTGGTTTTGCGCTGGTGGCCTGGGCAACGGGTAACGTCAAGTTTGCTGAATATTTGCATATTCCCTACCTGCGCCACGCGGGTGAGCTGGTGATTGTCTGTACCGCCATCGTCGGTGCGGGGCTGGGCTTCCTGTGGTTTAACACCTATCCGGCTCAGGTCTTTATGGGCGATGTTGGCTCACTGGCCCTGGGCGGCGCGCTGGGCACCATTGCGGTACTGCTGCGTCAGGAGTTCCTGCTGGTGATCATGGGTGGCGTGTTCGTGGTGGAGACCCTTTCGGTGATCCTGCAGGTCGGTTCCTTCAAACTGCGCGGTCAGCGTATCTTCCGTATGGCGCCGATCCATCACCATTACGAGCTTAAAGGCTGGCCGGAGCCGCGCGTTATCGTGCGCTTCTGGATTATTTCACTGATGCTGGTGCTGATTGGCCTGGCAACGCTGAAGGTGCGGTAACTATGGCTGACTATCAGGGGAAAAAAGTCGTCATCATCGGGCTGGGTCTGACCGGGCAGCCCTGTGTTGATTTCTTTTTAGCGCGAGGCGTAACGCCACGCGTGATGGACACCCGTGTCGTGCCGCCTGGACTGAACAAGCTGCCGGAAAGTGTGGAACGCTGGCTCGGTTCGCTGAATGACAGCTGGCTGCTTGATGCGGACCTGATTGTGGCCAGCCCGGGTATGGCGCTTTCACACCCTTCCCTGATGGATGCCGCCGCTGCAGGCGTCGAAATTGTTGGCGACATTGAATTGTTCTGTCGTGAAGCGCAGGCACCCATTGTGGCGATCACCGGCTCAAACGGCAAAAGCACCGTCACAACGTTAGTGGGTGAGATGGCTAAAGCCGCGGGCTGGCAGGTTGGCGTGGGGGGGAATATTGGCCTGCCAGCGCTGATGCTGCTGGATCAACCCGCTCAGCTTTATGTGCTGGAGCTGTCGAGCTTCCAGCTGGAAACCACCAGCAGCCTGAAAGCCGCAGCCGCAACGATCCTCAACGTGACTGAGGATCATATGGATCGCTATCCGCTGGGAATGCAGCAGTACCGCGCGGCCAAGCTGCGGGTGTACGAGCAGGCGGCGGTTTGTGTGGTCAACGCCGATGACGGGATGACCATGCCCGTTCGTGGGGCGGATAAGCGCTGCGTGAGCTTTGGTGTTGACGTGGGGGATTATCATCTCAACCGCCAGCAGGGCAGCATCTGGCTGCGGGTTAAGGGTGAAAAAGTGCTTAACACCGATGAGATGACACTGGTGGGCCAGCACAACTATACGAATGCGCTGGCAGCGCTGGCGCTGGCGGATGCGGTAGGCTTGCCCCGCACTTCGAGCCTGAAAGCCCTGACCACCTTCACCGGCCTGGCACATCGCTTCCAGCTGGCTTATGAACATAACGGCGTGCGCTGGATCAACGACTCCAAAGCCACCAACGTCGGCAGCACCGAAGCCGCGCTGAATGGGTTACAGGTGAACGGTACGCTCTGGCTGCTACTGGGCGGCGATGGCAAATCAGCCGATTTTGGCCCGCTGACACGCTATCTGCAGGGTGATAACGTGCGAATTTACTGCTTCGGTCGTGATGGCGCCGAGCTGGCTGCGCTGCGTCCGGAGAAAGCCGTACAAACGGGAACCCTGGCTGAGGCGATGGTGCAAATCGCAACGAAAGTACAGCCAGGCGACATGGTTTTGCTGTCCCCTGCCTGTGCCAGCCTCGATCAATTTAAAAACTTTGAGCAGCGCGGTGACGCGTTCACTCTACTGGCGAAGGAGCTGGGCTGATGCGTTTTCCAGGACTGAGCCTTGCGGGTGGGTTATCCGATCGTCTGAAAGACTGGGTGATGGGGCCGCGTGAAAGCGATGCCAGTACCATGGTGCTTTACGACAGAACCCTGCTGTGGCTGACGCTGGGCCTGGCGATTTTAGGTTTTATCATGGTGACTTCGGCCTCCATGCCGGTCGGGCAGCGTCTGTCCGATGATCCGTTCTACTTTGCGAAACGCGATGCGTTCTATATCGGTCTGGCGCTGGGGATGGCGCTGGTCACCCTGCGAGTACCGATGGATTTCTGGCAGCGCTACAGCAACATCATGCTGCTGATTACGGTGGTCATGTTGCTGATTGTACTGGTTGTGGGCAGCTCGGTTAACGGGGCATCCCGCTGGATTGCTTTGGGTCCGCTGCGTATTCAGCCTGCCGAGATGTCGAAGCTGTCGCTGTTCTGCTATCTCGCCAGCTACCTGGTGCGCAAGGTTGACGAGGTCCGTAACAATTTCTGGGGCTTCTGTAAGCCGATGGGCGTAATGGTGGTGCTGGCCGTTCTTCTGCTGGCGCAGCCTGACCTGGGTACCGTGGTGGTGTTGTTTGTGACCACGCTGGCGATGTTGTTCCTTGCCGGGGCAAAATTATGGCAATTTTTGGCCATTATCGGCTCGGGGATCTTTGCCGTTTGTTTGCTGATTGTCGCTGAACCGTATCGTATGCGCCGCGTCACTTCTTTCTGGAATCCCTGGGAAGATCCCTTTGGCAGCGGTTACCAGTTAACCCAGTCGCTGATGGCCTTTGGCCGGGGTGAATTCTGGGGGCAGGGGCTGGGGAATTCGGTGCAAAAACTGGAGTATCTGCCGGAAGCTCATACCGATTTTATCTTCTCGATTATTGGTGAAGAACTGGGTTATATCGGTGTGGTTTTGGCACTGTTAATGGTATTCTTCGTCGCTTTTCGCGCGATGTCCATTGGTCGGCGCGCGCTGGAGATTGACCAGCGTTTTTCCGGTTTCCTTGGCTGCTCCATCGGCGTGTGGTTCAGCTTCCAGGCTCTGGTTAACGTGGGGGCGGCGGCCGGTATGTTGCCGACCAAAGGTCTGACGCTGCCGTTAATCAGTTACGGTGGTTCCAGTCTGATCATTATGTCGACCGCCATCGTGTTTTTGTTACGCATAGATTATGAAACGCGGCTGGCTAAAGCCCAGGCGTTTACGCGAGGTAGTCGATGAAAGGCAAGCGTTTGATGGTGATGGCTGGCGGAACGGGGGGGCATGTTTTCCCCGGGCTGGCAGTCGCTCACCATCTGATGGAGCAGGGCTGGCAGGTGCGCTGGCTCGGCACTGCGGACCGTATGGAGGCCGATCTGGTGCCGAAAAACGGTATCGACATCGATTTTATCCGCATCAGTGGACTGCGTGGCAAAGGGGTGAAGGCGATGATCGTCGCACCGCTGCGCATTTTCACCGCGGTACGCCAGGCCAGAGCGATCATGAAGGCCTACAAGCCGGACGTGGTATTGGGCATGGGCGGTTATGTTTCCGGTCCCGGTGGTCTTGCAGCCTGGAGTTGTGGCATCCCGGTGGTGCTGCATGAGCAGAATGGCATTGCCGGGCTCACCAACAAATGGCTGGCTAAGATTGCCAAAAAAGTGATGCAGGCTTTCCCGGGTGCGTTCCCGAACGCGGAAGTCGTGGGTAACCCGGTGAGAACCGATGTGCTGGCGCTGCCGCTGCCTGAAGTGCGGATGGCGGATCGTTCAGGTCCGGTGCGCGTGCTGGTTATCGGTGGCAGTCAGGGCGCTCGCGTGCTGAACCAGACCATGCCGCAGGTGGCCGGTAAACTCGGCGACCAAATTACGCTCTGGCACCAGGTAGGGAAGGGCGCGCTGGAAAGTGTCAATCAGGCTTACCAGCAGGTGAACCAAACCGACCACAGAGTGACAGAGTTTATTGACGATATGGCTGCGGCCTACGCCTGGGCAGACGTAGTGGTTTGTCGCTCAGGGGCGCTGACCGTCAGTGAAGTCGCGGCGGCAGGTTTACCGGCCATTTTCGTGCCGTTCCAGCATAAAGATCGTCAGCAGTACTGGAACGCGCTGCCGCTGGAGAAAGCCGGCGCAGCAAAAATTTATGAACAGCCGCAGTTTACTGCGGAGGTTGTGGCGGAAACGCTGGCCGGATGGGATCGTCCGGCATTACTCAAGATGGCAGAGAAAGCCCGTGCGGTGGCTATCCCGGATGCAACCCAAAGGGTGGCAGCGGAAGTCAGCAAAGCGGCACTGTAAAAGTGAATTCCCGGGGGCGAATTTATTCGACCCGCAACCGGTCACCGCAAGGGACCGACAGGCAGAAGAGATGAATACACAGCAACTGGCAAAACTGCGTTCTATCGTGCCCGAGATGCGTCGCGTCCGGCACATTCACTTTGTTGGCATCGGTGGTGCCGGCATGGGCGGTATTGCCGAAGTGTTGGCGAATGAAGGCTATGAAATTAGCGGTTCGGACCTGGCCCCTAACGCGGTGACCCAGCATCTGACTGCTCTGGGGGCGACAATCTATTTTAACCATCGCCCTGAAAACGTCAGTGACGCCAGCGTAGTGGTGGTTTCCACCGCGGTATCACAGGACAACCCGGAAATCATTGCGGCCCGTGAAGCGCGCATCCCGGTGATCCGCCGTGCAGAGATGCTGGCCGAACTGATGCGTTTCCGTCACGGCATTGCCGTGGCAGGCACCCACGGCAAAACGACCACTACCGCGATGGTTTCCAGCATTTACGCAGAAGGCGGTCTGGACCCAACGTTTGTAAACGGTGGGCTGGTTAAAGCGGCAGGCACCCATGCACGCCTGGGCAGCAGCCGCTACCTGATTGCGGAAGCAGACGAAAGCGATGCTTCGTTCCTGCATCTGCAGCCGATGGTGGCGATAGTCACCAACATCGAAGCCGACCATATGGATACCTACCAGGGCGACTTTGAAAACCTGAAGCAGACGTTTATTAATTTCCTGCATAACCTGCCGTTTTATGGCCGTGCAGTGCTGTGTATTGATGATGCCGTTATCCGCGATCTGATCCCTCGCGTTGGGCGCCAGATCACTACTTATGGCTTCAGCGAAGACGCCGATGTGCGCATTGCCAGCTACGAGCAGCATGGCGCTCAGGGACACTTTACCCTGGCTCGTCAGGATAAACCGATAATGCGCGTCACCTTGAATGCGCCCGGCCGCCACAATGCGCTGAACGCTGCTGCTGCGGTAGCGGTGGCAACAGAAGAAGGCATTGAGGATGACGAGATCCTCAGTGCGCTGGAGAGCTTCCAGGGGACCGGCCGTCGTTTTGATTTCCTGGGAGAATATCCGCTGCAGGAAGTGAACGGTATGGAAGGGTCTGCGATGCTGGTCGATGACTACGGCCATCATCCAACAGAAGTGGATGTGACGATTAAAGCCGCGCGAGCGGGCTGGCCTGACCGTCAGCTGGTGATGATTTTCCAGCCGCACCGTTACACGCGCACCCGCGATCTGTATGACGATTTCGCCAATGTGCTGTCGCAGGTGGATGTGCTGGTGATGCTGGATGTCTATCCGGCCGGTGAAACCCCAATTCCGGGAGCGGACAGCCGTTCGCTGTGTCGCACCATTCGCAGCCGTGGCAAAGTCGATCCGATTTTGGTCTCCGATCACGATTCAATCCTGGAGATGCTGGCACCGAAACTGACCGGCAACGATTTAATCCTGGTGCAGGGCGCAGGCAACGTGGGGCGTATCGCCCGCAAGCTGGCCGACCAGAAGTTACAACCGCAGACGAAAGAAGGGGATCATCATGGCTGAGAAAGTAGCGGTATTGCTGGGTGGCACTTCTGCTGAGCGTGAAGTTTCGCTGATGTCCGGTAACGCAGTGCTGGCCGGGCTGAAAGAAGCCGGTATCGATGCGCATGCGGTGGATATTCGTGATTTTCCGGTAACGCGTCTGAAAGACGAAGGGTTCGATAAGGCCTTTATCGCACTGCACGGTCGCGGCGGTGAAGACGGTACGCTGCAGGGGGTGCTGGAGTTTCTGCAGATCCCATATACTGGCAGCGGCGTGATGGCTTCCGCCATCACCATGGACAAGCTGCGCACCAAGTACCTCTGGCAGGGCTGTGGTTTACCGGTTTCTCCTTATGTGGCGATCACCCGTCAGGAAATGGATGCAGGTCTGAGCGCAGAAACTCAGGCGCGGATTGCTGCTTTAGGGCTGCCGCTTTTCGTCAAGCCAAGCAATGAAGGCTCCAGCGTCGGGATCACCCGCGTAAATCAGGCTGACTCGCTTCAGGCCGCGATTGATGAAGCTTTCCGTCATGATGATGACGTACTGATTGAGGCTTTTTTGAGCGGTCCGGAATATACCGTTGGCGTGATCGGCAATGACGTTCTACCGTCTATACGAATTCAGGTGGTTTCTGAGTTCTATGATTATGAAGCTAAATACTTTTCTGACGATACTGAATACTTCTGTCCCAGTGGATTGTCCGCAGAAAAAGAAGCAGAACTGAGCAACATCGTGCTGAAAGCATGGCGCGCACTTGGCTGCAGCGGTTGGGGACGAGTGGACGTGATGATGGGCGGTGACGGTGAGTTCTATCTGCTGGAGGTGAATACCTCTCCAGGCATGACCAGCCACAGCCTGGTGCCGATGGCTGGCAAACAGGCCGGAATGACCTTCTCGCAGCTGGTCACCCGCATACTGGAGCTGGCCGACTGATATGTCACAGGCCGCTCTGAATGTCCGAAACCGTGAAAAACAGGAAAAAGCGCGCTCCGGCCGCAGTAATGGTTCCAGGCTGGCTGGCATCATCTTTTTGCTGATGGTGCTGGGAGTGATGCTGGCCGGGGGGGTTGTGGTGGTGAAGTGGATGAATGATGCTTCCCGCCTGCCGCTGTCAAGGCTGGTGGTGACCGGGCAGACGCATTACACCACCAATGATGATATCCGTCAGGCCATTTTGTCGCTTGGGGCGCCGGGTACCTTTATGTCGCAGGACGTGGACATTATCCAGCAGCAGATTGAACGCCTGCCGTGGATCCAGCAGGTGAGCGTGCGTAAGCAGTGGCCGGACGAATTAAAGATTCATCTGGTTGAATATGTGCCCGTAGCCCGCTGGAATGACCTGCACATGGTTGATGCTGAAGGAAAATCCTTCAGCGTGCCGGCCAATCACGTTGGTAAAGAAGAGCTGCCGATGCTGTATGGTCCGGAAGGCAGCGAGTCAGAAGTTCTGACCGGGTATCACCAGATGAGCGATCTGCTGGCCGCCAGCAAGTTTAAGTTAAAGGCGGCGTCAATGACCGCACGGCGGTCCTGGCAACTGGTGTTGAGCGATGACGTGCGCCTGGAATTAGGACGCACTGAGGACATGAAGCGGCTGAAGCGTTTCATTCAGCTCTACCCAACGCTGCAGCAGCAGGCACAAACGGGAAACAAGCGAATCAGTTACGTGGATCTGCGATATGACTCTGGCGCGGCAGTAGGATGGGCACCGCCATTAATTCAGGCCACCGACGGTAATAAGCAACAGAATCAGGCACAGGCTAAACAACAATGATCAAGGCGACGGACAGAAAACTGGTAGTTGGACTCGAAATCGGCACCGCAAAGGTCGCCGCTTTGGTAGGGGAAATTCTGCCCGATGGCATGGTCAACATCATCGGGGTGGGCAGCTGTCCTTCCCGCGGGATGGATAAAGGCGGCGTAAACGATCTGGAATCCGTCGTGAAGTGCGTTCAGCGCGCGATTGACCAGGCAGAGCTGATGGCGGACTGCCAGATTTCTTCGGTATACCTTGCATTATCGGGAAAACACATCAGTTGTCAGAACGAAATAGGGATGGTTCCTATTTCCGAAGAGGAAGTGACCCAGGAAGATGTGGAAAACGTGGTACACACCGCGAAATCCGTCCGTGTTCGTGATGAACACCGCATCCTCCATGTTATTCCGCAAGAATATGCGATCGATTATCAGGAAGGGATCAAGAACCCGGTCGGTTTATCCGGCGTGCGCATGCAGGCAAAAGTGCACCTGATCACCTGCCACAACGATATGGCCAAGAACATTGTTAAAGCCGTTGAACGATGTGGCCTGAAAGTTGACCAACTGATTTTTGCCGGTCTGGCTTCCAGCTTTGCCGTACTGACTGAAGATGAACGTGAGCTGGGCGTCTGCGTGGTTGACGTTGGCGGCGGCACTATGGATATCGCGGTTTACACCGGTGGGGCGTTGCGCCACACCAAAGTGATTCCCTACGCAGGTAACGTGGTTACCAGCGATATTGCTTACGCGTTCGGGACTCCGCCGACCGATGCGGAAGCGATCAAAGTTCGCCATGGCTGTGCGCTGGGCTCCATTGTTGGCAAAGACGAAAACGTTGAAGTGCCGAGTGTGGGGGGGCGTCCGCCAAGAAGCCTGCAGCGTCAGACGCTGGCTGAAGTGATTGAACCTCGTTACACCGAGCTGTTGAATCTGGTGAACGATGAAATCCTGCAACTGCAGGAACAGCTGCGCACCCAGGGCGTGAAACACCACCTGGCGGCAGGTATCGTCCTGACCGGCGGCGCGGCACAGATTGAAGGATTGGCGGCTTGCGCCCAGCGAGTGTTCCACACGCAGGTGCGTATCGGACAGCCGCTGAACATCACTGGATTAACGGACTACGCGCAGGAGCCCTACTACTCAACGGCGGTTGGCTTACTGCACTACGGAAAAGAGTCTCATCTCAGCGGTGAGGCCGATGTGGAAAAAAGAGCCTCAGTGGGCAACTGGTTTAAACGAATCAACAGCTGGCTGAGAAAAGAGTTTTAATTTTAAGAAAAGGGGATCATGCTAAGCTTATTTATGATCTCCAGGCGACAGGCACATAACGGAGAGAAATTATGTTTGAACCTATGGAATTAACCAATGACGCGGTGATTAAAGTCATCGGCGTCGGCGGCGGCGGCGGTAACGCCGTAGAGCACATGGTGCGCGAGCGCATCGAAGGCGTAGAGTTCTTTGCCGTTAACACCGACGCCCAGGCGTTACGTAAAACGGCAGTGGGCCAGACCATCCAGATCGGTAACGGGATCACCAAAGGTCTGGGTGCGGGTGCCAACCCGGAAGTGGGGCGTAACTCTGCTGAAGAAGATCGTGAAGCACTGCGTCAGGCACTGGAAGGTGCCGACATGGTGTTTATCGCAGCTGGCATGGGTGGCGGTACGGGTACCGGCGCTGCACCAGTTGTGGCTGAAGTCGCAAAAGACTTAGGCATCCTGACCGTCGCTGTGGTGACCAAGCCTTTCAATTTTGAAGGCAAAAAGCGCATGGCTTTCGCCGAGCAGGGTATTGCCGAACTTTCCAAACATGTCGATTCTCTGATTACTATTCCAAACGACAAGCTGCTGAAAGTTCTGGGCCGTGGTATCTCACTGCTGGATGCGTTCGGCGCAGCCAACGACGTGCTGAAAGGCGCGGTGCAGGGTATCGCTGAGCTGATCACCCGTCCGGGCCTGATGAACGTCGACTTTGCTGACGTGCGCACCGTCATGTCCGAAATGGGCTATGCGATGATGGGCTCTGGCGTGGCTTGCGGTGAAGACCGTGCTGAAGAAGCGGCTGAAATGGCGATCTCCAGCCCACTGCTGGAAGATATCGACCTGTCTGGCGCTCGTGGCGTGCTGGTTAACATCACCGCTGGCTTCGACCTGCGTCTGGACGAGTTCGAGACAGTGGGTAACACCATCCGTGCGTTTGCTTCCGATAATGCGACCGTGGTTATTGGTACCTCGCTGGATCCGGAAATGAATGACGAGCTGCGCGTCACCGTTGTTGCAACGGGTATCGGCATGGACAAACGTCCGGAAATCACGCTGGTGACCAATAAACAGCAGCAAACCCAGCCAGTGATGGATCATCGCTATCAGCAGCACGGCATGGCACCGCTGCCTCAGGAGCAGAAACCTGCGGCGAAGGTGGTCAACGATCCGGGTACTCAAACTAACAAAGAGCCTGATTATCTTGATATTCCTGCCTTCCTGCGTAAGCAGGCGGACTAAGAATTTCCTGATAATTGGGATTCTCCGCTCTTTGTGCTAAAGTGTTCGCCCGCCAGTAAGATATACTGGCGGTCGGATGAGTAATTTTGCGAGATAATGCGATGATCAAACAACGGACATTAAAACGTATTGTTCAGGCGACTGGTGTCGGTTTACATACCGGCAAGAAAGTCACACTGACGTTACGCCCTGCGCCGGCTAATACCGGGGTCATCTATCGCCGCACTGACTTGAATCCACCGGTTGATTTCCCGGCTGATGCCAAATCCGTGCGTGATACCATGCTCTGTACTTGCCTGGTTAATGAGCATGACGTGCGTATTTCGACAGTCGAACACCTGAACGCAGCCCTTGCAGGCCTCGGCATTGATAATATTGTGGTGGAAGTGAACGCGCCTGAAATTCCCATTATGGATGGCAGCGCCGCCCCCTTTATTTATCTGCTGATGGATGCAGGCATCGAAGAACTGAACTGCGCGAAGAAATTTGTCCGCATCAAACAGCCTGTCCGGGTTGAAGACGGCGACAAATGGGCTGAACTGAGGCCGCATAACGGGTTTACGTTGGATTTCACCATCGACTTTAAACACCCGGCGATTGATGCCAGCTCACAGCGCTACAGCATGGATTTCTCTGCTGAAGCCTTTGCGCGTCAGCTCAGTCGTGCCCGCACGTTTGGCTTTATGCGTGACATCGAAGCATTGCAGTCCCGCGGCTTGTGCCTCGGCGGCAGTTTCGACTGTGCAATCGTGGTGGATGATTACCGCGTATTGAACGAAGACGGTTTACGCTTTGAAGACGAGTTCGTGCGTCACAAAATGCTCGATGCAATTGGCGATTTGTTTATGTGTGGTCATAACATCATTGGTGCGTTTACCGCATTCAAAGGTGGCCATGCTCTGAACAACAAGCTGCTGCAGGCTGTTCTGGCTAAGCAGGAAGCCTGGGAATGGGCGACCTTCGAAGACGAAGCTGAGCTGCCGGTGACCTTCAGGGCACCTAATCTGGTTCTGGCATAAGTCAGAGCTACTTATTACGACTGGTTGAGCTGGTACTCTCTCCGGCCAGTGAGGCCAGTCGTTCTATTATCCTCTTCAGTTTTTCCGGGCTCCGGTTCGCGACACTTCGCAAAATTTCCGCACTGTGCTCACTCAGCTGACGTCCTGCTGATTTCTCTTCTGACTGTTTGCTGCTTTCCTGCGCGCTTTCCTGACCTTTTACTGCTAACGATGGATTTATCCTGATGTCGATTGCCGTCAATGATGGTAATATTTGCGCTCGTAAAGCTGATAGCAGGCTGGATTGCTCATAGCGTAAGCGCATCATCCAGCTGGCATTAGCGGTTTCGAGCACCAGAATGCCCTGGCGGAAATTTGCCACGCGGCACCAGGGATGAAGCGGTGCCGGGAGAACGCCCTGCACCGCACGGTTCAGCTTGTTGAGCGCAATGGCGCGCTGCTGGATGGATTGCAGCACGCCCTGGCCTTCGGTTGCTTCGAATAAATTTTCTATAGATTGCGGGCGACTATCGCGCATAGCAGGCTCCGGCGGAAAACAGTGATCGGTATTCTAAATCGTTGGCGACAATTTGGCAGACGTTATTTCTGGCCGCATCTCCTGTTGGGGATGGTCGCGGCGAGTCTCGGCCTGCCTCATGCTGCCAGCGATCGCACAACCTTACCAGAAACCTCTTCCCGAAGCCTGAATATCAGCAGCGGCGTGCGTTTTGACAGCCTCGCCCTGCTACAGGAAAGCGCCCGTCGGCCCAATTTTACAGTGGATTACTGGCATCAGCATGCCATCCGCACCGTTATTCGCCACCTCTCCTTTACGCTGACGCCAGCCAGTCTGCCCGCAGCCGAGCAGGCCGTGCCGCTCGAAGTGCAAAAGCTGGCACTGCTCGATACGCTCAATGGGTTATTGACCCACGAGGCAAAACCGCCAGCGATCATTCGCCAGACAGAACAACGCCAGGCGACGACGAAGCCCCGTTATCAGGCCGGTCTGTGGCTGGCCCAGGTTCAGGGTATTCGCGCCGGGCCTGCTTCTCTCGCCAACACATTGTTTTATCCATCATACCTGAGTTAAGTGCTTCACCGCAGATTGCGGTGGCTGAGAGAATTTATTTACTATGCTAATCAAATTATTAACCAAAGTTTTTGGCAGCAGCAATGACCGCACGTTGCGCCGCATGCGTAAAGTTGTCGATCAGATCAACAAGATGGAACCGGATTTCGAGAAGCTGTCTGACGAAGAGCTGAAAGCGAAAACCGGCGAATTCCGCGCGCGTCTGGAAAAGGGCGAAGTGCTTGAAAATCTGATCCCTGAAGCCTTTGCGACCGTCCGTGAAGCCAGTAAGCGCGTGTTCGGCATGCGTCACTTTGACGTCCAGCTGCTTGGCGGTATGGTACTGAACGATCGCTGCATCGCGGAAATGCGTACCGGTGAAGGTAAAACACTGACCGCAACGCTGCCAGCCTATCTGAATGCCCTGAGCGGCAAAGGCGTTCACGTGGTCACCGTGAATGATTATCTGGCCCAGCGTGATGCGGAAAACAACCGTGGTCTGTTTGAATTCCTCGGTCTGACTATCGGCATCAACCTGCCAGGCATGCCTGCACCGGCCAAGCGTGAGGCTTATGCTGCGGACATCACCTACGGTACCAACAACGAATACGGTTTTGATTATCTGCGCGATAATATGGCGTTCAGCCCTGAAGACCGCGTGCAGCGTAAGCTGAATTACGCGCTGGTGGATGAGGTTGACTCCATTCTGATCGATGAAGCGCGTACGCCGCTGATCATCTCCGGTCCGGCAGAAGACAGCTCTGAGCTGTATATCAAAGTTAACAAAATTATCCCAAGCCTGATCCGTCAGGAAAAAGAGGATTCCGACACCTTCCAGGGTGAAGGTCACTTCTCCGTCGATGAAAAAGCCCGCCAGGTGCACCTGACCGAACGTGGTCTGGTTGCCATTGAAGAGCTGATGGTCAGCGAAGGCATCATGGAAGAGGGCGAGTCTCTGTACTCTCCGGGCAACATTATGATGATGCACCACGTGACCGCCGCGCTGCGTGCCCACGTGCTGTTCACCCGCGATGTTGACTACATCGTGAAAGACGGTGAAGTCATTATTGTTGATGAACACACCGGGCGTACCATGCAGGGTCGCCGCTGGTCTGACGGCCTGCACCAGGCCGTGGAGGCCAAAGAGGGCGTGGAGATCCAGAATGAAAACCAGACGCTGGCTTCCATCACCTTCCAGAACTACTTCCGCCTGTATGCCAAACTGGCAGGGATGACCGGTACAGCAGACACCGAAGCGTTTGAATTCAGCTCAATCTACAAGCTCGAAACCATCGTGGTGCCGACCAACCGTCCTATGGTGCGTAAAGATCTGCCGGATCTGGTCTACATGACCGAGAAAGAGAAAATCGACGCGATCATCGAAGATATTCGTGAGCGTACCGCTAACGGCCAGCCGGTGCTGGTGGGAACCATCTCCATTGAGAAATCCGAAGTGGTGTCAGAAGAGCTGACTCGCGCCGGGATCAAGCATGCGGTACTGAACGCCAAGTTCCACGCCCGTGAAGCGGATATCGTCGCGCAGGCCGGTCAGCCAGCAGCGGTGACCATCGCCACTAACATGGCTGGTCGTGGTACGGATATCGTGCTGGGTGGTAGCTGGCAGGCAGAGATTGCCGCGCTGGAAGCGCCAACGGCGGAGCAGATTGAAGAGATCAAGAGCGCGTGGAAAGTTCGCCATGATGCGGTACTGGCTTCAGGCGGTCTGCACATCATCGGCACCGAGCGTCATGAATCCCGCCGAATCGATAACCAGCTGCGTGGCCGTTCTGGTCGTCAGGGTGATAACGGTTCTTCCCGTTTCTACCTGTCGATGGAAGATGCGCTGATGCGTATTTTTGCCTCCGATCGTGTCACTAACATGATGCGCAAGCTGGGCATGAAGCCGGGCGAAGCTATTGAGCACCCGTGGGTGACCAAAGCGATTGCTAACGCACAGCGTAAAGTGGAAAGCCGTAACTTCGATATTCGTAAGCAGCTGCTGGAATATGACGATGTGGCCAACGATCAGCGTCGCGCTATTTACACCCAGCGTAATGAGCTGCTGGACGTGGCGGATGTCTCTGAGACCATCGGCAGCATCCGTGAAGATGTGTTCAAAACCACCATCGACAGCTACATTCCACCCCAGTCTCTGGAGGAGATGTGGGATGTGCCGGGGCTGGAAGAGCGTCTGAACAACGACTTCGATCTGGCGCTGCCAGTGGCTGAATGGCTGGATAAAGAGCCTGAGTTGCATGAAGAGACGCTGCGCGAGCGCATCATGGAGCAGGCGAAAGAGCAATATCAGCGTAAAGAAGAAGTGGTCGGCATTGAGATGATGCGTAACTTCGAGAAAGGCGTGATGCTGCAGACGCTGGACAGCCTGTGGAAAGAGCACCTGGCGGCGATGGATTACCTGCGTCAGGGCATCCACCTGCGTGGTTATGCGCAAAAAGATCCGAAACAGGAGTACAAGCGTGAATCTTTCGCCATGTTCGCCGCGATGCTGGAGTCACTGAAGTATGAAGTGATCAGCACCCTGAGCAAGGTTCAGGTGCGTATGCCGGAAGAAGTGGAAGCGATGGAAGAGCAGCGTCGTGAAGAAGCTGAGCGTCTGGCGCAGCAGCAACAGCTCAGTCACGTGGACACTGAAACTGAAGCCGCCATCGCGCTGGCGGATCAGACCGGCGATCGCAAAGTGGGTCGTAACGATCTGTGCCCTTGTGGTTCCGGTAAAAAATACAAGCAGTGTCATGGCCGTCTGGCATAACAGCCGGTTGTGAAGCTAAAGGGGCGGGAGATTTTCTCCGGCCCCTTTTTTATTTCCGCAATCTGTCTGAACAGAGTTAACGAAGTCAGCCTGTGCTCAGCCATTCTCCCAGAGAAACAACAACCAGCCCGCCAGCGCCAGCGCCGGACCAAAAGGTAATGGCTGACACCACCAGCGGCCGCTCCACAGCCTGGCGGCAACAAGCACTGTCAGCGCAACCATCGAAGCAATCATCACCAGCGACGGAAGCCAGAACACTCCCAGCCACGCCCCGAGCGCGGCCAGCAATTTTGCATCGCCCAGCCCCAGCCCCTCTTTCCCCCGGCATAACCGGTATCCCCGGGAAAGCAAAAAAAGGACGCAGTAGCCTGCTACGGCACCGAAAACAGCCTCCCTCAGCGGCAATTGCGGAAGAAGCCCGAACGCGTTGCTCAGTAACCCCAGCCACAGCAACGGCAGCGTCAGCCTGTCCGGCAAGAGCTGAGAACGGAGATCGATTGCTGCCAGGCCCAGCAACATCCAGCTCAGCAGCAGCGCAAGCAGCAGCAGAATGCCGCCAGGAATGCGCCAGACGACCAGCAGCGTTATGACGTTTGCCAGCACTCCGGTCAGGAAGACTTTATGATGTTGCAATGGCATACGCATTTCCCCCTCCTTGGGTTATTCAGACTTCAGCGGCCGGGCCGACTATACGCCCGTGCCTGAAAGACGTCGCCAGCTATCCTTCATTGCAGGGCGTTGCATAAAAAAACTGCGGGGAGTCTCGTAAGAGACGGTTTCAGGCTTGTTATCAGGCTGGATCGCTGGAATAGTGGCGGGGTGTAAAGTCTCTCAGAGAAAAAGTGAATGAAGCATCTGCAAGTAGCGGTAGGTATCATCCGCGATCAAAACCAGAACATTTTCCTGGCCAGGCGTTCAGCTCAGTCGCATATGGGTAATCTGTGGGAGTTCCCTGGCGGTAAAATCGAAGCGGGCGAAACGCCGGAACAGGCGCTGAAGCGTGAGCTGCACGAAGAAACCGGGATTGAAGTTACCAGCGCCGTTGCCTATGACCAGTCTGAACATGCGGACAACCAGCTCAGGGTGACCCTGCATTTCTTTATCGTGGAAAACTGGCGGGGCGAGCCATACGGACGGGAAGGGCAGCCGCAGCGCTGGGTAGCACAGAGAGATTTGGTGGCAGAGGAGTTTCCACCGGCTAACGTACCGATAGTGGCCCGCCTGCTGGCCGAAGCAGAGTGATGTCATTGCCCGCCACGGTAACGGGCGGGCTCAGGTTAATCGCGTTCCCTGGGCAGCTCGCTCCAGTCATCGCTTTCTGAGTGCTCGCCTTCACTGGCGATCCGTTTCTCTTCGTTAGCCCATTCGCCCAGGTCGATCAGCTGGCAGCGCTTGCTGCAGAATGGCCGCCACGGACTCAACTCATCCCAGATCACGTCTTTGGAACAGGTCGGGCACTTAACAATCATAACTTCATCATTCATCGACAAAAAACCTTAGCAGCAGGCCAGCTGGAAATCGAGACGCGCCGGGACTTCGCCGCGCTCGCTGTCGAGCGGCAGAAAACGGATGGCATAGCGGCTTTTATGGCCGGAAACCTGCGGATAGAGCGAGTCGGCCAGCCGCAGCTGCAGGCGCAGCAACTCAGCGCCTTCGGCATTATCCTGGAAAAAACCATTCAGGCTGGTCTGGTTGCGGAATTCGCCAGACTGGCGGATCAGATCGAGGATCAACGTCAGCGCGTCGCGGATCGGGGCCAGTGAATCCATCCACTGAGCCACCTGCGCATCACGCATTTCCTGCCCGACGTGCAGCCAGATATGTAAGGTGGGGAGATCAAAGCTGCAGCAACCACCCGGGATACTCAGGCGCTGACGAACCAGCCCGATCAGGCGGTCTTCACGCATCAGCTGGCCCATTCGGGGAGCGGCCATCAGCGTGGCAGCTCGGGATTTCAGGCTGTCATGCAGGCTGTTAATCAGCTCCATATCCACTCCCGGCACTTCGGCCCAGGCGCGCAATTTCTGCTGCTGCTTATCCAGCTCCTTAGCGATTTCGGTGCGCAATTCGCCACGTTCAAAAACGTCTAACAGCTCTGCCGCGTTGCGAAAAAAGGTCAGCGCACCCAGAGGGTCGGTAATCGTCCGGCTGCTCTCCAGCTGGTTGAGCAGGAATTCAATTCGCAGCCAGGTGCGCATTTTTTCGTTCAAAGGATACTCAAATAAAACGGTTGTGCTCATGCTGTTAATCCTGGTCTGTTGCCCCGGCAAGCTGGCGATAGCGCTGGTCCAGCAGGGCAACGCGCGCGGCCACATCGTCAGGTGACCCGCCGTTATCAATAATGTCATCGGCCACGGCAAGTCGCTGTTCGCGCGTTGCCTGTGCAGCCAGAATATGCTCAGCCTGTTCACGGCCGATCCCGTCCCTGGCCATGGTGCGTGTCAGCTGTGTGTCGCGATCAACGTCCACTACCAGCACCCGGTTCGCCTGGTGCTGTAAATTATTTTCAACCAGCAGCGGGACGACCCATAAACACCATGTGGATTGAGTCAGCGTCAGCTGGCGACGTGTTTCTGCATGGATCAGCGGGTGCAAAAGGGCGTTAAGCCAGGCTTTATCCTGAGGTGAGGAGAAGATGCGCTGCCGTAAAGCCGCCCGGTTCAGCGTGCCATCTTTCTGTAATACATCCTCACCAAACTTATCATAAATAGCGGCCAGCGCCGGCTGTCCAGGTTCAACCACCTGGCGCGCGATGATATCGGCGTCGACAATATCCACGCCACGTGCGGCAAAGGCATTGGCAATGGTCGTTTTTCCGCTGCCGATCCCGCCGGTCAGCGCAACAGTATAGCGCATAAGCCTCTTTACTTACGGTACTGGCACCCTGTCGTCAATCTTTGCTGTGACCCGTCGTCGTGAAACTTGCGGCGAAAATGAGGCACAGATCACATCACAGAGTGTCAGATAAATTTATGCGATTGTAGCGTAAATAAACCTGTTTTCGCAGTCTTGTCGGCGCGTTTTTACCGCGTATGATAGCTTCACTGGAGCTGGCAGCAGCGCCCGATCGACAGATTGCGCCATCAACCAGGAAGTGATTTATGCGTATTGAAGAAGATATCAAGTTAGGTTTTAAAGACGTTCTGATCCGGCCCAAGCGTTCCACGCTGAAAAGCCGCTCTCAGGTAGAGTTGACCCGTCAGTTCACCTTCAAACATTCCGGCGTTGCCTGGTCAGGTGTGCCGATCATTGCCGCGAATATGGATACCGTTGGCACGTTCAGCATGGCAGAGGCGCTGGCCTCCTTCGATGTGCTCACCGCCGTGCATAAGCATTACAGCGTGGCTCAGTGGCAGGAGTTTATCTCCCGCGTTCCCGAAAGCGTGCTCAGGCACGTGATGGTTTCTACCGGAACCTCGGATGCTGATTTTATTAAGTTACAGCAAATTCTGGCGCTCTCTCCGGCACTCAATTTTATCTGCATTGACGTGGCTAACGGCTACTCTGAGCATTTCGTCGAGTTCCTGAAGCGCGCGCGTGAAGCCTGCCCGGGAAAAACTATTTGCGCCGGAAACGTGGTGACTGGCGAAATGGTTGAGGAGCTGATCCTCTCTGGTGCGGACATCGTTAAAGTGGGCATTGGTCCGGGTTCCGTTTGCACGACCCGGGTAAAAACCGGCGTGGGCTATCCTCAGCTTTCAGCGGTGATCGAATGTGCTGATGCTGCCCACGGCCTTGGCGGACAGATTGTCAGCGATGGCGGCTGTTCGGTACCGGGTGACGTGGCCAAAGCGTTTGGCGGTGGTGCTGATTTTGTAATGCTGGGTGGTATGCTGGCGGCGCATGATGAGTGTGAAGGCACGATTGTCGATGAAAACGGCGAGCAGTTTATGCTGTTCTATGGCATGAGCTCAGAGTCTGCCATGAACCGCCATGTGGGTGGCGTGGCAGGGTATCGCGCAGCAGAAGGTAAAACCGTGAAGCTGCCAGTTCGTGGCCCGGTGGACACTACTGCCCGCGATATTCTTGGCGGTTTGCGTTCTGCCTGCACCTATGTGGGGGCTGAGCGGCTGAAAGAGCTGACCAAGCGCACGACCTTTATCCGCGTGGCGGAGCAGGAAAACCGGGTCTTTAACCGTTAAGCTCCAGCTGCTGCCCTGTGAGCCCCCGTGCCCATCCCGCTTCCGGGGGATGGGCTTTCAACCCAGCGCTTCGCCCAGACCGAACACTGGCAGATACATGGCAATCACCAGCGTACCGACTATTCCCCCTGTCACTACCATCATCAGCGGCTCCAGCGCTGCAGCCAGATGATCTGCCCGCTCATGCGTGGTGTTTTCGTAATAATCGCCCAGTCTGGACAGCATGCTGTCTAACGATCCGGTTTCTTCTCCCACTTTAATCAGTTGAAAGCTTAAAGACGTGAACAGTAAATGCCCGGCCAGAGCCTGATGCAGAGGATAGCCTCCGGAAATGTGTTGCTGCAGATCGGCAATCGCCTCCTGCCACAGCTTCTGGCTCAGGGTTTTCTCTACTGCCTGTAAACTTCGCAGGAGCGTCAGCCCTGATTGCTGCATCAGGGCCAGAGTCATAAATATTCTGCTCAGTTGGCTGCCGCGGAAGAGTTCGCCAATGAACGGCAGCCTGAGCAATGCCCGCTGTTGCCAGCGCTGCCAGCCGGGGGAGCGGCGGGCTTGCCACCGCCAGCCGCAGAACGCGGCAAACGGTACGGCCAGCAAGATCGGTCCATATTGCTGCATGCCTTGTGAAAGCCAGATCACCACGGCGGTAAACAGTGGCAGAGGGGCATCGAAAGTCTGGTAGATGGCAACGAATTCCGGCAGGACAAAGAGCAACATACAGGTACTGACCAGCAGGGCGATTGCCAGGACAAATAGCGGGTAACGCAGAGCTTTAACCACCTTCTTCTGCAGCTGCTGCTGTCTCTCCTGCTGGCTGGCAAGCTGCAGGCAGCATTCATCCATCTGCCCGGTCAGTTCCCCCACCTGCATCAGAGCAGGGAACAGGGCAGGAAAGACGGTGGGCCACTCCGCCAGAGCTTGTGAAAAGGGGCTTCCCTCGGTCACCCGCTGCTGAATGTGGCCGAGTAAAGCCTGCCAGCCGGGCTCACTGTGCCCTTCACCAGTCAGCTGCAGGCTGGCCGAAAGCGTCATTCCCGCCTTGAGAAGCGTGGCGAGCTGGCGGAACAGGGTGATCTTATCCTGCCATTTCCAGTCTCTGGCGCGATAACGCCGACCGGCTGACAGCTTCAAAGGAAGAAAATCCTGCGCGACCAGCTGCGCCATTGCCTCCTGCCGGTTGAAGCAGAAAAATGCACCTCGTCTTAACTGCCCGTCAGCACTCACCGCCTGCCAGCGAAACAGCAGGGGATCAGCCATCTTCCGTACCTACAATGCGATGCAGCTCTGCTATCGTGGTGTCACCCCGATTAACACAGTGCAGTCCCTCAACAAACAATGGGTTAAATCCCTGCCGATGTGTCAGCTCCATCAGCCTTTCATGCGAGCAGTCTGCGGCGATAGCGTTTTGCAACGGAGCCGTGATCGGCAAGAGTTCAAACAGCGCCAGACGCCCATAATAGCCGGAATAACAACGTTCACATCCCACGGCCCGCCAGGTTTTGACCGTACCGGGCCACAGCGTCCTGGGAAAATGGGACAGCGCTTCTCCTGGCTGGCGACAGTGTGGACAAAGACGACGAACCAGACGCTGGGCAATCACCAGTTTCAGGGCTGACGCCAGTAAATAGCCGGGGATGCCAATCTGTCCCAGCCGCGTCAGCGTTTCGATAGTGGAATTGGTATGCAGCGTGGAGAGGACCAGGTGGCCCGTTTGTGCCGCTTTGATGGCAATTTCTGCCGTTTCGGCATCACGGATTTCGCCAATCATGATGACGTCCGGATCCTGACGCAGCAGTGAGCGCAGGACACGGTTGAAGTCCAGCCCGGTTTTGGGATGGATCTGGGTCTGATTGACGCCAGCCAGTGGGATCTCAATGGGATCTTCCACGCTGCATAAGTTGCGGCAGGGATCGTTCAGCGAACTCAGCCCGCTGTAAAGGGTAAAGGTTTTCCCGCTGCCCGTTGGTCCGGTCACAAGGATCAGCCCCTGGGGCCGTGCCAGTGCTTCACGGAAGCGTCGAAGGGAAGCGGGTGGCATCCCCAGATTTTCCAGGGCTACCGACTGAGTTTCGTTTTGCAGCAGGCGGATAACGGCTTTCTCGCCAAAGCCGGTTGGCAGCGTGGAGAGGCGAAAGGGAGCCTGTTTTCCCCGTAACGTCAGCGTAAACTGCCCATCCTGCGGCATCCGGCGCTCGGCAATATCCAGACTGGCCAGAATCTTTAGTCGGGCCAGCAGGGCGTTACAGCTGTCGCTGAAAACCGACGGGACAGCCTGCAGCACGCCATCCACCCGCAAGCGGATACGCAGGCCTTCTGCCTGCGGCTCAATATGAATATCCGAGGCCCGCTGCTGAATTGCTAAAAACAGCAGGTGATCAATTCGTTCCGTCGCCGTTTCGCTGTTCCCTGCTGCCCCTTCTGTCTGGCTGGCACTGGCAGAGCGGGCCTGTTCATTTCGAAAATGTTCGAGCCGTGCGGGAGGCCAGAATTCAACTTCAATAGTGCAGTGAGCGGCAAAACGGAGTGCCGCCATGATCTCCTGCGGGAGGGGCTTTGCGGAAGCGATGATCAGCCGCTCAGGGGTAGAATTAAGAATGACCGCCTGATTCTGCTGGCAGATGTGTTCAATGGCTCGCCGTGAGGATGATGTGATCATGGGTTACTCCCGCTGGCAGGAGCGGCAAAACGAAAGACATTTTCACAGGCTTCTTTCAGCCCTGACTGAGAGGAGGCGCAGCTGCGCTGCCAGCTCATCTGGCCTTGCGTCCCTTCCCATAAGGGCTGCATAGTGACAGTCAGCCCATTCAGGCTCTCCTGCCCGGTCAGCTTCACTGTTCCGGCCTGGACAGTGACCGCCGAGACGTAGCGGGATCCTTTGCCTGCAGGAATGCCACTGCTGCCTTCACTGCATTTTTCCGTCCCTCCCTGTTCAATCGCGCAGATTTCAACGGCTGTTTTAAACGGCATGGCAGTTTGCAACATGTCGGTCAGGGCGGCTTTCTGCAGGTAGCCCTGATAGGCGGGCAGCCCAATCGCGCTGAGAATGGCGATAATGGCAATCACAATCATCAGTTCAATCAGGGTAAATCCTTGCTGGTTTTCCATAGCGGACCTCCTTGTGGTTGAGAGGTCTGCAAGGTATCGCCAGCCGGCATCACGGAACAGCAGGCAAAATTTGTTTATCGGGCAGCGATGGAGAGAATCTCAGTGCGTTGCATATGCGTACATTGCCCCCTGAAAGCGGCTCGCAAAATGGTGGTAAAGAAAAAAAACGCCATCACTTAATGGATGGCGTGGGGGAGAAGAGAGGCCACTTAACGGAAGCGCATGGAAAGGTCTAATGCACGGACATGCTTGGTTAACGCGCCAACAGAAATGTAATCAACACCGGTTTCCGCGAAGTCGCGCAGCGTTTCGTCAGTGACATTGCCGGAAACTTCCAGCAGAGCGCGACCGTCGGTGCGTTTAACGGCTTCGCGCATTTGCTCCACGCTGAAGTTATCCAGCATGATGATATCGGCTCCGGCATCAATCGCCTGCTCCAGCTCATCCAGAGATTCCACTTCTACTTCCACCGGCACGTCGGGATGGAGCCAGAAGGCTTTTTCCACGGCCTGGCGGATCGAGCCGGTGGCAATGATGTGGTTCTCTTTGATCAGGAAAGCATCCGACAAGCCGAGGCGATGGTTAGCTCCGCCGCCACACAATACGGCATACTTCAGCGCGGTGCGCAGGCCCGGCAGCGTTTTACGCGTATCCAGGAGTTGGGTCCGGGTGCCTTCCAGTATAGCCACATATCGGCTGACCTCGGTTGCCACGCCTGAAAGCGTCTGGACAAAATTCAGCGCGGTGCGTTCTGCGGTCAGGATCAATGCTGCGGGGCCGGTGACTTCAAACAGCGGCTGGTTGGTTTTGATTGCATCGCCATCTCCTACGTGCCAGACGATTTGCGTTTTGTTGCCGAGCTGGATAAAAACTTCCTCCACCCAGCGTTTACCGCAAAAGATGCCGTCTTCGCGGGTGATCACTACCGCGTGGGAAAGGGTATCGGCTGGCAGCAGGCTGGCAGTGATATCGTTGGCAGGATCCACTTCACCGCCTAAATCTTCACGCAGGGCCTGAGCAACGCCTGGTGGAATATCATCCTCAATACGCTCGAGCAGCGCGGTGCGGCGGCTGTCCGGATCGTAGCGACGGGTAGTCATGTTCAAACTCCGAAAGGTCGGATAGAGAGTCCGACCATGCTAGCCTGTTTGCCCACGGCTTGCCAGCCGGAGACAGGTAAGCGGATTTTGCTGAGTTTGCGTCAAACTAACGTTTTCATGATGGTTCCCTGGGGAACAGGGAAGGCAAATTTGCCCCACCACGCTATTGACGGATGAGGGGACAAACTGAAGACAAAAACAGAAAAAAATTTTTCCGGGCAATTTTTTCCGGTCACGCAATGTGCTTTCCGAAAAAGAGAATCATGCTACTCTGATGAAATCTTTATAAAAGGAGAGCAGAGCATGCAGCTGCAAGCAGGGTGGATCCACGGAGTGAAACGGGTACCTTCTCCCCATTTTAACGAGCGCCCCGATAATGAAACGCCAACGCTGCTGGTGATCCACAACATCAGCCTGCCGCCGGGCAAATTTGGCGGTCCATGGATTGACGCGTTATTTACCGGCACTCTCGATCCCCAAGCCGATCCCTATTTTGCCGGTATTGCTCATTTGCGGGTCTCTGCTCACTGCCTGATCCGCCGCGATGGTGAAATCGTTCAGTATGTCCCTTTCCATCAGCGAGCCTGGCATGCGGGCGTTTCCTGCTATCAGGGCCGCGAAGCCTGTAATGATTTTTCCATTGGCATTGAGCTGGAGGGGACGGATACGCTGCCCTATACCGATGCGCAGTATCAGGCGCTGGAAGAGGTGACTCGCTTGCTGACCGAGCATTATCCGCAAATAACAGGACACATTACCGGGCACAGTGATATTGCGCCGGACAGAAAGACCGATCCTGGTCCGGCATTTGACTGGGTAAGATTTCGGGGTGCGCTGGGCCAGCCCGGCGCCACGCCAGAACAGGAGTAACAGGCATGACGCTTTTTAGTTTGTTGTTGGTACTAGGCTGGGAACGCCTGTTTAAAATGGGTGAGCACTGGCAGCTGGATCACCATCTGGCCCGTTTTTTCCACAGACGGAAGCATTTTTCAATGCTGCGGACTGTGCTGATGACGCTGGTGACCATGGTGGTGGTGGCGCTCTGTCTGCTGGCGCTGAAAGGGTTGTTCTTTGGGCTTCTGCTGCTGATTTTCTGGATTGGCGTTGGCCTGCTGTGCATTGGGGCAGGGTCTGTGCGCCTGCATTATCATGCTTATCTCAAGGCGGCCAGCCATAACGATACCGAAGCCCATACCGCGATGGCGGAAGAGCTGATGCTGATCCACGGCCTGCCGGTAGAGTGCAGCGAACGTGAGTATCTCTGCGAACTGCAAAATGCGCTGCTGTGGATTAACTTCCGCTTCTATCTGGCACCGCTGTTCTGGTTTGTGGTGGGGGGCGCCTGGGGGCCGGTCTTGCTGGCAGGATATGCATTCCTGCGAGCCTGGCAGAGCTGGCTGGCCCGTCATCACTCCCCGCTGGAGCGCTCCCAGTCTGGCGTTGATGCCATTCTCCACATTATCGACTGGATACCGGTGCGTCTGGTGGGCGTGGCTTATGCCCTGTTGGGGCATGGTGAGCGTGCACTGCCAGCCTGGTTCGCTTCACTGGGCGATCGGCACACTTCGCAGTATCAGGTCCTGACCCGACTGGCGCAGTTTTCACTGGCGCGGGATCCCCATACTGATAAGGTGGAAACGCCACGTGTGGCTGTTGCGCTGGCGAAGAAAGTTTCTCTGATGATTGTGGTGGTTGTGGCATTGCTGACTATTTACGGTACCCTCGTTTAACCGCAGGGACTGCCAGTGAGGAGTGATACATCCTGCCAGGTGGATGTATCCCTTAGCTGTTTCCTCAACGGAAAGTGTCTCATCGCTGAGTGTCCTTTGCGCCTTTTAGAAAAGTTCATGTTCAATCTCACCTTTCGATAAATACAATTAAATTTTTTTTATCTGGTTCTCATTTTATTACGGGCAAAGACATTCCAGAAGAGAATATCGAAAGCGGGATATTAATGAGGATCAACATAAAATGTTGGGTGGGAATGACAGATATTGCAGGATTAAGGGTATTCAGTATGGGAAAACAGAGAATGAATCAGCGTATACCCGGGTGATGAACCGTTGATCTTCGAGATTTCAAATCAATAACCTCCGGCAGGAAGGCCGGAGGTTTGATTAACAGCGCAAAAAATCAGGCTGAAGGTGTTTCATTGTTGCCGCCGAAAAGGCCTTCAACAAGCGATCCAAATGCATCACCAATAAAACCACCGACTTGTTTACCGATGTAGCCAGTAATATTGGAAACCACAGTGGTCACCACTGGAATCACCACCAGGCTGCCAAGTGCCTGTCCAATAAGGCCGCCAGCCTGTTGTCCTGCCCAGCCGGTCAGATCGCGAAACAGACCTGCGCCGCTGACAACTTCAACTTCCTGTGTAGTCAATTCTCTCATTTTATAATGTCCTTATTTTCTCTGTGGTAGAGATTGATTTGTAACCTGACTGGTTACAATTTGCAATAATTACGCCGGGTTATTACGGTTTCTAGCGTTAAAATCGATTTTATTCGATGTATTTCAGCGCGTTATTCAGGAATTAAGGACAATAAAAAAGGGCGCCTCAGCGCCCCATCAGTTAGGTTAAATCACTCAGGCTTTCACTGTGCGGCTCTTAATCGCATAGCCAATGGCAAGGATCACCAACCAGACCGGGATCAGCCAGACGGAGATTGCCATGCCCGGAGTCATCGCCATAATCACCAGGATGCCCACCAGGAACAGCAGGCAGATCCAGTTACCGGCAGGGTAGAAAAGCGCTTTAAAGCGCGTCTGCACGCCCTGTTGGTCTTTCTTACGACGGAACTTCAGGTGGGCCAGGCTGATCATTGCCCAGTTGATCACCAGCGCGGACACCACCAGCGCCATCAGCAGGCCAAAGGCTTCGCCAGGCATCAGATAGTTAATCAGCACGCAGATGGCGGTAGCCGCAGCGGACACACCAATCGCCACAACTGGTACGCCACGTGCGTCCACTTTCAGCAGCGATTTAGGGCCGTTGCCCTGTTTTGCCAGGCCGTACAGCATACGGCTGTTGCAGTAAACGCAGCTGTTATAAACAGAGAGGGCCGCAGTCAGGATCACCACGTTCAACGCGTTGGCCACCAGGCTGTCACCGAGATCGTGGAAAATCATCACGAATGGGCTGGCACCGCCAATCACCTTAGTCCACGGGTAAAGCGACAGCAGAATGGTCAGGGAGCCAATATAGAAGATCAGGATACGGTACAGCACCTGATTCGTGGCTTTAGGGATGCTTTTCTCCGGGTCGTCCGCCTCGGCTGCAGTAATCCCAACCAGCTCCAGGCCGCCAAAGGAGAACATGATCACCGCCATCGCCATTACCAGGCCAGAGAGGCCATTCGGGAAGAAGCCGCCTTTATCCCACAGGTTCGTCACGGTCGCATCCGGTCCGGCATGACCACCAAACAGCAGCCACGCACCGAAGATAATCATTCCAATCACCGCAACGACTTTGATGATGGCGAACCAGAACTCCATCTCACCGTAGACTTTGACGTTTGTCAGATTAATGGCGTTGATCAGCAGGAAGAAAACAGCGGCAGAAACCCATGTCGGGATCTCCGGATACCAGTACTGAATATACTTGCCGACCGCAGTCAGCTCGGCCATTGCCACCAGGACATAGAGGATCCAGTAGTTCCAGCCAGAGGCGAAGCCAGCGAAGTTGCCCCAGTATTTATAGGCAAAATGGCTGAACGAGCCGGCTACCGGCTCTTCAACCACCATTTCGCCGAGCTGACGCATGATCATAAAGGCGATAAAACCGCCGATGGCATAGCCCAGAAGTACAGACGGGCCGGCCATTCTGATCGTGTCAGCGATCCCCAGAAACAGGCCGGTACCGACGGCACCTCCCAACGCGATCAGCTGAATATGGCGGTTTTTAAGCCCACGTTTCAGCGTTTCGCCTTGCTGTTGTTCCATAGTAAACCTCATGGTCTCGTTATTTTTTTAACTCAGGACGTGCCTTTGTCGGTCTTTTAGTACATCAATGTACTGAATTCTGTACAGCGCCCGGGGTAAGAAATAGAGGGTAATGCTACCCTCGCGACAAGAATAGTGATAAGCGCTGCCCATTGCACTCGCTTTCTCTTTGAGTGCGGGAGAGTGCTGAAAAAAACATCGGTCAGGCAGAATTCACTTTTCTGTCATAAAGCTGGCTGGAAGACGACCAGGTTTACCTTATGGCGAAGCGGTTTTAAGGGACTAAGCACTTGCCTGATTTCATAAAAGTTAAAAAAATTAACATTTAATTCAGGATAAATACTGGTCGTATTTATCCGGTTAACCCATTGCAGATTAACGAGACCGCCGTCCGATTTCAGTCGGTTGCCATATAGACATCAGGTGAATACTTTGTTACTTTACGGGCACCTTTTTGCAATTGGTATTACCAATTTACTCCGGCAACAGGCAGAAGAAGGGATGATGGCCTACAGCAAAATCCGCCAACCAAAGCTATCCGACGCAATCGAGCAGCAACTCGAGTCCCTGATTATGGAAGGGACGCTGCGCCCCGGTGAAAAGCTACTCCCTGAACGTGAACTGGCCAAACAGTTCGATGTCTCCCGTCCTTCTCTGCGTGAAGCTATCCAGCGTCTTGAAGCAAAAGGCCTGCTGCTGCGCCGACAGGGCGGTGGCACTTTTGTGCAGAAAAGCCTGTGGCAGAGCCTGAGCGACCCGCTGGTTGAACTGCTTGCCGGTCATCCGGAATCACAGTTCGATTTACTGGAAACGCGCCACGCGCTGGAAGGCATTGCGGCCTATTACGCCGCGCTGCGTGGCACCAATGAAGACATCGAACGCATCCGCCACTGCCATGTCCAGATTCAGGCCGCACAGGATTGCGGGGATCTGGATGCTGAGGCGAATGCAGTTATGCAGTACCAGATTGCTGTCACAGAGGCTGCGCATAATGTGGTGCTGCTGCATTTGCTCCGTACCATGGGGCCGATGCTGGAACAAAACGTCCGACAGAATTTTGAATTGCTCTACTCGCGCCGCGAAATGCTGGCAAAAGTGAGCGGTCACCGCGCCAGTATTTTTGAGGCGATTGTGGCACGCGAACCTGAACAGGCTCGCGAAGCCTCACACCGCCACCTGGCGTTTATAGAGGAAATATTGCTGGACAGAAGCCGGGAGCAGAGTCGTAGAGAGCGCTCCCTGCGACGTTTACAGCAACGTAATGAATAACGCGTAAAGATAACGCGGAAACCCTGCCCGACGACGCTGGCGTAATTGATGTCAATGATGAAGGGCATAGCGACGGGCCTGTCTCCCTGTGCTTTGGCTGGCCAGAGTGCATGGAGACAGGCTCCAGACAATTCAACGTATTAGACACAGATAAGGAATACCCCCCATGTCAGAACGTTTACCCAATGACGTGGATCCGATCGAAACTCGCGACTGGCTACAGGCGATCGAATCGGTCATCCGTGAAGAAGGTGTTGAGCGCGCGCAGTTCCTGATCGACCAGGTATTGAGCGAAGCACGCAAAGGTGGCGTGAAAGTGGCTGCAGGCGCTGGGGCCAGCAACTACATCAACTCTATTGCTGTTGAAGATGAGCCGGAGTACCCGGGGAATACTTCTCTGGAACGCCGTATCCGTTCCGCGATCCGCTGGAACGCCATCATGACCGTTCTGCGTGCATCGAAGAAAGATCTGGAGCTGGGTGGCCACATGTCCTCCTTCCAGTCTTCTGCGACCGTCTATGAAGTGTGCTTTAACCACTTCTTCCGTGCGCGCAGCGAAAAAGATGGCGGCGACCTGGTGTATTTCCAGGGCCACATCTCTCCGGGCGTGTACGCGCGTGCTTTCCTGGAAGGCCGTCTGACCGAAGACCAGATGAACAACTTCCGTCAGGAAGTCCACGGTAAGGGCCTCTCCTCTTACCCGCATCCTAAGCTGATGCCTGAATTCTGGCAGTTCCCGACCGTTTCCATGGGCCTGGGCCCACTGGGTGCGATCTATCAGGCTAAATTCCTGAAGTATCTGGAACACCGTGGCCTGAAAGACACCTCTCAGCAGACCGTTTACGCTTTCCTGGGCGATGGTGAGATGGATGAGCCGGAATCCAAAGGGGCGATCACTATCGCCACCCGTGAAAAACTGGATAACCTGGTCTTCATCATCAACTGTAACCTGCAGCGTCTGGACGGCCCGGTAACCGGTAACGGCAAAATCATCAACGAACTGGATGGCATCTTTGGTGGCGCCGGTTGGGAAGTGATCAAAGTTATCTGGGGTGGACGCTGGGACGAGCTGCTGCGTAAAGACACCAGCGGCAAGCTGATCCAGCTGATGAACGAAACGGTTGACGGTGACTATCAGACCTTCAAATCCCGCGATGGCGCATATGTGCGTGAGCACTTCTTCGGTAAATATCTGGAGACCGCAGCCCTGGTCAAAGACATGACCGACGACGAGATTTGGTCGCTGAACCGTGGCGGCCACGATCCGAAGAAAATTTACGCAGCCCTGAAAAAAGCTCAGGACACTAAAGGCAAGCCGGTGGTGATTCTGGCGCATACCATTAAAGGCTATGGTATGGGTGACACTGCGGAAGGCAAAAACATTGCCCACCAGGTGAAGAAAATGAACATGGATGGCGTACGCTACATCCGTGACCGTTTCAACGTGCCGGTTGACGATGCCAACATCGAAAAACTGCCGTACGTCACCTTCGACAAAGAGTCCGAAGAGTACAAATATCTGCACGGTCAGCGTGAGAAGCTGGGTGGCTACCTGCCCACCCGCCAGCCAAAATTCAGCGAGAAGCTGGAAATGCCTGCGTTGGAAGACTTCCGTCAGCTGCTGGACGAGCAGAATAAAGAGATCTCCACCACGATCGCCTTTGTACGTGCTCTCAACGTGATGCTGAAGAATCCGTCGATCAAAGATCGCCTGGTGCCAATCATCGCCGATGAAGCGCGGACCTTTGGTATGGAAGGTCTGTTCCGCCAGATTGGTATTTACAGCCCGAACGGTCAGCAGTATACCCCGCAGGACCGCGAGCAGGTTGCTTACTACAAAGAAGACGAGAAAGGCCAGATCCTGCAGGAAGGGATCAACGAACTGGGTGCAGGTGCATCATGGCTGGCGGCTGCAACATCTTACAGCACCAACAACCTGCCAATGATCCCGTTCTATATCTACTACTCCATGTTCGGTTTCCAGCGTATCGGCGATCTGTGCTGGGCAGCAGGCGACCAGCAGGCTCGCGGCTTCCTGGTGGGCGGAACTTCCGGTCGTACCACGCTGAACGGCGAAGGTCTGCAGCATGAAGATGGTCACAGCCACATTCAGTCGCTGACCATTCCTAACTGTATCTCTTACGATCCGGCCTATGCCTACGAAGTGGCAGTTATCATGCATGACGGTCTGGTTCGTATGTACGGTGAAGCGCAGGAAAACGTTTACTACTACATCACCACGCTGAACGAAAACTACCACATGCCTGCAATGCCGCAGGGTGCGGAAGAGGGTATCCGTAAGGGTATCTACAAGCTGGAAACGGTGGAAGGAAGCAAAGGTAAAGTGCAGCTGCTGGGCTCAGGTTCCATCCTGCGTCACGTTCGTGAAGCGGCACAGATCCTGGCGAAAGACTACGGCGTTGGTTCTGACGTGTTTAGCGTAACCTCCTTCACCGAACTGGCCCGTGATGGTCAGGACTGTGAGCGCTGGAACATGCTGCACCCAACAGAACAACCACGCGTGCCATACGTTGCTCAGATCATGAGCGATGCACCGGCTGTGGCTTCAACCGACTACATGAAACTGTTTGCCGAGCAGATCCGTACCTTCATGCCAGCCAGCGATTATCGCGTACTGGGCACTGATGGTTTTGGTCGTTCTGACAGCCGTGAAAACCTGCGTCACCACTTCGAAGTGGATGCGTCATACGTGGTGGTTGCGGCTCTGGGTGAACTGGCTAAACGCGGTGAAATCGATAAGAAAGTGGTTGCGGATGCCATCACCAAATTCAATATCGATGCCGATAAAGTCAACCCGCGTCTGGCATAAGAGGTAAAAGATTAATGGCTATCGAAATCAAAGTACCGGATATCGGTGCAGACGAAGTGGAAGTCACCGAGATCCTGGTTAAGGTCGGTGACAAGATTGAAGCGGAGCAGTCGCTGATCACCGTGGAGGGCGATAAGGCCTCTATGGAAGTCCCTTCGCCAGAAGCAGGCGTAGTGAAAGAGATCAAAATCTCTACCGGTGACAAAGTGGAAACCGGTTCGCTTATCATGATTTTCGAATCCGCTGAGGGTGCAGCGCCTGCACCTGCTCAGGCAGAAGCGAAAAAAGAAGAAGCGAAGCCAGCCGCAGCGGCTAAAGCAGAAAGCAAAGACGTGAACGTGCCGGACATTGGCGGCGACGAAGTGGAAGTCACTGAGATCCTGGTCAAGGTGGGCGACACCGTGGAGGCCGAGCAGTCACTGCTTACCGTTGAAGGTGACAAAGCCTCAATGGAAGTGCCAGCGCCGTTCGCCGGTACCGTGAAAGAGATCAAAATCTCCACCGGCGACAAAGTCAGCACCGGTTCCCCAATCATGGTCTTCGAAACGGCAGGTTCTGGCGCAGCGGCGTCTGAAGCTAAACCGGAAGTGAAAGAAGAAGCGGCGACTCCTGCAGCAGCAGCCAGCGGCCCGAAAGATGTTGCCGTTCCTGACATCGGCGGTGATGAAGTCGAAGTGACCGAAGTGATGGTCAAAGTGGGCGACAAAGTGGCTGCCGAGCAGTCGCTGATCACCGTTGAGGGCGATAAAGCTTCAATGGAAGTTCCTGCGCCATTCGCCGGTACCGTGAAAGAGATCAAAATCTCCACCGGCGACAAAGTCAGCACCGGCTCGCTGATCATGGTCTTCGAAGTGGAAGGTGCGGCTCCGGCAGCGGCTCCTGCGGCGAAGAAAGAAGAAGCTGCGCCTGCGCCGAAACAGGCCGAGGCCGCTCCGGCTTCAGCGAAAGCGGAATCTAAAGGCGAGTTCTCTGAGAACGATGCTTACGTCCATGCGACGCCGGTTATCCGTCGACTGGCACGCGAATTCGGCGTGAACCTGGCGAAGGTGAAAGGGACTGGTCGCAAAGGCCGTATCCTGAAAGAAGACGTTCAGGCCTATGTGAAAGAGGCGGTGAAACGCGCCGAGACTGCGCCTGCCGCAGCAACCGGTGGCGGTCTGCCAGGCATGCTGCCATGGCCGAAAGTCGACTTCAGCAAGTTCGGTGAGATTGAAGAAGTCGAGCTGGGTCGCATCCAGAAAATCTCTGGCGCGAACCTGAGCCGTAACTGGGTAGTGATCCCTCACGTCACCCAGCACGACAAAGCCGACATCACCGACGTTGAAGCTTTCCGTAAGCAGCAGAACGACGAAGCGGCGAAGAAGAAACTGGATCTGAAGATCACCCCGCTGGTGTTCATTATGAAGGCGGCTGCCAAAGCGCTGGAAGAGTTCCCACGTTTCAACAGCTCGCTGTCTGAAGATGGTCAGAAACTGACGCTGAAGAAATACATCAACATCGGTGTGGCGGTTGATACGCCAAACGGTCTGGTGGTTCCGGTGTTTAAAGACGTCAACAAGAAAGGTATCGTTGAGCTGTCTAACGAACTGTCGGTGATTTCGAAGAAAGCGCGTGACGGCAAGCTGACCGCTGGCGACATGCAGGGCGGCTGCTTCACTATCTCCAGCCTGGGTGGCATTGGCGGGACATCGTTCACCCCCATCGTCAACGCACCGGAAGTGGCGATCCTTGGCGTGTCCAAATCGGCGATGGAACCGGTGTGGAACGGTAAAGAGTTCATTCCACGTCTGATGCTGCCTCTGTCACTCTCCTTCGACCATCGGGTAATCGATGGCGCGGCAGGTGCACGCTTCGCGGCGTATATCGCCACTATCATGGCGGATATTCGCCGTCTGGTGATGTAAAAAAAGTTACAAGGCCGGCGAATGCCGGCCTTCTCATAGCCGACTTTCGATGTTTTAAGTCGACAAGGTAGTTGAAAACGTTTCGTATCAAGTGGTTTGCAGTTAATTAACAATTCTGTAAACTCTTGCGGTGAAAACGTACCGGTGGATGAATGAATATCCCAGCGGTTAACTAAGAGGTCATGATGAGTACAGAAATTAAAACTCAGGTCGTGGTACTTGGGGCTGGTCCTGCAGGCTACTCTGCCGCCTTCCGCGCAGCCGATTTAGGTCTGGAGACCGTCATCGTTGAGCGTTTCAGCACCCTCGGAGGGGTTTGTCTGAACGTGGGTTGTATCCCTTCCAAAGCGTTGCTGCACGTGGCGAAAGTGATTGAAGAAGCCAAAGCGCTGGAAGAGCACGGTATCGTGTTCGGTAAGCCGCAGACTGATATCACCAAGATTCGTACCTGGAAAGAGAAAGTCATCACTCAGCTGACCGGTGGTCTGGCGGGTATGGCTAAGGGCCGCAAAGTTAAAGTGGTCACTGGTCTGGGTAAATTTACCGGCGCTAACACGCTGGTGGTTGAGGGCGAGAATGGTGCCACCACCATCAACTTCGACAACGCGATTATCGCTGCGGGCTCCCGTCCGATTCAGCTGCCATTTATTCCACATGATGATCCACGCGTGTGGGACTCTACCGATGCGCTGGAGCTGAAAGAAGTTCCTGAACGTCTGCTGGTTATGGGCGGCGGCATCATTGGTCTGGAAATGGGTACCGTGTATCACGCGCTGGGTTCTCAGATTGATGTGGTCGAGATGTTTGACCAGGTCATCCCTGCGGCTGATAAAGACGTGGTGAAAGTGTTTACCAAACGTATCAGCAAGCAGTTCAACCTGATGCTGGAAACCAAAGTGACCGCCGTTGAGGCAAAAGAAGACGGTATTTATGTCACGATGGAAGGCAAAAAAGCGCCAACGGAACCACAGCGTTACGACGCAGTGCTGGTGGCGATCGGCCGCGTGCCAAACGGCAAAGGTCTGGATGCCGGTAAAGCTGGCGTTGAAGTTGACGACCGTGGCTTTATCCGCGTCGACAAGCAGATGCGTACCAACGTGCCGCACATCTATGCTATCGGCGATATCGTTGGTCAGCCGATGCTGGCGCACAAAGGTGTCCATGAAGGCCACGTAGCGGCGGAAGTGATCTCCGGTAAGAAGCACTACTTCGACCCGAAAGTCATTCCATCTATTGCTTACACCGAGCCAGAAGTTGCCTGGGTGGGTCTGACCGAGAAAGAAGCGAAAGAGAAGGGAATCAGCTACGAGACGGCGACCTTCCCATGGGCGGCGTCCGGCCGTGCCATTGCTTCCGACTGTGCAGACGGCATGACCAAGCTGATCTTCGACAAAGAATCTCACCGTGTCATCGGTGGTGCGATTGTCGGTACCAACGGCGGCGAGCTGCTGGGTGAAATCGGTCTGGCCATTGAGATGGGTTGTGACGCCGAAGATATCGCGTTGACTATCCATGCTCACCCGACGCTGCACGAGTCCGTTGGTCTGGCAGCAGAGATCTTCGAAGGCAGCATTACCGACCTGCCAAACGCCAAAGCCAGCAAGAAGTAAGTTTCTTGTTTGCTGATGAAAAGCCTCCTTGATGGGGGCTTTTTTTTTCTTCATCCCGTTCTGGCAACGACTTCAACTTCGCCGCGAGGATTCTGACCTGCCGTCAGGCCACTTTTCTCTGGGTGAAATCGAAATGGAGGGCAACTACAACCGCGCAGTGGTGCTGTTACCGGCAGAACAGTTTTATTTGCTGGCCGCCTGAAAACCGGCAGCGTAACGTTTGCCGGTTTATCGGAGTGGACGCGACAGAACCGAATAACCTGTCTGACGTGGCAACCAGCCGTGTTCAAAACCTGAAAAAATCCCGGCACGCTTTTAGGGTTTCCAGGACTTTTACCTGCCAGTTACTCTTTCGCTATCGGCGTCTCACTCACATCAATCTTCGTCTCACCCTGAATGCTCTTAATCCGTTTCTCCACGTCATTCACCTGCTCGCTGCTGTGCAGCAAGGTGTAAGTCAGATCAAATGCCGTGCTGGCGCCCGGTTGCAGCTGCTTCACGCGTTTTTGCTCGCGTTCAATGGTGACCGGATAGGCGTAACTGGTACCGGGTTCGATGCCGGTTACATAGCCCTGTTTAAGGGTATCCGTGTTTTTCCATAAGGTCAGCATCGGGAGCTGACGGGTATCGAACTGAATCGATGCGCCGCTGTTTCCGGCTTTATTGATCACCGCAGCGACAGTCTGATGATTGCTGTCGGAAAGTGGCTTGATGTTGAACACCATCTCATCAAAATCTTTGGTCGGGCCTTTGTAAGTCTGCCACTCTTTTAATCCGGCTTTCGCGTAATCATTGAACGGACTGATGCCGGACATTGGGGCCAGGAAGCGTGCGCCCTCTTCCAGAATAGGTTTACCGAAGTTGCTGTGATAGATGATCTGGTAATCGTGCGGATAGTCAGCATGGTTAGTGAGCACATCATGCACGCTGAAACTGTTGCTGCCCGGCACGTAGCGCAGTTCAGTCATCGTCTGCAGATCCGTTTTCTTAAAGGTGCTCTCTTTAATCAGGCCGCGAATGCGGATTTCATGGGGTGCCGCATCGGCCACCTCAACTTCCAGCTGCGAAACCGGGGTGTTACCCGCCTTACCGTGCAGCGTATAGATTCGACCCTGATCGGTCACCGGATGACCGGTCCATTCGTAGCCACAGCGCACCATCATCTCATTGAAACCGTCCAGCCAGCCCAGACCGTTACGGCTTTCAAGATTGATGTAAGCGGGATTGACCACCTCTTTTACCGGTGAATCCCAGCCCATGCGGGTACCAAATCCCTCGACGCGCAATAAGTTCATGCCGCGGGTAGGACTCAGGCTGATGGTCAGGCCATCCTGACTACGCAGAGTGAGAATTTTACTGCCTTCCTGTTTGCCGCCATGAAGCACTTTTTGCTCGATACTGAACGGCTTACCCTGAAATTTAAGCTCACTGCTGGAAATCTGCCAGTTTCCCTGCTCTGTGCCCTGTTCAGCACTCGTCAGCACCCAGGTTTTTGCTGCTGCAGAGCCTGAAACCAGGATCGCCAGTACCGTTAACGTCAGTTTAATTTTCATCATCCGCCTCATTTGCTGAATCGTTTTATTCATTCCATGAATGAAATTACTGTCTGAGGCTGAAAATAAACGTGACGATGCTCACCCGCCAGAAAACGGACGCTTTTTAGCAACATTATTGCGGGTCTTATCACATAAATTTTACTTACTAAAGAATAATCGCGACTGATTATGTGAGGAAAAAAGCGTGAGCTGCACTCGATTCAGCTCCACGCTGCAATGATGGTCAGAAAACAGCAGTGAATGCTCACTGATCAGCGCTGAGTTTGTCCGCCTTTGTGAAATGCGCCAAAGGGGCGTTCGCTGGAAACATACGGCGCATATCTCGCGCGAGTGGCTGTTGTTCTCGTTCACAGGGATACACTGCCCGCGCACTTCAGGACTGCGGCAACTGGATGCGTATGCTGACAGTCGGCGGCAGGGTGTCATTCAATGCAGTACTGTTGTGCTGCATGCTGACCGTCCAGAGTCAAAACCTCCAACGTTGTCTTCTCGCTGTTCAGCATAAAAACGGCCGTCGCAAGGGTGTTTTCATCATCCGGATCCTGCGGTGACAGACGATAAACAGGCAAAACAGCGTTATGTTGATCCGAAAGGATCGCTTTTGCCGCTGCGCCATCCAACTGCACCTGTGTCTGCAGCCAGTCGTTCAAACGCTGCTGACGTGAGCTGGAGCTGTCAGTGATCACTTGTTCAGTAGCACTGAGATTTTCATGAATCAGGTGATTGGCATGGGCGAAGACATCGTTCAACTGCCTGACAGAGCAGCCGGTACCGGTCGCTTCCACGCTAAAGAGTCGGCTGTCGCCCCGTTGCCCCAACGTATGATGGAACGCGCCCGCACGCGGTCCTGTCGTCAGGAGGGTAATCGCCTCATCCAGAGTTGCCGCATTCAGCGCCGCACGCGCCAGCACCTGACGAGGAAGCCCCTCCGGGCGATGCACCGCGCGAATGTTGTTCACCGTGTTGACAATCCCTTTCTCATTCACGGCAAATGTGTGGCCGCAAATCGAACCCGGATAGGCAAAGCTGATGAATTTCAGCCCCTGATTTGGAACGATGGTAACCATCGCACAGTCATCGCGTAGCTGCGGAAAACCGTCTTCGTTGTGGGCAATAATCCGTTCACCGTTCGCACTGCTTCCCGCCACGGTGGTACAGCCATCCGAAGTTGACCGCACCAGATCGCCACGGCAGTTCCACGCGAAGACCTCATCCAGCGGGGCCTGTAATCCTTCGGCAAGTCCCTCCAGCTCCTGCCAGATCAGCGGGAACTGCTGCTGAACACGTTGGCACATCGCCTGAGTCTGTTCAGCCTCTTTCATTGCCGTTACGGTTTGCCACAGCGCCGTTAAGGTGAGTTTATTGTGCCAGGCCTCACGGCCAAATTCACCGAGCCGCTGACCGATTGCAAAAGCGGAACCGGTGATTGTGATTGTTTTCATCGTGTTATTATTCACTTCTGTTCAGGAGACATGCTGCAAAAACTCTTTAAGACGCGGATTGCTGCTGGCGTTGAGCAGCCTGTCAGGTGAGCCATCTTCAGCAATGGTGCCACCATCAATAAAGATCAAGCGCGAGGCCACATCGCGGGCAAAGCCAATCTCATGCGTCACAATCACCATGGTCATCCCTTCTTCAGCCAGAGATCGCATAACTTTCAACACTTCATGGCGCAGTTCAGGGTCCAGTGCCGAGGTAGGTTCGTCAAACAGCATCATTTTCGGCTTAACGGCCAGCGCCCGGGCAATCGCTACGCGCTGCTGTTGCCCACCCGAGAGTTCAGAAGGGTAGTGACTGGCGCGTTCGCGTAACCCGACACGATCCAGTAGCGTCATCGCCTGTTCACGGGCTGCGGCCTTGCTCTGTTTACGCACGCGAATCGGCCCGAACATCACATTCTCCAGCGCGGTCAGATGCGGGAACAAATGAAACTGCTGAAACACCATTCCGGCTTCGCGGCGAATGTCACACTCATCGGCATGGGGATCGGTAATGTGTTTTCCTGCAACCAGCAACGTGCCGGAAGAAATCTCTTCAAGCTTGTTGATACAGCGCAGAAGTGTGGATTTTCCTGAGCCGGAAGGGCCAATAATCACCACCACTTCACCGGTTTCTATCGTTAAGTTGATATCGTGGAGGACCTGTGTCGTGCCAAATTTTTTGGATACTGCGTTAAATTCAACGATGCTCACAGGATATGCATCCTTTTTTCCAGTTGCTTAAGCAGGAAACTCAGGCATAACGTGACGGCCAGATAAATCATCGCCACGGCGGTCCACACTTCAAGTGCCCGAAAATTACCAGCAATAATCTCCTGACCCTGACGCGTTAACTCGGCCACGCCAATCACAATAAACAGCGAGGTGTCCTTGATACTGATGATCCATTGATTGCCTAACGCAGGGATCATGCGACGCAGCGCTAACGGCATGATGACATGCCACAAGGTACTCCGCTGCGATAATCCCATTGCCAGACTCGCTTCCCTGAAGCCTTTATTAATAGAGAGAATCGCACCGCGCGTGATTTCCGCAATATAGGCGCCCGAGTTGATGACGATAGTCACGATGGCTGCCGTGACTGGCTCAATACGAATGGGCAGAACCATCGGCAGGGCGAAATAAATAAACATCACCTGCACCATGATTGGGGTGCCGCGAATAACTTCGACAAAAACCAGCGAAAGTGTTTTGGCTATTCTGCCACCCAGGGCACGGCAGGTTCCTGCCAGTAATCCAATAATAAAACCGCCTGACAATCCTGACAGTGAAATAATCAGCGTCAGTTGCAACCCCTGTAAAAGAATCGGTAACGATTCCCAAATATATTTGCTTTCAACATTCATCATTCGACCCATGGAGCAAAACGAGGCCGGCACATGCCGGCCTGGTGGGATTATTTCGGTTCTTTAGCAAACCATTTCACATAGATTTTGTTGTACGTACCGTCAGCACGCAGGGCCTTAATGGCCATATTGATTTCAGGTGTCAGAGGGCTGTGCTTCTGCATCGCAAAGCCGTACTGCTGAGGCAGGGTGCTGTCGCTCTCGCCAACGGCTTTAATCTTGCCATCGCCTGCGGTTTTCACGTAGTAGAGTACATTCGTCGAGTCGTGCACCACCGCATCCAGGTTTCCGGCCTGTAAATCAAGGTAGGCATTATCGATATTGGGGAATTCAATATAGTCGGCCTTGTATTTGCCTTTCATAAAGGTGGCGGCGGCAGTGCCTTGCTTAAGGCCAACTTTTTTTCCTGCTAAATCGCTGAATTTCGTGATTGACATGGTGTTACTTTTGACGGCGATTAATAAATCGGCATTGTAGTAGCCATCACTAAAATCAACGACCTGTTTACGCGGTTCAGTGATTGTAATGCCCGCCATGGCCACGTCCAGATTGCGCGACTGCAGGCCGGGAATTAATCCACCAAAGTCCATCGGACGTAATTCATAGCTGACATTCATTTTTTTGGCGATGGCATTCCATAAATCAATATCGAAGCCAACGTACCTGTCGCCTTGTTTAAATTCAAATGGTACAAACGCCGTATCAACGCCGACCACTAATTTATCCTGTGCCGCCACGGCAAAGGTGGCGGCACAGGTGAGCAGCGCGAATGAAACTTTTAACTTAGTCAATAATCCAGACATAATAACCCTCAGCGTCAGTGAAGTAGCGTGCAGTGCATGTCACCCGATGGCATCCATCGGGGTAAAAAAGAATCAATTTGATTCTTCAGGGCAGGTCAGAACGTGCCCTGATTAAATCCAAAGCTTACGCAGGAATAAGGTGATCCTGAGAGTGGGGTACCGGTGTCTGCGCACCGTTCATTACCATCGAAAGAAAACTGTAATAGCCGTTAACGCCAATCAGATCGACCACGCCTTTTTCGCCCCATAAATGGATGGCCTGTTGCCAGGTCGTGTCACTGACTTTTTGCTGCTGATGTAACTGCTGGCAGAAATCGTAAATGACCCACTCATCCGGCTGTAAATCCGTGGGCTGACGTTTTTCATTAATGGCCTGTACGGCCGCCGCTGAAATCCCTTTCTCACGGGCTATCGGCGCGTGAATGGCCCATTCCACGGGCTGCGACCAGTGCCGTGCCGTCATCAAAATCGCCAGTTCCGATAAGCGCTGCCCCAGCGCACTGCGATATCGCAGATATTCACCCATGCGTTGTGCATGCGCCATCAGTTCAGGGCTACGTAACAACGGTTCAAAAGGTGGGAGCAGTGCGCCGCGTGGACCATTGATAATTTCTTCAGCCAGTACGCGTTGCTCATCGGCCCACTCATCCGCTTTCAGCGGTGGTAAACGGTTTAGCATAATCTGGCCGTCTCTTCACAAATGACGGTATTCAGCGTATCGACAACAAAATCAAGCTGGCGGGTTGTCACGATAAACGGCGGGGCGATTAAAATATGATCGCCATACTGGCCGTCCAGGGTGCCGCCCATCGGATAGACCATTAACCCGCGCGCCATACAGTTTGCTTTAATGGCCGCATGAAGTTTCAGGCCCGGATCAAACGGTGTTTTACCTGCCTTATCAGAGACCAGCTCAACGCCTGCAAACAGGCCGCGTCCGCGTGTATCGCCCACGTGAGGGAGTTCGCCCAGCACGTTACGCAGTGCGTTTTGCAGATAAACACCTTGCTGTTTCACCGCGTCGAGTAAATTATCGCGCTCGATCACGTGCTGAACTGCCAGCGCGGCTGAAGCGGCGGTAGCGTGACAGATATAGGTATGGCCATGCTGGAACAGCCCGCTGCCGGCCTGAATCGCTGACACAATTTTCTCACTTGCCAGCACGGCGCCGATCGGTTGATAACCGCCACCCAGACCTTTGGCGATGGTCACCAAATCGGGCACCACATCATCCTGTTCAAAGGCATACAGCGTGCCGGTACGTCCCATTCCACACATCACTTCATCAGCGATATAGAGAATGCCGTATTTGTCGCACAGGCGACGGATGCCTTTCAGATAGCCGGGCGTCGGCGGTGTGGCGCCGGTGGTGGCACCGACTACCGTTTCCGCACAAAAACCAATAATGGTTTCCGGGCCAGCCTCAATGATCGCCTGTTCAACCTCGTTCAGCAGGCGATCGGTATATTGTTCCCGGGTTTCATCCGCGAGGCGATCGCGATACTCATTACAGGCGGAGACACGAATAACGTCGATAAGCAGCGGAGCAAACTGGCGGCGACGCCATTCATTGCCGCCCACCGCCAGCGCGCCCAGCGTGTTGCCATGATAGCTCTGCTTACGGGCAATAAATTTCGTGCGTGACGCCTGGCCGATTTCCACAAAGTACTGACGGGCCAGCTTGAGGGCTGTCTCGACAGCTTCCGAACCTCCGGAGACAAAATAGGCATAGTTGAGGTCGCCCGGCGCGTTACGCGTCAGGTGGTCGGCAAGCTGTTCGACCGTATCGCTGGTGAAAAAACTGGTATGCGCGTAAGCCAGCTGATCGATCTGGCGATGCATCGCGGCCAGGACATCCGGATGTGCGTGTCCTAAACAGGAAACGGCGGCCCCCCCGCAGGCGTCGAGATACTGTTTACCGTTCGAATCATAAATGTACGCGCCTTGTGCGCGCGCAGCGACGATGGGGGTGCTACGCAAACTGCGGTGGATGATGTGGCTCATGCTGGATCCTGCTCCTGATTACGCTGTACAGACTCTGCGCATCTTGCAAGATTCATTTGAATCACGTCAATGAAATCATGATTCAAGTGTATTCTTTTTTCTTATGACCGATCCAGTTGTCTCTTTTTGTCAGGATTTTTTCTGGAGCACATAAGCGCCCGATTCCATTAAATAGCGCTCAGCATTTTCGATTTTACTCACCGCCTCGCGGCCGTGGCGTGCGACCAGCATGGCAAGCAGGCACTCGGCCAGCCCCATGCCAGAAACGATGGAAGGGAAAAAAGAGGGGCTGTCGATCGAAAACAGCATGGTGCAGTCGGCGGCCTGGGCTAAGGGCGAAACCAGCGAATCGGTAATCGCAATGATCTTCGCGCCGGCCTGTTGTGCAGCCTGCAATACTGCCAGAGACTCGCGAGAATAAGGGGCAAAGCTGATAAGTAAGACACAATCGCGTGAGGTGAATTCCCGGGTGAAGACTTCAACGTTACTCGCCAGCCCATCAATTAAGGATACTTTGCGATGAAACAGGCGATAGACGTAGAACAGCGACCAGGCAATAGGGAAACTGGCACGGAAACCGCAAACGTAAACATTCTCAGCCGCATCCAGCAGGGACACAGACTGCTCCATCATCGGCCGGTTTTCGTTATGTGTGAATTCAAGATTGCTGTGATGAGCCTGAAACATCTCACTGTAAAGTTGAGACTGCGGACCCGACGCAACGAGCTTTTCTGCCCTGGATACATAGGTCGCATTGCGCAAGCCAATATCATCAATAAACGCATCTTTCAGCTCACCCCAGCCGCTGTAACCCAGCCGCTTTGCCAGACGGAGCAGGGTGGCAGGTTTGACCCCGGCCTGAAGGGCAAAGGTGCGCATCGATTGCACGACCAGCTGATTGGTATTCTGCAGCGAATATTCCGCAGCGCGTTGCAGTTCCGCAGATAGCGCATTGAACTCGCTAAGAATGTTTTCCCTTGGATTCATATTCACTTTTTACAGGCGTTAAGGTTCAGGTATCTAAACACATTTGTGCAAGAGACTCTACAAACCGGGAGAATCGCCCGATTACCCTGATACCCCGGAATTAAATCGTACCAGATTATGCATATCCAACGCGGCAGGCCAATAAGTCTCCCAGCTGCAAGATAATGTTGCTTTTTTGTAAACAGATTAACATGAGCATGAAATCCTGCTATGCTGGCCCTCGCGGAACCGGGCGCTTTACCCTACAGAACGAGCAAATCATCTCGCGGTGAACCTGAGGGCGTCCGGTAAGCCAATACAATGTGAGCGAGGAGAACGTCGTGCTAGAAGAATACCGTAAGCACGTTGCCGAGCGTGCTGCCCAGGGGATTGTTCCTAAACCATTAGATGCTTCCCAAATGGCCGCGCTGGTTGAACTGCTGAAAAACCCGCCAGCGGGTGAAGAAGAATTTCTGTCCGATCTGTTAATCAATCGAGTCCCGCCAGGTGTTGATGAAGCGGCCTACGTGAAAGCCGGCTTTCTGGCTGCTGTCGCCAAAGGCGAAGCGACCTCTCCTCTGGTTTCCCCTGAACAAGCCGTAGAGCTGCTGGGTACCATGCAGGGCGGTTATAACATCCACCCGCTGATTGATGCGCTGGATGATGAAAAACTGGCCCCCATCGCGGCCAAAGCCCTGTCCCACACGCTGCTGATGTTCGACAGCTTCTACGATGTGGAAGAAAAAGCCAAAGCCGGCAACCCGCACGCTCAAAAAATCCTGCAGTCCTGGGCCGATGCCGAATGGTATCTTTCCCGTCCTGAACTGGCTGAAAAAATTACCGTGACCGTCTTCAAAGTCACCGGTGAAACCAATACCGATGACCTGTCTCCCGCTCCTGATGCCTGGTCCCGTCCTGATATCCCACTGCACGCGCTGGCCATGCTGAAAAATGCCCGCGAAGGCATTGAGCCGGATGACGTTGGCAACATCGGCCCGATTAAACAGATTGAAGCCCTGCAGAAGAAAGGTTTCCCTCTGGCTTATGTCGGCGACGTGGTCGGTACGGGCTCTTCCCGTAAATCCGCCACCAATTCGGTGCTGTGGTTTATGGGCGACGACATTCCAAACGTGCCGAACAAAAAAGGCGGTGGCGTAGTGTTGGGCAACAACATTGCCCCAATCTTCTTCAACACCATGGAAGATGCTGGCGCCCTGCCGATTGAAGTGGATGTGCAGAACCTGAACATGGGCGATGTCATCGACATTTACCCGTACAAAGGTGAAGTGAAGAACCATGAAACCGGCGAAGTGCTGGCGAACTTCTCACTGAAAACCGAAGTGCTGCTGGATGAAGTGCGTGCCGGTGGTCGTATCCCGCTGATCATTGGTCGCGGCCTGACGACCAAAGCGCGTGAGTCTCTGGGCCTGCCACACAGCGATGTGTTCCGTCTGGCGAAAGACGTGGCGGCAAGTACCCGTGGCTTCTCTCTGGCGCAGAAAATGGTTGGCCGTGCCTGTGGCACCGACGGTGTGCGTCCTGGCGCATATTGCGAACCGAAAATGACTTCTGTGGGGTCTCAGGACACCACCGGTCCAATGACCCGTGATGAACTGAAAGACCTGGCGTGTCTGGGCTTCTCCGCTGACCTGGTGATGCAGTCCTTCTGTCATACCGCCGCTTATCCTAAACCGGTTGACGTTTCGACGCACCACACGCTGCCGGACTTCATTATGAACCGTGGCGGCGTCTCACTGCGTCCGGGCGACGGTATCATCCACAGCTGGTTGAACCGTATGCTGCTGCCGGATACCGTGGGTACCGGTGGTGACTCGCATACCCGTTTCCCGATTGGTATCTCCTTCCCGGCAGGTTCGGGGCTGGTGGCGTTTGCTGCTGCAACCGGCGTGATGCCACTGGATATGCCTGAGTCGGTACTGGTGCGCTTCAAAGGAAAAATGGAGCCGGGGATCACCCTGCGCGACCTGGTTCATGCCATTCCTCTGTATGCCATCAGGCAGGGCCTGCTGACCGTTGAGAAGAAAGGGAAGAAAAATATCTTCTCCGGTCGTATCCTGGAAATTGAAGGTCTGCCAGATCTGAAAGTGGAGCAGGCATTTGAACTCTCCGATGCCTCCGCTGAACGTTCTGCTGCTGGCTGTACCATTAAGCTGGGCAAAGATCCGATCATTGAGTATCTGAACTCCAACATTGTGCTGCTGAAATGGATGATCTCCGAAGGTTACGGCGATCGCCGTACGCTGGAGCGTCGAATCCAGGGCATGGAAAAATGGCTGGCCGAGCCTGAACTGCTGGAAGGCGATGCCGATGCGGAATACGCAGCGGTGATCGACATCGATCTGTCGGAAATCAAAGAGCCTATTCTCTGTGCGCCGAACGATCCGGACGATGCCCGCCTGCTGTCGGACGTGCAGGGCGAGAAGATCGATGAGGTCTTTATCGGTTCCTGTATGACCAACATCGGTCACTTCCGCGCAGCCGGTAAACTGCTGGACAGCCATAAAGGCCAGCTGCCAACCCGTCTGTGGGTGGCCCCGCCAACCAAGATGGATGCGGCCCAGCTGACGGAAGAGGGCTACTACAGCGTCTTCGGTAAGAGTGGTGCGCGTATTGAGATCCCGGGCTGTTCACTGTGCATGGGTAACCAGGCGCGGGTGCAGGATGGCGCGACGGTAGTTTCCACCTCGACCCGTAACTTCCCGAACCGTCTGGGTACCGGGGCTAACGTCTATCTGGCATCTGCCGAACTGGCTGCGGTAGCGTCTCTGTTGGGCAAGCTACCAACACCGGACGAATACCAGCAGTTTATGGCGCAGGTTGATAAGACGGCGGTGGACACCTATCGCTATCTGAACTTCGACCAGCTGACCCAGTACACTGATAAAGCTGACGGCGTGATTTTCCAGACAGCGGTGTAAAGCAAGCAGGGAGGCCGTTCTGGCCTCCCTTTTTTCCCCTGAATTCCCCCCGATCGCTGCTTTTCCCACGCGAGCCTGCGATAATGCGAGTCATCCCCCGATTAATTGCCGCCACGGCGCGGAAAATGCACGGTATCCGTGCGCTATAAATCAGTCAGGTCAGAGGAAAGCACCATGGAATATGAATTTTTACGAGACGTCACCGGCGGGGTGAAAGTACGCATGTCGATGGGGCATGAGGCAGTAGGGCACTGGTTTAATGAAGAAGTGGATCAAAACCTGGCGCTGCTCGATGAAGTGGAAGCCGCCGTTGCAGAAGTGAAAGGCAGCGAGCGCCAGTGGCAACGTGTGGGACGTGAATACACGCTGTGGATGGATGAGGAAGAAGTGATTGTCCGTGCAAATTTGCTGAGCATTGAAGGCGATGAGATGGAAGAAGGGATGAGTTACTACGACGAAGAGAGCCTGTGCTTCTGCGGCGTCGAGGATTTTCTTGCGGTAATGGCCGCCTATCGTGCCTTTTTGCAGGGGCGATAGTCAGAAGAGAGTGGTTCAGTGCTCCGGTTGAAGCACTGTTTCCGTGCCAGTGGAGATTCAGGCTGGCAGTTTTTATCCCGCCTGGCTCAAAAGTTTTTCGCCCGTTACCGCTCGTAAGTGTCGTTTTCCGTTTGCGTAATCGCAGGCGCATCCACCATCACTTGCTCAAAATGCAGGTTATTGACGCCAGCAATCTTGCCAAATTCCTGCGCCTGCAAATGAAGATGGCTAAAATGAAGTTGATTAATCGGGCATTCTTCCGCGCCCTCGATAAAGAAAGCGCGCGAGAAACGCTGCGGATGGGTCAGCTGGCTGGTGATATGGGAGATCATAATGTTTTCCACGCGAGTTAACCCTGCTGTTCCTTCCACGCCTTCACTCAGTTTGCGCCAGTGTAACGGTTGGTCATCACTGACCTGCTGGCCGTAGCTATATTGTGGGAACCAGTTCAGCTGCAGCATAAAAGGGTAGCAGACATCCTTTAACGTCAGGTGCCGCACAACAATATCTCTGATAAAGCCCCCGCGATTACGGGATGATTTAATACGAAATCCAACGCCGGTACCCGAGAAATGATTATGCTCAATCATGACTCTTTCAATACCACCAGACGTCTCGCTGCCCAGCGTAATACCAGAACCTTTATGCAGTTCGCAGTTGCGAATAATAATATCGCTCGCCGTTTTCGCCAGCTGCTGCGCTTCAGCGCCACGCCCCGATTTAACGCAGATATTGTCATCATTGCAGGAAACGCTGCAGTGCTCGACGCGCACATGCCGGCAGGAGTCAATATCAATACCGTCGGTACTGGGGCCTGCGGAGTTGTTCACCGTCACGTTCTGCAATGACACATACGTTGAATAACAAAGATGAATATTCCAGAAGCCGGATTCCCGTGAAGTAAAGCCACTCAGTTCTACCGCCTCACTCTGATAAACCACCACATTTCGCGGGCGCTCACATTCGTAATCCACTACCCAGCGCAACCCTTTTTGGCTGTATTGCGCCAGCATGCCACCGTTTCCATCGTCGCCCCAGAACTTATGCCACCAGACCGGCCCCTGCCCGTCGATAGTGCCTGCTCCGGTCACTTTCACCTCCTGGCACTGATTGATATTGACGATCCCCGCAGGCCAGGGCATTTCGATGCCGGCGACACGGGTCTCTGTTCTGCGGTAATCTTCCGGCTGCTGACTGCCCAGTAACACCGCTCCTTCCGCCAGTTCAAGCGTCAGATGGCTTTTCAAAAACAGTGAACCTGTCAGGAAACGCCCAGCAGGAATGAATACGGTATCGCCTGCTGAGGCCCGATCGATAGCACGTTGTATTGCCAGGGTTGAGAGAGAAGAACCGTCCGGAACAGCATCGAAATCTGAAACATTTAAAATCGCCATTTATCCCTCCTTTGGGCGCGTTAATCAGAGGGGATTGTATTCAACTCCCGGGCCTGTTTTTGTGTCCGGGATCCGCCGCTAAAGATTTTTCCGGCAGGTGACGAAAAATAAGATTGTCTGCCCCGCAGTACAGGCGATGAAAGCGGACGTGGCGTGTGTAAGCGGTGACTGCTGGAGTGTGGAAAAGGGGATCACCCAGCGTTGCAGAACCTCACCGATATCGTCACCGACAGCCACCTGAGCGAAGACATCTTTTGCGAACTGCGCGAACAGCCTTTTGATCCTGAAGCACAAATAAAAACGGGCGACCTGAGGCCACCCGCTTATCACCGTTTACTGCCTTACGGCAAGACGGACGGAATGTTGCGTCCGTAGTAAATCTCACGCATCTCTTTCCACAGCAAATCGGTAATGCGCTTGTGCTCCTGCGGGCTCAAATCTTCCGGTCTGGTGTTAAACAGATAGTGTTTCAGCTCAAACTCTTTCAGCAGCATCTTGGTATGGAAGATATTCTCCTGATAGACGTTCACATCCATCATGTCATACATCGACTTCATGTCTTCGGACATAAAGTTCTGGATCGAATTGATCTGATGGTCGATATAGTGTTTCACGCCATTGATGTCGCGGGTGAAGCCACGAACGCGATAGTCAATGGTGACAATATCGGATTCCAGCTGATGGATCAGATAGTTCAGCGCTTTCAGCGGGGAGATGACGCCACAGGTCGAGACTTCAATATCGGCGCGGAAGGTGCACAGGCCGCCTTCAGGGTGGCTTTCCGGGTAGGTATGTACGCAGATATGGCTCTTATCCAGATGCGCAACCACCGAGTTCGGAAGCGGGCCGGGATGCTCAGAGTTATCAATATCTTTGGGATCGACAGGCTCCTCGCTGACCAGGATAGTCACGCTGGCGCCCTGCGGTTCATAGTCCTGGCGGGCAATATTCAGCACGTTGGCGCCGATAATCGAGCAGGTTTCGCTGAGGATCTCAGTCAGGCGGTTGGCATTGTACTGCTCATCAATGTACGCAATGTAGCCGTCACGCTCCGCGTCGGTATTGGCGTAACAGATATCGTAGATACAAAAACTCAGGCTTTTCGTCAGGTTATTGAAGCCATGTAGTTTTATTTTTTGCAATTTCGTTCACCCCCTTAAAATAGCCGGTCAGTCGGCCAGCGCATTCAACAGATACTGCGGCAGGGCAAAGCTGCCAGTGTGGATCGCCGGATTGTAGTAACGGCACGGCAGGCCAGCCGCGTCAAAACGCGCCTGAAGAGTGGCGGTATCCAGCTGACGCAGGGCCGGATTGTCACTGGCCCAGGCAAAGGTCATGATGCCCCCGTAATAGGTGGGGATTGCCGCCTGGTAGAAGCTGACGTCACCAAAGTAGTGACGCAGCTTGCGATGACTGTTGACCGCTTCATCCTGCTGCAGGAAACAGACGCCATTCTGCGCCACGAAAATGCCATTTTCATGAAGGCAGCGGCGGCAGCCTTCATAAAACGCTGAGGTGAACAGGCTCTCGCCCGGACCGATTGGGTCGGTGCAGTCAGAGATAATTACGTCGAACTTATCGGTACACTCACGGACGAAGTTAACGCCATCGTCAATCACCAGATTGAAGCGCGGGTCTTCATAAGCGCCTGCGCTGTGGTGAGGCAGGTACTGCTTACAGAAGGTCACCACGCCAGCATCGATTTCTACCATGGTGACGTGTTCAATGTTTTTATGGCGGGTGACTTCGCGCAGCATGGCACCGTCGCCACCGCCGATAATCAGCACCCGCTTAGCTGCGCCGTGGGCCAGCAGCGGCACGTGCGTCATCATTTCATGATAGACGAACTCATCGCGCTCGGTGGTCTGCACCACGCCGTCCAGCGCCATGACCCGACCCAGGGCGGCGTTTTCAAAAATGATCAGATCCTGATGTCCGGTCTGCTTTCGGTACAGTACCTTATCGACAGAAAAATACTGTCCGAAACCGGCATGAAGGGTTTCATGCCACATTTCATTTTCGGCCATGATGGGGTTCTCCTGGTCAAAACTGCCACGAAAAATGGGCGCGGTATAATAGCTAACTATGACCGTGGTTGCACGGTCAAATTATCAGCAGGAAAGCGGAGTGGGGCAGGGATTATTTCACGTAGGCGAGCAGACTCAGCGAATCGCGGGCCAGTGATTTGCACTTCATATCGTTAGGGACGGCGATGCCGCTGAGATCCTTGTAGCTATTTTCGCCCAGTAACTTCATGTTGTAGCTGCTGTAGTTGCTCAGATCCCAGCGATTCTGCTGGGCAAAGAACACCAGCGCCCGGCGGATCTGGCCGTCCGGTAAATCCTGGTAGCCACAGTCATTTTTGAGATACACAAACACAGCGGTCAGATCCGCCAGATCTTCCGCTTCCGACTCGCTAAGCGCAAAACTTGTCGACGAGAAGCCAAACAGACCCAGTAACAACAGAGCCTTGATGCTTTTCTTCATAATTGTTCTCAACCGGTTGCAATAGCCTGACGTTAGCACAGTTATTGGCAGCCTTCAGACAATTTTGCCAGGGAAATGTCCGGATCTGGTGATTTTCTTATTTAAGCGCAACAAAGCGGCTCAGAAACCTGGCCTTCCCTCAGGGGAAGGGGCATTAAATTATTCCCACGTCTCCCAGCGTCTACTCTGTGACCTTTTAACGCCTGTTCTCACTGGATCCCTGTCATCTTAGATTCTACCTATGTCTGCTGGAGTTGCAGGAAATCAACCTGCAACTGGGCCATTTGCGGGGCTTTTTCAGCAGATAAGGGTATGCCGTTAACGGCCCGCCAAACCGGTGATATGAAAGTGCCGAGCCCTCACGGTAGCCGGTCTGTCATTCAGACAATGGAAGCTGTCGCCGGCCTGCTCACTCGTTCCCCACCGTGCGTGGGACCTTCAGTCCGTTCCGGCGGCGCGTGCCCCCTGTTTGCCAGAAGCTGCCAGTTGTGCAGAAGCTAAGGAAGAAGAATGCTTTACACTAAAGTTAACCCTGGATTAAACAAAGTGACTGGCAATTTCTGGTGTGTCCGACAGAACAATCATGGATAAGAGACAGACATGCATTGATCTGCTTGTTTAAACACGTCCGCAATAAGGATCAACGTTCAACCAGGAACAGGTTTTTGCGCATGACAGAAGCACTGGCGAATAAAGCCTGGGTCAGGTCTGCCCCTTAAAGGTCGTCGGCGTCAGCAAGCTCACGTCGCAGTCATGCTCATTTTATGCGGGTGTCAACGCGGCGATAGTGTTGGTGCCACCACCCCCGGGGCCCTACGTTCGATGATAGTGGACAGCCAGGATCGGGCGACCGGGTATGGTCGCCTTGTGTTTCATCCCTATTTAAAGGGCTCATGGGCATTGCTGGTGGGATTCAGCGTGTTAAGCCGGAGACTGGACAACCTGCCTTTCCCCCCTCCGGCATGCACAGTTAGCGATGTAAAGGTGGCCCGTGTAAAGTAGAGAGCCGTACCGGACGCCATGCCCTGTGCCGCCAGAAGCTCAATGGATGAGTTATCCAGAATAATATGCATATCCGTTGAGGTGGTGTGCGGCGGCAGCGCGTAGGAGAAGCGATCGGTATAGTATGGATTGTCGAAGCCATTCGTATGGTGGCGATCGATAAAGAATCCGCCGAATGCCGAGCTGTCGAAGCCGATACTGAGCGATTCCCCTTCGTCGTTAGAAAATGTCAGTGAAAGTATGGTGTCTGTGTCAATATCGGTCGTCAGTGTTATCTCCACGGCCTCACCTGGCGGCAGCGCAAACGTACAGCCCTCTCCGGCATCCAAAGATTTTTCACCGTTATACAGGGTTTTATTAATCTGACTGGAGAGATCAATAAAGTGCTGAGTAAGCTGCCATTCACCGCGGAAGTTAAGCAGTCCGAGCTTTCTTGGGATAGTCATCATGCCGCGTGACGGCGTTGCTGGCATCTGGTTGGCATACTGCCAGTTGCATAGCCAGGAAAGTCCGACCGGCGTATCCTCAATACCGGAAAAGCTCTGGAAGGCGTAAAAGTCTTTAGCAAAATCGACGAAGCGAACCGCATGATCGAAAGGGGTAAATTCGTGGCCGTTGAAATTGCCAACGAAATATTGGACGGTGCTTCCGCCCTGCGGCGCTCCGGGGTTGATGGAGAGCAACAGGACCCAGACGAATTTACCGCTTTCCACTTCAATAGCTAATAAATCGGGGCATTCATAGTCGATACCCAGCATGCCAGACTTTTTAAATTCACCTGACTTTTCCCAATGGCGAAGATTATCCGACTCATAAAACTCGACAATGTGGTTTCTCGACTGCACCACCACCATGACCCATTTTTGATTGGGCTCGTACCAGAACACTTTTGGATCGCGAAACTGCTGGGAATTGATATCAATGATGGGATTACTGTCATAATGATTAAACGTTCGCCCGTTGTCGGCGCTATAAGCCAGTTCCTGAACCTGCCTGAGCGCACCCGCCCGAGTATAAAAAAGCAAAATCCCCCCGTGGTTATCGGCAAACAAATGGCTGCTGTTATTTTTATCCACGATGGCACTACCACTAAATGCCTGTCCTGATGAGGTGTTGTTCAGCGCGTTGGGCAGGGTCTTCCAGTTCAAGAGATCGCGGCTGACGGCATGCCCCCAGTGAACATTTCCCATCAACGCGCTTGAGGGATTATGCTGGTAGAACAGATGATACTCTCCTTCGTAATAAAGCAGCCCGTTGGGATCGTTCATAAATCCGGTGACCGGCGCATAGTGGACGCGGGGTCGATAAACCGAGGTGTTAAATGTTTTGGCTTCTGGCGCGGTAAAACCGGCTTTTGTATAGCCTAACAGCAGCGACGAACCTAAAATAAAATTTCTGCGATTCAAAATTGTTTTCCTCTCCTGTGGATATTTCTCGTTATTTTTTGCGTGTGCGATATGTTCTGGTGACGGAGGCTGACCATAAGGTCATTGCCTGAGCGGGCGAAAAAAATGAACAAAAATAAGTCTAGTCAAAGACTTCGCTTTTACAAAGCAGTGTGCCGAACGGTGATTGTATTGATTAACTCCGGGATTAGTATCATGTGTCTTTTTGCATTAATCATAAATTTTTTTATGTCCGGCTTGAGCTGTCCATTGCGCCAGCTAATATGCAGATGTAATGACCATTACATCTACCTGAATATAAAGAATACCGTGGTGAGGGATATCAGCACTCCTCTAGCCTGCATCCGACACCAGGATGATCAGATAAGCGTAGCAGGGGGCCGCTTGGAAAACGGAAAATATCCTACGTTAAGCCCGCTTCTCAATCAGGCATGAGCGAGGAGCAGAAGTTCACCCCTCTCGCTGGAAGAAATTGAACTGACGCATACAACACAAACCAGTGGAATGACCCTGCAGGCAGTCAGCATTCTGAAGAGCCGGGAACTTCTCAAAGAAGTTACACGTCCTCCCCCTGCAAAAACCACCTGCAGGACAGCTGTAAGATTTTACAGACGATTTTTATACCCTCATTAGCCTGTTGTTCCACAGTGACGATTTCCTTCACGAAGCCGGAGCTGCACGCCTAAGAAATCGTGGATGTCATCGTCGTTGAGCCATACGGTTCTGTCGACGGTTTGTTCGAAAGCCATCTTACCTCCGTCCTTCGCATCGAAGGGATGACGGTATCGGTCAAACCGATCACAAGTAACCATATGCATGAGAAGTGCGGACGCCTTTACCTTCATACTGGCATCATGAGTAAAGGAAATAAAGACTCCATTCAAGTCTATCTGTCCAGGACTGGGGAGCCACCTTATAAATCGGATCTAAAACCTGAGCAAATGTGTAAGCGTCGCATTTAGACCGTATATACGCTTACGCAGATGTGGATCTGCTCAGACTTATGCTCACGATCTGCTTTGGACATTAGTTTCAGCTGTGGGTGATAACACTCAGATGCCTGCGTTATTTAAAAATGATGGATTCATAATTCTGGGAGGCGTAAAACCAGGGAATATGTTAAACCGTTAAAGATTTATGTGCCTGGTAATGTTTTTTTCGCTTGTTTATGGCACAACATATCCCCTGTTCTAAATGCTTTGCGTACAGGTATTACATGCTAGCCATTCCCTTTCCCTGGTACACCCTGTCTATTTTGCTTATTTTGTTGTTGAAGATTTGCCTGCAGCGCCCCGCGGGTTATCGCAATAGCGCGATTTTTATTGCGGGTTGTTCGCTGCTGCTAATGATGTCAGCCCTGCGCTGGCAGTTTGATCTTATTAAGCTGCGCCAGTTGCAGTCTGTCATGGCGATTACCTTACCCCCGTTGGCCTGGCACTGCTTTGCCTGCTTTACGGGACAGCGCTTGCAGCAAAAGATTGCCGCTTTTGTGGGACCGCCGACGCTCGCTCTGGCGCTGAATCTTATTGCTCCGGCAACCACGGATGCGGTGCTGATGCTGCTCTATATGGGCTACGGTTGTGCCCTGATTCGAATGGCGTTACAGGGGAGTGATACGTTTATTTTCAGGCGACTTAGCGACAGCGCTTCAACCTCATCACGCGCTTTTATCGCGGGGGGCTTCCTCTGTTTTTCCGGGCTAACCGATCTGGCCATCGCGCTCAACTTCTATTTTTATCAGGGCCAGCAGGCGCCGCAGGTGGTCGCAATCTCGCAGGCTATTCTGCTGCCATTTGTCTGTTTTGCCATTGTCGGTAGCAGCCATCCGTCACTCGTGGACAGGGAGCCTGAATTGTCCCCTGGAGAGAGTAAAGAGGACAATAGTGAAACGTTTCTCACGACTTATCAGCGGGTGAACACGCTGATAAGCGAGCAGAGTCTGTATCTGAATCCCGACCTGACGCTGAATGCGCTGGCGAGAAAAACCGGAGTTCCTGCGCGCCAGATTTCAAAAGCGGTGAACCTGACGCGCGGCTGCAATGTCTCACAGTGGATCAATGGCTTTCGCATCGACTTCGCGCAGCAGCTTCTACGAAACACGGCTCTTCCTGTAACGGAAGTGATGCTGGAGGCGGGTTTTGTCACCAAATCAAACTTTCATCGCGAGTTTCTTCGTATCAGCGGTATAACCCCGACGGATTACCGCCGGACAGCGGCTGAAAGCCGAGGGACTGATTGAGGAAGGCGCTGATATCCCGGGTAAGCTGACGATGAATAGCAGCCCGATTTCTGGTGCCGCCATCCTGGCAGACGATCTCTTGGCCCGGTTCTTTTTCTGCAATTAATGCCATCGCACCCGGTTTGCACTGCTGCATAAAACTAAAGTGCGTGGCGCCTTCGACACTCTCTACCCGCCTGACTGCGGCGGGGATATATTCAGTCAGGTAGCCCGACTCCAGCCGGGCGGGTAACTCATCGCTGTCAGCCTGAGCCGTCATAATCAGCACCGGCACTGCAATCTGCGAAAGTGATTCTGGCGTGAATCCGCGGGCCAGGCCCAGATCGAGTGAGACAACGGCTTTGATTGCCGGATCGCCTTCGTTTGCTGCCAGCCGCCCGGCAGCGTTATCAATACCCAGCGTTTGAATTAACTTGCAGGCTGACAGCCAGGTATGTGCCCGGCAATCATTCTGAAAGCGTGCGGCATCAAAGCGCGCTCCCGCCAGTTCAAGTACCGTCCAGCCGCCGAGAGAGTGTCCGGCTGCGGCTATTCGCTGCGCATCAACTTTTCCGGCAAGGGAGGGAGTAGTGATAATTTTCATCATCACCCGCTGGAGATCCTGCGGGCGGCGCCAGAGTTCCTTCGCATCCAGGGGACGCATGTTCAATGTTGTCGTGCCGGGATGATCGACCGCCGCCACAATATAGCCCTGAGCCGCCATGTCCGTTGCCAGCCAGTTCAGGTTGCGCCAGTTTCCTCCATAACCGTGAGAAAGCAGTAGTAGCGGATGCTCGCCCGCTTCAGGTGTCGCATCGCGCAGCGCAGAGGTGCCGTAAAAGGCAATATTGTCACCCACCTTTTCTGGTGAGCCGGTTTCAGCTGTGGGATACCATATGGCGATATTGAGCTCTCGGGAATTTGCCTCGTTGAGATGTACCTGTCGAAAAGCCGTGTTGGCATGCGATGCGACGCTAAAGAGAATGAAAAAAAGAAAGCATGAAAGGGCCCGAAACATAATGTTCTCCGGTAAGTAAAAGAGTCCCATTATGATCACGAACATCCGGTCGATACGTCCTGAAACGTGATCGAGTACCTCCATAGTTGAGTTTCTGGGAGGATGTCACAGGTAGTTCTTTGTAAAGAACACAAAGAGCGTGTGGCACTGTAGTGCATCTCTGGGCCGTGTCAGCGGCAAAGCTTAGGTACGATAAGATAAAGCAAATGCGAGATCGACCTTCCACGGCAGCAAATCGCGCAGCCGGTTCACCGGCCAATCCGGATATGGCCGATAACGTAACGCGGCCACACCTCCGGGGCCACGCAGGGCGTTCTCCGCGATGTTGTTATCTATTTTGGCCCAGCCGTTGCCGCAGTACAGGTTGAGCGCCACCCACGGCTTCTGCAGGGGCGAGAGTGCCTTCTCCGTATCCGAGTCGCGCGACAGCACCGTCATCTGTACCTGTATCCAGTCATACAGCTGGAGTAACAGGGTGACTGCTGCGTTCTGATAACGGCTCCCTGCCAGTGTTTCGGCCGTATCGCCGAGCGACTGGATGCGCAGCAATCCTGTCAGGAAAAAGGCAGCCGGGCATCAGTTACTGCTCACATTCAGGGGGGCTGTAAGGCGGAAAATATTACCGCTCAGTAGTTCTCGTCTCGAGAAGACAAACATTTATGCACTTTGCTACCCTGGATGATTTCTCATTGGATGGGCGTTTAACACAGGTGCCTGTCTGAACGGCAGCCCGGCTACCGTGAGGGTACGGCACGTTCATATCGCCGTTTTCCGGCCGCAGGACGGGGGCGGTCCATGAGCGGCGCACAGCGGCAACTTTTTTCAGTGAAGGTCTGATCAAAGGGCCGTCGGCAACCTTTGTTTTTTTATCTGCAGGCTAAAGGGAAAAAGTAGCGCTCTACCGCTATGCTTTCAGTACTCTTTTATACAGGAATTTATGATGAGAATCAGGACGCTTCACGCACTTGCACTTTTATACGGATTTATCGTTGTTTCTAATGTCGGCGCAGCAGAGAAGGGAGTACATGCCGTCCACGCTGACTCAGCTGAACGGACGGTGAGCGGCGGACAGACTCAACCGCCTGTAAAGTTTGACACCATCTGGGCTGATGATGAAGGCGCGACGCACATCGGACATTGTCGCTTTGAAGGCCTGCAATTTAAGAGCTACGCGCCCCCTTCAGCGCCGCAATGGATTGGCGTTTCGCCCGATGAGGTGGAGAGTATTGCCTATGCAGTCCTTCCCCCTGGATACGTCGGCACCTGGCATCACGCACCCGGCCCTCAGTGGGTCATCACCCTGTCCGGAAAATGGTCCGTGGAGACCACGGACGGTACCACGCTGGTCCAGGGGCCTGGCGAGGTGCAGTTCAATGCCGACAGCCACTCGCGCCCGCGAAAGGATGATAAAAGAGTGGGACACGTGTCGCGCACGGTCGGAAGCGAGCCGAACGTGCAGCTGATTATTAAACTTAAACCGGGCGTCCGGACAACCGGTGCCTGCGCAAGCTGAGCAGGGCGGATAGGGTCCGTTATTAGAGTGAATGTCTGACATTAGCAATAAACGGTCCCGCGACGAGCAGCGGGTTTTCCGCCGCTCGTCCCAATGTAAGGCTGAGGCGCACCGCAGCAGCGTGAGGAAGCGGAAAGGCACCGGACCTGCCATATTCCCGTGATACGCCAGACTGCCAGATAATCCTGAAGCCGGTTAGGGTCTACGTGCATCTTTTGTTAACCAGAATCACGTGGTCAGAATAAGCAGCTACAGCAGAATTTTTACCTCAGTACTCAGCCCGTGCGGCATAAGCAGTGGCAGAATGCACAGCGCACTGGCCAGCATGCCCCCCACCCAGGCTTCTACAGCGTGAAGGCGCCATGGCTGAGAGACGTTTCAGAAAACCCGACAGCATGATAATGACTCCTGAATTCGCCTGGGTCCATTGCCCGCCAGCGTAACGTAAGCATAAGTTAACATGTGGCCACGATCCCCCTCCCTGTACGAAAGAGAGATAAGCCGCCGCCTCCACCGCCTCGTTCAGCCAGGTGCGCGTCGTGCGGTTGGTTACCTCCCACAGGCGCACCCGGTTTGTCAGGCCCATCTTTTCGCATCGGTGGAATGCGCAGGATGGCGATCATCATCTCCAACTGGGCCACGTACTGCGCGTCGGACAGCGGCACCAGGCGGAGGGGTACGATGCCGACGTCCAGCTGGCCGGCGCGGCGCGCGGCCTTTTCCTCACGCTACTTTAGGGTAGTCAGCTGCACGAACGGGTACTGCTGGCGCAGTAGAAGTCTGGCTGGGCGCGGGATATACACGGTGCTGAGTATAAAATGAGACTCAGGACATGCAAAGCATCGGAATGGCGAAGCCGTGACCCCCGCCCTGTAAGGGCGCTGCGTTCTTACAGCCTCCGGAGCCGGTCGCAAATCAGGGCTTGAAGCGTTAGTGTTCGCCGGCGAACGAATTTCTCGCCGCAAGAATTTCTGCAACGTGCGTTACTGACCACTGGCGAAGCGCGTCAACAATTGGCACGAGGGAGGCCCCGAGTGGCGTAATCCCATATTGCACCGTCACCGGAACCGTTGCGAACGCCTCGCGTCGTACCAGTCCGTTCATTTCCAAACGTCGAAGCGTTTGGCCGAGCATCTTTTGGCTGATCCCCTCGATCTGACGCTTCAACGTGTTGAAACGTACTGGATTCTCAGACACAGCGATAAGTAACAAAACTGACCATTTGTCCGCGAGTTGATCAAGCAGCATGCGAGTAGGACAGGCCGCAATGAAAGGGCCAGAAAGATCTGCCATTGTTACCTCCAGGTTACCTGCGGTGGTGTTGGTATCTTATTGACACCAGCTTCACTGAGTATCAACCTTTCGTCAAGGATAAAACCAAGGAGAAAGCTGTGATCGAAACTACTCACTACCCGGATATTGTCATACGTACCGTCGAGGTGAATGGCATTACCATCAATGTCGCCACATCGGGCACCGGTCCTGCAGTTTTATTGCTACACGGCTGGCCACATACCTGGCAGCTTTGGCGTAACCTATTTCCATTTCTTACCACAGATTACCGCGTGATCGCACCCGACCTGCGCGGAATCGGTGCAACGACACTGGCGGACAACGGCTATGACCTGCACACATTAGCAGACGATGCGGCGGCATTGCTTAAGGCACTTGACGTCGAGCAAGCGAGCGTGGTTGGTATCGACCTTGGCGTTTCGATCGCCACGATGCTGGCGCTGCGCCATCCGGCACGCACCCGCCATCTCATTGTCACCGAGGGGCTGGTCGGTAAGCTGCCTGGCGCTGAAGCCTTCCTGGCCAACGGCGCCCCATGGTGGTTCGGCTTCCATGGGACGCCAGGCCTGGCCGAATCCGTCCTCGAGGATTATGCCGACCGCTATATCGACTGGTTCCTGATTAACGGGACTGCTGATCGCAAAGGCATAGACCCTGCAATTCGCGATGCCTTTGTCGCAGCGTACCAAACGCGGGAGAGATTGCGCGGTGGGTTTGAGCATTACCGTGCTTTTCCTGTCGGTGCGAGGCAATTGGCTGAGGCGGTAGCCCAAACCAAGCTTTCGGTTCCGATACTCGCCCTCGCTGGAGGTGTTGTTGGCACCGCGGTCGCTAACCAGCTTCGGCCAGTCTCGGCAGATCTGAGCACAGGCGCTATTGAAAATTGCGGCCACCTGGTACCACTTGAACAGCCGCAAGCCCTTGCCGTTGCTATTCATGGCTTCATAGCGTGATCGCCAAACGACCTTCGCACATCAGAGAAGCGGCTCGTTCTTCCCAATAAGGGGGGAGGGACAACCGTACGAAAACGTACAGTATGCGGTTAATTATCATCTTGAAAAGCGATCATAATAGGTGGATTGAACATTAAAGTAGCAGGTGAATGTCATGGAAAAGAAAATGAAGAGTTGGCCACAAAATTCTGTGAACTGAGCCCGCACTACGGACGGGCTCAGAGCAGAGGTTGCCGTTGCCCGAAACAGAGGTTTCAAAGATAAATTTAGTGTTTGCTCAAATAATCCTTGTAGTACTGGCCCTGACAAAACTGCATCAAACGGTAAATATCAACATCAATATTGCCCATTACCCCTGTGATGTTTCGGGTCAGGTCAAAAGAGATATTTTTTCGAGCATGCGACATGCTGTCTGCCATAACGCGATACCAGTACAGCGGTTCAGCATGGACTTCCAGACTGTATCCAGCCATTGCCGCACGGGTGTATACTTCCCGGTCTTCATGGCCCCTGCCGTAGTCTTCGGCGTACCCGCCCAGCGAATGGAAAATGTCAGTCTTGATTAACATCGCTGCATCACCAAATCGGTTATGAATAACACTGCACGCGAGGCTTTTTCCAAAAGGAGTTGCCACTTTTTGCGCGATGCTGCTGTATGCTGTTTTCGTGAACATCCAGACGGCGGCCCTAACCCGATAAATGCATATGATGATTGGTCAAAATACAATTGGTGAGAAATCTCTTTACCTGGGCAAGCATTTAATAATGACAACTCCATTTTTATCCACATCATTAAGGCTGAATTATCTCCGATAAAGAATCACATTCCTGCACGGGAAGGCCTTCTCGCAACTATCCGCGGATGTCACTATTAATAACAGAATTTAAATTTTACATTTTTTCCTTCTGAGTTCATAAGCATAAATAGTTCCCTCTCCCCTTTGAAGCAAACCTGAATGAGCACCTTATCATCCTGGTAATGGTCACTATCGTGAGAAAGTTAAAAAAATGTTCCGGTTTACATCTCTCAAATTAGAAGATTTAAATGACCGGGCAGCAATAATCAGGAGGTGAGTGGTAACATAGGCCAGAATAAAACTGTGAATGAACCCCTTAGGAGATCCGGCTTCGTTGATTATTTACTGGTCTTCGCTGACGTTCATTTTAATGTTAACACCATAAAGTCATCAGCCTTTAAATATCAGCTTTAATATCGGAAAAATCACTGTTTAGCATTAAATATAACAGTGCCATACAAAGTAATGTCATGTAGGGTAATTTTTTATAAAACAAAGTGATATACTGTTGTGCGAATTTTTCTGGGTTAAGTATTTTAACCTTCCGCACTCAATAACCCATCATTTAAGCACTATTTTCTGAACCGACATCCAAGAAAACTGATAAAGAGCGATCTTAATCTGCGTGTTCCTGTGAGACCGATAAAGCTGCCTACCAGTATCTGAGTGTCCGGCGGGATCCGGAAATAGTTTACCAGTGAAAAAGAACAGGTAATCAGTGAACATGATAAAACCTCAAATATCAGCATTCTAAGCGGACATCTGTAACAGGCCATTCTCAGGAAGGCGATAAGAGCTGAAAATATAACAGCGATAGTTGGCACATTAATTCCTTCTGCAACACTGACTATCTCCTGCCACCTAAAGTCATTCATCATAATGCTTACTCCCAGCAGATGAATAAACCCCTCCCTCAGGATGAAGGAGAGGTTTGGTTTTATTTCAGTTTGACGTCTCTCATCGCGGGAATGTAACCATAGTCATAAACCTGCTCGACAAAAGAGCGCTGACCCTTGAGCACGATCCCAACAGTCGGGGCTTCAGTTCCGCCGATCCTGTAACTGCCATCTTCAGCAGACACGCTGTCAATGAAGGACGTCACCAGCCCGTTTGGCATGACATAATGAGAATAGGTCTGGTAAGGCTGGGAGGGAGGGTTTCCCAGCACCAGCCCTGACGCATTCATTGGTGCATAAGGGCCCGTAAGCGCATTGGACACAAAGCCGTAAACGCCGTCAGGGCCCGTGACACCGTCGCCAAAGGTGTATTTATGGCTGATTGTAAAAAGATAATACCGGCCGTCTTTGAACACGAAGTGTGGACGCTCTGTTTGATCATTAACCCCCACTGCGGTGATCAGAGGCGGAAGCAGCTCCCATTCGCTGCCAGTGTTATCCCTGGCAACGGCAAGCCCGACGCATCCGGTCTGGTAGTTGCTGCTACCTGTATCACGATAGCCTGGAGGAACGGTGCCCAGCTCATCATCGCCAACCACGTGCGTGCCTCGTACGCCCGCCACGTTACCTTCGAACAGCATGTACAACTTTCCGTCTGCAGGGTTGATAAAGGGGCTGGGATCACGAAAATTCCAGTAAGTGTTCTGTGCTTCGGTCTGATAAATCTCACCGTCAGCAGAGAACAGCAGCTGCACGGAATCAAAACCTTTCAGTTTTACGCCGGTGCTGTCGGTAACAATTTTACCCTTCACTTTCGCAATGGTGGCACCAGGTGTTACACAGGTATAATAGAGGTCTATCTCGCCCTTGTTGTTCAGTAAAACCGGCGTGCCGGCCCACTCGCGGCTCGTCGGAGACACACCTTCAGCCATAACACGTCCACCAAAGATCCAGTCTTTACCTGTTTTTGAATACCAGAAACAAATCCGTGCCCGTCCATGTCGGTCATTCCAGTCAGCGGTAATATCATAATTGCCGCTGGCATCAACAAATTTGTCAGAATTCTCATTACGAGTTGCGGTAAGAGTGAAGATAACAGACCACCCGTTCACAGAAACGATATTACCCTTTAAGTCCCTTAGAGGCATTGTATCCCAGATGAAATTATCAGAACTCATGACCGGGAAGTTGTAGTCAACAACTGGCTGTGTTGTTGTTGGATCTGCTTCATTTATTTTCAGTGCGTCAGCACGAGTCCATTTTGTGGAGTTAAATTTTACGTTGCTCATTTATTACCTCATTAAATCCCGGGGAGTCCGGGAGTCACTTCAGATAATAATTTTTTTTATTTTATTTGAAATCCATTCCTGGTGTTTCAAATATCATACAACACACAATTTTTTTTAATTATATTTTGTTGTGTGAAGAGTGACAAAACGAATAGTTATATTCATTTCAATTTTTTTAACTTAGCCTTATAAGACGTTTTTAACTGAAGCAGTCTTAACTCTCTTTGGGGTCAGAAAGGAAGGTACAGGTATAACATCAACCTGAGTTATAGTAAGGGGTGTTAATTAAAAGGAGTAAAATGATGATGCGTTGTCCATTATGCAGACATGCTGCCCATACAAGAACCAGTCGGTATGTTACTAATGAAACTAAAGAGGCTTATTATCAGTGCCAGAACATAGATTGTTCATGTACGTTTAAAACCACAGAGTCCGTTGCAAAAATATTATCCTCTCCCGCTATGGTTAAATTGCATAAAGAAAAAAGCATGTGTATTTAAAATAGCTTATAGTTGTTTTTCGGATAGCTAATTTCTTCTCATGATTACACGAGGTGTTATTGGTTAAAAATAAGCTGATGGTGTTTTACCTAAAAGCTTATCTGATATTTTTGGATGCAATTTTATTTTTCTCAGTTAATTTTATGAAAAATTGAAAATTATGCTTATTTTTTAAATGAATATACCTTCATGTGATTTATTTATCGCTTATCTTTAAACTGTTTAAAAGTATGCCTGTCATTACGACAGGCATCATCATTGCTGATCTGATATCTGAAATTTCACTGCGACTGCAGAAAGCGCATCTTACCGGTATTTTACAGCCACTCTTATTCAGTTGAATGAATTTTCTGACGCGTTATTCCCTGCCGGTTCAAAAGTCAGTTCATCAGAATCGAGTGTAAATATTTAAGCTGCCTGTCTTTTATTTTATCTTGGCCAGGTGTTAAGCCAGGAAAGCCTGGGCCGACCATGGCCCAGCCGATCTCGGCATAACTTTCTATACATCAGTCAATTACATCATGTTTCCATCCTTTTAGCCCCCTGATGCCCCGCTGTTTATGTTCAGCTGGCCAGGCTATTCTCAGTATATGGGAGAAAAGCCTCAAAATCGATCCTGAGAGGATCGACAAAGGAGCGATTTATTGCGATCGTTTTTACCGGACAGATGCGCGAAAATACGTTCTACGGATGCAGAGTGCGGAGATTGAAATATTGGGCACTTTGACCCCACGAGTTGATGCAGATTTCACGCAGCGACGTCAGTGGTCATCACGTGACCAGTCAGAGCGCCGCGTGCTACCTTGATTACAAAAGCGCCGTGTTCCTGCGAAACTTCGCCGGCGCATACGGCACCGATGTGCCCCGCTACCTGCTGGCGCCCGAGGTGGCCGTGCTGCTCTCAAAAATGCCGGACCTTAAAAAACAGCTTTACCGACACCCTGTGGAACACCTGCGGACGGCTCAACGAGATCCTGCAGCTGACCCGGGGTGACTTCGTGCTGGACGTCACCCACCAGCTCGGGATACGTTTCCCAATGGCTCCCAGCGAGGCGCTGCTGCCGGAAAGGTTCGGAAAGGCATGATCAGTCCCGTAAGAGGCGTCAGAAACAAAGTATGGGCGTAATCTGGCCATGCTCTGATCCTATTTACTCTTTAAGCGCGCGCCGTCTGTTCAGATTTAAAATAACGGCGATAACACTCAGCCCTGCAGCAACTCCCAGCGCAAGACGACTTCCCTGCCATATCGAAAGTGAGAAGCACAGTCCGGCCAGAGCGGCCCCGCAGGTTTGACCGCTGACCCTTGCCGTTGCCTGCATCCCCCCAGCCGCTCCGCTTCTGACGCGTGGAGCTGCAGAAAGCATATCCCGGCCATTGGGTGCCTGGAACAAACCGAATCCGATGCCAGATAAAAGCATGCATGCCGCTATACGTAAATCTGACGCACCATGGTGAAACATCAGTAGTAACACCAGCCCTCCCGTCTGCAATATGGCCCCGGAGGCTGACATACTGGCGGCTCTCAAGCGGTCAATAAAAGGGGAGATAGCAAGATTGGCCAGTGAGGCACCCACCGGCCAGGTCGTCATGAGTAGCCCCGTGTGTACTATGCTGAGCCCTAACTCATGCTGAACATAAAACGGGAGCGTTACAAAAGCGCACATCTGCGCCGAAAACATGCAGAATGACGCACTGACTGCCCAGCGGAAACGCGGTATACGGAATAAGTCCAGAGGGAGAAGCGGTGTCTCCTGAATGCGACTGCGCATCACAAGTTGCCGCATAGACAGTATTGCAATGATAATCAGAATGATGGCAATCCAGGGTGTGGAATTAAGTAGCGTGATGCCTACAACGCCAGCACTCATACCAAAAGCGTTCAGCAAAATATTCAGGGCATCAAAAGTTCTGGGCTGTAAAGGACTGAAAGGCAGTTGCCGGGCTGTAAGAAGGGCCAGCAATCCAATCGGCAGGTTGATGGCGTAAAGCCAGGGCCAGGTGGTGAATGAGAGCATTGCCGCACATATCGTCGGTCCCGCTGCGGATGCAAGAGTGACAACGAACGTGTTCAGGGCCAGCCCCTTACCAAACCGTTCAGAAGGGTAAGCGAGGCGCAGAAGCGCGGAAGAACAGCACATGATTGCGCTGGCCCCTAAGCCTTGTATCACGCGCGCTGCAACCAGACCGCTGAGGGAGTGGGCCCAGGCGCAGCCGGCAGAGGACAGGGTAAATATCAATATCCCCGTACGAAATACGCGGCGATAACCAATATGTTCTGCCAGTGCTGCCACCGGCAGCAGTGTTGTGATAATTGCCAGCTGATAACCATTGACAACCCATACCGAGGCATGAGCACTGGCATGCAGTTCTGATGCGATGGTGGGTAAGGCAACGTTCGCCAGGCTGCCGTCCAGCACGCTCAGCACCACTGCGAGGGAAACCGAAAGAACAGCCCATAAGCGACGTGGATGTGGCAGACCATGAGCGCTGTCCAGGGGAGCTGAAGCGGATCGGGAATAATAAGACATGAACTGTTGGGCTCCTTTAATACAGCCTTTATCAGGGGCGGTGCCCTGGGCCATCCGGTTCCTGACACATAAAAAAAGGGAAGCCACTGGCTTCCCTTATACAGTTTCAGAAATCCATCATCGGGACGTGCTGTTACACCAGCCCGGCGGGGGACTTACAGCGTTTTTAGTGTTGCGGCAATAACGTCCTGATAGGTCCCGGTGGGACGGCCCAGTAACTGGCTCAGCACGCGGCTGTCGTCGTATAACGCACCTTTGCTGGCGCCAACGTCAGAATCCGCAAGCACGTCAGCAAGGCCATCCGGCAGACCGGCACCCTTGAGTGCAGCCGCAAAATCAGCCTGAGGCAGATTAACGTAATTCACCTCTTTTCCTGACTGGCGGGCAATTTCGGCTGAGAACTCACTGAGCGTATACCCTTCGTCACCCGCCAGCTCATAGACTTTACCTTCCTGCCCCTCTGCAGTCAGAACTTTTACCGCCGCATGAGCATAATCAACGCGTGGAGCAGAAGAGATACGGCCATCTTCTGCGGAACCAATAAAAGCATTGTGTGCCAGCGCAGGGGCAATGCTCGCTGCATAGTTCTCGGTGTACCAGCCGTTGCGAAGCAACACGTAAGGCACACCCGATGCCTTCAGGGCAGCCTCGGTATCACGATGCTCATCCGCAAGTAGCATAGTAGAGCTGTCCAGGTTCAGCAGGCTGGTGTAAGCAATGAGTTTAATCCCTGCCGCTTTAGCCGCATCAATCACAGCGCGGTGCTGAGCGCTGCGCTGTCCTACTTCGCTGGAAGAAATCAGCAGGAGTTTGTCGACGCCCGCAAAGGCCGCTTCGAGCGTGTCTGGTTTGCTGTAATCGGCCTGACGGACGTTGACGCCAGCTTCTTTTAATGCCCCTGCTTTGGACGGAGTGCGCACGGCGGCAACAATCTCAGCTGCCGGAACGTGGTTAAGTAGTTCAGCAATAACCAGCTGGCCCAGCTGGCCGGTAGCACCTGTAACTGCGATCATAATAATCTCCTTAAGCATAAGTAACGTGCATCTTCAACAACACGTTTTGGGTATAAGATATAAAAAATAAGGACTGAAATGACTATAACTGATAAGCTATACAAAGGTAAGTACTTACGCTTTGGTAAGTATAAGATTAATTATCAGGTAGAAAAATGGACCAGACAAAAATTACAGAAAGACCAGCTGTCAGGCACGGCAGATTACTGGACGTAAACTGCCCGTCGCGGGAAATCCTTCAGCATATTGCCAGCCGCTGGGGTATTTTGGTGTTTATCGCGCTGGACAAAAATACGCTGCGCTTCAGCGAGCTGAAGCGCAGGATCACCGGGATAAGCGAAAAAATGCTTTCCCAGACCCTGCAGACATTTGAAAAAGATGGATTCATTCATCGTGAAGCTCTGCCCGTCATTCCTCCACATACGGAATATTCTCTGACACCGCTCGGCCTGGAAGTTTATGCCCAGGTGATTCAGCTCAGCGACTGGATCGAGCTTAACCTGCTCAGAGTGATTAAAAAATAAAGTCGCTCTGACTTTGCCGGGGAACCACTGATTACACTTTTTTAACAACGAGTAAAATTTTACTACTTACTAATTGGTAAGTACTTTCAAAAGGAAAGCTGAAAACCTATCATCTGCCGGGTTCACCTGTTCAGACCGACACTCATCCACCACAGGAGTGTTTAAGAGGTTACCGATGAGCCTTGCATTGCGTCACTACCGTAAACAGATCGCGCTGGATGAGCCATTCAGCGCAGAAAAGATATTATCCGAAGCAGATTTTAATGCCGCACTGGCAGAGCTGACCGGCTTTCTCGCCGACGAAGAAGGGGGCATCCTGCCGTCACCAGACTGGCCTGGAATCGCTGACTTAAGGGCAATGCTGACGCGCCGGGGCCCTGAACCGTTGCCCGTGAAGTATCTCAGACTGAGTGATGCCCTGTTACAGACGCTGAAATCAAGGCGAGTGATAACCAAAGCTTTGGAACTTCCCGCAATTGCCGACACCCTTAAAACATCATCTTACCCCGAAGCAGGTGTTTGTAAACTGTGGCTGGGCGATATTACCGGGCTTGAGGTTGATGGCATTGTAAATGCCGCGAATGAAAAAATGCTGGGCTGCTTTATCCCCTTTCACGCCTGTATCGATAATGCAATTCACTGGCAGGCGGGACCCAGGCTTCGCGCAGACTGTGAAACCATTATGCAGGCTCAGCACCTTAGCGATGAGGAGACGGGCAGTGCTAAAATTACGCGAGGGTATAATTTGCCCGCCAGGTACGTTTTGCATACGGTTGGCCCGGTAGTCCGCGGCCCACTGACAGCTGAACATCACGAGCAGCTGTCAAGCTGTTACCAGTCCTGCCTGCACCTTGCATCTCAGGCTGGACTGAGGTCTCTGGCGTTCTGCGCAATATCGACCGGCGTTTATGGCTTTCCTCACAGACCAGCTGCACGAACAGCTCTTGAGACCGTTGCGCGCTGGCTGTCAGAACACCCTGGCCGATTTGACCATATTATTTTTAATGTATTCAGTGCGGATCATGAACGCATCTATCAGGAGTGTCTGGAGGCATACCAGTGAATAAAACAACCCTGTCCGAAATTTCCTCCCTGATTGCCGGGAGTAAACATATTCTGATCACCGCGGGGGCGGGAATGTCAGCAGCGGCTGGATTCGATTACGGAGAGAATGCGCGCTATAAAGAGCTATTCCCTGCTTTTGCCCGTAAAGGATTTACTGCCCGTTATCAGGCAATTGGCTACCGTGGATGGACTCCGGCTGAATTCTGGGCTTACTGGGCGATACACGTTGACGACATTCGTTTCGGAGAGCGTGACGATCCAGCATACCGCCAGCTCTGTGCCCTGACCAGCCATGCGGATATCTTTGTGTATACCTCAAACGTTGATCAGCTCTTTGCACGCAACGGTTTCAGCCAGGAAAGGCTTTATACGCCACAGGGCGACTATGGGTATCTTCAGTGCGCCCGCGCATGCCAGGACGTGGTCTGGAAGAGCGAACCGGTGATACAAAGCCTGCTGCAAAAGATGGATCCCATAACGCAGACCATTACAGATCCGGACGTCATCCCATGCTGTCCAAATTGTGGGGGAGAGGTTTTCCTGAACGTCCGCATTGATCGGTATTTTGTGGAGAGTCCTTACCGGGAAGAACAGGCGCGTTTCTCCGCCTGGCTTGAGAAGATCGAGGATAACCCTTTTTTAATCATTGAAATTGGGGCTGGCTTTAACACCCCATCGGTGATCCGCTGGCCCGGTGAACGCCTGATAAAAGGAACGCGGCAGGGAAAGTTAATACGAATTAACAAAGATTATCCTCAGATCCCGGATGAACTTGGTAACAGGGCTGTTGGTATAAATGAAAATGCTGCGGACGTCATTAAACAGCTGTATGAATATCATCAGAAGCAAGCGTAATTTTTGACATGTATTTTAATTAATAGTCCCGATAGCTCTTTACAACCTTGAGGATAGAGCAGGTCGGTTAACATGAAGTGATTCTTCACTCGCAAGCTGGAAAAAATGTAACCATCTGAGGAATGCTTATTTATTCCGTAAAAGTATTGCGGCTGAAATAATTTTTACCACGTATAGTTTTCCAACAACCTGACCAACCATTAATTGGGGTGAAAAATGCATCAGACTATTAAAACTGTCACCATGACAGCCTTAAATTCGGCCCGGAAATTAAAGCCAGTCAAAAACCTGATGACGGGTTTGATTACCGCATCGTTACTGCTGGGGTATACGCAGGCCTCCGCAAGGGAGGGGGTAAAAGTTCCTGATTTGCTGCCAACTGCCGTCAAAGCACAGGATGCATTTTTTAAAGACTACAGTGAAGCTGGGGTGCGAAAGTATTTCAGAAAAGATTACATTCAGCACAACCCCACGGTACCAACAGGTATTGAACCAGTTATTCAGTTCTTACCAGTGTTGAAAAAGAACGGGACGACCAGCACCACACATCACATATTCCAGGATGGCGAGTTTATTGTGATGCATAACTCCTATAATAACGCAGAGGTATTTGGTGCAAATAAGGTTGTTGCTTTTGATATATGGCGTTTTGAACATGGCAAGGTTGCGGAGCATTGGGATGCCATCGCGCCGTTTGTTGAGAAAACAGCAAGTGGCCGCTCCCAGTTCGATGGCCCATCACGCGTAACGGACCTGGATAAGACAGATGCCAATAAGGTGCTGGTGAAAAACTTCGTCAATGATGTGCTGCTGGGTAAAGCGCCTCAGAAGATCACTGATTACATCAGCACCAAAGAATACGATCAGCATAACGTTAACGTCAAAGATGGTCTGGATGGATTGCAGCAGGCCATTAAAGCCCTGGCCGCTCAGAACAACATGTTTCAATACAAAACCGTACATAAGGTTCTGGGACAGGGTAATTTTGTTCTGACTCAAAGTGAAGGTGCATGGAATGGCAAGCCACAGGCGTTTTATGATTTGTTCCGTGTTAAGGATGGAAAAATTGTAGAGCACTGGGACATTATCCAGGAAATACCCGCTAAATCAGCCAACAGTAATACCATGTTCTGAAACCTTTACATGATGAATAATCGCCATACGTCATCAACATAGTTTTCCATCCCCTTCAGCGTAGTGGTTGAGACCGCACACCGCGCTGAAGGATTTTCCGCATTACGGCGTCGTCAGGTAACATGCTGTTTCTTTGATGATGCTACCTGCCTATGTCTTCAGTCTAAAACGTCTTCCACAGACTGCATTATCCTGCTGACATTTTCTCCAGTGAGTTTGCTGTTATCTGGCGTATTTCCTGAACCTGCGTAATCCCAAAGAGATAATGGCTGCGCGCGGCATCACCGTCGACCATTCCACGCTTCACCGCTGGGTTATGACGATGTCGTACACTCCGTTCAATGGTGATTTGGGCAAAGACAGTTTTACTTATGCTGCCACCAACGGTAGCCGCGCCAGCGCCCGCCTGGCTACAGGAGCAGCCGGACAGCAGGCGTGACGGCTGTCGTATTGGACCGGGACTATGTCGATTTTGGCGGCGACAATGCGGACGGGGGACGCTTCAGTCACCCCCTTCGTGGGCGTCACTAAGAGGGACCGACTTCCGCTTTAAAGGAATCTTTACCGGCGGAGCGGTCAGAAGAGGTGGGCGCATCCAGGCTGACAATCTGCAGCGCGTGTTGTTCGATCGGCTTTTTCAAGGGCATCCCGTCACTGTTGCTGAGAGCTGCTAAACTGAAAAGGAAAAAAGCCTTACGCACAATAATTATCGATATCCGAACTGAACCATGGGCACAATTATGCGTCACATAAATTTACATTTTGCACATAAATAAATTTGAAACTAACATCTGTTATAATAATTCCTTTTTACCCTCGCAAACCTTAATTATATTTACCCTTTACGATATCAAATTTTCATTAAGCAGTGCCATGATTGATTCCTGTTGAAGGTAAAATGGATTATCTAATCAGGAATCAGTCATGAAAGTAAGATTGTTTGTTATTATTTGTACCGCTTTTCTTACAGGAAATTCTTTCTCAGCTCTTGCTGCCACTGAGGTAACCACGGTTCAAACTTCCCAACTACAAAACATGGGTACCGTTTCGGTTTCCGGTGTAAGGGGTTCGCCCGACGATGCATTGCGTCAAGTGAAACGAAAGGCAGAAGATATGGGCGCGTCCCGTTACCGTATAATCGGTGTTGACACACCAGGAAACTCCAGCCTGTGGAGAGCTACCGCAGAGATTTACCGTTAAGAGTTAAGCGGAAATACCCCGGTAATATCGGACACTGACTTCCAAAAGCGAAGGTTGGTGTCCGCTCTGCTTTTGATACAGCGCTTCGGCCTGTTCGTACAGCTTTTCACAGTCTGCCAGCTTGTCATCAAGATCGAACGGGTTGAGTTTTTCAATCAGTCGCAGCGTCTGTCCCCGGATAAACTTCGCCATGTTCAGCGCGGTGGTATCCTGTTTGATTATGTGACTTCTAAGTAAATAAATAGCACCAGCTATGCGCAGAGTGTCATAAGCATACGGAACTGCCATGATCATTGCAGTGATGCTGAATGCAGCGCGGATCAGGTAAAAAGACAAAACCCAGAGCAACGCGACCCAGTGAATCAGCAGAATGACAGCGGTAAACCGAAAGGCAGAAACAAGAGGGCGCACGAGGGAGCTGTCAGGGAGAAACACCACGGATCTTTGGGGAACGATCCCAGTTGAACTGATCAATGCATCCCTGTCAGGGAGGCTAGAATTTTTTCCCTGAGCAGTTCAAGGAAATCGCCAGGCGTCGTGTCCCACAGTTCGGTTGAAAAGTCATCCCCGTAGCAGACCTCAAAATCTCTATCAACATCATTACTTTCCCGACATAACTGGTCTATATCACCGAGCATTCCCTCCCTGAAAGCGGCATGCGTATCAGCAATCCATGCATCGATCTGGGCGCTGACACTCTCGCCGCTACCAAACAGATCGTAATCCTGACCAAAATAAATGGCTATCAGACTGTCCAGCCCGAACGTATTCAATTTTTTCATCTCTATACCATCGGAAAAACGTTAGCACGAAATAGGGTTTCCCATGCCAGTATTCAAACTTCAGGACCACACGAACCTGATAACAATCTTTAACTTCTGTGGTTCCCCTGCTGACAGAAATACCGGTCTTACTGGCAAAGCTGCCGTTGAATATCATTTTAAGATTTTGTCCTTGTAGGGCATTTCTAGCCAGAATGGCATTTTGATTTTGATTGTTCCTGAGCACCTGTGAAATAAGGATCTCTGCATCCTGCACCGAGATAAAGCTGCTTGACTGCATGAGCCTCAGGGATGACGTCAGTCGTGCAACTGACGCCTTTACTGTTTTACCTGTGTGCTTCCACGTCTCACTCACCCACGGCGGACTTGATGTAAAGCTCGGCGTCTGGCGCAGCTTTCTTAAAAAAGAAGGCCGTTATGGAAATCTGGCGGGGTGCCGTTATCCGTCTGCTGCGCAGCAGCTATGAGCGGGTCAGTCCCGCCCCCCTGCCGGGACTGGAATATATCCGCGACAGGGGCAGGGGCGGCACGACCTGAAGGCACAATGTAGCCGTTACTTGAAGCTACACTTCGCGAAGAAGACCTGGGGGGCTTCAGCGTTAAATATGTCAGCCGGTACCTTAAACGCCCGCCGGTGTCGGCTTCACAACTGCGACACCAGGCCAGTGGCGCTTGTGGTCCCCTGGGCCACTATTACCTCGATCGCCGCACTGGAAAGCATAAACGCCAGATGCTGACACAGAAGGATATGATCGAGCGCTATATCAACCACGCTCCGGCACGGGATTTAAGAGGGTTCATTCTGGGCAACCGCAAACGGGGTACGCTGCTGCCGAAGGTTTACGAAGCGCTGGAGTGCCTGCTCTGGATCGGTACGCCTTGAAGAAGCGATTCAATCTCCTGACCATGAACGTTGCAACCATGCCGGATCAGGAGTGCGGTGATCTAATCCTGACTACCGCCGAAAGTTCGATTGATTCGACAAAGCCCATCAGCCGCCATAATGGAGAAATCGGCTTCAGGCGGGGCGGACTCCGCCGTCATGCCTGGCCAGGGAAAAAGCCGGGCCAGCCCAGCCGGTAGCGGCCTGCCAGTAGCAGCAGCAGGGCAAACAGCAGCGAAGTACCGGAACAGAGCAGGATAATGGTCGGTAGTCCAATGCTGCCGGACAGGGCGCTGACTACCGCGCCGCCAATCGGAATTGACAGCAGGTTGAGCATGCCGACCATGCCGATAACCCGGGTCAGAATATTTTTGGGGATCAGCGAGCTGCGCATAGTGCGCCCGGTGCGGTAGTGATCCTGCTGGCGCTTTTTGCTATTCAGCCACTTGGCACGGCGAAAATCGGCAAAGTCTTTGGCCCGATCATGGGCCTGTGGTTTGCCTCTATCGCCGGGCTGGGCATCTGGGGGATTAGCCAGCATCCGGCGGTG